>CAZBER010000059.1:0-27203 GCA_964490985.1 uncultured Desulfovibrionaceae bacterium | reverse complement strand
CGCCCCCCTAATCGGGTGGGTCCGGGAGGGGGTGACCCCCTCCCGGCTGCCGGAGGCATCTTCTCTTCTTATCTCACTTCTCGCCCGAGGCGATGGCTTCGAGGCGGGGTTGGTCGAGGATTTCGAGGGTGTTGCCCATGGTGGCGATGATGCCGTCGTCGGCCAGCCGCCGCAGGACCCGGGACAGGGTTTCCGGGATGGTGCCGAGGTAGGCGGCCAGTTGTCCTTTGGGCAGGTCCAGGGAGAGGGTGCGTTTTTTGTTTTGGGCGCCGAGTAAAAGCAGGTAGGCGGCCAGGCGCGCCGGCACTTCACGCAGGCTCAGGTCTTCGAGTTTTTTGACGAGCTGGCGCAGGCGCATGGACAAAAGCCCCAGCATGTTCATGGCCATGTCCGGGTCCTCGGCCAGAAGCGCCCGGAAGCGCTGCCTGGGGAAAAAGACGCATTCGCTGTCTTCCAGGGCCTGGGCGTTGGCCGGGTAGGCCCCGCCGGTGAAGACCGCCACCTCGGCGAACACCTCGCCCGGGCCGAAGACGTGGAGGATGTGCTCCTTGCCGGCCAGGGACGTCTGGTAGATGCGCACCTTGCCCGAGGCCACGGAGAAAAAGCCCTGGCCCGGGTCCCCTGCGAAAAAGATGTCCTGGCCCCGGGCGTAGTGCCGGATTTCGGCGATGCCGGCCAGGGCGGTTTGCCCGCGCCGTTCCAGGCCGGCAAAAAGCCCGATGCGCGAGACGGCTTCGGCTGCGTCCATTTCCGCATTCCTTTTGACATAGGTCAAGGCGTCCCGACCGGGCCGGGAGTACGGTCATTTTGGAGCGGCTTCGGGCCGCCCAAGGAAATGTCATGCGCCACAGCCCTTTTGTACTGGAAACCTGCCGGGGCGTGAAGCCGTTGGGTTGCCCCATGGCCCTGCCCCTGGCCGAGGGATTTGTCGTGAATTTGATGACGCGCGTGGCCACCGAGCCCGCGCCCGAGGCTCTGGCCGACCTGGAACGGCCCCTGCGCCATCACGAACGTTTTCGCCTGTCCTGCTGCGCCTGTCCCAATGGCTGCACCCGGCCCCATGTGGCCGACCTGGGCCTGGTGGCGGCCCGCCAGGCGGCTGTCCTGGAGATAGCCTGCACGGGGTGCGGCATTTGCGTCGACGCCTGTCCGGACCGGGCCATTGCCATGGCGGACGGCACGGCGGTCATCGATGCGGACAAGTGCCTGGGCTGCGGGGCCTGCGCCCGGGTTTGCCAGCGCTCGGCCATCCTCGCCGGATCAACGGGCTTTCGCGTCCTTGTGGGCGGCCGGCTCGGCCGGCGGCCGCGCCTGGCTTTGGAGCTGCCCGGTATCCTGCAACCCCAGGCGACCCTGGACCTGACCGGGCGGTGCCTTACGGCCTGGGGCCAGGCCGCCAAGCCGGGCCTTCGCTTCGGCGATGTCCTGTTTCCCGGCGGCTCACCCGGCCTGCCGGCCTGGGTCTGGCCATGACCGGGCTGGGCCTTGCGCTTCAGGTTCTGGGCCTGCTCCTTTGGGCGGCCCATGCCCTGCGCGCCGGCGATCCGGGCCTGACCGCCGCGGCCGTGATCCTGGCCGGCCTGGCCTTTTGGCGGCGGGCCTGGACGCGCCTGATCCTGGGGCCGACACTCATCCTGTGCGCCCTTGTCTTTGCGGACGCGGGCCGGGATATGGTGCTCTTCCGGCTGGCCGGCGGCCTGCCGTACGTGCGCCTGGCGGCCATCATGGGCGCGGTGGTGGCCGTATGCCTTGTGGCCGGGCTTTTCGCCTTTTCCCGGCGGGCCAGGAATTGGTTCAACCGGAATGCGGCCCATGCCCGGGCCAGGGCCGCGGCCTTCTGGCTGGCCGTGGGCCTGCTGGCCGTGGCCCGGGCCAAGAGCCCGTTTGCCGTGCTCCTGCTTGACCGCTTCCTTCCCGGCTGGGGCATGCTGGAAATCCTGGCCCTGGGGCTGTACGCCGCCTGGCTGGCCGGCCGGATGCTGGACGCGCCCCGTACCGGCCCCCTGCGCTCCCGGTACTGGGCCGCCTTTTCCCTGGTCTTTTTCGGCCAACTGGCCCTGGGGCTGGCGGGCGCGGCCAAGTTTCTCATGACCGGGGCGTTGCACCTGCCCGTGCCGGCGCTGATCGTGGCCGGGCCGATCTACCGGGGCGGCGGCTATTTCATGCCCATCCTCTATCTGTCCACCCTGCTTCTGGTCGGGCCGGGCTGGTGCTCCCACCTCTGCTACATCGGCGCGGCCGACGACGCCTGCGCCCGCCTTGGCCGCAAAAATCCCAAACGCCTGCCCGGAAAGCTGGCGTATTGGCGCGCGGCCACCCTGGCCCTGGCCGTGGGCCTGGCTCTCGGATTCCGGGTTTTGGGCGTGGACGCCATCACGGCGGTCTGGGTGGCGGCCGGATTCGGACTGCTGGGCCTGGCCATCATGGCCACGGCCTCGCGCCGCACCGGGGTCATGATCCATTGCACCCTCTATTGCCCCATCGGGCTCATCGGCAATGTGCTGGGCAAGGTCAACCCCTGGCGGGTGCGCATCGGGGAAGGCTGCGACGGCTGCGGCCGGTGCTCGCGCGCCTGCCGCTACCTGGCCCTTGCGCCGTCCGATCTGGCCCGGGGCCGGCCCGGGATTTCCTGCACCCTGTGCGGCGACTGCGTGGGCGCTTGCCCGGGCGGGCGCATCGGGTTCCACTTCCCGGGCCTGTCCCCCCGGGCGGCCCGGCAGGCCTATCTCGTCCTGGTGGTGGCCCTGCACGCCGTATTTCTGGGCGTGGCCCGGATCTGAGCCGGCTTCACTCGGCTTGGGGCCGCTGCGGCGTGTCGCGCGGCCGCGTCAGGCACTTGGGCAGAATCAATCGCACCGCCTTCTCGAAAAAAAAGTAGTCCACTGCCCAATTGATGAGCACCATCAGCCGGTTGCGAAAGCCCATCAGATACATGAGGTGGATGACCAGCCAGATCACCCAGGCCGGAAATCCCGTGAGCTGCATGCGGCCGATCACGGATATGGCCGCACCCCGGCCGATGGTGGCCATGGTCCCCCGGTCCCGGTAGCGAAACGGCGGGGCCATCTGTCCCCGGGACAGGGCCAGCATGGCCCGGGCCACGTGCTGTCCCTGCTGCATGGCCACCGAAGCCAGCATGGGCAGCGGCCGTCCGGAATGCAGGTCCGGCGCGGCCACGATGTCCCCGGCGAAAAAGACCTCCGGATGCTCGGGGTGTTGCAGGGTGGACAGCATGGCCACCCGGCCGTCCTTGCCCGCCTGCACGCTAAAGGACGGCTCCAAGGCCTCTCCCTTGACCCCGGTGGTCCAGACCACGGTCTCCGTGGCAATGACCTCCCCGTCTTCGAGGCGCACGGCCTGGGGCTCGACGCGCTCCACCGCCGCTCCGGTGCGCACGGCCACGCCCATGGAAGCCAGGCGGCGGGCGGCATACGTCCGCAGCCGCTCCGGGAACGGGCCGAGCAGGCCCGGCATGGCTTCCAGCAGCACCACGGTCAGCCGGGCCGGATCGATCAGCCCGGCGAAGCGATAATCCTGGGCCAGCGGCCCCCGGATCAGCTCGGCCAGGGCTCCGGCGAACTCCACGCCGGTCGCGCCGCCGCCGACCACCACGAACGTGAGCAGCCGCTCCCGGGCCGTTGAGTCGGATTCGGCCTGGGCGCGCTCGAAACAGGTCAGGATGTGGTTGCGAAGCGTGATGCCCTCTTCCAGGGTCTTGAGCCGAAAGGAATGGGCGGCCGCGCCCTCGATGCCGAAGTATTGGGTGACGCTGCCCGGGGCCACGAGCAGGTAGTCGTAGGGAATGGGGCCGGCGCTGGTCAGCAGGTGCCGGGCCGCGTAGTCCACGCTCCGGGCCTCGGCCAGGGTGAAGCCGACATTGCGGTGCTTGCGGAAAATCGCCCGCACCGGAAAGGCGATCTGCTCCGGCTCCAGCTCGGCCGCGGCCACCTGGTAGAGCAGCGGCAGGAAGGTATGGTAGTTGTTGCGGTCCACCAGCATGACGGAAAAGCCGGTGGGGGCCAGGGTGCGGGCCGCCCAGAGGCCGGCGAATCCGGCGCCGACGATGACCGCCCGGGGACTCGGGGACACGGCCGGGGAGAAGGGGGGAGTCGGGTTCATGCTCCCCTTCTTGCACGGGTCGCGGCCGCAGTTCAAGCGAACATTGTGCAATCCGTCCCTCTGGCCGCAAGAGTCTTTTCAGATATGCGACGTGCCCATACGCACGCGTTCGCAAACCGCATCCGGATCGCGCCCTGCACCCCATCGCGCGGCAACCGCGCTTGCACCTTGACCTTTTTCTTTATTTCGGGTTTATTGTGGAGCAACTCGTAAAAGGTCTCCGATCTCCCATTTCCTGGGCCGGGTCTGGTTGGTCGCGGGCGTCGCAAAAAAAATCGCCGTTTTGACTTAGGTCAAACTCTTGTTGTCCCGGCCCGCGTAGACCCCTAATCAACGAATCGGGAAATCGCACCGAAACCCCAAACGGAGGAACCCATATGTTTTGCTACCAGTGTGAACAAGCGGCCAAAGGCATCGGTTGCGACAAGCTCGGCGTGTGCGGCAAGCAGCCCGAGGTTTCGGACCTCCAGGATCTGCTCGTTTACGCCCTGACCGGCCTCGGGCAGGTGGCCGTGGCCGCCAAGGCCGAAGGCCAGTCCATCCCCCTGGAAACCGGCCGATTCTTCGCCAAGGCCCTGTTCTCCACCCTGACCAACGTCAACTTCGATCCCCCGCGCTTCCAGAAGCTCATCAACGACACCGTGGCCAAACGCGACGCCCTGGCCGCCACGCTCAAAGCCAAACCGGCCGACGGACCGGCCACCTTCACTCCGGCCGCCAGCCTGGCCGAACTGGAAAAGCAGGGCCAGGCCCACGGCATCAAGGCCATTCCGGAATCCAACCCGGACATCCTGTCCCTCAAGCACACCCTGCTCTACGGCCTCAAGGGCGTGGCCGCCTATGCCGACCATGCCGCCATCCTGGGCCAGGAAGACCCGGTCGTCTACGACTTCCTGTTCCAGGGCCTGGCCGAAACCTTCACCACGG
Source organism: uncultured Desulfovibrionaceae bacterium (assembly GCA_964490985.1). GTDB lineage: Bacteria > Desulfobacterota > Desulfovibrionia > Desulfovibrionales > Desulfovibrionaceae > Solidesulfovibrio. Next base: position 22,157 of record CAZBER010000059.1, on the reverse strand, counting down.
ACAAGGACCTGGGCGCCTGGGTGGGCCTGGTGCTCAAGTGCGGCGAGATCAACCTGCGCACCATGGAACTCCTCGACGCCGCCAACACCGGCGCCTACGGCCATCCCGCGCCCACCGAGGTGCCGCTCGGGGCCAAGGCCGGCAAGGCCATCCTGGTTTCCGGCCATGACCTCAAGGACATCAAGACCCTGCTGGAAATGACCGAGGGCAAGGGCATCAACATCTACACCCACGGCGAGATGCTGCCGGCCCACGGTTATCCCGAGCTGAAAAAACACCCCCACTTCTACGGCCATTACGGCACGGCCTGGCAGAACCAGCACAAGGAGTTCGGCGAATTCCCCGGCGCCATTCTCATGACCACCAACTGTCTGCAGAAGCCGTCCCAGAGCTACGCGGACAACATCTTCACCACCGGCCTGGTCGGCTGGCCCGGCATGCGCCACGTGGAAAACGGCGACTTCGGCCCGGTCGTCGAAAAGGCCCTGTCCCTGCCCGGATTCGCGGCCGACACCGACAAGGGCTCGGTCCTGACCGGCTTTGCCCGCAACACCATCATGTCCGTGGCCGGCACGGTCATCGACGCGGTCAAGGCCGGCCAGATCAAGCACTTCTTCCTGGTGGGCGGATGCGACGGGGCCAAGCCCGGCCGCAGCTACTACACCGAATTCGTGGAAAAGGCCCCGGCCGACACCATCGTCATGACGCTGGCCTGCGGCAAGTTCCGCTTCTTCGACAAGAAGCTCGGCACCATCGGCGGCATCCCGCGCCTGCTGGACGTGGGCCAGTGCAACGACGCCTACTCGGCCATCCAGGTGGCCGTGGCCCTGGCCAAGGCCTTTGACTGCGGAGTCAACGACCTGCCCCTGTCCCTGATTCTGTCCTGGTACGAGCAGAAGGCCGTAGCCATCCTGCTGACCCTGCTTTATCTTGGTATCAAGAACATGCGTCTGGGGCCGACCCTGCCGGCCTTCCTGACGCCCAACGTCCTCAACTTCCTGGTCCAGAACTACGACATCAAACCCATTACCACGCCTGAGCAGGACCTGAAGGCGATTCTGGGCTAGTTTACCGCATGAAAGGGCGGCCCCGGACCGGGGCCGCCCTGTAAGGATACATGCATCATGAAACGCAAGATCATCGAAATCAACGAGTCGCTTTGCAACGGCTGCGGCCAGTGCGTCACGGGCTGCGCCGAAGGGGCCCTGGAAATCATCGACGGCAAGGCCAAGGTCGTGGCCGACCACTTCTGCGACGGCCTGGGGGCCTGCATCGGCCACTGCCCCACCGGTGCGCTCAAGATCATCGAACGCGAAGCCGACGCCTTTGACGAGGAAGCCGTGGAGGAACGCCTGGCCGCACTGAAGCGCGCCGAACAAAAGCCCTGCGGCTGCCCCTCGGCCAAGGTCACGCGCCTGACCCCGTGCCAGACGGCCAACATCCCCACCGGCCAGAAAGCCCCGGCCTCGGCCCTGTCCCATTGGCCCATCAAGCTGCGCCTGGTGCCGCCGACCGCGCCGTTTCTCCAGGGAGCCCGGCTGCTTCTGACCTCGGATTGCGTGCCGCCGGCCTTCCCGGCCTTCCACACCGACTTCCTGCCGGGCCGGGTGGCGCTTTTCGGCTGCCCCAAGTTCGACGACGCCCCAGCCTATGTGGAAAAGCTGACCGCCATCCTGGCCGAAAACGACATCCGCGATATCACGGTCTTGCAGATGGAAGTGCCCTGTTGCGCCGGCATGAGCCGCATCGCCGCCCTGGCCGTGGCCAAGTCCGGCAAGAACGTGCCCGTAACCCAGGTGGTGGTGGCCCGGCACGGCGAAATCGTTTCCCAACAGGCCATAACCGCCGCCAACGTCGCCTTCGGCTAGGGCCGCGTCCTCGAAATTCGCCCGTGCGACGTTCGAGGGACCCGCATACCTTGTGTTATCCTGAAAAAGCATTGCCAGGTTTCGAAGGACGCAACGCCAGGAGCGAACCATGAAAAAGACCAACATCTTCGAGGAAGGCCCCTTCAAGGACACCGGCTACGGCATGCTGTGGGTCCACGATTCGGCCAACTTCCGCGTCGTCAACTTCAACTTCAAGGCCGGACAGACCCTGCCCGTGCACTCCCATGACGTGGACGGCGAACTGTCCATCGTGGTGCTGGAAGGCGAAGGCGAGTTCCTCGGCCCGGATAACACCACCGTGCCGGCCAAGGCCGGCGACGTGGTGGTGCTGCCCATCGCCGTGCCCCACGGCATCCGCTCCATCACGGACATGCGCGTGCTCGTGACCATCGCCCCGCCGCCGTAAGCCGGGGCGCTGCCCCGGACCCCACCGGGACTCCGTCCCGGACCCTGCTGGGGCGCTGCCCCAGACCCTGCCAGGGCTCTGCCCTGGACCCGCCGGGGGGAGTCACTCCCCCCGGACCCCCCGATCGGCTGAGCCGGGCGGGGTGGCGTAGCCGCAAAGTGGGGCCGCAATGGTCTGGGCGACACAAGGCGCAAAGCCGCCTTGACGCCCGGATCATTGCGGCCCCACCGTCGGCCGGCCCTTCGGGCGGGAAAAACAGAGGGAACAGCGTTCCCGTCATTCCGACGCAAGCCGGAATCCAGCATTAATTCAAGGTATTACCTGCCGAGATGGCTCGCTCCGAGCGAAACTTTTACCGGATTGGGAAATAATTTTTTGCCTGCGTGAAATTCCAGGGGGTTTGGAACTTGCAAAAAACCGGCTTTTGTGAAAAAAGGCGCAAAGCGGAAGGCAATTGAATCATATAAGCCCTTTTTTTGATTAAGGGAAGCCTTTCTTCCGCCGGCTTCCCGGCGCAAGCCCCCTCGCCCTGCCGAAACAGGGCGCGACGGCGCGGCGTCCGGCGCGTACCGCCAACCGCGCGCCAGGCGCAGGCTCGCTGCAAGCCAAAAGCGGACGCGAACCCGCTGGCCTCCTTAACGGACCCCAAACCTGGAGGACTTTTGGCGAGCCGGCGTCGTCGCGCCCTGTCCCGGCAGGACTCCCAAACAAAAACGCCTGTCCGCGTGCGCGTGGACAGGCGTTTTTTTGCGGCCCCTGCCGCCAGCGCCCCTATCCCATCACGTTCGGCGGCGTTTTTCCGGGCGTAAATCCGGGAAAGATTTCGGCCAATCGTCCCTCCGGCAGTCCCAGATGCCGGGTCAGGACGCCGGCCGCCACGTCGCGCCAGTCCGTGGTCACGGCAATGTCCTTGCCCCCGGCCAGGCGATGCCCGCCCAGCCCGGGCCAGTCGCCATAAAGCTTGCCGCCGGCCACCGGGCCGCCCAGGACCAGCATGACCCCGCCCCGGCCGTTGTCCGTGCCGCCATAAGCGTTTTCACGGGCGCTGCGGCCGAATTCCCCCAAGGCCAGCACCACGGTCTCGTCAAAGGCCTGGCCCAGGCCCGAGGCCAGCCCGGCCAGGCCCGCGGCCGTCTCGGCCAGCCGGTCGGCCAGGTAACCCTTGGCCGCGCCCTGGCCCACGTGGGTGTCAAAGCCGCCCACGGCCAGAAAGCTCAAGGCAACGTCGCGCCGGTCGGCCAGCTCCCGGCCGAAGCGCTCGCCGAATCTGGCGAACGTGGGCGCGGCCACGGCTCCGGCCGCTGCCTGGCGCGACTCGGCCAGAAACCTGGCCAGTCCTTCCCGGCGGGATTTCCCGCCGGCGGCAACGGCCGCATCCAGGGGATCGCGGCCGGAAAAAAGCCGGGACGCCGCCTCGAAAAGGGGCCGGTTGGCGTCCGCCAGGGGCGGCAGGGACGGTCCGCGCCCGGCCGAAACGAGCTTGTAATGGGGCGCGCCGCCCAAAATCGGCGACAGCGCGCCGGTCAGCATCTGGGCCTTGGCCCCGCCCAGGGCCAGAGCCAGCCGGCCGAGCCAGCCGGCCTTGGGCGTTTTGCCCTGGGTGGGCGCGCCGTAAGCGAAATCGGCCCGGGCCGCGCCATGTTCCGTGGCCGCGCCCACCAGGCCGCAGGCCGGAATCACGGCCAGCCGCCCTTTTTTCCAGAACGGAAAAAGCGGCGACAGGGCCGGGTGGAGCAAAAATCCGTCCCCGAGCTCCAGTCCCCCGCTTCCGGGAAGGATGGCGGTTTGCGGCCGCAGGTAGGCATAGAGGGGGTCGCTGGTGGGCGCGGCCACGGCCAGGCCGTCCGGCCCGCCCTGCAGCAGCAGCACCACCAGGCGCTTGCCGCCCCGGCCCGCAGGCCTCGTGGGCTCCGCCTTGGCCGCCGGCTCCCGGGACCCGGCCCGGCCGCGCCGCCGAGCCAGGGCCGCCCCCGGCCCGGCCAGGCCCAAGGCCCCCATGGCGGCCAAAAATCGCAATGCCTCGCGTCGTCGCACCGATTCCCCCAGTCAATAGCGCATGAAATCCGGCGATCCCAAAATCACGGCCGCGCCGAGCCCGGCCGGAGCCTTGGCCGCCGCCTGCCGGGTCTTGGCCGAAAGCGTCCCTCCCAATGTTTCGGCCAGGGCCGTGGCCGAGAGGCCTCCTGGTTTGGCCTCCAGGACCGGCAGCCGGCCCGAGACCAGGTCCCCAGCAAAGGCCACCCGCCCGGCCAGGCTCTCGGGCTTAAGCCACGGCGCACTCGTGGCCGGATAGCCTTCCGGGCCGTCGGCCGCGAACAGCGGCTGCCCCAGGCCGGCCAGGGCTCCGGCCAGGGCCGCCGTGTTTCGGGGCGCGCTTCCCGTGGCCCGAACGGCCGAGACCACCTGGCGCAGCGGGGTTTTGAGCCGGTTGCCCATGTATTTGGGATCGAAAAATTCCGGGCTGGAAAAAAGCGCCCGCAGCACTTCCCGGATGTCGCCGCCCGTGGCGCCAAAGACCTGGGCCAGGCGCGACACCAGGGCGGCAGGTGGGTCGTCGCACAGGAAATACACGGCCAGCTTGCGGCAGATGTGCCCGGCCGTGGCCGGGTGTTTGGCCAGAATGCGCAGGGCCGTGGCCCCCTCGGCCAGGCCCGAGCCCTGGATGGTCTCGCCCAGAAACACCTTGTCCGTGGGATCGTGCAGGCTCACGTCGAAATAAAAGCCGCCCGAATCCGCGCCGGCCCGGGCCGCCCCCACCCGCCAGCCGGTAAACACCCGGGCCAGGGCCGTGACGTCGGCCGGCGTCTGCGGACCATTCGGCCCCAGGGTCTGGTGGGCCAGGAGCGTGGCCGCATAGCCCGGGTCCAGCTCTTCCTTGGGCGGGGCGTCGCCCTCGCGGTGGACCACGTTTTTCCAGTTGTCCCGGGCAATGAGCATGGCCGGGTGCATGGCCGTGGCTGCGAGCAGGTCCAGGAACCGGCCCATGGCGTAGGGCCGGATGGCCTCGCGCTCGAACGAGCCGACCCACAGATGCCCCAGGCCCTTTTTCGCGCCCAGGTTGAAGTGCTCGCTCCAAAAGGCCACCATGAGCTCGAAAAGCTGCCGTTTGGACAGCACGGCCCGGATCAGGCGGGCCTGGGCCGCTTCCAGGGCCACGGCCCCGGCTCGGTCAAAGGTGCGGCGCATGGCTTCGGGGCCGGGCTTGTCAACGGCCTGGCCTGTATCTCCCCGGTCTGCCGTGGGGCCGTATTCCCGGAAAAGCCGCACCGTATCCATGGCTTCGGCCGGAAGCCCGGCCAGGGCTTCGGTCAGGGCTGGGGGCTCGTCCAGGCGCTCGGGTTCGAGCTGGCTTTGGATGAAGGCCGAAACGCCCATATCCGCCACCCGGGCCAGTTCGCCCGGCGTCGGGCCGTAGGTCAGGCGGCCCACCGCATGGGCTGCGTCCCGCTCCCGGGGCGCTTCCCCGGCCCAGGCCGGCTGCGCCGCCGGCAAGGCCAGGAGCAGGCCGGCAGCGGCCAGCGGAAAACGCATCAGGGAAAAAAAGCATGCCAGAGCCGCCATTGCGGCACTGTGCGCGGCAGGACGCCAAATGTCAATTGCGCGACCAGAGGCGAAAAGGCGTGCCATCAGTCAGGATTCATGTTACAGGCGACATACACCAGGAGGTTGTCATGGAAGTGTACACCCGGCAGACCATCGTCAAGTACGGCGTGGGATTCGGCTCGTCCCTGGCCATGGCCGTGTCGTTTAACCTCAACAAATCCATTCTCTGGGCCATCATCCACGGCATACTGGGCTGGATTTACGTGATCTACGCCTGGCTTTTCAAGTCGTATTGAAGTCGGCCGGGGCGCACCCCACGAAAGCAAGGCCGCCGCATCAGCCCGACTACGGAAGCGCGGCGAAATCGCCCGTGTCCGCCAGCCGGCCATGGGGCCGGCGCGCGAAATAGATCCAGGCCCGGGTTGCCCGGCCGTCGGCCAGGATGATGTCCGCCTCTTCCCGGCAATAGACCAGGGGGTGCTCTTCCAGCCGGTCCAGGCCGGCCAGGATGGGGCCGTCGACGCGGTAGAGCTCGCCCGAAATGACGCATCGCGGCTCGGCCTTGACCAGATAGGGAATGCCGGCGGCCACATACATGGCGTAGGGTTCCCGGGTGGCGGCCGGCCCCAGGCAGACGGCCCCGCGCAGGCACTGGTGGTTGTGAAACCCCTGGCGCAAGGTGCCGTAGACGAACACGTCCCAGTGCATCAGGCCTTCTCCGCCCCGGCCACGGCCTGGAAATAACGCTCGCGGCACAGGCCCTCGATGGCGCAAAGCGCGGCCAGGGCCTCGTTGAAATCCTCCCGGCCGGCGGTAAACACGCCATGCCCGAGGACGATCACGCCCCGCCGCCCGACCAGAGCCGGGGGCATGGTGTGGACCAGGCCGCGCGGCCCGGCGCCCACCTCGCCGGGCACAATGGGCACGTCGCCCACGCACCGGGCCAGGGGACAGGCCACATGGCAGGCATCCTGGGCCGGGCAGGCCGTCTCCGTGCAATCCATGGACATGATGACCGCGAATTTCGGGTGCCCGTGCAGGATGGCCTTTCGGCCGTCCAGCCGGGCCAGGGCGGCGTGGGCGGAAAATTCGCTCGAAGCGGTCAGGCCCACGCATGACGATCCGTCCAGGGGGCAGAAGTCCACGGCCCCCTCCAATTCGTCCAGGGCGCTGCCGGTCTGGCTGATGGCCAGCTCGCCGCTCTGATTATAGGAAATGTTGCCAAAGACCGAATCCACCAGCCCGAGCGCCACCGTGGCCCGGCCGGCCTCGGCCATGGCGTCCAGGGTCTCGGCCCGGTTGGCGAACGGTCCCCGGGCCAGGGCCGGCGGATGCTTGGGCGGCGCTGCCGGCAAGGCGGCCGCGGCCGCCGCAAAGGCCGTTCGGGCCGCCGCGTCCAGGCGGCCCAGGCGCGCGTTGGCCAGATGGTCGGAAAAAAACTTCACAAACCCGGCAAAGGCCACGGACGAGATCGTGATAAAGGCCTGCTCCGGGGAAAGCGCGCCGTGGGCCAGGATGCCGAGGCCCGGCACATAGGCCCCCTTGCGCCGCAACAGGGCCTGGGCCATGGCTTCGGCCGAGGGCTTGGCCACCACCGGGATGTCGTGGAAAAAGGTGCGGGTCTCGCAGTCCCGGGGCCGGATGGCCGGGGCTTCGCGGCTGGCCAGAAATTCCAGGATAGTCCGGTAGGGCTCGGCCGGCGGGGCCAGGATCAGGCAGGAAACGCCCAGCAGGTCCACCACCTCGGCCAGGGTATCCGTGGCCGGGTCCTGCCGGGAAAAGCACAATTCTTCGTCCAGGCCGGCCACCAGGGCCGCGCCGGGCAGGCACAGGCCGGCCCGTTCGAGCCGGGCCGCGAACCGACTGATCAGGGCGTCCATGAAAGGTCCAGCTCCCTGGCCCGCTCGGGTGTGGACCGGCCGTTTTCGTCCAGTCCCCGAATCCGGTAATATTTGGCCCGGGCGGCCAAAAACGCTTCCCGAGGCAGGGGCGGCACCCGGATGCCGTCGCCGCCGCTGCCGGGCTCGGTAAAAAACCGGGCCGGCAGATCGTCATGGGCAGCCGCAAATCCGCGCCGGCTGTTTTGCATCCGCTCCCGGTACACCACCCGCGCCCCGAGCCGGGCCAAGTCCCCGGCCGCCACAGGCTCTCCGGTTATGGCCGAAAGCCCATGGGCCCATTCCTCCAGCGATACGCCCAGGCACAGCCAGGGGCACACGGCCAGGCTGTCCGCAGCGGCCCGGGCATTCTCGCCCAGGACCACGGCCCGGGCCTTGCCGTCAAAGGTGAAGCGATCCGTGGCCACGGGTTTGCGCAAAATTTCATGGGCCAGGCAGCCCGCCCGCCAGGCGTCCGCGCCTATGGTGGAAACGGCCAAGGCCAGGGCCAGGCCGTAAGCTCCACGCGGGTCCCAGGCCGGCAGTTCCAGGCTTTTGACGGCCATGGCCGTCTCGGGCCGACCCTTGGCCGCGGCGTAGGCTGCCGCGCCCTGGCCCAGTTCCCGGCCCGGACCACGCATGGCCGCCATGTCGGCCAGAAGTCCGGGCACGGCCTCGGGGGTCGGCTCTTGACCGGTCAGCTCGGCCTGGCAGGCCAGGGTGGCGGCGGCCGAGACCGGGTCCAGGCCGAGCCGGGCGCACAGGTTATGCCCAGCCATGGCCAGGCCGGCATCGGCCAGGCCGAGCAGGGCCGTGAAATGGGACAGGCTGTCCCCATCCGGCAGCAGAACGCCGCCCGGGGCCAGGCGGCGGCAGGCCACGGGACAGCCGGGACAGGCCACGCCCTTCGCCTGGTAGGCCGCCTCCAGGCGCGGGGCATTGACCCGGGGTGCGGCCGGAAAATGGGTGGCCCGGAAATTGCGGGTGGGCATCATGCGCCGGCCATGGGCCAGATCGACCAGGGCGGCCGGGCCGAACCGGCCCAGGCCCGTGGCTCCGGCCAGGGCCGGCGAGGCGGCGATGAGCCGGCAAATGGCCGTCCTGGCGGCCGAAAGCCCTTGCGGGTCGGCCACGTGCACGGAGGCGTGGCCGGTTGCGGCCACAAAGGCGCAGTTCTTGGCGGCCAGGGCAAGCCCCAGCCCGCCCCGGCCGCCGTGCCACCAGCGGTCCACAGCCAGATTGGCCAGCAAAGAGCCGGCCCAGGCGGCCGGGCCGATGACAGCCGCGCCATCGAAGGCGCTCAGGGCGGCGAACACGGCGTCCGTGGGCAGGCCGGCCAAGGCCGAGGCCTGGACAAGGGAAACTTCCTGGTCCCGGATGGCGATGCCGCAAGGCCCTTTGGCCCGGCCCGTGATCCGGATGCCGGCCACCCCGGCCCGGGCCAGGGCTGCGCCCAGGCGGCCGCCGCAGCTTGCGTCGGCCAGGGCCCCGGTCAGGGGCGAGGCCCAGGCCGCGACAACGTGGCTTGCGCCCGGCAGATCGGCGCCGGCCAGGGGACCGGGGCAAAGACAGAGGGCCGCCCGGGGATCGTCCCAGGCCAGATGGGCCGTATCGTCCAGGAGCGCCCGGGCCAGGCCGCGGCCGCCCAGGTCCCTGGCCCGGGCCGTGGCCGTCAACGGCTCGCGCCGGACCCGGCCGGCGGTCAGGTCGATATGCAGGATTTGGGGCAAAGGGATGTGTTTCATGGCCACGGGCGAACGCGGCCGCCCGTCCAGGGACGTAGCAGATGGGCCAGGCCCAGGCAATCGCCCCTAAAGCCCTGGCGCAAAGCGCCGATAGGAACCGTACCAGAACACGCATCGAGGCGCGCCATGCAGATTCCATCCCTTTCTTCCGGCCTGTCGTCCCTGCTCCCCAATGCCGGACTGGGCAACGGCCAGGGCCTCAGCCTGGGCCGCCAGAGGGACCGCAGCCGGGGCGAGGCTTCCGGGACCGGAGCGTCCCCGGGCTGGCGGCACAAGGTGGACAATGACACGGCCGAGACGTTTTCCGCCGAGATCATGCGTCGCCTGGAGATGGCCCAGGCCAGCAACGCCGGGGTCAGCCTGGCCTCGAATGCCGGCAGCGCGGCGTCGAATCTGCAAAATGCCCTGACCGACACGGTCAACTACGTGCGCGACAATTTCGGCGACGCGGCGGCCACGGCCGTCATGGGCATCGTGTTCAAAGGGGTTGGCGACGGCCAGGGCGGAGAGGACGCCCTGGGCGATTCCCTGGTCACGGCGCTCAAATTCATTGACCGCAATTTCGGCATGGCCGCCGGCGACCAGGCCATGGCCCATTTCAACGGCGCGCTCAATGACGCGGTCAATGGCTATTTCCAAAACGGCCGCAACGAGATGTTTTACGCCTCCGATGGTTCGGGCGGGTCCGCCAGCCAGATCCAAAACGTTCTGTCCGCCACCCTGTCCGACGTGGCCGGCCGCTTCGGCGACGACGCGGCCCAGGCCGTGTCCGACCTCATCACCAAGAGCCTGGAAAAGACGGGGGTTACCCGTAAAGGCTTGTCCGCCGCCCTGGACGCGGCCAAATCCTATCTGGACGCCGCCTACGGCCAAACCGAGCTGGCCGCCGCGATCCCGATCCAGACGACCATTGCCAAGGGCACGGTGCTGGACGTGGCCGTCTAGACGGCCTGCCCGACCCTGTCCTTTTCCGGAGCCGGCCCCGAAGCCGGACGGGTGCGTTGGGGCAGGGTCAGGGTGATGGTGGTGCCGGTGGCTTCGGACGTTTCCATGGATGCGGTCCCGCCGTGGACCTCGGCAATGAGCCGGGCCGAATAAGCGCCGATGCCGGTGCCGCCGACCTTGCCGGCTGTGGCGTATTTCTGGAAAAACAACGGCCGGATGGCCTCGGGTACGGCCCCCTGGTTGTGGATGCGCACGGCCACCGGATCGCCGGCGCTTAAGTCCACGGACGCCCGGCCGGCCTTGGGCGCGGCTTCCACCGCGTTTTTGAGGCAGTTGGCCAGCATGGTGTACAGGAGCAGCCGCTCTCCGGAAACCACCACCATGTCGGACGGCCCGAGCGCCGCGCCGTCCACGGTCAAGGCGAAGGTCACGCCTTTCTGCCCGGCCAGGGGAGCCAGCTCCGTGAAAAGCCGCCCCGCCATGGCCGCCAGGTCCACGGGCTCGGGCCGCAGCGTATACGTTCCCCGCTCCATCTTGAACAGGTCCATGGATTGGTTGATCATGGACAGCATCTTGAGACCGTTTTCCTCGATCAGCCGCAGCAGCATGGCCTGGGACTCGGTCAGCCCCCCTTCCTCCGCAATGATCGGCGGCAGGCCGATGATGCCGGTCAGCGGGGCCTTGAGGTCGTGGCGCATGATGCGGTCCACGTCCTCGCGCAGCTTGGCCGCCTCCTTGAGGGCTTCATTCTGGCGGGCCAGCTCCTGGCGGGCGGCCCGAAGCTCCAGGTGGTTTTTGACCCTGGCCCGGACCACGGCCGGGCTGGCCGGCTTGACGATGTAGTCCACGGCTCCCAGCGACAGCCCCAGGGCCTCGTCCTCAGGGGCGAACCGGCCGGTGACGAAGATGACCGGAATGTCCCGGGTGAGGGCTTCGGCCTTGAGGCGCCGGCATACGGCGTGGCCGTCCATGTCCGGCATGACCACGTCAAGGAGGATGATGTCCGGAGACAGGCGGTGGGCCAGGTCCAAGGCGTCGCCGCCCCGGGTGGCCACGTGGATGTCGTATCCCTGGCGCAGGATGTCGGCCATGATCCGGATGTTGGCCGGCACGTCGTCCACGATGAGCACGGATGGTCGCTTGGCGGTGTCTGTCATGGCGAAGATTCCGGTCGCCGGCCCACGACAAGGCGGCCGTCGGCGCTGACAAGTGGAATACGCTGCACCTCTGCCGCAACCGGGCGTCAGCCGAGAAATTCCTTCTGGATTTCCAGAACCCGATCGAGATCGGACAGAAAGGCGTCCAGAATGTTGGGGTCGAAATGGCTGCCCCGGCCGGCCCGCATGATTTCCAGGGACTTTTCGTTGGAAAAGGGTTCCTTGTAGGGCCGCCGGCTGGTCAGGGCGTCAAACACGTCGGCCACGGCGCAGATGCGGCCGTAGAGCGGAATGTTTTCCCCGGCCAGGCCCTTGGGATAGCCCGAACCGTCCCATTTCTCGTGGTGGGACAGGGCAATGATCTCGCCCACCCGCAACAGCTCAAAGGTCGATTCGCCCAGGATGCGCGCCCCGAAAAGCGTGTGCTTTTTCATCACTTCCCACTCTTCCGGGGTGAGCTTGCCAGGCTTGAGCAGGATGTTGTCCGGGATGCCGATCTTGCCGATGTCGTGCATGGGGCTGGCCTGGAGGATCAGGTCCACCTCGGCGTCGGGCAGGCCCAGCCGGGCGGCCAGCAGCGCGCAGTACCGGCTCATGCGCTGGATGTGGTCGGCGGTTTCCTCGTCCTTGAACTCGGCGGCCGCGGCCAGGCGATGGATGGTCTCCAGGTGGGCCGATAAAATGGTGCGCTGGGATTCCTTGACGTTTTCCAGGGCCATTTGCAGGGCGCTGGTGCGCACGGCCACCATTTCCTCGAGCTCGGCCTGGTAGCGCTTCACCTCGTCCTGGGACTCCTTCATCTTGAGCAGCGAGCCCATGCGCACCCGAAGCTCGGTCAGGTCGATGGGCTTGGAGATGAAGTCGTTGGCCCCGGCTTCCACGGCCCGCAAACGGTCCTGCTTGCTGGTCAGGGCCGTGACCATGATGATGGGCACGTCGGCCACGCCCGGCATCTGCCGGATTTTGGCGGCCACGGTGAAACCGTCCATTTCCGGCATCATCACGTCCAAAAGCACCAGATCGATGCTCGGATCGAGCAACGTCAGGGCCTCGGCCCAGGATTCGGTCAGCACGGGCTCGTAGCCCAGGTTTCGCAGCAGGCCGCCCATGACCCGCAGGTTGATGCGTTCGTCGTCAATGGCCAAAATGCGCTTGGGTCTGTCCAACTTCCACCAGCCTTTGCCCAAAATTGGCCCGGCAATCGCCCTTCTGGCCCGAGCGCGCCGATTTTAGGGCATGGCCTGCCCGAGGGCAAGCCGACTTTTGCCCGGCGCGCCTTGAATTTCGTCCCGCTTCGGGGCTAAATTGCCCTCCAGTCTCGGATACCCGCCCGGAAACGAGGAGCCGCCCATGGAAACCAAGCCGGAAACGCCGTGGCATGCCCTTCCCGCCGCGCAGGTCCTGCGCCGGCTGGACGGCGACGCGGACGCAGGGCTTTCGGCCGAGGAGGCGGACAGGCGACGCCAGAAATGGGGCCGGAACATCCTGACCACCCGCCAGGGGCCTGGCCCGCTGCGCCGCTTCCTGCTCCAGTTCCACCAGCCCCTGGTCTACATCCTGCTGGCGGCCGGAGGGGCCTCGGTCTATCTCGACCATGTGGTGGACGCGGCGGTCATTTTCGGCGTGGTGGCCGTCAACGCCGTGGTGGGATTCATCCAGGAGGCCAAGGCCGTGTCCGCCCTGTCGGCCCTGACCCGGACCATGGTCACCGAAGCCACGATTCTCCGTGACGGTTCGTGGACGCGCCGGCCGGCCGAGGAGCTCGTGCCCGGCGACGTGGTGCTCCTGCGTTCCGGGGACAAGGTGCCGGCGGACGTGCGCCTGTTGTCCGTGCAAAACCTGCGCGTCGACGAATCGGCCCTGACCGGCGAGTCCGCGCCTGTGGCCAAGGACGCCGCCCCGGCCCCGGCCGACGCGCTTCTGGCCGAGCGGACCGGCCTGGCCCATGCCGCCACGGTGGTCACCTTCGGCCAGGCCCGAGGCGTGGTGGCGGCCATTGGCGACGCCACCGAGATCGGGCGCATCTCGGCCCTCACGGCCGAGGCCGATGCCCTGGCCACGCCTTTAACCCGAAGCATCGCCCGGTTCGGCCGCCTCATGCTGGCCGGCATCCTGATCCTGGCCGGATTGGCCTTTGGCGTGGGCGTGTGGCGCGGCCATCCGCCAAACGACATGTTTCTGGTCGCCGTGGCCCTGGCCGTGGGGGCCATTCCCGAGGGCCTGCCCGCCGCGGTCACCGTCATCCTGGCCATGGGCGTCTCCCGCATGGCGGCCCGCCGGGCCGTGATTCGCCGACTGCCGGCCGTGGAGACCCTGGGTTCCACCACGGTGATCTGCACGGACAAGACCGGCACCCTGACCGAAAACCGCATGACCGTCACGGAAATGGCCGCCGGGGAACACATCTGGCGGATCACGGGCGTGGGCCACGATCTGTCCGGGGAGTTCCTTCCTGTCTCCGGCCCGGGCGACAGGGACGTTGTCGTCGAATGCCTGCGGGCGGCCATCCTGTGCAACGATGCCAGGCTGCTGGCGGCCGACGGCCAGGTCCGGGCCGAGGGCGACCCCACCGAGGCGGCCCTGCTCGTGGCCGCGGCCAAGGCCGGCCTGTCCCATGCGGACGAGATCGCCCGGCTGCCGCGCCTGGCCGAGGTGCCGTTCGAGTCCGAGCGCATGTACATGGCCACCCTGCACGACGCCGGGCCAGGCGCGCCCCGCCCGGTCTACGTCAAGGGCTCCATGGAGGCGGTCCTGGCCCGCTGCGGCGCGGCCTTTTGCCCGGTCGCCCGGCAAAAGCCCCTGTCCGTCGAAACCGTGCGCCGCCAGGCCGAAGCCATGGGCCGGCAGGGGCTTCGGGTGCTGGCCCTGGCCCGGGGCAGCCTGCCGGAGACGGCCCGGGACATCGCCCCGGAGGACTGCGATTCGGGGCTCTTGTTTCTGGGCCTGGCCGGCATGATCGATCCGCCCCGGATCGAGGCTGCGGCCGCCGTGGCCGCCTGCCGACGGGCCGGGATCATGGTCAAGATGATCACCGGCGACCACCCGGCCACGGCCCTGGCCGTGGGGAAAGCCCTGGGCCTGGACCAGGATTCGGAACATTCGTCCCTGGCGGCGTTGTCCGGCCGGGACATCGAGGCCCTTTCCGACGAGGCCCTGGCCGAGCGGGCCGAGGTTGCCCCGGTCTTTGCCCGGGTATCCCCGGAGCAGAAGCTGCGCCTGGTGCGGGCGCTCCAGTCCCGGGGCCATGTGGTGGCCATGACCGGGGACGGCGTCAACGACGCCCCGGCGCTTCGGCAGGCCGACATCGGCGTGGCCATGGGCGCAGGGGGGACCGAGGCGGCCAAGGAGGCCGCCGACATGGTGCTGACCGACGACAATTTCGCCACCATCGAGGCGGCCGTGGAGGAAGGCCGGGGCGTTTTCGACAACCTGACCAAGTACATCGTCTGGACCCTGCCCACCAACCTGGGCGAGGGCCTGGTGATCCTGGCCGCCGTGCTCCTGGACCTGACGCTTCCCATCTCGCCGGTCCAGATCCTGTGGATCAACATGACCACGGCCGGCAGCCTGGGCCTCATGCTGGCCTTCGAGCCCCGGGAGCCGGGCGTCATGGACCGCCCGCCCCGGGACCCCGGCCGGCCCATCCTGGATTGGGGCCTGACCCGGCGCGTGCTGCTCGTGGGCGCGGTCCTTCTGGTGTGCGCCTTCGGGCTCTACCAATGGGAGCTGGCCCGGGGCGCGGGCCAGGACCAGGCGCGCACCGTGGCCGTCAACGTCTTTGTCATGGTCGAGGCCCTGTACCTGATCAACTGCCGCTCCCTGACCCGGTCGGCCTTTTCCCTGCCCCTGTCCGGCAACCGTTTCGTGCCCCTGGGCCTGGCCGCGGCCATCGGCCTGCAACTCCTTTTCACCTATGCGCCGTTCATGCAGAAACTTTTCGGCAGCGCCCCCATGGCCCCCATGGCCTGGTTGCGCGTCCTGGGCGCGGCCGTGGCCGGATTTTGCGTGGTGGAACTGGAAAAACGGCTCTTTGGGTCCCGAGGGGGCCAGCAGTCGGTTGCTTGACGGCCGAAAAGCGTGCTACCAAGGCAACATGGCCACAACAACTCACAACTGACACAGCCTGGCGCGCCTTTATGCATCCCGTGCCCAAGCTTCTCCTCATGGCCGTCCTGGCCGCGATGCTGTGTTGCACCGTCGTGGCCCGGGCGGCTCCGCCTCCGACAGGCCTGGCCTACATCGTGCACTATTCCGGCGATGTGGATGCCAATACCCTGGAACTGCTCCAGCAGATTTCCAAGGCCGAAACCCTGCGCGAAACCCCGCCCGAGTCGGCCCTGCTGCTGGAGCGCCGGGCCCAGGAGGACAAGGCGGCCTTTAAAAAGGTTTTCGACTCCAACGGCCATTTCGCCGCATCCATCACCAGCGACATCGACCAGTCGGTTTCGCCGGCCGTTTTGACCTACCGCATCGACCCCGGCCCCCAATTCGAGCTGCGCCAGGTCTTTTTCCGCCTGCCCGAGGGCAAGGAGGACCGGTCCGTCGCCTTTCCCGATCCGGCCGGCCTGGGGCTGGCCGTACCCGAGCCCTTCCGGGCCAAGGCCATCGTGGACGCCGAGGCCAAGCTGGTGACCCTGCTGCGCCACCAGGCCCGGCCGTTCGCCAAGGTGGAATCCCGCCGGGTGACGGCGGATTTCGCCGACCACTGCGTCACGGTCAACTGGATCGTGGACCCCGGCCCCAAGGCCGATTTCGGCCCCCTGGAATTCAAGGGCCTGACCAGCGTCAAGGAACGCTACCTGACCGACCTCGTGCCCTGGAACCAGGGCCAGCCCTATGACGCCGAGCTGCTCATCCGCTACCGCCGGAAACTGGCCGACCTGAACCTGTTCACCCTGGTCCAGGTGGAGCCGGGCGAAACCGTGGCCGAAAACGGCCAGGTGCCGGTGGTGGTGACGGTCACCGAACGCAAGCACCGCACCATCAAGGGCGGCCTTGACTACAAGACCGACGAGGGCCCCGGGGCCAACCTCGGCTGGGAACACCGCAACCTGTTCGGCGGCGGGGAAAAGCTGTCCATCACCGTCAGCGGCTCGGCCATCGAACGGCTGGCCCAGGTCGATTTCGAAAAGCCGGACCTTATCACCCCCAAAGACCTCTTCAAGGCCAACGCCAAGGTGACCGACGAGGACAAAAAGGCCTACAAGGGCCAAAGCGCCACGGCCACGGCCTCCATACGCCGCCAGGTCACGGACGCCTTTTCCGTGTCCGGGGGCCTGGGCTACCGGACCTCGCGCATCGAGGAGGACAAGTCCCGGCCCTGGGAAGCCGGCGCCAGCTACGGCTTCGTGTTCGTGCCCGTGGAAGCCGCGTTCGACAACCGGGACAATCCCCTGGACCCGCAAAAGGGCTTCCTGGGCAGCCTGGCCGTGCCCCCCTATTTGGGAATCCTGGGCAACAGCCCCAATTTCCTGCGCCCGGAACTGAGCCTGGCCACCTATTTCAAACTGGCCGACACCCCGGGCACCGTCCTGGCCACCCGGGTGACGGCCGGAACCACGCTCGGAGCAAAACGCGACGAGCTCCCCCCGGACCTGCGCTACTACGCCGGAGGCGGCGGGTCCATCCGGGGCTATCCCTATCAGACGGTGGGGCCGCTTCGCGGCAAGACGCCCCTGGGCGGCGATTCCGTGCTCACCTTTTCCGCCGAGCTGCGCCTGCGGATCACGGAGCTGATCGGCGTGGTGCCGTTCGTGGACGGCGGCACGGCCTTTGCCGAAGACCTGCCGCCCTACCGCCAGCCCTTGCTCCTCGGGGCGGGCCTCGGCATCCGGGTCTACACCCCCATCGGACCGATCCGCCTG
Source organism: uncultured Desulfovibrionaceae bacterium (assembly GCA_964490985.1). Classification (GTDB taxonomy): domain Bacteria; phylum Desulfobacterota; class Desulfovibrionia; order Desulfovibrionales; family Desulfovibrionaceae; genus Solidesulfovibrio. The sequence continues at coordinate 4,731 of CAZBER010000059.1, read as the reverse complement.
GACCTGGCCACCCCTGTCACCCGGCGTAAGGACATTGACGACATTGCCCAATTCTACTTCAGCATCGGACAATCCTTCTAGCGTGGCGTCCCTTGAAAAATACGAGAGTCTTTTTTAAGAAAAAATAAATTATTTTGGTCTGTTGCCATCATAATTGTATGCACGAACCTCAAGAACACGACACGAGGGAGCCCCAGACCCCGCCCCGTCCCCGGCGCAGCCTCGGACGCCGGGCGTTGCGCTGGATGCTGTGGGGCCTTTTGGCCGGGCTGGCCCTGGTCCTGGTCCTTTTTGCCGCCCTCCAGACCGGGCCGGGCCTGCGCCTGGCCGCCTCGCTGGCCAGCCGGGCCGCTTCGGCCGGCTCGGGCCTGGGCGTGCGCATCGAGGCCATCTCCGGGGTCCTGCCCTTTGATTTCACCGTGGGCCGCCTGGGTTTGTCCGACAGCGAGGGCGTGTGGCTGGCGGCCAAGGACCTGCGCCTGGCCTGGTCGCCCCTGGAGCTCTTGCGCGGCCGGGTGGTGGTGCGCGAGGTTTCGGCCGACATTCTGCGGCTGCGCCGCGCCCCCACGCTCCCCCCACCGCCCCAGGAACCCGTGGCCATGGAATGGCCGCCCCGTTTCCCGAGCCTGCCGCCCATCCTGGTGGACAAGCTGGCCGTTACCCGCATCATCCTGGACGAGCCCGTGGCCGGCCAGGCCGCGGTCATCAATCTCTTCGGCCGGCTGGCCGAATCCGGCCAGGGCGCGGTGGGCCTGACGCTTGCGGTCCACCGCCTGGACGCCAAGGCCCTCGACCTCTCCGTCTCCGGGGCGCTCAACTATGCCCAGTGGCGTCTGGCGGCCAAGGCTTCCCTGTACGACGCGCCGGGCGGGCTGCTGTCCACGGCCCTGGCCGGTCCGGACGCCGGCCCCCTCACCCTGGACCTGACCGGCGACGGGCCGCTCGATGCCTGGAAGGGCCATTGCGACGCCACCCTGACCGGAAACCCGCTCCTGGCCGCCGACCTGGGCCTGGCCGTGCCCCTGGCCAAGGCGGCCCTGGCCTCCTGGAGCGTCAGCGCCGCCCTGACCCCGCCGGCCGGGCTTCTGCCCGAGGCCGTGGCCTCGGCCCTGGGGCCGCGCCCGACCCTGGACGTGGCCGGCCGCTCGGGCATTGTCTCCAATACCCTGTTCCTGGACCGGGCCGCCATCCGGACCGCCGCCGGCGAACTGACGGCCACGGCGGCCATGGATCAGGACCAGGACACGCTGGCCGCCTCGGCCACGGTCAGCGTGGCCGACGTCTCCCGCCTGAGTCCTGATCTGGCCGGAAATCTGCAAGCCGTGGTCAATGCCTCGGGCCGGCTCATGCGCCCGGACATCGCCCTGACCGTGGCGGCCCGGGATGTCCGCGCCGCCACGGTCTCCCTGGGCGCGGCCGACATCACGGCCAAGGCCGCCCTGGCCGGGGACCTGGGCGGCGTCTTCCCGGGCGCGTCCGTTGCCGCCACAGGCACCCTGGCCAACCTGTCCGGCCCCGAGGGCGCCACGCTGCTCGGGCAAAGCCTGTCCTTGCTCGTTGACGCGGCCATGGACGCCAAGGGCGGGATCACGGCCCGGCAGGCCTCCCTTTCCGGTCCGGGCGGCGCAGCCACCCTGACGGGCGAGATGGCCCCGGACGGCAAGACTTCAGGCAAGGCCTCGCTTCGCGTGGCGGACATCGCCGGCGCGGCCGCCCTGGCCGGCCTGGCCCTGACCGGCGCGGTCGAGGTGGCGGCCGACGTGGACACCGATGCCACCGGAGCCGGCAAGGCGGCCGTCACGGCCAAGCTGGCCGGATTTTCCAGCCGCAATCCGGCTGATGCCGCCGGCGCGTCCCTGGCCGCCCTGCTCGGTCCCGAACCGACCTTTTCGGCCAAGGCCGCTTTTTCCGGCGGGGGCGTCAAACTGCCCGATTTTTCCCTGCGCGGCCGCAGCGTAACCCTGACCGCCTCGGGTGATTTCAATGCCACGCCCGGGACTATGACCGGCTCGGCCAAGGCCGAAATTCCGGACCTGGCCGTGCTCGGGCCGGCCCTGTCCCAAAAGCTCGGCGGCGGGCTCACCCTTGCGGCCGACATCTCCGGCCCGGCCGCCGCCCCGGTCCTGACCGCCAAGCTGGCGGCCCGCAAACTGGCCTTTGGCGACACCACCCTGGCCGAAGCCAACCTGGACCTGACCGCCAAGGACCTGGCCCAAAAGCCGGCCGGCAACCTCAGCCTGGCCGCCAAGCGCGAGGGCGAATCAGCCCGCCTGGAAACAGCCTTTGCCATGGCCGGCTCGAAACTTTCGATCACGGGCCTGCGCCTGGCCGCCCCGGATGCCGCCTTTACCGGCGAAGCCGTGGTGGATACGGACAGCGGCAAGGTTTCCGGAAAGCTGTCCGGCTCCTCGACCAACCTGGCCGGCCTGGGCCGGTTCGTCGGCCTGCCCCTGGCCGGCAGCCTCAAGCTGAACGCCACGGCCGCGCCCAACCGGACAGGCCAGGGCGTTACGGCCAACGTAAGCGCCGACAACCTGCGCGCCGTTGACATCGCCGCGACCAGCCTGTCCGTTTCGGCCAGCCTGGACGACATTTCCGGCCTGCCCCGGGGCAAGGCCACGGTGACGGCCAAGGGCCTGGCTGCGGGCGGGGCCGACCTGGCCAGCCTCAATCTCGCGGCCACAGGCGACGGCCGCACCCTGTCCGCCACCGTGGACGCCCAGGGCACCATTCCCGGCGACAAGGCCCTGGTCCTGGCCGCCAAGGCCAGCCTGGCCCAGGCGAACAAGGGCTATACCGTCACGGTCAGCGCCCTGTCCGGCACCCTGGACAAGCGCAAGTTCGCCCTGACTGCCCCCGCTTCCGCGGCTTTTGCCGCCGGGACCACGCGACTGGACAGCCTGGGCCTGACCTTTGACACGGCCCGCATCACGGCCTCGGCCAGCCTCGGCCCCAAGGCGGTCGATGCCAAAGTGGCCGTGGACCACTTTCCCCTGCCGCTGTTGTCCCTGGTCGGCGTCACCGGCGTGGAGGGCACGGCTGCGGTAACGGCCACCGTGTCCGGCGCTGCGGCCAATCCCCGGGCCACGGCCGAAGTGCGTGTGGACGGCCTCAACATGGTCTCGGAAAAAGGCCAAGGCCTGCCGTCCATGACCGCCAGGGCCACGGCCACCCTGGAAGGCGGCACGCTTTCGGCCAAGGCCAGCCTGGCCGGGACCGGCAAAAAGGAATCCGTGACCGCCACGGCCACCCTGCCGGCCCGCTTTTCCCTGGCTCCCTTCGCCTTTGCCCTTCCGCCTTCGGGGGCGCTCAACGGCCAGGTCAAGGCCGACACCGACCTCTCGGACGTGGCCGCGCTGCTGGCCCAGTTCAATACCCGCATGACCGGCCGGCTGACCGCCGACCTGGCCCTGTCCGGCACCCTGGCCGCGCCGGCCGTCTCCGGAGGCCTGGCCCTGGCCGCAAGCCGCTTCGAGAACGCGGATTCCGGCATGGTGCTGCAAAACATCGCGGTGCGCGCCGATGCCGCTGGCGGCGTCCTGACCATTACCAAGGCCACGGGCCAGGACCTCAAGGGCGGCAGCTTCTCCATCACCGGCAAGGTGGGCATGTCCGGGGCCGCGGACGCGCCGGTGGACCTGACCATCGCCCTCAAGCACCTCAAGGCCGCCGGCCTGGACCTGGCCTCGGGCGTGGCCGACGGCACCATAACCGTCACCGGCACCCTGTCCCACATGCAGGCCAAGGGCGCTCTGGAAATCGGGCCGGCCGAAGTCAACCTGCCCAAATCCCTGCCGCCGAACGTGGTGGTCATCCCGGTCAACCAGATCAACAACCCCCATGCCCCGCCGGCCCCCAAAAAGACGCCCCCGCCGGCCGCGGCCCGGCGCATCGACCTGGACCTGAGCGTGACCCTGGGCCAGGCGGTCTATGTCCGGGGCATGGGCGTGGAGTCGCGCTGGGCCGGAAAAATCACCATCACCGGCACGGCCGCCGCCCCCAAGATCGTGGGCAAATACTACGTGGAAAAAGGCATGGTGGAACTGTTCGGCAGCACCCTGGACATCACCAAGGGCGAAGTGCTTTTCAGCGGCGAAAGCCCGCCCAACCCGCGCATCGACATCCTGGCCACCACCACGTCCGACGACGTCACGGCCGGCGTCTCCCTGACCGGCGACGCGGACAACCCCAGCATCGAACTCACGTCCCAGCCGCCCCTGCCCCACGACGAAGTGCTCTCGCGCATCCTGTTCGGCAAAAGCGCCAGCAACCTCACACCCCTGCAAGCGGCCCAACTGGCCCAAGCCGCGGCCAGCCTCTACGCCGGCGGCTCGCCCACCAGCATCCTGGCCCGCACCCGGCGCATCCTGGGCCTGGACCAGCTCACCCTGGTCTCGGGCAAGGGAGGACTCAGCTCCACGGTCATCCGGGCCAGCAAGGAAATCGTCAAGGGCGTGACCGTCAACGTGGAACAAGGCGTGGGCGCGCAAAGCGGCGCGGTGTCCGTGGAAGTGCAGGTCACGCCCAACATCACCGTGGACAGCCGCGTGGGCGCGGACAACAAGCAAGGCGTGGGCGTCAACTGGAAGTGGGATTACTAGGCTAGGCTGGAGGCGGGGTGTGTAGTGGTGCGGGAGATGCCTCCGGCGGCCAGGGCTCTGCCCTGGACCCGGCAGGGGGGTGACCCCCCTGCACCCCCACCGGCTTGGCCGGGCGGGATGGTGGGTGGCG
>CAZBER010000058.1:21829-27949 GCA_964490985.1 uncultured Desulfovibrionaceae bacterium | reverse complement strand
GCCTGGGGCAGCGCCCCAGCGGGGTCCGGGGCAGCGCCCCGGCCGCCGGAGGCATTCCCCGCCGCGCTTCAGCTATTCCAGGTCGCCGAAAGTGGCGGCGTAGCGGGTGCGGAATTCCTGCCAGGTGAACCGGTGTTCCTGGGTGCCGTGGTGTTCCACGGCGTAGGCGGCGGACACGGAGCCGAGTTTGGCCGCTTCGGCGGCTGTTTTGCCCATGGTCAGGCCTTTGAGGAATCCGGCCCGGAAGGCGTCGCCGGCTCCGGTGGGGTCTTTGACATCCGTGACCGGAGCCGGCGGGACCTGGGTCTCGGTGTTGCCTTGGCGGACGAAGGAGCCGTTTTCGCCGAGCGTGGTGATGACCGTGCCGGCGCGGTCCAGGATCTGGGCCAGGGTGAGCTTGGTGGCGTTCTGGATGAGCTGGAGCTCGTAGTCGTTGGAGATGAGGTAGGTGGCTCCGGTGAGCATTTCGGCAAGCTGTTCGCCGGAGAAGGCGGTGATGTTCTGGCCCGGGTCGATGATGCAGGGGATGCCTTTGGCTTTGTAGCGGCGGGGGTATTCCTGCATGTCTTCGAGGTTGCCCGGGGCGACGATGGCCAGGGTGTCGGCCGGGTCGCAGTCGTCCACAGGGTAGTCGGCGGTGTGTTTCATGGCTCCGGGGTTGAAGCCCGTGATCTGGTTGTCGGAGCGGTCGGTGGTGATGTAGGCCCCGGCGGTGAATTCGCTGTTGATGCGGCGGATGCCTTCGAGGCTCAGGCCGCAGTGGCGCAGCCAGGCTTCGTAGGCGGCGAAGTCCTTGCCGGCCGTGGACAGGATGGTGGGGGTTTCGCCGAGAAGCTTGAGGCAATAGGCGATGTTGCCGGCGGTGCCGCCGAATTTTTCTTCCAGGCCGTTGACCAGGAAGCAGACGTTTAAGATGTGGATCTTGTCGGGCAGGATATGGTCGGCAAAGCTGCCGGGAAAGGTCATGATCCGGTCGTAGGCCAGGGAGCCCGAGACGAGAATGCGCATGAACAGGGTCTCCTTTTACGCGGGGGCGGCGGCTTGGGGTTCGGTCTCGGCGTCGATCCAGCGCAGGAAGTCCGGGTTGCCTTTGAGAATGGGCAGGACCACGGCGCAGGGCACGTCGTAGGAATGCAGCTCCTTGACCCGGGCCACGAGCTCGTCGGCCCTGGTCATGCGGGTCTTGGCGATCAGCACGGTTTCCTGGGCCGTTTCGATCTGGCCCTGCCAATGATAAATGGAGCGCATGCCCGGCAGGATGTTGACGCAGGCAGCCAGGCGGGCCTCCACCAGGGCGCGGCCGATGTGCTCGGCCTGTTCCACGGACTCGGTCGTGATATAGACAAAGGCGGCGGACATGGCATGCTCCTTGACGCCGCTTTGGGGATTGGGCGTCGGTTTCGGCTTACACGACGGCGCGGGGTTTGCAAAGCCGTCCGGCCGATGCCCGGAAACGGCACAAAAGGGGATTTGCGTCCATGAAACGGCAAAATCTGTTGCTCAATATGTTTCACGCCATGCTGGACGTGCTGGGGCCAAGCCGGTGGTTCCCGGCCGAGACGGCCTTCGAGGCGGCGGTGGGCGCGATTCTGGCCCAAAACACCAACTGGGGCAATGCGCAGCGGGCCATGGCCAACCTCAAGGAGGCCGGCGCATTCGAGGCTACGGCGCTTCTCGGACTTTCTCCGGGCGAGCTGGCGGAACTGATCCGGCCGGCCGGTTCGTTTCGGATCAAGGCCGGCCGGCTGCGCCATTTTCTGGCCTATTTGGTTGAGGCGTGCGGCGGCGACATCGCGCTTCTGGCCGCAGGGGACATGGCCGGTGTGCGGGAGCAGCTTTTGGCGGTTCGGGGTGTGGGGCCGGAGACGGCCGACAGCATTCTTTTGTACGCCCTGGACTATCCGAGCTTTGTGGTGGATGCCGTCACGGCCCGCATCTGCCGGCGGCACGGTCTGGTTCCGGAAGACGTGGGCTATGACGAGCTGCGGGAATTTTTCATGGACGCCCTGCCCGAGGATGCGCGGTTGTACAAGGAATACCACGCCCTGCTGGCGCGGGTGGGCGCTGCCTGGTGCCGGCCCCGCGGGCCCCGGTGCGCGCAGTGTCCGCTGGAGCGGTTTTTGCCATGAGGCGAGTGGGCGCCCTGGGCCTGGCGCTTTGCCTGGGAGCGGCGGGCCTGGCCGGCCACGCCGGGCGCGGGTGGCGGCCGACGGGCGGGTCGTTTTTGCCGGGGTGTTGCGCGGCCTAGGCCGAGTGGTTATCGTATCCCATGAGAGCCATGGCCATACGGTCTACGCCTGTCTGGCGGAAATTCCTGTCGCAGTGGGAGATACGGTTGCCAAAGGCCGCGTTCTGGGGCAGGCGGGACGTTGTCCGCCGGCCAAGGGGCCTGGCATCTATTTCGAATTGCGTTTTCGGGAAAAAGCCCTTAATCCGGCGGAGTGGCTTGCCGCAAGGCATGAGGGGCTTTTGGGCAACACGCGCGGGTCTGGCCGCGGCGCTCCTGCAAAGCAGCGGCCTGTCATGTTTTTTGGAGGATGGTATGCGTCTTTTGACCAAAGTATCTTGTTCCCTGCTCGTGTGCCTTGCCTTGGCTTGCGCCGCCCAGGCCGCCGCCAAACCGGACGAGGACCGCTTCGCACCGCTTAAGCGCTTCAGCCAGGTCATGGACCTGGTGGAGAACCAATACGTCAAGCCCGTCACCCGAAACGACCTCATCGACGGGGCCATTGTGGGCATGCTCCAGCAGCTCGATCCGCATTCCAGCTTCCTGTCCAAGGAAGAATTCAAGGAGATGCAGGTCAGCACCTCGGGCGAATTCGGGGGCATCGGCATCGAGATCAGCATGGAAAACGGCCGGTTGACGGTCATTTCGCCCATTGACGACACCCCGGCGGACAAGGCCGGCATCAAGGCCGGGGACGTCATTTTGGAAATCGAGGGCGAATCCACCCAGGACATGACCCTTGTCGACGCGGTGCAGAAGATCCGGGGACCCAAGGGCAAGGCCGTGGCCCTGACCCTGTTGCACAAGGATCAGCAAAAGCCGTTTAAAGTCAAGGTGGTGCGGGACACCATCCCCATCATCAGCGTCAAGAGCAACGAAGTCGAGCCCGGCTATCTGTACATCCGCCTGAGCCGCTTCAACGAGAACACCACTCCGGAGCTCAAGCAGGCCCTGACCGATTACCAGAAGGGCGGCAAGCAGCTCAAAGGCGTGATCCTCGACCTGCGCAACAACCCCGGCGGTCTGCTGGAGCAGGCGGTCAACGTTTCGGACGTGTTTCTGCCCTCGGGCAAGATCGTGTCCATCAAGGGCAAAAATCCGGGCCAGCAGAAGGACTTCGAGGCCCGGGGCAACGGCGAGGACACGACCTCGCCGCTGGTGGTGCTCATCAACGCCGGTTCGGCCTCGGCCTCGGAGATCGTGGCCGGGGCGCTCAAGGACCACAAGCGGGCCCTTCTGGTCGGCGAGAAGACCTTTGGCAAGGGCTCGGTCCAGACCGTGATTCCCCTGTCCGACGGTTCGGGCATCAAGCTGACCACGGCCCTGTACTACACGCCCAACGGCCGCTCCATCCAGGCCGAAGGCATCGAACCCGACTTCATGGTGCCCATGCAGGACGGCGATTCCGACCGCGACAAGCTGAGCGCCAACCACCAGTTCCGGGAACGCGACCTGTCCCGGCACCTGGAGAACAAGAAGAAAAAGACTTCCGATTCCGACGACCCCAAGCAGAAGCTTCTGGAGCAGCTTGAACGGGACAACCAGCTCAAGCTTGCCCTGGAATTGGTGAAGTATTTCCCGATCAAGACCTACGCCCCGTAAAAAACGGCAGCGTCGCACCGCTTCCATGAAACCCGCCCACAAGCCGGGGAAGACTCCGGCTCGCGCCAAGGCCGGGAAGAAACGCATGGTCGTTCTTCCCGGCAGGCCTTTTTTCCTGGTTGCCGCCTCGCTGGCCCTGGCCGTGACCCTGGTGTTCCTGGCCCTGCTGCTGGTGGGGCCGCAAAGCCGGCTGCCGGACGGCCGGCTGTTGAGCCGGCCCGGGGATCGCCAGGCGTCCGCCGCCGGCGCTCCGGCCAAGGCGCTCCACGACTATTCCAGAAGCCCGGACTCCGGCAGCGGCAACGGCCGCAACGACTTGCCCTTCGAGGAACACCTTTCCACCAAGCCAGGGGTGCAAAGCGGGCTGTCCGCTGCGCCCGAGGTGCGCGGCAAGGCGGAGCCGCCCATGCCGCCGGCCGTTGCCGAGCCCGCCGGAGGCGAAGCCGCCCCGGCCGCCTGGGACATGGGAAAAGGCCCCCGCATGGTCGTGGTCATCGACGACCTGGGCGACCATGCGGTCTTTGCCAAAAATCTCGTGGATCTGCCGTTTCCCGTAACCCTGGCCATCCTGCCCAACCGTCCCCATACCCGGGCCACGGACGCCATGGCCGCCGAGCACGGGGCCGAGGTCATCCTGCACCAGCCCATGCAGCCCGGCTCCTATCCCCGGGTCAACCCCGGGCCCGGGGCGGTCTTCACGGACATGGACGCCGAACGGATCAAGGCCCAAGTGGCCGAAAACCTGTCCCAACTGCCCCATGCCGTGGGCATCAACAACCACATGGGATCGGCCTTCACCGAGAACGCGCCGGGCATGGCCGCGGTCATGACCGTGCTTCGGGCCAGGCACCTCTTTTTCCTGGACTCGGTCACTTCGAGCGTAAGCGCCGCGCCCGAGGCGGCCCGGCAAGCCGGCGTGCCGCTCTATCGCCGGGCCGTGTTCCTGGACAACGTCCGCAACCCGCGCACCATCCTCGGCCAGCTCAAGACCGCCGAACGCCTGGCCGTAAAGCGCGGCCGGGCCATTGCCATCGGCCATCCCTATGGGGAGACCATGGAGGCGCTCAAGATTTGGGCCAGGGAGCGCGACCCGCGTATCAAGCTCGTCACCCTGACCGAGCTTGGGCCTGAATCCTGATTGCCTCTCCTTCCTCCTTGTCTTAGGAAATGGCTTCACGGCCGGGCAGGCCGGCACCTTTCCAAGGAGGATCGTCCCATGCAGCGCGCCCTGCGACTCGCGGCCGCCCTGGCCTTGTGCATCCTTGCCGCCGCTCCGGCCCTGGCCAAGACCTATGCCGTTTCCATCAGCCAGATCGTGGAACATCCGGCTCTGGACGCCGTGCGCAACGGCTTTGTGGCCTCGCTGGCCGAAAACGGCCTGGAGGCCAAGGTCGAAACCCACATCGCCCAGGGCAACCCGGCCATCAATGTGCAGATCGCCAGCCAAATCCTGGGTGAATCGCCGGATCTGATCCTGGCCATTGCCACGCCCTCGGCCCAGGCCTGCGCCCAGAAGATCAAGACCGTTCCCATCCTGTTTTCGGCCGTGTCCGATCCGGTTTCGGCCGGGCTGGTGGCCTCCATGGACAAGCCCGGGGGCAATGTCACGGGCATGACGGACATGAGCCCGGTGGACCGGCAGATGGAGCTTGCGCGGCAGTTCGTGCCCGGGCTCAAGTCCATCGGCGTCATCTACAACGCCGGTGAGGCCAATTCCGTGAGCCAGGTGGCCCTGCTCAAGGAAGTGTGCGCCAAGGACGGGATCGGCGTGGTGGAAGCCACGGTGTCCAATTCCAGCGGCGTGTACCAGGCGGCCAAGAGCCTGGTGGGCAAGTGCCAGGCCGTGTACATTCCCCTGGACAACACCGTGGTTTCGGCCCTGGAGTCGGCCGTCAAGGTGTGCACGGAAAACAAGCTGCCGCTTTTTTCGTCGGACACCGACTCGGTGCCGCGCGGCGCCGTGGCCGCCCTGGCCATCAACTATTTCGAGATGGGCAAGCAGACCGGGCTCATGGCCAAGCGCATTCTGGCGGACGGGGCCAAACCGGCGGACATGCCGGTGGAGCGGCTCAAGAAGCTGGAGCTCATGGTCAACAAGAAGGCGGCCGCAGCCATGGGTGTGGCCATTCCCGAGGATGTCCTCAAAAAGGCCGACAAGGTCATCGAATAGTCTTCAGTCTTATCGGGCTGTCGTGGGACCGGAATTGGCGGGCGTGCTCGCCAATTCCGGCCTCACATCCCACCCCAGCTCTCCCGCACAGCCAAGCCGGTCGGGGGGTCCGGGGGGAGTG
>CAZBER010000058.1:0-21722 GCA_964490985.1 uncultured Desulfovibrionaceae bacterium | reverse complement strand
CCTGGCAGGGTCCGGGACGGAGTCCCGGCAGGGTCTGGGGCAGCGCCCCAGCGGGGTTCGGGGCGGAGCCCCGATTCTTCTTTACTTTTCCTTCCCCTTACCGCGCGATTGCCAGGCGGCTACGAGTTTGTCCTGGTAGCGGGCCAGGGCGTAGGCCAGGGGCAGGCTGACCAGGCACAGCAGGACCATGGCCGCGAAGGGGTGCAGGCGGCCGCGCAGCAGGTCCGCGCCATAGCCCAGGATGGGCTGGTGGAGCAGGTAGAAGCTGTAGGAGGCGGCGGCAGCCGCGGCCACGGCGGGCCTGGCCCCCAGGCGTTCCATGAGCGGCCAGCTGAAAAGCGTTCCGGCCACGCCCATGCAGGTCATGGTGAGCAGGATGTGGCCCGCGAGCATGGGCAGGGCGGTTTTGAACAGGATGGCCAGGGGCAGGCCGAAATAGGTGAGTCCCAGAAAGCCGAGCAGCCAGGAAGCCGGCACACCGGTGGCCAGGTCGCCCGGCCGGGGCGCGGCGGCCCGGCGCTTCCAGGCCAGGGCAAAGGCCATGCCCAGGGCGAACTCGGGCAGGCGGTAGGGCAGGTTGAAATAGAGCATGTAGTCGAGCAAGGCGGCCGTGGGGCTGACCTTGGCCACAAGCGACAGCACCAGCCACAGGCCCCAGCCGCAGCCCAGGCACCAGGCGAGCCCCTTGCCCGTACCGCAGCTTCGGAAAAGTCGCAGCAGCAGCGGGAAGCACAGATAGAACTGGGCCAAAAGCCCCATCCACCACAAAGCCGGCTCCAGGCAGAAAAACCGGGCCGGGTCGAACGTCTGGACGAAGACGACCTTTTCGGCCACGCAAGCGCCCAGGGCGGCCAGGGGCATGGCCCCGGCCAGCAGGGCGACCGCGCTCCACAGGGCCAGGGACAGGTAGTACTGGGGCACGATGCGGCCGAAGCGACGCCGGAAAAAGTCGAAATAGGCCAGGGGCGGCTTGCCGCCCGGATCGGCATGGGGCAAGGTGAGGACAAAGCCGGTAATGGCGTTGAAGACCACCACGCCCAGATAGCCCTGGCTGAGGATGTCGCCCAGGATCGGCCCCAAGGGGTTTTGCGCGCCGCCGTCCGGCAACACGGTCCACAGGTGGTAAAGGAAGATGCCGGACATGGCCAGGACCCGGATGCTCTCGATCTGGCTGACGCGCCGCTGCATGGTGGCTCCTTTGTGGGGGATACGCCTCCGGCGGCCGGGAGGGGCGCGGCCCCTCCCGGACCCACCCCTTCCGGGAATAGGTCCCCGGCCCGTTGGGGCAAGGGTGGTTCGGCCGGGTTGCGAGGGCTTATTAACCGGAATTTTTACGAATGTCTCGGCCAAAGAGGGTCGGGGGACGGGAGAGGGTGAGCCATGCGGGTGACGTTCGTGGGCGTGGGCGAGGCCTTTGACGAGACCGTGCCCAACACCAGCCTGTTTCTGGCCGGCATGGTGCAAGGGAAGCGGGCCACGGTGCTGTGCGACTGCGGGTTTACGGCCGCAGCCGCATTTTTTGACTGCCTGGCGCTGTCCGAGGCGGACCGGGAGCGCGGGCCGGATGCGGTCTGGATTTCCCATTTCCATGGCGACCATTTTTTCGGCCTGCCCTATCTGCTGGCCCGGTTCCTGGAGGCCGGCCGCACCGAGCCCCTGCCCGTTTACGGCGGCGAAGGCGTGGCGGACAAGGTGGCGGCCGTGGTGGATTTGGCCTATCCCCTCATGCGCGCCAAGTTTCCCTTTGCCGTGGAGCCCGTGGCCGTGCGGCCCGGAGAGGCCTTTACTCTGGCCGGATTCGCGGCCCGGGCCGAACTGACCAGCCATGGCGCGCCGTGCCTGGCCTTGCGGGTGGAGACCGAATTCGGGGCGCTGTATTACAGCGGCGACGGCGGCGCCACCGCAGCCTGCCGGGAGCTGGCCACAGGCTGCGCCTTGGTGGTCCAGGAGGCCTACGGCCTGGAGGCGGGCGTAGCGGGCCATGGTTCGGTGGCCGAGGCCCTGGATTTGGCCGGCGCGGCCTGGGCCGAGGCCCTGGCATTGGTGCACGTGCAACGGCAGGTGCGGCGCGAACGCAGCGCGGACATCCGGCGGTTGCTAGCGGATGCGCCCATGCGGGCCTTTTTGCCCGAGCCCGGGGAGGTGTTCGAGGCCTGAGGTTTCGGCCCCGGCTTTAGCGTTTGAAATCCGAGGCTTCGAACCACGCGCCCCGGATGTGGCTGGAGACGTTGGCCGCGTAGTCGGGCTCGCTTCCGCCGCCGTGGTGGTAGGCGCAAAAAAAGCGGCCGTCCGGCAGCTCGATCCAGCCGGAATAGCCGAAGTCGCCGAAGGCGGCGAAGCGGTCGTTGTCCAGCTCCAGCACCCGGTCCCTGGCCCAGGCATCGGGCAAGCCGTCCCGGAAGTCCCAGGTCCAGTCGTAGCGCCGCTCGTAGCGCGGCTCCCGGATGGAAAGCGACACTGCCCGCCAGACATGGCGGCCGGCGTTTTCCTCCTGGGGAGAGGTCGTGCCGAAGAGGATCGGCCGGGTGTCCGCGGCCTGATTGTCGGCCCGAAGCCTGGCTCGGCGCGCGCCGTCCACAGTCAGGGTCAAAGCGCCCCGATTGTAGGAAAGCTGGATGTCGTGAAACCGGCCGGGCTCCCAGGCCACCGGGGCGTGGCCGTCCATTTCCAGGCGGTCCGGAAAAAGCCGCCACCACACGCCGCCGAAACGGATGCCGCAGCCCTTGGCCCCGGCCGCATCCACCCGCACCGTGGCCGCAAGTTTGGCCCTGGCCCGCTCGGGATCGGTCAGGGGCCGCAGGGCAAAGCGGGCCACGGCATGGGGGCCGGCCGGATTTTCAATGATCAGCCCTTCCTTGGTCAGGCGCGGATTGGCCGGGCTGGGGGCGCGGCCGTGCACGGCAAAATCCGACAGCAGTTCGTCCAGGCTCCCCATCCAGGCCGCGGTGCCCGGGTCCGGGCCGACGTTGCGGTAGGTGACCACCAGTTGGCCGGAGGCGGAAAGGCCCAGGGTCGGCCGATGGCCGATCAGCGGCGTGGGCCGGGGCATGCTCCAGGTATTGCCGCCGTCGCGGCTCATAACGGCGTACATGGGCTCGTAGACGAAGGAATTTTCCCGGAGCAGGGCCAGGATGCGGCCGTCCGGCAGCAGGGCCATGGAGGCCTCGCACAAGACCAGGCACGGGTCGTAGGCCATGATGGAGAGGGCGCGGAAAGAGAGGCCCTGGTCCTCGGACAGATAGACCAGTTCCTCGCTGGTGGGCTGGCGGGTCTTGGGATGGGGAAAGCTGCCCCGGTGGGAGTGGCCGGCGGTGAGCCAGCGGTCCGGGGCCAGGGGCAGCAGGCGGTCGGGGAGGGAAATGGGCGGCCCGGTATAGGCCTGGCCGTCGAAGTGCTCGCCGTTATCGAGGCTGCGGTAGAGGCTGTGGCTCATGTCGTCGATAAGGGCCAGGGAGGCGTCCGGCAGGCGGCACAGGCGCGGGCAATGGGACCGGCCGGGATTGAGCACGGCCACGGGCGACCAGGTCCGGCCGGCGTCCAGGCTTCGCCGGCACAAGAGGGCGGCCTGCTTTTCGGACACATGGCCGTCGGCTTCGCGGTATACGGCCACCAGGGCTCCGGAAGCGGCCAGGGTCACGTCCGGGAAGGACAGGTAACGCCCGGCCCGGCGATCGATGACCACATGGCGGTCCGGCAGGTTGGTCAGGCTTGGCATGGCTGCATGTCAACGCGAGGCGTTTGTCAGGGCCGAATCCCCCACCACCAGATAGGAGCCCGGATGGGACACCGGCACCCGGTCGGCCCGCAGCAGCCACATGCGGCGCTCGGTTTCCGTGGCGGCCAGTTCCTCGAAGTGGCGGTCCAGGACGGAGTGGCGGTCCAGAAAGGCGTTGGCCGCGGCCGAAATGCGCACGCAGCCCTTGGAGTCCGGGCCGCCCAGGCGCGGTTCGCCGTTGTCCGGGTCCGTGGCGTGCATGAGCAGTCGCATCTGGCTGTCATAGACGCCCAGGGGGAACAGGCGCGGGGCCTGCTGATAGCCGAAATCCCACACCCGGCTGCCCTTGGCGCCAAGGCCGCGCCATCCCTTGCTGTTTTTCGTGCCCTCGGCCCGGTAGCCCCAGTTTTCGGGCCGGTTCTCGAACACTCCGGCCGGGGTGATGAACGAATCCTCGCCAGGCCGCAGCTTGCCCGAGGACACGAAATCCGCCCCCAGCAGGCGCACGGTCTGGGCCGTTGCGTCGTAAAAGGCCAGAAACAGCAGCTGCGTGCCGGGATTGCGGTCCACATAGACGAAAAACTGGCTGTTGGACAGATCGGCGGCAGCATCGCGCAGCCGGGCCAGGGCGTCGTTGCGGACGCGGTCCAGGTAGTCGCGGCCCGGGGAGACGAGCAGGTCCAGGCGGCGTCGGCCCGCCTTGCGCCCGAACCGGGCCAGGGTCCGGGCCGTGACTTCGGTCCGGAAGGCCTGGCTGAGGCGCGTCAGGTCCTGGCGCAGGTCGGGATCGGCCACGCCGGCTGCCTCGGCCTCGCCAAAGGGCAGGGCCTTTGGCGAGGTGCGGCCTGGGGCGGCCTGGGCTGCCGGGGCGGACAAAAAAAGGATGAAAAGAAGGGTCAGGGCCGCCAGGCCCATGACCGGCACACTACGGCGCGCCCCACGATGAAAAAGCGGGCTTCCCGTTTGAGGGAAACCCGCTTGGCGAGCCTTTTGGCAAAAAGCGCCGGAACCGGCGCTAGAAGACCCGGCGGCCTCCGGCATAATGCGTTCTCCAGTAATCCTCGTCGAGGTGACTGATGGTCACGGTCTTGCCGTTGCTGGCGCTGTGGATGAACTTGCCGTTTTCCAGATAGATGCCCACATGGTTGATGCCGCGCCGGGAGCGGAAGAAGACCAGATCGCCCTTGCGCAGGTTGTTCTTGGCCACCATCTTGCCGACCTGGTACTGCTCGCGGGAGGAACGGGGCAGGTGAATGCCGTACTTGTTGAAGACCCAGGTGGTGAACCCGGAGCAGTCGAAGCCGGTGTTGGGGTTGCAGCCGCCGGAGCGGTACGGCGTGCCGAGAACCGTGGAGGCGGTCTTGAGCATGCGGTCGTAGACGCCGCCCTTGCGCTGCACCGCAGCCAGCTCGAAGAGGTTTTCGCTCAAGACCTTGTCGTTGGCGGCCGCCCGCTTGGGCGAGGAACCCTGGTCGAAGAGGTTGCCGGAAAGGAGATTTTGTTCGGCGTCGGCCAGAAGCCGGGCCTCGGGATCGCTGCTGGTGAGGAAGTCGTTGCGGGCGTTGAAGCCCTGGTAGTCGTCGAACTGGTAGGAATAGGTTTTGGGTTTTGTGGTGCAGCCAGCCACCAGAAGGGCCAGGGCTGCCAGGATGACGAACGGTTTCAGCGGGCCTAGGGCATTGGCGTGTGCGCGCGCGTCGGTCAAAATCCTTTCTCCTTGCTGGAGTTGCAGCCGGGGCCGCCTTTCACGTGAGTGTCCCAAGCCTTCCAAGCACCAGACATGAGGGGCTGGCTATGCCCCGTCTGCGGCGGTTGCCCGCAGCATATTGACGAACGCGAAAATTTCGCTATGCTCGCCTGATTTGCCTCGGAAGGTTAAGGCAGGCTTTAAAAGCATCCAATTTTTTTGTCAAGGTCGTTTTCATAATTTAATAAATTGAAACCTGACGGGCCTTCGCCTAGGGTATTTTCCCATGGGGCTGAAGGCCCTTATTTATTGTCAATGGAAAACTTCTTTGTTGCCGCAACCTCCGCCGGGGAGCGCCGCATCCCTGTGGATGCCGGGGATACGCTGGCGCGGGCCCTGTTTCGGGCGGGATTTTTCGTGGGCGCGCCCCTGTGCGCCGGCCTTGGCCGTTGCGGGCGCTGCCGGGTGCGCTTCCTGGAAGCGGCCCCGCCGTCCTTGCCGGCCGAAAGCCGCCGCCTGACGCCCCGGGAACTGGCGGCCGGCCATCGCCTGGCCTGCCTGCATCCGGCCCGGGGCGGCGAGCGGGTGGCCCTGGCCGATCCCGGCCCCGCGCCGGCTTATGTCCGGCCGGCCGATGCCGGCCGGGAGGCGGTGCCCGGGCCGTGGGGGCTGGCCGTGGACCTGGGCACCACGGGTCTGGCCTGGCGGCTGCTTGGCCTTGGCGACGGCCGGACGGCGGCCGAGGGCCGGGGGGTCAATCCCCAGCTCGGGGCCGGCGGCGAGGTGGTGTCCAGGCTGGCCTTTGCCCTGGAGAAGGGCGGCGGGAAGTACCTGCGCGACCTGGTCCTGGACGTGCTCGCCGGCATCGTGGCCACGGCCGCGCAGCCGGTACGGGAGCTGTGCGTGGCCGGCAATCCGGCCATGGTCTCCATTTTGTGCGACAAGCCCCTGGCCGGCCTGGCCCATGCCCCCTATGGCCTGGCCTGGCGGGCCGGGGAGGCGGCGGACCTGGGGCGGGGGTTGCCTGCGGCCTACGTGCCGCCGCTTCTGGGGCCGTTCGTGGGCGCGGACAGCAGCGCCGGGGTGACGGCCCTGCTTCACCGCGGGGTGGCCTTTCCCTTTTTGCTGGCCGATCTGGGCACCAACGCCGAAATGGTGCTCGGGCTTTCCCCGGACCGCTTCCTGGCCGTCAGCGCCCCCCTGGGGCCGGCCCTGGAGGGCGTGGGCCTGTCCCAGGGAGCCCTGGCCGGGCCCGGGGTGGCCGTGTCCTTTGACCTGACGCCGACCGGCTTGGCCCCGGTCCTGTTCGAAGGAAAGCCTTCCCCCGGAGCGGCGTTGGAAGCGACGCCGGGCATTGCCGGGCCGGGCTATCTGGCTTTGGTCGCCCGGCTTTTGGAGCAGGGAGTGCTTGACACGGACGGCCGCTTTGCCCAAACCCCTGGCCCGACCCCGCTGGCGGCCCGGCTTTGGGCCATGGTTTCCCGTAAGAATGGGGAGGGGCGGTTCGAAACGGCCGGATACCGGTTGTGGGCCTCGGACGTGGAAGAGCTGCTCAAGGTCAAGGCGGCCTGCAACCTGGCCCTGGCCGCCCTGCTTGAGGCTTCGGGCCTGACCACGGCGGATCTGGCCACAGTCTGCCTGGCCGGGGCTTTCGGCGCCCATGTCGCGCCGCGCGACCTGGAAACCCTGGGCTTTTTCCCTCCTGGCCTGGCCGGCCGGACCCGGGCCGTGGGCAATCTTTCCCTGGAAGGGGCGGCCCTTTTCCTGTACGCGCCGCAGTTGCGGCGGCTTGCCCAGGGCCTGCCCGAACGCACCGTGATCGTGCCCCTGACGGCCGGGGCGGGCGCATCCGATTCCTTTATCCGCAGGATGGTATTTACCTATGTCCCCTGATCGGCTTCCCGGGCCGGCGAGAGCGGACCGGGAACGGTCCCGGCCGCTCAAGCGCCTGCTCCCCCGTCTGGCCCCGGACGTGACCAAGGCCCTGGAACGGTATCCCGAGGCCCTCAAACGGGCCCTGGCCCTGCGCGCAGGCATGGAGCGGGAAATTCCGGCCCAGATTCGCAGCCTCTCCCTGGCCCTGACCGCCGACCGGGAAGGCGGCCCCAGGCCCGGCTATTTGAGCGACCCCAAGATTCTGGCCGCCTATGCCTGGTATTTTCTGCCCTGGAATCTGGTGCGCCTGTCCCGGCTGCTGCCGGCCCTGGACCTGGATATCCCGGAGGGCGGGCTGGTGTGCGATTTGGGGGCCGGCCCCCTGACCCTGGTCCAGGCCCTGTGGCTGTCCCGGCCGGACTGGCGCGGCAAGCGCCTGGAATTCGTGTGCGCCGACCGCTCCAAGCGGGCGCTCAACCTGGGGCTGTGGCTTTTTTCCCAACTGGCCGGGTTCGATCCCACGGCCCAGGGCGCGCCCTGGCGCGTCAAGCTCGTGCGCGGGGAATACTGGCAGGGCCTGGCCGAGGGAGCCAATCTGGTGGCCATGGTCAATGTGGCCAATGAAATGGCCGGTTCGCGTCGGGAGCCTCTGGATGTGCGCATGGAGCGCCTGGCCGGGCAACTGGGCGACAGCCTGGCGCCGGACGGGCGGCTTTTGCTGGTGGAGCCCGGGACCAGGCTGGGCTGGCGCTGCCTGGAGGGCATGCGCCGGTCGCTTCGGGAAATGGGTTTGGGCCTCGTCTCCCCCTGTCCCCATGCCCGGGCCTGTCCCCTGGCCGTGGGCCGGGGCGGGGCCTGGTGCCATTTCAACATGTCCCTGGACGGGGCTCCGGCTTGGCTCACGGCCTTGTCCGAGCGGGCCGGCCTGCCCAAGGAACGCCTGAGCCTGTCGTTTCTTTTGGCCAAGCGCGGGCCTGTGGCGCCGGAAAAGGGCCTGGCCCGGGTGGTTTCCGGAGCCTTTTCCCTGCCCGACGTTCCGGGCTCGGCCGTGTACGCCTGCTCCGAGGTGGGCCTGCTCGTGCTGGTGGCCCCGGACCGCCGTCCGCCCCGGCCCGGCGATCTGGTGCCCGTTACCGTGCCGGCCGACGCGCCCCGGGACCGCAAGACCGGCGCGCCGCGCATCGTGCTGCCTGTCTCCGGCGCGCCGGAAACGCCGACGGCCCCGGCCGGCCCGCGCCCCTCGGCCAAACCGCCTGTCCGCGCCGCCCGCCCGGATCGCGGCGACCGCCCGGCCCGAAAGACGGGGCCGGCCAACCCCGGATCGGATCACAGCGGCAAAAGGAGCCGGGACAATGTCCGACGCCCCAAGAAAAAAGCCTGACCCATCCGTCCCATCTTCGGATGCAGTCCCGACCCCATATGGGATTCCAAAGGGCGAAGCCCTTTGGCCGCCGGAGGCATCCGCAACACCTGCTCCCGCTTCGGCTGGGCGGCTGCCGCCGTGGCTGCGGGTGCGGTTGCCGTCGGATAAGGCCTTTGGCGACACGGCCGGCGTGGTGGCCGGGGCCGGCTTGCGCACGGTGTGCCGGGGAGCCCGCTGTCCCAATATCTTCGAGTGCTTTTCCAGGGGCACGGCCACGTTCCTGATCCTGGGCGGGGTGTGCACCCGGGGCTGCGCCTTTTGCAACATTGCGGCCGGCCGGCCCGAGCCGCCGGACCCGGACGAGCCGGCGCGCCTGGCCCGGGCTGTGGCCGAGCTCAAGCTTTCCCACGCCGTGGTCACGTCCGTGACCCGGGACGACCTGCCGGATGGCGGAGCCGGGCATTTCGCGGCGGTCATTGCCGCTGTGCGCCAGGCCGCTCCGGACATCTCCATCGAGGTTTTGACTCCGGATTTCCGGGGCGACCTGTCCGCCCTGGACGTGGTGCTGGCGGCCCGGCCGGATGTGTTCAACCACAACGTGGAAACCGTGCCCCGTCTGTATCCGACCGTGCGGGCAAAAGCCGACTATGCCCGCAGCCTGGCCGTGCTGGCCCGGGCCGCTGCCCACGGCAAGAGCATTGTCAAAAGCGGGCTTATGCTTGGGCTTGGCGAGACCATGGACGAGGTGGCCGCGGTTCTGGCCGATCTGGCCCGGGCCGGCTGCCGGGCCGTGACCGTGGGCCAGTATTTGCGGCCGTCGCGGCGCAACCTGCCTGTGGCCCGTTATGTGCCGCCCGAGGAGTTCGCGGCTGTGGCGGCCAGGGGACGGGAGCTGGGCTTGGCCGAAATGGCCTGCGCGCCCCTGGTGCGCAGTTCGTACCGGGCCGGCGAAACTGCGGCCAGGCTTGGACGCGGCTGTTGTCCGCCTGCCTGAAATGCGATAGGGACAGCGGCATTCGCTGTCTGAGAAGACAAATCCCATTGGAGGTTGCTCGTGGAGGTGTCAGAGACCGGCATCCCCGGGCTGGTTGTCGTCAAGCCCAAGGTTTTCGGGGACCATCGCGGATTTTTCCTGGAAACCCACAGCCGCCGGGCGTTTGCCGAGGCAGGCCTTGATTACGATTTCGTCCAGGACAACCATGCCCGATCCGGCCCCAAAGGCGTGCTGCGGGGACTGCATTTCCAGCGTCCGCCCGCGACCCAGGCCAAGCTCGTCTGGGTGGTGCGCGGCGCCGTCTTTGACGTGGTCGTGGACCTGCGCCAGGGCTCGCCCACCTATGGCCGCTGGTACGGCATCGAGCTGACCGAGGACAATTTCCTGCGGCTCATGGTGCCGCGCGGATTCGCCCACGGCTATGTGACCCTGACCGAAAACGCGGAATTCATGTACAAGGTCGACGCCTATTACTCGCCGGCCGACGATGCCGGCATTGCCTGGAACGATCCGGAAATCGGCATCGACTGGCCGGTGACCGACCCTATCCTGTCCGCAAAGGACGCCGCCCAGGCGCCGCTTTCGGTGGTGGGCTCCCCCTTTACCTATCTTCCCTGACCCTTGGCGGGCACAGACGTGAGGCTTTCATGACCCCAACCGACACCGGCCCCTGCGCCGCCAGTCCCGTTGCCCGGTACGCCCTGATTCTGGCCGGCGGGTCGGGTACGCGGCTTTGGCCCCTTTCCCGCACCCTGCTGCCCAAGCAGCTCCTGGCCCTGGGCGGCGACGAGACGCTGCTCCAGACCACGGCCCTGCGCGTGGCCGAGGCCTTTGATCCGAGCCACGTTTACGTGGTCACCAACGAGGAGCACGTTTTTGAAGTGCGCTCCCAGTTGCGGGATATCCTGCCGGAAACGGCGCGCGGCGTTTTGGCCGAACCCCTGGGCAAAAACACCCTGCCGGCCATCCTGCTCGGACTGGAACCCATTGTGGCCGCCGATCCCCAGGCCGTGGTCGGGATCTTTCCGGCCGATCACCGCATCGAGGACCGCCAGGCCTGGCTTACGGCCATGGACCGGGCCGCCTCCCTGGCCCGGGACGGCTGGTTCGTGACCTTTGGCATACCGCCGCGCAATCCCGAGACCGGCTACGGCTACATCCGCCGAGGGCAGCCCCTGGGCTGCGGGGCCTTCGAGGTGGAGGGGTTTACCGAAAAGCCCGACCTGGCCACGGCCGAAAAGCTTTTGGCCAGCGGCGAATACTTCTGGAACAGCGGCATGTCCGTGTTCCGGGCCGATGCGTTCCTCGATGCCGTGGCCGCCCATGCCCCCCAGGTGTGGCAGTGGTGGAGCGCCCGGGCGCAGCGCCCCCTGGTTGCCGGCTATTCCGGCTTGCCCGACGTGTCCGTGGACTATGGCGTGGTGGAGAAGCTCGACCGCATCGCCATGGTGGAGGCCGCCTTTGACTGGGACGACCTGGGCAGTTGGGAAGCCCTGTACCGCCTGGGAGCCAAGGACGAGGGCGCGTGCGTGGTCGACGGCGACGTACTGGCCCTGGACTGCTCGGGGTCGCTTTTTTTCTCCCATGGCAGCACCCTGGCCGCGGCCGGGGTCAAGGACATGATCGTCATCCAGACCCGCGACGCCACCCTGGTGTGCCCGGTGTCCGAGGCCCAGCGGGTCAAGGACGTGGTGGGCGCGCTCAAGTCCCAGGGCAGCAAGCTGGTGGAGGCCCATGTCACGGTGCGCCGCCCCTGGGGCAGCTATACCGTGCTCGACGAGGGGCCGGGCTACAAGATCAAGCGCATTGTGGTGCCGCCGGCCGGGCGGCTGTCCCTGCAGATGCACCATCACCGGGCCGAGCATTGGGTGGTGGTGTCGGGCGCGGCCCTGGTCCAGGTGGGGGATGGGGAGCGGATTTTGACCGAGAACCAATCCGTGGACATTCCCAAGGCCACGGTGCACCGGCTGTCCAACCCGGGCAAGGTTCCGGTGGAGATCATCGAGATCCAGTCCGGCCCCTACCTGGAGGAAGACGACATTGTCCGTTTCGAGGACGTATATGGCCGCCGGATCAAGCCCGAGGAGTAGAAAAGGGGGGCGCACTGGCAGCAAGCCCTTGGGGTTTCGTGAATTTTTTCATTTGTCCTTGACACGGAACTTTTGACACGCGTAGAAACCTCGCTGTGTCGAATCTCACCAGGGGCGGCCATGTCCCCTGGCATCTCGTTCACGGCGTGTTCGAGCGTTTGTTGTGTGCGTCCGAGAGGGATGCGGGCGCCGCGCGCTGTCGCGCGCGATGGGAAAACCACCAACGGCAATGGGCAGGGGAAGTATGGAGGAGAAAAGATCAGGTTCGGCCGGCGGCGTCGGCGGCATCGTGCTGTTTACGTTGATCGGCCTTGTCGGTGCCCTCGTGGTGGGCTGGGGCGTCTTTCCCAAGGTGCTCTACAGTCAGAAGACGCAACCCATCCGTTTCAGTCACACTATCCACGCGGAGCAGGGCCTTGAGTGCGAACAGTGCCATCATCTGAGCCCGGATGGCCGTTTCGCTGGTTTGCCGACTACGGAATCCTGCGCCGAGTGCCATGCCGACGAAACCGGAGACAACTCTCCCAACGGCAAGGAAATCGACAAGTTCGTCAAGGATTACGCCAAGACCGGCGTCCAGGTCCCCTGGCTCGTTTACCAGTATCAGCCTGACAACGTGTTCTTCTCCCACGCCGCTCACAAGACGTTTTCCTGTACCCAGTGCCATCCTGATGTGGCCAAGATGGAAAACCCGCCGGCGTACTACAAGAACCGGATCAGCGGCTACAGCAAAGACACGATGAAGATGTGGCAATGCGAACGCTGCCATGCCTCCATGGGCACCAGCAACGCCTGCTACGTCTGCCATAAATAAGGGGGGAGAAATGGGACTTGATCGCAGAGCTTTCCTCGGCCTTGTGGCGGGTGGCGCCGTAGGCACCCTGTTCACCCCCATTCCGTGGAAATTGTTGGACGATGTTTCCATCTGGACCCAGAACTGGCCCTGGATACCCTCGGTGCCCAAGGGCCAGATCGACTACGTGACCACCACCAGCAAGCTGTGCCCGGCCGGCGAGGGCCTTCGGGTCATGCGCGTGGCCGGTATGCCCGTGACCGCCAGCGGCAACCCGGAGCATCCCCTGTCCCAGGGCGGCGTTTCCGCCCTGGCCCGCTCCGAAGTGTACATGCTCTACAGCCCGGCCCGCATCAAATCGCCCATGAAAAAGTCGGGCAAAGGCTTTGCGCCCATCACCTGGGAACAGGCCATGGCCGAGATGGCGGAAAAGCTCGGCGCGGCCAAGGGCAAGGTGGCCTGCATCTCCGGCGACGCCACGGGCACGGTCAACGAAGTGCTCTCGGCCTTTGTCGGCAAGCTCGGCTCGGCCGGCTACTTCCAGATGCCCACCGAAGCCCAGGCCGCAGCCAAGGGCGTCAAGCTCATGGGCGGGCAGGGCCAGGCCGGCTACGACTTCGAGAACGCCGACTGCGTGCTGGTCCTTGGCGCCGACATCTTCGAGACCTGGGGCACCTCCACCCGCAACCGCCAGGCGTTCGGCGCGTCCCGTCCGGCCGGCCAGAAGCCCAAATCCACCTATATCGCTGTCGGCCCCACCCGCAACAACACCGCCGCGGTGTGCGACCAGTGGATCCCGGCCGGGGCCGGCGACCTGGGCGTGGTGGCCCTGGGCATTGCCTGGCATCTGATCAAAAACGGCGCCACGAGCAACGCCCCGGGATTCGAGACCTTCAAGGCCGTGGTCAATGGCGGCTTTGGCCCCGAGGACGTCAAGCGGGTCACGGGCATTGCTCCGGAAACCCTGGCCGCCGTGGCCAAGGCCCTGGCCGCGGCCAAGGCTCCGCTGGTGGTTCCGGGTTCGCCTTTCGGCCAGGGCCTGGGCGCGGGCGCCTTTGTCGCCGGCATGAGCCTGAACCTGCTTCTGGGCCGCATCAACCGTCCCGGCGGCGTCTACGCCCTGCCGGAGCTGGCTTCGGTCGTCCAGGGTTCGCTGTCCCGGGCGGCCATGCTCGACGCCGACCTGCCGGCCTTTCTCAAGGCCGTGGAGTCCGGCAAGACCCCGGCTCCCGAGGCCCTGCTCGTCTACGACGCCAACCCGGCCTACGGCCTGCCGGAAACCGCGGTCATGGCCAAGGCCCTGGAAAAGATTCCGTTCAAGGTCAGCTTCGCCTCGTTTATGGACGAGACCGCGGCTGCCTGCGACCTGATCCTGCCCAATTCCCTGACCCTGGAACGCTACGACGACGTGGCCAACCCTTACGGCGCGGGCTTTTGCCTCTACAGCCTGGTCCGGCCCGTGCAAAAGCCGGTCTACGACACCAAGACCACGGCTGACGTGATCCTGGCCCTGGCCAAGAAGATGAACCTGGGCCTTGGCTTCGACACCTTCCAGGCCGTGCTCAAGGAGAAGGTGGCGGCCCTTGGCAAGGCGGGCAACGGCTTCGTGGCCAAGGACGTCATGCCCTGGCAGGTGGCGGCGGGCGCGGCCAAGCCGGCCCTGTCCGGCGGCGACCTGTGGAAGGCCCTGGAATCCGGCTCTGCCTGGACCATGGTCGGCCAGGTGTCCCAGTCCGGCCTGGGCTTTGCCCCGGATGTCCTGGCCAAGGCGGTCAAGCCCGCCAAGACCCCGGACAAGGCCGTCATCCTGGCTCCCTATGCCCAGCTGCGCACCGGAACCCCCTCCACGGGCATTCCCTGCCAGGACCTGACCACCGTGCCCGAGACCGAGCTGGTGGAAAACACCACGTTCGTGCGCATGAACGCCGCCACGGCCAAGTCCTTGGGCCTTACGGAAGGCGCTTCGGTGACGCTTCGCGGCGCAGGCGTCGACCGCAAGGCCAAGGTCCACATCCTGGAAAGCGTCATGACCGGCGTGGTCGCGGCTCCCCTGGGATTCGGGCATACCGCCTTCGACGTCTTCAGCAAGGACAAGGGGGCCAATTACTTGAGCCTCATGGCTCTGGCCGAGGAGCCGGGCACCGGCATGTCCACGTGGATCGCCTCGGAAGTCAAAATAGCCTAACGCGACGCAAAGGGAAGCCGATATGTCCGCACATTCCAAGGAATTCCCGATCACCTGGGGCATGGTGATCGATATCGACAAATGCACCGGCTGCGGAGCCTGCATGGCCTCTTGCCAGACGGAAAACAACGTCAACCCGCAGCCCGAGGCCTCCAACAAGCTGCGCTCCACGTCGTGGATGCTGGTGTACGAGCTGTCCAACGACAAGGCCTATCCCGACCACGACATGGCCTACCTGCCCCGTCCCTGCCAGCAGTGCGGCAACCCGCCCTGCGTGTCCGTGTGCCCGGTGGTGGCCACGGACAAAAACGAGGACGGCGGCATCGTCAGCCAGATCTACCCCCGTTGCATCGGCTGCCGGTACTGCGTGGCGGCCTGCCCCTACCATGTCCGCTACTTCGGCTGGTACGATCCGATCTGGCCCGAAGGCATGGAAAAGACCTTGTCCCCGCTGACCTCGGTGCGTCCGCGCGGCGTGGTGGAAAAGTGCTCCTTTTGCCACCATCGCTGGAACCTGGCCAAGGACGCCGCCCGGGTCCAGGGCAAGGACCCGGACAACCTGGATGACGGCGCCTACACGCCGGCATGCGTCCAGAATTGCCCGTCCGGGGCGCTTTCCTTCGGGGACCTGAGAAATCCCAAGCACAAGGTGCACGAGCTCATCAAGACGCCCTTCGCCTTCCGCCTGCTCGAACGCCTGGGCACCAACACCCAGGTCTATTACATCAGCCGGCGGGAATGGGTGCGGAAGCTCGGCGACAACCACCTCAAAAGCGCGTAATTCCGGGGGACAGCTATGGGTTTCATCGACACTGAAAAAACGTGGTATCCCGTCGGGGCCGAGCGCTGCTCCTTCGGCAAGTTCCTGACCTGGCTGGCCTTTTTAGGCCTGTGGGTCCTTTTCGGGGCCGTGGCCGCCGTGGTCATCCTCTACCGGGGCCTGGGCGTCACGGGCCTGGACAACTACTTCGGCTTCGGCTTGTGGATCACCTTTGACCTGGCCGTCATCGCTCTGGGCGCCCGGGCCTTTTTCACCGGCCTTTTGCGCTACATCATCCGCATCGACGAACTCAAAAACATCATCAACCTGTCGGTGATCAAGGGCTTTATCTGCTACTCCGGAGCCATGATCATCCTCTCCCTGGACGTGGGCCAGCCGGTGCGGGCCTGGTTCGGCTACTGGCACCCCAACGTCCACTCCATGCTCACCGAAGTTATCTTCTGCATCACCTGCTACCTGATGGTGCTCATTATCGAGTACATTCCGCTCATCCTGGAGCAGAAGCAGCTCAACAAGATCCCGTTCCTGCACAACCTGGCCCACCAG
This sequence comes from uncultured Desulfovibrionaceae bacterium, assembly GCA_964490985.1. Taxonomy (GTDB): domain Bacteria; phylum Desulfobacterota; class Desulfovibrionia; order Desulfovibrionales; family Desulfovibrionaceae; genus Solidesulfovibrio. Next base: position 5,693 of record CAZBER010000058.1, on the reverse strand, counting down.
ATGCACGTGGTCATGCCGCTTTTCGCCGGCATCGGCGCTTTCCTGTCCACCTTCCACCAGGGGTCGCTGGGCGGCATGTACGGCGTCATGTTCGCCCGTCCCTACGCCTTTCGCGACGGCTTTTTCATCTGGCCCTGGACGTTTTTCCTGTTCGTCCTGTCGGCCATCTCGTCCGGTCCGTGCCTGACGGTGCTCATCTGCGGCTTCATTGAAAAGCTCTCCGGCCGCCAGATGACCACCTACCGCATCAAGTCGCTGATGGCCAAGATCGGCGGCACCATGCTGCTGATCTACATGGTGTTCAAGTACCTCGACACCTGGGCCTGGATCAACAACGTCCTGCCCCGGGCCGGCCTGACCTTTGACCAGATGTTTTACGAGCTGGTGTACGGCCGGTGGCTTTTTTTCACCGAGCTGGTCCTGTGTTTGCCCGTGCCGGTCATCTTCCTGCTCACGCCCCTGCGCAAAAAGCCGTTTTTTATGTATGCCGGCGCCATCCTGGCCTGCGTGGGCGTGATCATCAACCGCTACGTGTTTACGGTCCAGGCCCTGGCCCAGCCGGTGCTGCCGTTCACCAAGTGGGTGGTCTACGCTCCCAACTGGGCGGAATGGTCCACGTCGCTTATGATCGTGGCTTACGGCTTCATCATCATGAGTCTGTCCTACCGCTACCTGCCCATCTTCCCCCAGGAAGTGGCCCTGAACAAGAAATAGCCTCTGCCTGAACGCCGTTGCCTGAAAGCCCGGCCGCTTCGGTGGCCGGGCTTTTTTATATGCCGCGTTTATGCCGACATATCGGGAATATGCTTGTTTTCGCCTTTCCCGGGACACTGTCCGGCCAGCCGTAACGCCTTGCCGTAACTCCTTTGCAGCAGTCGCCGCGGGCGCAATCGGGCCTTGCCTGTTGCCGCGGTCGGGACATGGATTTTTCCGTTTTTGTTCATGCGGCCGGCCCCAGGCCGTACGCGCCGCTTTTTCTGGAGAGTTTCCCTGTTTCCGGAAAAACCGCTTGCAATGCTTCCATCTGGATGGTTAAGTTGTATGATTGCAGTGGAGGAGGCGGAAGGACGACGGTTTTCACTCTTCGGCATAAGGGTTGCAACTTGCCGAAAAAAAGAGGAGTGCAACAACAATGGCAGGAGACACCGTGGCAGTCGTCCGGGCCACGAGCAACGCACCCCTGGCCGGATACGGCGCGTCAGTACCGCGACGCTTGCACGGGAGAACGTCCTTGGCTTTCGAGACCAGACAAAGCGCCATTACCTGGCTTCGCCTCATTGACTTGGTTTGCGCCGCGGGCTGTCTGATTCTGGCCACGGTGGCGGCTTCGATCCTGTCCGGGGCGGGCGGCCCCGCAACATCCCTGGCCCTTCCCCTGGACGCGCCCACCATGGCCCTTTTGGCCGGGCTTTTTATCGTCACGGCCTGCGTGTTTTCCATGTTCGCCCTGTATACCGAGCCGGCCCTGTTCCAGTGGCGCGAGGCGCTCAAGGCCACCATCAAGGCCGTCACCGCCGTGGTCCTGCTGCTGGTGGCCGGGGATGCGGTGCTCAATTTGCACCTGGTCACGCCGGCCTTTCTGGCCGCCTACTGGGTGCTGGCCTCCACCGCCGGCATTGGCGTCCGCTGGCTGACGCGCCGCCTGCTGTTTCTGACCGAAGCCCAGGGCATTGCCGCCAGGCGCACCCTCATCGTGGGCACAAATCCCCGGGCTCAGGAATTCGCCGGCCGCATGCTGGCCCATCCCGAGCACGGCTACCGCTTCCTGGGATTCGTGGACAATGCCTGGGCCGCGCCGCTCCCGCCCGATGCGCCGCAGCGCTTTCGCATCCTGGCCGATCTGTCCGGGTTTGCCGAGTACTTGCGCCGCAATGTGGTGGACGAGGTGTTGATATGCCTGCCCCTGGCCTCCCTGGAGGACGTGGGCACGTCCCTGGTATCCGAATGCGAGGAGCAGGGGGTGTCCGTGACCGTGGCCACCCGGCTTTTCGACCTCAAAAACCCGCGCCAGCGCCCGGGCGGCCATGGCGGCGACGTCATTGTGACCATCTCCAACACCCTGGCCGACGAGCGGGAGCTCATCCTCAAGCGGTTTCTGGACGTGTCCGTGGCGTTGACCACCTTGATCGTGCTGTCGCCGCTCTTGCTCGCGGTCTGGATCCTCATCCGGGTCACCTCGCCCGGGCCGGCCCTGTTCGCCCAGGATCGGGTGGGGCTTAACAAGCGCGTTTTCCGCTTCTACAAGTTTCGCACCATGGTGCAAAACGCCGAGGCCATGCAGCGGGACCTGGAGGCCCTCAATGAAATGGACGGGGCCACCTTCAAGATCAAAAACGATCCCCGCATCACCCCGGTGGGACGCATCTTGCGCAAGACCAGCATCGACGAGCTGCCCCAGCTCATCAACGTGCTGCGGGGTGAGATGAGCCTGGTGGGTCCCCGGCCCCTGCCGGTGCGGGACGTGGCCCGCATCGAAAAGGACTGGCCCAGGCGGCGCTTTGGCGTCAAACCCGGCATCACCTGCCTGTGGCAGATCAGCGGGCGCAACAACGTCCCCTTTGAGCGCATGATGGAGATGGACATCGAATACGTGGACACCTGGTCGGTGCTCCTTGACATCAAGATCCTGCTGCGCACCGTGCCGGTGGTTGTCAGCATGCGCGGCGCGTATTGAGATCGTCTTACAGGCCGATGGCCCGCAGGTGGGCCAGCAGGCGGCGCAGGCGGTGCTCGTAGGTGTGTTCGGCCAGGATGCGCTTTCGGGCGGCAAGGGTCACGGCCCGGCGTTTGGCGGGATTTTCCAGGTACTGTCGGACGGTCGCCTCGATGGCGTCCTCGCTGTCGTAACAGGCGGCTTCCACGCCGCTGTCGAAAAGCTCCTCCAGTTCGGGCCGCCGCTCGGACACCACGAATCCGCCGCAGGCCGGCACGTCAAAGGCCCGCTGGTTGACGGCCGCCGCCATCTGGGGGCTGGTGCTGTTGAAAACCACCTCCGTACGCGGGTAAAACCGCGGCAGGTCGGCCTCGTAATCCAGGTCCGGCAGGCGACGGTACCAGTCCTGGCCGGCCAGAAGTTCGTCCCAGTGGGCGTCGCCCACGATCAGGGGCTTGAAAGGAGCCAGGCGGGAAACCTGGCGCACCCGCCGAAGCTTGGCCGCCTCCCACAGCACCAGGGCCGCGAACCATTTCCGCCGGGCCGGCGCAAGGGCCACGGCCTGGGTATGCAGGGCCGGAAAATACTTTTCCAAAAAGGGCCACAGCAATGTGTGGGAAGCGGCTTCCCAGGCCGCGGCGGCCGGGCCGATGCCGGCTGAAAGCGCCTGCGGATAGGCGTAGGCGCGGTGGTTGGCCGCAATGCTCCCGGCCCAGCTGTGTCCGACAAAGGCAACCCGGCTGGGCCAGGCCGGCTCCCCCGGGGCCGGCGGACCGGGCCGGAAGACCTCCGGGTCCGTGGCCAGGGGCAGGTACAGGGGCGGCGGGCCGGCCTTGGCCGCCAGGTCGGGCAGGGCGGCCTTGTCGCAGGTGCAGTAACAAATCCCTTCCTCAGGCGCGGTGATCCCGCCGAGCAGGATGGTGTGGCTGTCGATGAGCCAGCAGGCCACGGGCAGGCGCAGCCGGCGCAGCACCTCCAGGACCTTGCCCGTGTCGTCCAGGCCGTAACGGTTGACGGTCAGGACCATTGTGGGTCCAAAGGCCAGGGCCGCCTCGGCCAGGGACCGGGCGAACGCGCCGGCGTCGTCCTCAAGGGGCACGGCCAGGCGGGGGATGCCCAGGCGCGCCAGGGCCGCGTCGATTTCCCGCACCAGGAAATACTTGCAGGAAACGAGCAAGACCCGGGGCCGCCGCCTGGTTGGGGGAGGGGCCGGGGCGGCGCGGGATCGGGCTGGTCGTTCCATGGGCGCGGCACCTGGTGTCTGGCCCGGTTTTTTCCGGCCGACGTACGGACGGGGGGGCAGTCCCGTCTTGTACGAGGGGAGGCCGGGCTAGTCCAGGACCACCATTTCCAGGCGCTTGACGCCAAAGGCCACGGCCTGGTTGCGGTTTGACAGGCACAGGTCCAGGCGCTTGGAAAAGCGCGGGTGCATGAGGTCTTCCACCACCCGGACTCCGAGTCCCTTGATGTAGACGCGGCGGCCAAGCAGGTGCTTGAGGTCCCGGGAAACGGCCACGGTGCGTCCCGGCCGGACCGGTCCGCCCAGGGCCTTGTCCTGGGGCTCGTCGTCGTCATCCAGGCCGCACAGCGGGCAATAGGCCGTGGCTGTCACCTGGAAGCTGCGCTGGCGTTTCGGGGACAGGCTGAACAGTTCCCGGACCAGCCGGGTTTCCTCGGCAAGCATGGCCTTTTCCAAGGCCAGCCGGGCCTTGTCCGGGGGAGGGGTGTTGGTGCGGCCTTCCACGTTGTGGGCGGCCAGGGCCAGGGCGGTCAGGCACAGGATGGCTGTGGCCCAGGGCCATTTGGGTGAGCGGTTTTTTTGAGACAGGGTTTTGGCATCGGTCATTGTTACGTCATGATGCATGGGCGCGTGCTCCGTGTTGCGGTAAGGTCCGGCCGGGGCCGCCCTGGGCCACGTGGCCGGCTTGCCCGGGGGGGCAGCCTGTTCTATAGTGCCGATTCAATTGGCTTCGGGAAAATGGTGTCGTATGCGCATCAAAAAGCCGTTTAAAAAACGCAGGGCCTTTGGCCTCCCTTTCGTGATCGCGGTGCTGGCCATGCTGCTGGCGCCGGTCGGCCTGGCGGCATTCGCCGGGTATTACCTGTTCCTCAAGGATGCGGAGAAACCGCACATCGTCCTATCTCCCGAGGCCGACGCCACATCCTTCAAGCGTTTCTTTACGGTTTCCGCCTCGGATGAACTCTCGGGCATCCGCTCCGTCACCGTCACCGTCACCCAGGGCCAGCGTCGCATGAACGTCCTCAACAAGGTGTACGAGCATCCCCAGGAGCAGGTCTCCGAACGCTTCAACCTGGAAGGGGCCGAGCTTCGCGGCGGCGCCTTTGAACTCCAGGTGGCGGCCTCCGACGGTTCCTACGCCAACCTCGGCAGCGGCAATACCGCCCGCCTTTCCCGCAAAATGCTACTGGATACGACCCCGCCTGTCATCAAGCCCCTGACCCCGGCCCATTACATGCGCCAGGGCGGCGTGGGGCTGGTCATTTACGACATCAGCAAGGACGTGTCCCGCAGCGGCGTGCAGGTGGGCACCGCCTTCTATCCGGGCTTCAAGCAAAAAAGCGGCCAATTTGCCTGCCTGTTCGCATTTCCCCAGGATATGGAGGCCGATGCGTTCAAGCCCAGGCTCGTTGCCGAGGACGGCGCGGGGAACGAAAAGTCGGCATTTTTCGTCAATATGGCCATCAAACGGCATTTCCGGGACGAGCAGGTGGAAATCACCGACGACTTCCTGGCCGCCAAGCTGCCGGCCTTTGCCGCCCTGTTCCCGGAAGTGCGCGATCCGGTAGAACGTTTTAAAAAGATAAACAGCGAGGTTCGCCGGCAAAACGAGGCCACCCTGGCCGCCCTGGCCGGCCACACTGCCCGCGAACCCCTGTGGGACGGGCCGTTCGTGTATCTGCCCCGGTCCGTGGTCAAGGGCTCGTTCGGGGCCGGGCGCACCTATGTGTATAAGGGCCAGGCCATTGACCGCGCGCAGCAGGCGGTATTCCCTCTGATAATCACCCTCGAAATAGAGCA
>CAZBER010000057.1:0-28223 GCA_964490985.1 uncultured Desulfovibrionaceae bacterium | reverse complement strand
AATACCAGACTTTGCGCCGATGCAAAAGACGGGCGCCGCAAAAAAAGCGGGCGAACCCCGAAGGGTCCGCCCGCGTTGCGGCAGATGATCGGCAAACCGGCCTAGTGGGCCAGCGAGCCGGCGGAGCTGGCGGATTCCCGCACCTTCATGCGGTAAAACGCCCTCTGCAAGGAGGCCTGGGCCCTGGCGAAGTCGACTTTCTCGCGTTCGCGGTCCAGGCGCTGCTTGGCCCGTTCCTGGGCCCGGCGGGCCCGCTCCACGTCGATGTCCTCCGGTCGCTCGGCCACTTCGGCAAGAATGGTGACCTTGTTCCCCGAGACTTCGGCGAAACCGCCGGAGACAAAGACGTAGTGCGCCTTGCCGCCGGACTTGTACATCAGGCTGCCGATGCCAAGCGCGGACAGGAACGGGATGTGGTTGGCCATGACGCCAAATTCGCCGAGTAAGCCCGGCGCGCCCACGTAATCCACGTCCTGGGACAAAACGAGCTTGTCCGGGGTGACGATTTCAAGGAGGAGTTGGGCCATGGCGCTTATCCTTTCTTGGCGTTTTCAACGGCCTCGTTGATGTCGCCAACCATGTAGAAGGCGCCCTCGGGGATGTCGTCGTGCTTGCCGTCGATGATTTCCCGGAAGCCCTTGATGGTGTCCTCGAGCTTCACGTACCGGCCTTCCTTGCCCGTGAACTGGGCGGCGACGAAGAAGGGCTGGGACAGGAAGCGCTGGATCTTGCGGGCCCGGGCCACGGTGAGCTTGTCCTCGTCGGAAAGCTCGTCCATGCCCAAAATGGCGATGATGTCCTGAAGGTCCTTGTACTTCTGGAGGATCTGCTGGACTTCGCGGGCCGTGGCATAGTGCTCGGCGCCCAGGACCAGGGGGTCGAGGATGCGCGAGGTGGAGTCCAGCGGGTCCACGGCGGGGTAGATGCCGAGCTCGGCGATCTGACGCGAAAGGACCAGGGTGCCGTCCAGGTGCGAGAACGTGGTGGCCGGTGCCGGGTCGGTCAAGTCGTCGGCGGGCACGTACACGGCCTGCACCGAGGTGATGGAACCCTTGTTGGTGGAGGTGATGCGCTCCTGGAGCGCGCCGAGGTCCGTGCCCAGGGTCGGCTGGTAACCGACGGCGGAGGGCATGCGGCCAAGCAGGGCCGACACTTCGGAGCCGGCCTGGGTGAACCGGAAGATGTTGTCGATAAAAAGAAGCACGTCCTGGCCTTCCTCGTCGCGGAAGTACTCGGCGCAGGTCAGCGCGGTCAGGGCCACGCGGGCGCGGGCTCCGGGGGGCTCGTTCATCTGGCCGTAAACAAGCGAGGCCTTGCCCAGGATGTCGGCTTCCTTGAACTCATTGTACAGGTCGTTGCCTTCACGGGTGCGCTCGCCAACGCCGGCGAAGACCGAGAGGCCGCCGTGGTGCTTGGCGATGTTGTTGATCAGCTCCATGAGCACGACGGTCTTGCCCACGCCGGCGCCGCCGAAAAGGCCCATCTTGCCGCCCTTGGGGAAGGGGATGAGCAGGTCGATGACCTTGATGCCGGTTTCCAGCAGCTCAATGCTGGTGGACTGGTCCACGAAGGCCGGAGCCGGGCGGTGGATGGGCCACAGGGCGGCCGCGTCGACCGGGCCCATTTCGTCCACGGGACGGCCCACGACGTTGAGGATGCGGCCCAGGGAGGCCTTGCCGACCGGAACGCGGATGGGCGCGCCCGTGTCAATGGTTTCCATGCCGCGCACCAGGCCGTCGGTGGAATCCATGGCGATGCAGCGCACCACGTTGTCGCCCAGGTGCTGGGCCACCTCGACGACGAGGTCGGGGGCGTATTCGTTATTGGTGTTTTTGATCTCAAGGGCGTTTAAAATGCTCGGCAGTTTGCCCTCGGGAAATTCGACGTCGATAACGGCGCCGATGACCTGCACAATTTTTCCGACATTGCCGCTTGTCGCGCTCATTGTATATTGCCCCCTTGGTTATCCCTTGAGTGCTTCGGAACCGCCGACGATGTCCATCAGTTCCTTGGTGATGGCCGCCTGCCGGGCCTTGTTGTAGACCAGGGTCAAGGAGTTGACCAGGTCGTCACAGTTCTTGGTGGCGTTGTCCATGGCCCGCATGCGGGCAGCATGCTCGCTGGCCGAGGTGTCAAGCAGCCCGCGGTAGAGCTGGACATTGACGAACCTGGGCAGCAGCTCGGCGAGCAGGCCTTCCACCGACGGTTCGTAGATGTACTCGGCCTTGGCTCCGGCCGCCGGCTCCTCGCCGGCCTCGGCCGGGGACAGGGGCAGCACGGGCAGCAGGGTGGCTTCCTGCCGGGCCAGGTTGATGAACTTGCCAAACGCCATGGTCACTTCGTCGTAAGCGCCGTTGACATAGCCGCTGATGACCTCGGCGCCGATGCGCGAGCCCAGGGTGAAGTCAAAGGAGCTCATTTCGTTGACATAGGCGGCCACGATCTCGAAGGGCTGGCGCCGGAAGGCGTCGCGCGCCTTGCGGCCCACGCACAGGACCTTGACGGTCTTGCCCTCGGCGGCCTTGGCCCGGCAGACCCTCAGGGCCGCGTTGATGATGTTGTTGTTGAAAGCCCCGGCAAGGCCCCGGTCCGAGGTGATGACGACCATGAGCACGGTCGCGACCACTTCCCGGGCCTCCAGGAGCGGATGGACCGAGGGATCGGCCCCCTTGGCCAGTTCGCCGAGCATCTCGTAGAACTTGTCGGCATAGGGGCGAAACCGCTCGATGCGCGCCTGGGCGCTGCGCAGCTTGGCCGAGGCCACCATGTTCATGGCCTTGGTGATCTGCTTGGTCTTTCTGACCGCGTTGATCTTGTTCTTGACGTCTTTGAGCGCAGGCATGGCTCCCCCTTTTGGCCTGGCGTGGCGTTGCTAAACAGCCTGGCGGCCGTTTATCTGCACAAAAAACATGGTCATGTTTTTCGTAAACGCCCGCTTAGGCCTTGAAGCCCTTCTTGAAGTCCTCGATGGCCGCGCCCAGCTTGCCGATCAAGCCGTCGTCAAGAGCCTTCTTGTCCCGGATTTCGGCCAGGATGTCGCTTTTGACGTTGTGGAAGTATTCCTGCAGGCCTTCCTCGAACTTGCGCACGGCCTCGACCGGCACGTCGTCCATGAAGCCCCGGGTGCCGGCGAAAAGCGACACCACCTGCTCTTCCACGCTCATGGGCTTGTACTGGGGCTGCTTGAGGAGCTCCACCATGCGCATGCCGCGGTTGAGCTTGAGCTGGGTGGCCTTGTCCAGGTCGGAACCGAACTGGGCGAACGCGGCCAGCTCGCGGTACTGGGCCAGGTCCAGGCGCAAGGTGCCGGCCACCTGCTTCATGGCCTTGACCTGGGCTGCGCCGCCGACGCGGGAGACGGACAGACCGACGTTGATGGCCGGACGGATGCCGGCGTTGAACAGGTTGGGCTCCAGGTAAACCTGGCCGTCGGTGATGGAGATGACGTTGGTCGGAATGTAGGCCGACACGTCGCCCGCCTGGGTCTCGATGATGGGCAGGGCGGTCAGGGACCCGGCTCCCAGGGCGTCGGACAGCTTGGCCGCGCGCTCGAGCAGGCGGGAGTGCAGGTAGAAGACGTCGCCCGGGAAAGCTTCACGTCCGGGGGGACGGCGCAGCAGCAGGGACATCTGGCGGTAGGAGACAGCCTGCTTGGACAGATCGTCGTAGATGATCAGGGCGTGGCGGCCGCCATCGCGGTGGTACTCGGCCATGGTGCAGCCGGCGTAGGCGGCAATGAACTGCAGGGAGGCCGGTTCGGACGCGGTGGCCGAAATGATGGTGGTGTACTCCATGGCGCCGTAGCGACGCAGGGTCTCGGCGACCAGGGCCACTCGCGCTGGCCGCGGCCGATGGGGGTCATGGCGTCGACGGCCTTAAGCCCCGTGTACATGGGCTGATGGACCGACTTACGGGCAATGATGCCCGGGGCCTTGATTTCGACGTTGCGGGTTTCCTTGGCTTCAATGGGGCCCAGGCCATCGATGGGGTTGCCCAGGGGGTCGATGACGCGGCCGGCCACGGCGTCGCCCACGGGCACGGAGAAGATCTTGCCGGTGCGCTTGACCGGGTCGCCTTCCTTGATGTGGGTATCTTCGCCAAGCAGCGCCACGCCCACGTTATCTTCTTCGAGGTTCAGCACCAGACCCATGACGCCGCCGGGGAATTCCAGAAGCTCCATGGACATGGCGTTCTGGACGCCGTAAACGCGGGCAATCTGGTCGCCGACGGACAGCACCGTACCGGTCTCGCTCATTTCCACGCGAGACTCGTAGTTTTGGATCTGCTGTTCGATGATCTGGCTGATCTCTTCCGCTTTGATTTGCATGGCCCTACTCACCCCTCTTGATTTGTTCTTTCAATATTTCAAGTTGGGCGCGAAGGCTCGCGTCCAACACCTTGTCGCCGACCTTGAGGAGCACGCCGCCGAGGATGGCGGAATCGACGGCGAAGGACAGCACCAGCTTCTTGCCGGACTGTTTCTCGAGCTTGGTCTTGATCTGATCCTGGCGCGCCTCGGTCAGGGCGTAGGCGGTCACGAGCTGGCCGCGCATGACGCCCTGGGCCTCGTCGAGCAGGGTGCGGTAGTATGCGGCCACGTCCAGGACGATGGGCAACCGCTCCTTGTCGGCCAGAAGCGACAGGAAGTTTGCAACCATGGGCTTAAGGCCGAGCTTGCCCACCACACCGGCCAGGGCCGCCTTTTTTTCCTCGGCGGCGATGACGGGATTGGCAAACACCTTAAGCAGATCCGGGGACGTCTCCAGGACCTCGGCGAACGCCTCCAGGTCCTTGCCGTAATCCGCCGGGGCCTTCTTGCCGGCCTTGCCGGCCAGCGCGAAGAGCGCCTTGGCGTAGCGGCGCGCGACGATGTTGCCGGTCAATTGAACACCACCTTTGTTAAGTATTCATCCACAAGCTTTTCCTGGTCCTTGTCGGTCAGCTTCTGGGCCAGCATGGTCTTGGCGGCATCGACCACGGCGTCGGCCAGTTCGGCCCGGATCTTCTCCACCGCGGCCTTGGCCTCGGCGGCGGCCGTGACCTGGGCCTGCTGGCGGATCTGGGCGGCCTTGGCCTCGGCGGCGGCGACGATGGAGTCGCGAAGGGCCATGCCCTGCTGGCGGTACTCGTCCTCGATGCGCTTTTTCTCGGCTTCGAGGTTGCCGATGGAGGCCTCGATCTCGGCCAGGCGCTTCTGGGCCTCGGCCTTGCGGCTATCGAGATCCGTCAGCTGGTTTTCGATCTGGGCCCGACGGCCCCGGAAAAAGCCCGCGATCTTCTTTCCGGCCAGCCAGGCGATGAGCCCGAACACCAGGATGAAGTTGATCACGCGGAAGAGGAAATCCTTCCAGTTGAGCCCATGGTGCGCCGCTTCCGCGCCATGCCCGGCGTCCCCGGAGGCGCAGGCCAGGGTCGCGGCGCCCAGAACCAGGGCGATGGCGGCGATGAGGTGGAGCCTTTTCAATTGAATCCTCCCTTTCCGTAAGAAATCCCTAAAACTCCCCAAACCCTAGGCCGCGCCGGCAAGCACCTTGGCCACGGCCTTGGAAGCCAATCCCTCGACGCCGGCCCCCAGGGCCTTTTTGGCCGCATCGGCCTGGGAAGCGATCTCGGACCGGGCCGCCTGCACGGATTTGGCCGCTTCGGCGCCGGCGGCGTCCAGCAGCGTCTTTTCCTGGGCCAGACCCTCTTCCTTCAGCGCCACGCGACCAGCCGTCGCCTGTTGCCGCGCCAGATCCAGAGCCTTCTCATAGTCCGCAAGCTTGGCGGCCGCGCCGGCGGTAAAGCCTTCGATGCCTTCCATCTGGGCAGCCATGTGCTCGGCCCGCTTTTTGAGGATGCGGCGGATAGGCCCGATGAGAATGACATTGAGGAGGATCAGGATGAGGACAAAGTTGACGAATTGGACGAAAAACGTGGCGTTTAAGTCAATCATCGGCGCCCTCCGGGAGGTTGTGAAAATTGTTGCAAAGTCAGCAAGCGGCTGTAGCGGATTTGAGCCGGCCTGTCCAGCCCTTTTTGACAAAATCCGCACGCGTCGCGGGCCCGGAAACCGGCCCAGCATATGGCTTGAAACGCTTCAGACAGCCTCGTCGGCCAAACCAGCGGCCAGGGCCGCCCGGCTCGCCGCCGACACGGCCGCAACGCCCAGAACCTCGGCCTGCCCAGGCGCGACCATGGTCAGTTCGCCGTCCAGGCGGCCGCCCTCTTCCACCACCAGGACCGGGGCGCGCACCGCGCCGACCAGGCGGCCCGAGGCATGCACCACCACCTTGGCGGCCGCCGTCACCTCGGCCGCGACCAGGCCGTCGCACACGAGCTTGCCCACAACGACGCGGCCGGAAACGCGGGCGTTTTTGCCCACCACCAGGGTGCCCGAGGATTCGATCTCACCCTCGAACTCCCCGTCGATGCGCACCACGCCGCCAAAGGTCAGCCGGCCGCAAAAGGACGTGCCAGCCCCCAAAAAGGCGTTGATGTCATGCTTGCCCATGCGCGTCTCCGCCAGCCGGCCGACGCCCGGCGCGGGCCGCCCCATGCGTCAGCTTTTCTTGAACATGAAGCGGCGCATGGAGACGTTGACGACAATGCCCACGAGGGTGAAGTTCACGATGGTGGCGCTTCCCCCGTAGCTGATAAACGGCAGGGGGATGCCAACGACCGGCATGATGCCGAGCACCATACCCATGTTGATGAGGATTTGCCAGAAAAAATAGAAGAAAACCCCGGCCGCCAGGTAGCTGCCGAAGCGGTCCTTGGCGTTTCGGGCGGTGATGTAAATCTGCAGCAAAAAGAGGCAAAAAAGGGTCAGGAGGGCAATGGTGCCCACAAACCCCCATTCCTCGGCGAAAACAGCCACGGCAAAGTCCGTGTGTTTTTCCGGCAGGTAGCGCAACTGGCTCTGGGTGCCTTCCAAAAAGCCCTTGCCCCACATCTGGCCCGAGCCGATGGCGATCTGGGACTGGATGATGTGGTAGCCCGCGCCCAGGGGATCGCGCTGGGGGTCAAACAGCGTGAGGATGCGGCCCTTCTGGTAGGGCTTGAGGAAAAACCAGCCGCACGGGGCCAGAACGGGCATGGCCACGGCCAGGATCTTGAACACCGGCCCGGACAGACCCCGGTAGAGAATCAGGCCGCACACCAGGAGCAGGACGTTGAGCCCGGTGCCCAGGTCCGGCTCCACGATGATCAGCCCGGCCACAGGCAGGGAGACGGCCAGGATGCCGGCCAGGTCCAGCCAGCCCAGGCGGTCCGAGCGCTTGGACAGGATCTTGGCGGCCAAAAGCAGCAAGGCGATCTTGGCCACCTCGCTGGGCTGGAACGCATAGCCGGCGATGGGCAGCCAGCGCTTGGCCCCGGACACGGTCTTGCCGAACACCAGGACCAAGACGAGCATCACGGACATGGCGATCAAAAGCGGCCAGGCCACGGTGGCCAGGTGCTTGTAGTCGAAAACCGTCATGGCCAGCATGCAGCACAGCCCGCCCAGGCCCCAGATGAGCTGCTTGTTGTAAAAGGGCTGCAGGGACAGCTCGTCGCCCATGCGAAAGCCGCTGGCCGAATAGAGGTTCAGGACCCCCACGCCGAAAAGCAGGGCCGTCAGGCCCAAAAGGGGCCAGTTGACGCACAGGATGAGCCGACGGTCGAAAGGCATACGGCGCGTTGTCCTCTGAGGCTCTTGCAAAAATCAGATGCAGCGTGAACCAGCCATGGCCTTACGCTGTAATAGCCTGAATCCTTATGGGTTTCCAAAGGGCGGAGCCCTTTGGTCGCCGAAGGCTTCAAACACGACTCTTTTTGCAAAAGCCTCCTCTTTAAGAATTCAATCCCCGAGCTCGCCGGGGGCCGGCTCCGGAGCGGCCTCGGCGGCCGGGGCGGCCGGGGCGGCGGACCGGGAGGCGCGGCTCGGGGCCGGGCCGAAAAGATGGTCAAAGATCTTGCGCACAATGGGGCCCGAGACCTCGCCGCCGTGGCCGCCATGCTCCACCAGGCAGACCACCACATAGGCCTTGTCGTCTTTTTTGCCAAAGCTGGCCAACCAGGCGTGGTCGCGCTGCTCGTAGGGCATGGCGCTGGCCTTTTGCCGCACGTCGGCGTTGACCAGCTTGACCACCTGGGCCGTGCCGGTCTTGCCGCCCATGGTTGCGTCCGTGCGGTAGATGGACTTGGCCGTGCCGCGCTCGGCCGTGGCCACCATGGCGTCCAGGATGAACTGCCGGTCGGCGTCCTTGAGGTTGAGCGCGGCGTCCACCTGGACCGTGTCGGTTTCCACCAGCTCGGGCTTCATGAGTTTGCCGCCGTTGACCAGGGCCGACAGGTACCGGGCGACCTGCAGGGGCGAGGCCAGGACATAGCCCTGGCCCACCGAGGCGATGACGGTTTCGCCTCGGGTCCAGGCCGCGCCGAAGCGCTTGCGCTTCCATTCCATGGACGGAATGAGCCCGGCCTTCTCGTGGGGCAGGTCCACGCCCGTGCGCACCCCGAACCCGCTGGCCGTGGCATAGTCATGGATGCGCTCCATGCCCAGGCGGTCGCCAAGCTTGTAGAAGAACACGTCGCAGGAATGGACAAGGGCGTTTTTGAGATCCAAGGCTCCGAAACCGCTCTTTTTCCAGTCGTGGAACTCGCGGTTGCCGACCCGGTACGCCGGGGGGCAGGCCACCACGTCCCCGGGCTTGATGAAGCCCTCGGTCAGGCCGCAGGCGGCCATGAGCAATTTAAACACCGAACCCGGCGGGTACACGCCCTGGACGGCCCGGTTCTGGATGGGGTGCCTGGGGTTGTCGCGGATTTCCTTCCACTTGTCCGGGGGCACGCCCAGCACGAACAGGTTGTTGTCAAAGCTCGGCTCGCTGACCAGGGCCCGGACCTTGCCCGTGGCCGGCTCCATGACCACGATGGCTCCGGCCTGGCCTTCCAGGAGCTTGGCGCACTCGCGCTGGAGATCGACGTCAATGGCCAGTTGGATGTCCGAGCCGGCCTTGGGCGGCTCCAGGATCTGCTCGTTGTGCTGGCGGCCAAAGGCGTCCACCTCCACCTGTTTGCGGCCCTTGCTGCCGCGCAGGCGGTCTTCCAGGGTGTATTCCAGGCCCTGCTTGCCCACGGAGTCGCCCAGGGCGAGCTGGGAGTTTTTCTCCAGCTCCTCTTCGTTGGCTTCGGCCACATAGCCCAGGACATGGGCCATGAGCGGCCCGGTGGGATAATAGCGTTTCTGGCGGATGACGATGTCCAGGCCCGGATAGAGCATGGAATTGGCCTCGATGCGGGCCAGGGCCTCGTAGGACAGGTCGGTGATGAGGATGAGCGGCTCAAAGGGTTTGACCCGCTTTTTGCCGCGCTTGTAGGTCTCGGCCAGGGTGGCCCGGTCGACGCCGGTCCATTCGGCCACCTTGTCCAGGGTGGCCTCCACGTCCTCGCAGTCCTCGCGCACCAAGCCCAGGGCAAAGGAGGGCTCGCTGACGGCCAGGGGCGTGCCGTTTTTGTCCACGATGCGGCCCCGGGCCGAATTGATCAGCACCTGGCGCAACTGGTTTTCCCGGGCCATGTCCGCGAAATAGCCGCCCCGGTGCACCTGCAGGAACCACAGGCGCAGGGTGAACAGGCAAAAAAGGCCCAGGACCATGGCCTGGAGCAGAACCAGGCCGGACCGGGGAGCATGCTGTTGGGGCGATTCGGATTCAAGCCGCATGGACGGTGTCCGGCAAATAATGATGGATGAGATACAAAAGACCCCATTCCACCGGGAAAATAAACGCCTGCAAGGTGCCTTCCATGGCCAGGCGCTGCAGGGGAATGGTCCAATCCTGCAACACGGCCATGAGGTTGATCAACAAAAAATGCATGGCCCCCAGGCACAACCCCAGGATGAACATGAACAAAAAGTTTTTGGCCTCAAACAGCCAATGGCCGAAAAAATACAGGCCGGCCAGGGTGCCGTACCACAAGAGCCCGGTGCCAAAGGCCAGGCTGCCCGTGCCTTCCTGGATGAAAAGCCAGCCAAGACCCAGCCACACCGGCACGGTCCACTTCTCCTCCTGCATGGCCAGGATAAGGCCGGGAGCCAGAAAGTCGACCCCTGGAATCACGTTTTGCAGCCACACGCCCCCGGCCGTGAAAAGGGCCCAGAACGCGATGCAGGCCGGTCTCATTGGACCTCGGGCCGGGCGGCTTTCCGGCGCTTTTTGATTTCGTGCACCTCGGTCGCATCCTGGCCCGGGGCGGCGGGGGGCGCGGATTGCACGGAGGCGGGGGGCGCGGCGGGCGCGGGCGAAGGCGCCGGAGCGGGCGCGGCTACGGCCGGGGCAGGCCTGGCGGCCTGGCCGGCTTTCTGGCCCTTGCCCGATCTGGCCGGCTTGGTCCCGGACGGCGGCGCGACCGGAGCCTGGCCGGACGGCGCGGCCTCAGCGGCCGGGGACGGCTCGGCGTCACCGGCCACAGGCTGGGGCGACGGCCCCTTGAACAGCAGGGCCACTTCCTCCAGTTGCCGGGGCACGAACAGCGGCTCGGCATAAATGAGCTGGAACAGGGACGATCCGGACCGGCCGACCGCAGTCACCCGGGCCACGGGCAGGCCCTTGGGGAAAATCTCTTCAAGGCCCGAGGTGACCAGGATCTCCCCTTCCTCGACGGGCGCGCCCTGGGCCACGTACTGGAGCACCAGCTCGTGGTTGGGCCCCTCGCCCTTGAGGATGCCCTGGGTGCGGTTTTTCTGGGACACCACGGGGATGCGGCTGTTGGGATCGGTAATGAGCAGGACCGTGGCCGCGCTGGGAGACAGGCGCAGCACCCGCCCCACCACGCCTTGGGGCGACACCACGGGCGTGTTGAGGGTCACGCCGCTCCCGCTGCCCTTGTCGATGAGCAGCGTCTCCAGGGCGGCGTTGGGGCCCAGGCGGTGGGAGATGATCCGGGAGCCCTGGCGCGTCCAGCCCCGGGGCGGGGTAATGGACAAAAGCCTGTGCAGGCGCTCCACTTCCGCAGCGTTTTCCCGAAGCCTGGACAGCTCCTCCCTCGCGGCATCGAGGTCCCGGTGCAGGACTTCGTTTTCCTGCCGGATGCCCACGAAGTACAGATAGCGGTTTCCAAACGAGGTCAACTGCCCGTAGACCCATTTTCCCGGGGCCAGAACCCACCTGGCGAACTCCAACCCGGTGTGGCTCGCCAACGTATCGACGTATCCTGTCCGGATATTCCAGGTGAAAAGGCCCAAATAAAGGAATAGGACGACGAGCAGGCCGATTGCGATCCGCTGGGGAGAAGGTTTAATCTATCGTGACCTCCTTCAGCACGTCCAAGTTGTCCAGGGCCCGGCCGGACCCCAGGACAACCGTGGAAAGGGGGTCCTCAACCACAGTGATGGGCAGCGAGGTCTCCTCGCGCAAAAGCTGGTCCAGGCCGCGCAACAGCGCGCCGCCGCCGGTCAGCACAATGCCCCGGTCCACGATATCCGCGGCCAGTTCGGGCGGGGTCTGCTCCAGGGCGATGCGCACGGCCTGCACAATGCTTTCCACCTGCTCGGAAATGGATTTCTGCACTTCCTCGGCAGTGATGGTGATGTTTTGCGGAATGCCCGTGACCAGGTCCCGGCCCTTGACCTCCATCTCCCCCTGGCTGGTGGAGTGGTGGGCCGAGCCGACCTGGATCTTGATCTGTTCGGCCGTGGATTCGCCGATGAGCATGTTGTACTTGCGCTTGACGTACTGCATGATGGCTTCATCCATCTTGTCGCCGCCCACGCGCACGGACTTGGAATAGACCACGCCGGACAGGGAAATGACGGCCACTTCGGTGGTGCCGCCGCCGATGTCCACCACCATGTTGGAGGTGGGCTCGGTGATGGGCAGGTTGGCCCCGATGGCGGCGGCCATGGGCTCCTCGATGAGGTACACTTCGCGGGCGCCGGCGCTCTGGGCCGATTCCTTGACGGCGCGCTTTTCCACCTGGGTGATGCCCGTGGGCACGCAGATGATGATGCGCGGCCGCACCAGCCGCCTGGAATTGTGCACCTTGGAGATGAAATGGCGCAGCATGGCCTCGGTGACCTCGAAGTCGGCGATGACGCCGTCCTTCATGGGCCGGATGGCCACGATGTTGCCCGGGGTGCGGCCCAGCATGCGCTTGGCCTCAAGGCCCACGGAAAGGACCTTGTTGCCCCCCCGGGGGTCCTTTTTCACCGCCACCACCGACGGTTCGGACAGGACGATGCCCTTGCCCTTGACGAACACCAAGGTGTTGGCCGTTCCCAGATCGATGGCCAGATCGTTGGAGAAAAGCCCGAGCACCCTATCCAAAATCCTGGACATATCGCCTCGCTTGCCGCAAATTCGGCCCTCGTGATGTCGCAAACGCGTTGTGTTTGCCGATTCGCCCCACGTTGTCAACGTTTGATTTGCCGCCCCGCCCGCCAGCCATGACGCACAGGTATCGCAAGCTCTCTTCGGCCTTTCGGGCCGTTTTCGGCCGCCGGGCCAGGAAAATTCCCTTGGATGCCGGGAGCGCATGTCCCAACCGGGACGGGACGATTTCCCGGGGCGGATGTCTTTTTTGCAATGCAGCCGGCTCGGGCACGGGGCTTCACCATAAAGGGTTCGGCCTGCGCACGCAATGGGATGTCCTGGCGGCCGGCCCGATCCGGCGCGGCGAGGCGCTTATCGCCTATTTGCAGTCTTTTTCCAACACCCATGGCCCGGCCTCCCGCCTGGCCGGGCTGCTTCATGATCTGGCCGGGCTGCCCGGGATTTCGGGCTTGAGTCTCGGCACCCGGCCCGACTGTCTGGACGAGGCCAAGCTCGATCTTCTGGCCGGCGCGCCGGTTGCGCACCTGCGCCTGGAGATGGGCCTGCAATCGGCCAGCGACGCGACCCTGGCCCGCATCAACCGGGGCCACACCGCGGCCTGTTTTGCCGCCGCCGCGCGCGCCGCCGCCGACCGGGGCCTTTGGGTCACGGCCCATGCCATGGCCGGCCTGCCCGGCGAAACCCAAGCCGATTTTCTGGCCACCATCGATTTCCTGAACGCCCTGCCCGTGTCGGGCGTCAAGCTCCACAACTGCCTGGTGGTGGCGGGCGCGCCCCTGGCCGGGCTGTATGCGGCCGGCGCGTACGAGCCCCTGGCCCGTTCGGCGTACGTCGACTGCGTGGCCGCGGCCATAGCCCGCCTGCGGCCGGACATCATCATCGAACGCGTAAACGCCGACCCCGCCCCGGGCGAGCTCATCGCCCCGGCCTGGGCTGCGGACAAGCGCGGCCTCTTGCGGGAGATCGAGGAACGGCTGGAAGCGGACGATGTCTGGCAAGGCGATGGGATATGCCGTAGGAAACACTCCATCCCCATCAAGGGGTCCGGGGGGATTATCCCCCCGGCGGGTCCAGGGCAGAGCCCTGGCGAGGTGGGTCCGGGAGGGGCCTCGCCCCTCCCGGCCGCCGGAGGCGTCATCATGACCATGACCGAAACATGCGTGGCCAAGCCCCTGGCCTTGGAACTCGACTGGGAAGGCGACCGCATCGTGGCCATCAAATTGTATTGGGCCGAGGGCCGGCAGGCGTCCGTGCGCACCGAGGCCGGCGCGGCCCTGGCCCAAGCCCTGACCCGGTACGTGGCCGGCCGGGAGCCGGACTGGCCCGAGCTGCCCCTTAACTGGAGCCGGCTTTCGCCTTTTGCCCGGCAGGTGCTGGAGACGCTCCTGCGCCAGGTGCCCTACGGCCAGAAGGTGAGCTACGGCTGGCTGGCCGCCCGGGCCGGGCGTCCCAGGGCGGCCCGGGCCGTGGGCCGGATCATGGCCCACAACCCGTTTCCGCTGATAATCCCGTGCCACCGGGTGGTGGGGTCCACGGGCGCGCTCACGGGATTCGGGGCCTGCGGTCTGGAGATGAAATCGTACCTGCTTTCCCGCGAAGGCGCGGATGACGGCAAGAAATAAAAAGGAAGCTGCATGTTTACCGGACTGGTCATGGGCCTGGGGCGCATCGTTTCGGCCGAGAAGCGCACGGATGAGACGCGGTTTCGCATCAAGGCCCTTTTCAACATGGACAACATTGTCCTGGGCGAATCCATTGCCGTCAACGGCGCTTGTCTGACCGTGGAGACGGCCGGGCAAAACGAGTTCACGGCCTATGCCTCGGCCGAGACCCTGGACAAATCGAATCTGGGGGATCTCAAGCCCGGCAGCCAAGTCAACCTGGAGCGGGCTTTGGCCCTGGGCGACCGGCTGGGCGGGCATCTGGTGTCCGGCCACGTGGATTGCCTGGCCGTGGTGGAATCGGCCACGCCGGTGGGTCAGTCCGTGCGCTTGCGGCTCACCTTTCCCGAGGAATTTTCCGTATTCGTGGTGCCCAAGGGGTCGGTGGCGCTCGACGGCGTGAGTCTGACCGTCAACGAATGCGGGGCCGGCTTTCTCACCGTCAATATCATCCCCTCCACCCAGGGGGCCACCACCATCCCGTCCTGGAAGCCGGGCGTGACCGTGAACATGGAGACGGACATGCTCGGCAAATACGTGCTGCGCATGCTCGGGCCGTGGCAAGAGGCCAAGGCGGGCGGGGCGTCGAAGATCACCGAGGCGTTTTTGCGGGAGCACGGGTTTTAGCCGCCAAACGCCACACCGACACGACTGGAGGATTCCATGAAAACCATACTGGCGGCCCTGCTTCTTGTCGCGGCCCTGTGGCCCACCACACTTTTTGCCCAAAACGCCCCGGACCAGGAACAGCAGGCCCGGGAAGCGGCCAAGGCCTGGCTGGCCCTGTGCGATGCCGGCCGCTACCAGGAGAGCTGGCAGGAGGCTTCGGCCTATTTTCGCGGAGCCGTGACCGAAGCGCGGTGGGTGGCGGCCCTGACCGGCATTCGCGCGCCCCTGGGCGCGGTGGCCTCCCGGACCGAGCAGTCGGTCAAAAGCGCCGCCAGCCTGCCCGGTGCGCCGGACGGGCATTATGTGGTCATGCAATTCGCCACGGCCTTTGCCAACAAGAAATCGGCCACCGAAACCGTGACGTTTATGCTCGATACGGACGGCGCGTGGCGGGCGGCCGGGTATTTCATCAAATAGCCGTCGCCTTCCGAACGGCCGCCGTCCGTTTCGGAAAAGCCGCCGCTCTTGCCTTGCCAAGACCCCTCGCGTACATTACTTCCCCCTTGGACCCGGCCCGGCCGGGTCTTTGGTCTTTTCCCAATGGAGCCGGCGCCCGCGCCGGCCGAACGAGGTATCCCATGCGCATCAGCCCCATCGAGGAAGCCATCGAGGAAATCCGCGCCGGACGGATGGTCATCCTCGTCGACGACGAAGACCGCGAAAACGAGGGCGATCTCACGGTCGCCGCCGAAAAGGTCACTCCCGAAATCATCAATTTCATGGCCACCCACGGCCGGGGCCTGGTCTGCCTGGCCATGGACCCGCCCATGGTGGACCGCCTGGGCCTGCCCATGATGACCCAGGACAACAAATCCCCCTTCGGCACCGGCTTCACCGTTTCCATCGAGGCCAAGGTCGGCGTCACCACCGGCATCTCGGCCTTTGACCGGGCCACCACCATCCTGGCCGCCGTGGCCGACGACGCCACCCCCGACGACCTGGTCACCCCGGGCCACATCTTTCCCCTGCGGGCCAAGGAAGGCGGCGTTTTGGTCCGGGCCGGCCAGACCGAAGGCAGCGTGGACCTGGCCCGCCTGGCCGGGCTCAAGCCGGCCGGGGTCATCTGCGAAATCATGCGCGAAGACGGCAACATGGCCCGCATGCCCGACCTGGTGGCCTTTGCCGACAAGCACAACATCAAGATCGCCACCGTGGCCGACCTCATCCGCTACCGCATGAAGTTCGGCCACCTGGCCGTGACCAAGGTGGCCGAGGCCGGCCTGCCCACGGGTTTCGGCACCTTTCGGGCCATTGCCTTTGAGACCAATGGCGACAAGAGCACCCACATGGCCCTGGTCAAGGGCGACATCAAGCCGAATGATCCCGTACTCGTGCGCGTGCACAGCGAATGCCTGACCGGCGACGTGTTCGGGTCGCTGCGCTGCGACTGCGGCAACCAGCTCCATGAGGCCATGCGCATGGTCGAGGCCGAGGGCAAGGGCGTGATCCTCTACATGCGCCAGGAAGGCCGGGGCATCGGCCTGGCCAACAAGATCAAGGCCTATGCCCTGCAGGAAAAGGGCCTGGACACCGTGGAGGCCAACCTGCGCCTGGGGTTCAAGGCCGACTTGCGCGAATACGGCACCGGAGCCCAGATCCTGGTGGCGCTTGGCGTCACCAAGATGCGGCTGATGACCAACAACCCCAAAAAGATCGTGGGGCTCGAGGGTTACGGCCTGGAAGTCGTGGAGCGCGTGCCCATCGAGAGCTGCCCCTGCGCGGAAAACGTCTGCTACCTGACCACCAAGCGCGACCGCATGGGCCACATCCTGCACCTCCCCAAGGAAAACAGCGCGGTCTAGCCGCGCCGGAGACACGTCATGCCGCACATCATCACCATCGAGGGGCAACTTGCCGCCAAGGGACTGAAATTCGCCCTGGTGGCCGGCCGGTTCAACGATTTCATCACCGAACGCCTGGTGGGCGGGGCCGTGGATTACCTGACCCGCCACGGCGGCGATAAGGCCGACCTGACCCTGGTGCGCGTGCCCGGGGCTTTTGAGATTCCCCTGGCCGCCAAGAAGCTGGCCGCCTCGGGCAAATATAACGGCGTCATTTGCCTGGGCGCGGTCATCCGGGGCTCCACCCCGCATTTCGACTTCGTGGCCAACGAATGCGCCAAGGGCCTGGCCCAGGTCATGCTGGAATCCGGCGTGCCCGTGGGCTTTGGCGTGCTGACCACCGACACCCTGGAGCAGGCCATCGAGCGCGCCGGCAGCAAGGCCGGCAACAAGGGCGTGGAAGCCGCCGCCGCCGTCCTGGAGATGGTGCGCGTCCTGGAGCAACTCTAACCCATGCCCGAAGCCGTACGCAGCACCATGCCCGAATCCGACAAGAAGCCGTCCCGCCGCAAGGCCCGCAAGCAGGCCTTCGAGTGTCTCTATGGCCTCATTTTCGAGTCCGCCGCTGACGAGCGCTCCCTGCGCCGGGCCTTTAACCGCTGCCCCCATGACGTGGCCGAGGGCGAGGACGATGCGGGCCAGGAGTTTGCCTGGGACCTGGTGCACGGCGTGTGGTCGCGCCAGCGGGAGCTGGACGCGCTCATCGTGCGCTTCTCCAAGAACTGGAAGCTCTCGCGCATCGCCAAGGTGGAGCTGACCATCCTGCGCCTGGCGGTGTACGAAATCCTGCACCGGCCCGACATCCCGCTTCGCGTGGCCCTCAATGAAGCCATCGAGCTGTCCAAGCGCTACGGCGACGAAAACTCCCGCAACTTCATAAACGGCATCCTCGACGCCATAGCCAAGGCCGTTGACAGCGGGGAGTTCGAAATTCAAAAGGATTTGTAGACTGCTATTAATTCAAAGCTCCCGAACAGGAGAGGGCATGCAAACGCAACATATCTGGTTATTGTTTGAATTTGCTTTTGGGGGGGACTTTGAGTCATTGTTCACCTTCCTCGACAAACACAAGGCGGTAGAATGCGGAGAGACCCTAGCATATTTAACATTTCAATATAACAATAACCTTATAGATGAACTCAAACAAGAAATAAATAAATATGTTACATTAAAAAAACAAGATCGGATGTACCTTATTTTCAAAGAAAATGGAAAATTAAAAGGCAAATGGCTCTTTGGTGGAAGAAAAAAAGCTCCATGGGCTGGATATGCCTTTGAGGATACAGAAGCAGTTGACGATGAAGCATGAAAGACCATATCCTCATCGATGCTGGTTTTTTGATTGCCTTAGCATTCCAGCACGATAAATTTCATTCCGATGCGATCGCCATTGCAAAGGATATTGGGTACTATAACCTCTTATGTCCGTGGCCAATAACCTATGAAATTTTGCGAACAAAACATACCAATCGCTTCGATTATCTGCAGATAGTTCGTCATTTTTTTGCCAGCGACAAAGTGATATTACATGACGATACGTTGTATCGGGAGGCATGCCTCAAAGCCTGTCTCAACACAAAAATGGGAGATCGAAGCTTAAGTCTCATCGACATGGTCCTTCGCGCTATTATGGAGAATAACCACTGGAACATCGGCTATCTTGCTACATTCAATTCTAAAGATTTTATTGATATATGTGGTCAATATAACATCGATCTGCTCCCTGATCCCTTTTATCGCTCTTAGCCACACTGCATTGATCGTCCAGGAGAATACATCCCCATGAAATACGAACCGGCGCGCGTCGAGAAAAAATGGCAGACCATCTGGGAAGAAGGCGGCCACTTCCATGTGGAGGCCGATCCCTCCAGGCCCAAGTACTATGTCCTCGAAATGTTCCCCTACCCCTCGGGGCGCATCCACATGGGGCACGTGCGCAACTACTCCATCGGCGACGTGGTGGCCCGGTTCAAGCGCATGGAGGGATTCAACGTCCTGCATCCCATGGGCTGGGACGCCTTTGGCATGCCGGCCGAGAACGCGGCCATCAAGCACGGCATCCACCCCGCCGCCTGGACCATGGACAACATCGACACCATGCGCGCCCAGCTCAAACGCATGGGCTATTCCTATGACTGGCGGCGGGAAATCGCCACCTGCCACCCGGGCTACTACGTCCACGAACAGCGCTTTTTCCTCAAGTTCCTGGAAAAGGGCCTGGTCTACCGCCGCTATTCGCCCCAGAACTGGTGCGAGACCTGCCATACGGTGCTGGCCAACGAACAGGTCATCGACGGCTGCTGCTGGCGCTGCGACGAGCCTGTGGTGCAAAAGGACCTGGAGCAGTGGTTTTTGCGCATAACGGCCTATGCCGAGGAGTTGCTGGCCGACCTGGACAAGCTGGCCGGCGGCTGGCCCGAGCGCGTGCTGACCATGCAGCGCAACTGGATCGGCAAGTCCGTGGGCGCGGAAATCGATTTCGCCCTGACCGAACCCGTGGATGGAGCCGAGGCGATCACGGTCTTCACCACCCGACCGGATACGCTGTTCGGGGCCACGTTCATGAGCCTGGCCGCCGAGCACCCGCTGGTGCCCAAGCTCATTGCCGGCAAGCCCCAGCAGGCCGCGGTTTCGGCCTTTGTGGAAAAGGTGCGCAACATGGACCGCATCGTGCGCACGGCCGAGGACCTGGAAAAGGAGGGCGTGTTCACGGGCGCGTATTGCGTCAACCCGGCCACGGGCAAGCCCATTCCCATCTATGTGGCCAATTTCGTGCTCATGGGCTACGGCACGGGCGCGGTCATGGCCGTGCCGGCCCACGACCAGCGCGATTTCGAGTTCGCCCGCAAGTACGATTTGCCCATGCAGGTGGTCATTGCCCCCGAGGGCCAGACCCTGACGCCCGAGACCATGGACGCGGCCTACGTGGACCCGGGCCGGCTCGTGGCCTCCGGGGAGTTCACGAACCTCCCCAACGAAGAGGCCAAGGGCAGGATCGTAGACTGGCTGGCCGGGTCCGGGCGCGGCAAGAAGTGCGTCAACTACCGACTTCGCGACTGGAACGTGTCGCGCCAGCGCTACTGGGGCGCGCCCATTCCGGTGATCTACTGCGAGAAATGCGGCATCGTGCCCGTACCCGAGGCCGATCTGCCCGTAGAGCTGCCCCGGGACGTGGCCATCCGGCCCGACGGCCGCTCGCCCCTGCCCGAGACGCCCTCGTTCGTCGATGTCCCCTGTCCGACCTGCGGCGGCAAGGCCCGGCGCGAGACCGACACCCTGGACACCTTTTTCGAGTCCTCGTGGTATTTCGCCCGTTACGCCTCGGCCCGGGAGGCCGGCCGGTCATTCGATCCGGCCGAGGTCGGCTACTGGCTGCCCGTGGACCAGTACATCGGCGGCATCGAGCACGCCATTTTGCACCTGCTCTACTCGCGCTTTTTCGTCAAAGCCCTTCGCGACTGCGGGTACCTTAACTTCGACGAGCCCTTCTCCAACCTGCTCACCCAGGGCATGGTCATCAAGGACGGCTCCAAGATGAGCAAGTCCAAGGGCAACGTGGTGGACCCGGACCTCATGGTCGGCAAGTACGGGGCCGACACGGTGCGGGTGTTCGCGCTTTTCGCCGCGCCGCCGGAAAAGGACCTGGAATGGAGCGACACGGGCATCGAGGGGGCCTCGCGCTTCCTGTCGCGCCTGTGGCGGCTGGTGACCGAGGAGCTTTCGGGCCTCTTGACCCCGGTTGCGGCCTGCGCCGCGCCCGAGGTCACGGGACTGGCCGGCCTGCCCCCCATTTTCACGGAACTGCGCCGCCGCGAGCATGCCATGGCCGCCAAGGCCGGGGCCGACATCCGGGAGCGGTTCCAGTTCAACACGGCCATTGCCGCGGTCATGGAGATGGTCAACTTTCTGTACGCCAATGTGGAGACCTTCAAGGCCACGCCCCAGGGCGGCAAGGCCGTGTCCTCGGCGGTCGCCTCCATGCTGACCGTGCTCTCGCCCATTGCCCCGCACATCTGCGAGGAGCTGTGGCAGCAGATGGGCCACACTACGCTGCTTTTGCACCAGCCCTGGCCCGCCCACGATCCGGCGGCCCTGGTCACGGACGAGGTGGAAGTGGTGGTGCAGGTGGGCGGCAAACTGCGCGGCAAGGTCAACGTGGCCCGCGACGCGTCCAAAGAGGCGGTGGAACGCATGGCCCTGGCCGAACCCAACGTAGCCAAACACATCGAGGGCAAGACCGTGCGCAAGGTCATTGTGGTGCCGGGCAAGCTGGTCAATGTGGTGGTGGGATAGGCCGGGCCGCTAACGCCATGCCGCCGGGCAGCGGTCGTATCCGTCTGATGCAGCCGTCCTGCCGCAGTATCCTTTCAGTCGCTTCCATGGGTTCTGCCCCGGAACCCTTCTTTATGGCCGGGACGCCTTTCAAGAAACCTTGATACGGCGTCCCGGCCATTTGTGTTGCGGCCCGACGCCACACCTTCAAGGCGCTGCTTTCCCGCTCTCCACATTCGCTCAGGCGGCCAAAAACGAGGCCTTGGCCGGCGCATCAAGGATTTTGCCTCGCCCCATGGGCCGGCAAAACAGGCCCGCAGGCGCGTCGTCACCATTCCAACATCTTCAATCTGTTGGCATAGTTAAAAAAAGCGTCTGCACGGTGTTCTTCCAGGCAAAACTGTTGTACCGTTCGCATAAAAGCATCCCGCACGATCCGGCACGGCGCCAAGAGCGAACATGACCAGCGGTAAGCCCGATCCTTCAGACGAAGAAGCCAAGGAACAGCTCCAGCGCCATGCCCGCATCCAGGAGGGGATGCGCCGGATTTTCCAGGAGGCCCTGACCTGTCAGACCGAACAGGAGCTGGGCATGACCTGCCTGGCCGTGGCCGAAGCGGTGACGGGAAGCCGGGTCGGGTTCCTGGGCAAACTGGATTCTTCGGGGCTGCTCAATGACCTGGCCATCAGCGACCCGGGCTGGAGCGCCTGTCGCATGCCCCTATCTGACGGGCCAGGGAAGCACACCCCGCCCCCGGACTTTCACATCCACGGCCTCTACGGCCGAGTTCTGGCAGACGGCGCGCCGCTCATCGCCAACCAGCCCCCCTCCCACCCGGACAGCATCGGCATCCCCGAGGGGCACCCGCCGCTGACGGCTTTTCTCGGCGTGCCGCTCAAGCAGGCCGGCAAGACCATCGGCATGATCTGTCTGGGCAACAAACCCGGCGGCTACGGCCAAAGCGACCTGGAAGCGGCCGAGGCCGTGGCCGTGGCCGTGGCCGAGGCGCTGTCCAGGAAACGGGCCGAGCTGACCCTGCGCGAGAGCGAGCAGCGATTCAAGACCATCTTTCAGGCCAGCCCGAACCTCAACTTCATCAGCACGGTCAAGGAAGGGCGGATCCTGGAAGTGAACAAGGCCTTCTGCCGCATCATGGGCTACAGCCGCGAGGAGCTGCTCGGCAGGACCAGCCTCGAGCTGGGTTTCTGGGATACCCCGGGGGACCGGATGCCCCTGGCTGCATTGCTCAGCCAAAAAGGCCGATTCAAGAACAGGGAAATCCAATTCCGGACCAAGTCCGGCGAGATCAGAACCATCCTCTCCTCCGCGGAACTCATCAAGATCCAAGGCAAAAGCCATATCCTCGGGGTGGGGCAGGACATCACCGAGCGCAAGCAGGCCGAGGAGGCCCTCAAGAAAAGCGAGGAGCATCTTCGCCAGGCCAAGGAGGAAGCCGAGGAAGCCAACCGGGCCAAAAGCAAATTTTTGGCCAACATGAGCCATGAAATCCGAACGCCCATGAACGGGATCATCGGGCTCTCCCATCTCCTGGAAATGTCCCTGGAAAAGGAAAAGAACAGGGAGTACGCCAGGATGATCCACAAATCGGGCCTGTCGCTCCTGGAGATCATCAACGACATCCTGGACCTGTCCAAGATCGAGGCCGGACGGATCGAGCTGGACCATGCGCCCTTCCGCCTGCGGGACCTGCTGCGATCGACCGTCGATCCCCTGATGCTCGAAGCCGGGGCCAAGGGGGTGGAACTCCTGCATGCGGTCGACAGCGAGGTGCCGGACAGGCTGGAGGGGGATCCGGGACGGCTGCGGCAGGTGCTGACCAATATTGTGGGCAATGCGGTCAAATTCACGGAACAGGGCACTGTGGCCATGGCCGTGTCCCTGGCCGAGGAACCCACCGAAAAGGCCGCTCGCCTTTTGTTCGTGGTCAGGGATACGGGCATCGGCATTCCCCGAAACAAGCTTGCTTCGGTCTTCGACGCCTTCTCCCAGGCAGGCGGCTCGGCCCACGTCAAGTATGGTGGCACGGGCCTGGGCCTGGCCATCTCCAGGCAGTTGGTGGAGCTCATGGGCGGGCGTATCTGGGTCGAAAGCACCGAGGGCGCGGGATCGACCTTCTTTTTTACGGCCGTCTTCGAGCGCGGCCACGCCCCGAGCGAAAACCGCAGCCTGGCCCGGCCGACGCGGGCGCAGGCCCAAGGCAGGCAACTCCGGATTCTCCTGGTCGAGGACAACATGGTCAATCGCCTCTTTGCCAAGGAACTGCTCGTCTCCCAGGAGGGGCATGCAGTCGCAACCGCCGCCAATGGCCAGGAGGCCCTGGAAATGCTTCGGGAATCCCCTTTCGACCTGGTGCTCATGGATATCCGCATGCCGGTGATGGACGGCGTCGAAGCCACCCGCCGCATTCGCCTGGGACAGGCAGGCAACCCCGATATTTACATTGTCGCCCTGACCGCCCACGCCCTCAAGGGCGACCGGGAACGCTTCCTCCTGGCCGGGATGAACGACTATCTGGCCAAACCCCTTGACCTGGACCTGCTGCACCAGGCCCTGGAGCGCGTGCAGCAACGAATCGAAGGCAACGGCAAGCCCGCGGCCTGAGGCTCTTGCAACAGGAGTCGTTTTTGAAGCCTTCGGCGACCAAAGGGCTTGGCCCTTTGGAAACCCGTAATGGCTTCGGGGTGTTATATCGTAATATGCATTGCCGGTTCACGTTGCATTCGATTCTTATGCTTTTATCCGCAAAATGCGGATGAACGAATTTTGCGGACGCCACCCTGACCCACTGTCCTGGCCAAGCGGCCAAACCGATATCCGCCCCTGGTGCGAGCCACTGGCCACGGCATAGACAGCCGGGACCCAGCGCGCCAGCAGCCGGCCCAGGCCGTAGAGCAGGCAAAGCGCCGCCAGTCCGGGAATAACATAAAAAATGCATTGGCCAAGCCAGCTTGTAGGCTTCCAGTAGTGCAGCAGCTTGGATTGCAGTATGGAAACCGTGGGCTCGTGGGTCAGGAAAATGAAAAAGCTGTAGGCGGCCATGCGGTGCAGTCTGGCGCTGGCCTTGATCGGCTCCAGCCGGGAAACGCACCAGAAAAAGGCCACGCCAAGCAGCACATAAAACTTTTTGAAGGCGTAAAACCCATACGGGTCAAAGCCGTACCAGCCCTGGCCGGCCACGATCAGGCTCGCCGTCAGAAACGTCGGCACCACATGCCTGTCCCAGCCAGCCGTGTCCCGCAGATTCACCCGCAGGCGGGCCAGAAAGCCGCCCAGATAAAAGGCAAAGGCAAATCCGCCCAGGCTGTAGGCATCGGCGGGCGCTTCCAGGAGCCAAAGCGCCAGAAGCAGCGTCAAGCCGATCCAGGGCATGCGCTTATAAAAAACCAGGAAAAGGGGCGCGGCCAGAAACACCAGAAGCAGGTCGCGCAGAAACCACAGCGGGTAATTCAGCGGCAGCGTGCCCATGCCCAGGAGCTTTCGCCAGACGCCTGCCTGAAGAAGGAACGTCTTTGCGCCGAACATGTCGATGCTGCCGACAAAGCATATCCAGACGATCCAGATGGCATTGAAAAGCAGGAACGGAACGAGCACGGCCAGGCATTTCTTCTTGAGCATGGTCCCGTAAGAAGCCCAGGACAGTTCCATCTTGCGCAGCAGCAGGAATCCCGAGATGCAAAAAAAGAGCGGCACCACCGCGCTGTCGATGCCGTTGTTGAGATAGGCCAGGCAAAATTCCAAGCCCGGGCCGGCGACCGGCACAACCACGCCCAGGCTGCGCCCGCCGTGGCACAGGACGATCAGGCCGATCAGGATGATGCGCAAGGCATCGATGCGCGCGGACACTTCCGGGTCAATGGGTTCGCGCACCGGCCCTAGCCGCCACGTGGTCGTTTTTTCAAGGATCAAAGTCGTTCTCCGCTGGTTCGAGGCATCTGTCCCTGCCTGGGATCGCCTGGGCTGCGTCCGGAAATCGAACGCGACAAAGCCCCCCTTGGCCGTGGCTAGGGTCCGGGGAATCCAAGCCATCCACGCAGCTTACAAGAATGAAGGCGAAAAAAAGTGGCGCGCGGTTACATCCGGTGCGGCCGGATGCGCATCAGGCGGCATCTCGCCCGGCCTAGGCCGGGCAGGCGAAGGGGTCGGCCTGGACAGGCCCCGGGGAACATGGCAGGCGCTTTCCATGCTCCATGTCACCATTGGCGACGTTTTGGCCGAAAAACTGCGTGCCGCCGGCCTGCCCGGCCACCGGCTGCCCTGGCGCGACATCCTCTACGACGGCTCGGTGCCGGAAACCGCCAGCCATCAAGACCTGGCCGCCATCCGGGCGGCGCATCTGGCCGGGCAGGGCTTTGGCCGCGAAGCCGCCATCCGTGACGATTTCCTGGCCCGGGACAACCGCCTGGCCATGGCCCTGCACGCCGGCGAAGAACTGATCCTCTGGTTCGAGCCCGACCTGACCGACCAGCTTGCCCTGCTCCAGGTCCTGGACCGGCTGGCCGACTTCCCGGGCGTCCCGGCCCGTCTGGCCGATCCGCCAGGCGAACCGGCCGCGTTGCTTAAGGCGGCGGTCCCGGTGGCGCAGGAAACCCTGGCCAGGGCCAGGGCCGCCTTTGCCGCCCTGCGCGCTCCGGACCCGCGCCCCCTGGCCGCCCTGGCCGGCGCAGCCATCCCGGGCCTGCCGCACCTGCCGGCCGCCATACGCCGGCATCTGGAGGAGTTTCCCTGGGTCACGGACGGCCTGACCCGCACCCAGCGGGCCGTGCTGACGGTCCTGGCCAACGGCCCCCAGACGCCGCCGACCCTGTTTGCGGCTGTGGCCGCCCTGGAAGAAGCCCCGTTTCTCGGCGACTGGTCCTTGTATCGCCTGCTGGCGGACCTGATCGAGGCCGATCCGCCCCGCCTCATTGTCCTGAACGGAGTCTCGGACGGGCCTCGGCCGTTTCCCGTGCCCCCGCGCGGCTGCGATCCCGCCGCCTTTGCCCGGTTGCGCCTGTCCCTGCCCCTGAACGGGACTGGCGCAACAACACCGCCGGCCGTGCCGCCGCGCCTCTGGCGGGGTGGCGTGCGCACGGGGCCGAACAATGACTGGCGCTACGATCCGGCCACGGGCCTCTTGGCCAAGATGGCCTGATCCGCAAGTAGGCCCGGGATTCCTGCTTTCAGGGAAAGGCGATGCGGTTCCCGTCGCGCCTCCATTTCGGACTGGACGAGTCGGCAAAAGAAGGCATAAAAAGCATCAGACTACAGACATTGGTCGTGGGGCGCGGCACTGCCGCACCGTGCGGCCTCCCCTGCCCCGGCAAGGTTACCTGCCGGGTGCTTGAGCCGTTCAGCGCCGCAGGGGAAAGGGGGAACCCCATGTCCGTTGCCTTCCTGATCCTGGGCATCCTGCCGGGCCTGACCGTCCTGGTCCTCGGCCTGGGCCTGGCCCGGACCCTGGCCCAATGGAACAAGGCCAAGGCCGCCCCGGCCATGCTCTTCCCGGCTGCGGCCAAGCCGCGCCCGGCCCACCTCCTCCTGGACATCCTCATTTTCAAGGGACCCCTGGCCGGCGACAAGCCCCTTTGGGCAGGCACCGTGCTTTTCCATGCCTCGCTCCTGTTGATCCTGATCGGCCATATCCGGGTGTTCACGGACTTTCCGCGCCTGTGGCAGGCCCTGGGCCTGGATCAAACCACCGTGGACGCCCTGGCCGGAGCCATCGGCGCCACTCTGGGCGCGGTGTGCATCGCCTCGGGCCTTTTCCTGCTCCTGCGCCGTATTCTCCTGCGCCGGGTGCGGGAAATCTCGGGTCCCACGGACTATGCCGCCATCGGCCTGGTCCTGATCGTGGCCCTGACCGGCCAGCTCATGCGCCTGGGACCGCCCTTCGACCTGGCCGCAGTGCGGGCCTACGTCGCGGCCGGCGGCCCCTGGGGCCAGGCCCCGGCCCCCTCGGACCCGCTCTTCCTGCTGCACGCCCTTCTGGCCCAGATCGGCCTCATGAGCCTTGCCTTCGGCAAATTCCTGCACATCCCGGGCATCTTCTACAGCAAGTCCCTTTTGTACCGGCAATAGCCGGCCAGGCCGCCAAGGAGGTTCGCCATGGCGGAAACGCCCGCGCCCCAGCACGACGATTCCCCATGGGACAAGGCCGCGGAAGCGGTCCGAGCCATACGAAACGGCCCCCGGGGTCTGCGCCTGGCCATGGACATCTGCGCCAAATGCGGCCTGTGCGCCGCCCAGTGCCACGTGAGCCTGGCCAGGGGCGAACGCCAGACCAATCCGGCCTTCCGCTCGGACCATATCCGGAAACTCTATGCCGCCAAGCGTTCCCGCGCCCCCCAAGACGCCGACAGCCTGGACGCCTGGGTGCGCGATTTCTACGAGTGCTCGGGCTGCCGCCGCTGCGCCGTGTTTTGCCCCATGGGCATCGACAACTCGGTCGTCACCCGCAAGGCCCGGTCCATCCTGCACGCCTTGGGCCGCACACCCTGCCGCATCGCGGCCGCCCAGGAGGCCTCGGACCGCCACGGCAACAACGAAGGGGCCTCGAACGCGGCCATCCGCGACATGGTGCGCTTTCTGGAAGAGGAACTCCTGGAGGAACACGGCGCGCCCATCCGCATCCCCATGGACGAAAAGGCGGACGTGCTCTTTGCCACGGCCTCCAGCGAAATCATGGGCCGGCCCGAAAACCTCATGGGCTGCGCCACGTTCTTCCACGCCGCCGGCATCTCCTGGACCATGAGCACCACGGCCTTCGACGCGGCCAATTTCGGCCTCTTCTCCGGTGACGACGCGCACATGAAGCGCAAAAACAAGCTGCTCCACGACGCCTGCCTGGAACTCGGCGTCAAGAGCCTGGTCATCGGCGAATGCGGCCATGCCTACCGCGTGGCCAAGCACATGGCCGGAGCCAAATACTGGGGGCCGCTGCCCTACGCGGTCACGGACATCTTCACCCTGGCCGTGGGCGTCCTGCGCCGGGGCGGCCTCAAACTGGACCCCGGCCGCAACACTCAGCCCGTAACCTACCACGACCCCTGCAACTTCGCCCGAAGCTGCGGCGTCATCGAGGAACCCCGGGAACTCCTGCGGGCCTGCGTCACGGATTTCCGCGAAATGTCCCCCAACCGGGAACGCAATTTCTGCTGCGGCGGCGGAGGCGGCCTGGCCGTGCTGGAAACCTACGAAGGCATGAAACGCCGGGAAACCTTCTACGAATTCCGCATGAACATCTCCGGCAAAATGAAATACGAACAGATCCTGGCCACCAAAGCCGCCTCCGTGGCCGCGCCCTGCTTCAACTGCCTGCGCCAGATCGAACAACTCATGGACTACTACAACCAGCCCGTGGCCGTGGGGACCGTGTTTGAGCTGTTCGACAGGGCCGTGGTTCTGTAGGGCGGCTAAGATGCCTCCGGCGGCCAGGGCTCTGCCCTGGACCCGCCGGGGAGCGAGGCCCCCCGGACCCCCGTTAC
>CAZBER010000056.1:0-28617 GCA_964490985.1 uncultured Desulfovibrionaceae bacterium | reverse complement strand
CCCTAATCAGGAGGGTCCGGGAGGGGGTGACCCCCTCCCGGCCGCCGGAGGCATTCTTCTTATCTTATTATCTTACAGCCCGAGCTGGGCCTTCAATGTTTCGAAATCCAGATTCGAGTTGATGAGCTGCGCGCCTTGGCGGATTTTGATTTCGTCGCGCAGTTTGTGGCGCATGAGCAGCGTTTCCATCTTTTTGGCCACGGTGTAGGTGTCTTCCCGGACCACGATGATGGGGATTTCCAGGACTTCGGAGCGGGTGAGGATGATGTCGTTGGGATACAGGTTGCCGGTCAGCACCAGGCAGGGGCTGTCGCCTTCCAGGGCCACCAGGTGCACGTCGGACCGGTCGCCGCCCACGATGATGGCCGAATTTTTCTGTCTGCGGAAATGGGTCATGAAATTTTCGACCTGCATGGTGCCGATGAGGAAGCTTTCCACGATGCGGTCGGCCTTGTGGTGGGCGGAGATGATCTTGCCGCCCAGGCGGTCGGCCAGGTCCGAGACCTTGATGGCGCCCATGAGCGGGTCCTTGGGGATGACGCCGAGCACCCGGATGCCCCGGTCGCGCAGGAACGGGGCGATGAGCGTCTGGGTTTCGTCCAGGAAGTTGGGGGCCACGTCGTTGAGGATGACGCCGGCCAGGTGGTCTCCGAGCTGCTCCCGCAGGACCAGCAGGTAGTCGTAGTTGAGCTCCTTGGAATAGCGGTCGATGACCACGGCCTTGAGCCCCAGCTCCCGCACCACGCGCACGCCGTCGGCGTTGCAGTATTTGCCGGTATGCATGCCGCCGGACCCGCCCACGATGGTCACGTCCTTGCCGGCGCTGACCTTTTCGTAGGCGGCCCGGATGGCGTCCATGACCTCGCCGATCTGGTTGTTGAACGCCTTGACCTGGAAGTCGTGGGTGGCGATGACCGGGGTCAGGGTTTCCGGCTCCTCGTTGGTGTGCAAAATCCGCTGCACGTGGTAGGCGTCGTCGTCCCACAGGCGGCCGTCGATTTCCCGGGGCACGGCCCCCACGGGCTTTAAGTAGCCCACCTTGTAGCCTTCCTTCTGGAAGCGCAGGCCAAGGCCCATGACCACCATGTTCTTGCCGGAATACCCAGCCGTCGCGCCCACATAAAGCCCAGCCATGGCTTTCCTCCTACTGTCGGCCCGCTTCAGGGCCGTGACGGACGCCGCGCCCGGCGGCGCTTCCTCCGTGGCGTTCGGCGACCCGCGCGGGTCGCCTTTCGCTCAGGCATCAAAAAACAGTTTCCGTATAAACGACAGGCATGTTTTCCGTGAACGCCACTTTCGCGGGGCGACCCGGCCAAGGGTGCGGGCAAGCCATCACCTCGGCATAAAATGCCTCCCCCGGCCACGATAATCAAGGGCCTTGGTCGTTTTGACTGCAAATAGACCGGTTCGAGGCGGCTGGAAATCGCTGCCGACCCGGGTTATGAAAGGCGATCCCGCCGCCCATGTCTTTGCGACACGCGGTCTTCCGGCTTTGGTCGGATGATTCATGGAGCTTTTATGTCCGCATCTCTGGAGGCCCTTGAGGAAGCCTTGGGCCATGTTTTTGCCCGCCAAGACCTGCTGACCGTGGCCCTGACCCACAGTTCCTGGGCCAATGAGCGCGGCGATTCCCTGGGCCACAACGAGCGTTTGGAATTTCTGGGCGACGCGGTTTTGGAGCTTTGCGTATCCGAGGAGCTTTTCAACCGGTTCCCCGAGGCGCCGGAAGGCGAGCTGACCCTGCTGCGCTCCCAGCTCGTCAACGAGGCCAGCCTGGCCGCCCTGGCCCGGGACCTGGCCCTGGACGCGCACATCCGGCTCGGCAAGGGCGAAGAGAACCAGGGCGGCCGGGAGCGGCCGGCCCTGTTGAGCGACGCCTTCGAGGCCGTGGTGGGGGCGATCTTCCTGGATGCGGGCTATGCCCGGGCCAAGGCGTTCCTCTCCAGGGTCTTCGAGGGGGGCTGGCCGGCCCGGCCCGCCGCGCCCAAGAGCAAGGACTTCAAGAGCCGCCTGCAGGAATACACCCAGAAAACCCACAAGGCCCGGCCCGTGTACGTCCTGCTCGGCAGCGCCGGTCCGGAACACGACAAGCTGTTCGAGGTGCGCCTCACCCTGCCCACGGGGCAGGAAATCACGGCCTCGGAAAAAAGCGTGAAAAAAGCCGAGCAGATGGCGGCCCGCATGGCCCTGGCGGCACTGGGCCAGATGGAACAATAGGCGCGTCCCGCCCCTGGCGGGCAGCGAGCGAAGAGCGTCGGCAACAGCCGGAAGCTTCGGCGTTTTTTCGGCTGATCCGGCCGATGCGCCGGGAAGCCGGCAACGACCGTCAAAACCCTGTCAGCCTCGGACGGGCACCCTTTCGGACCAGGGAGGGACCGGACACGCCCGGTCCCCGCCTCCCTGGTCCTTTACCACAACATATCCCGTGATTGCGGCTAGCCGCTGATGAGCTGCATGGCCATCTTGGGCAAGGAATTGGCTTGGGACAGCATGGCCACGGCCGACTGGGTCAGAATCTGGTTGCGCACGAAATTGGTCATTTCCGTGGCCACGTCCACGTCCGAAATCTGGGATTCGGCCGACTGCAGGTTTTCGGCCTGGATCTGCAGGTTGGAAATGGTGTTTTCCAGGCGGTTTTGCAGCGCTCCCAGGTTGGCCCGGATCTTGTCCTTGGACACAATGGCCTGGGTGATGGCGTCCAGGGCCTTCTGGGCCAGATCCTGGGTGGAAATGCTGCGCCCGGCCCGGCCGGCGGCGGCGCCGAGGCCCACGCCCAGGGCCGAGGCCGTGGAGTTGCCGATCTGGATGTAATAGTAGTCCTCGGCGCTGGAGTTGCCGGTGCCGAAGTGGACCTTGAGCTTGCCCTGGGACGTGAGGTTCGAGCCGACGTGGACCGAGCTCGACAGGTTGCCATTGAGCAGATAGATGCCGTTGAAGTCCGTGGCGCTGGCGATTCGGGTGATTTCCGAGGCCATGGCCTGGTATTCCGAATCGATGATCAGGCGCTGGTCCGAGGTGTAGGTGCCGGTGGCGGCCTGTTCGGCCAGTTCCTTCATGCGGATGAGCTTTTCGTCCACCACCTGGAGCGCGCCGTCCGCGGTCTGGATCATGGAGATGGCGTCGTTGGCGTTGCGCACGCCCTGGTTGATGGCGGAAATGTCGGAGCGCATGAGTTCGCGAATGGCCAGGCCGGCGGCGTCGTCGGCGGCCGTGCCGATGCGCAGGCCTGAGGACAGGCGGCGGGTCGACGTAGCCAGGGCGCCGTAGGAATTGGACAGGTTCCTGGCGGCGTTCATGGCCATCATGTTGTGGTTGATAACCAGGGACATAAAAACCTCCTTGTTGCAACCAGACGTTCCATGTTGGTTTTCCCGCTATCAAGCACGACCCGTACCAACAAATTTTTATCGATAAATGTCAGTATGTTATTGATAAGACAAACCGGCCTGGGAAAAAAGGTTCCCCTGGAAAAGCCAATATTTTCACGCCAACCCCAGGTCCCGGCCATGGGGCGACGGACAGGCCCGGGCCGGCGGCGGCAAGCTTTTCCCATGCCCTGAAACCGGCCGTCAGACAAAAAAGCCCCCTTCGGCCAGCCGAAGGGGGCTATCTGTTAAAAGGAACTGGCTCCTGCGGGTTCGTCATTCCCGCAAGCCGAATCCAGTACAATGATGGGAGAACCTGGACCCCGGCTTTCGCCGGGGTGACGCGCACCGCAAACAGCGGTCTTGGCCCTTTCGAGACAGGGAGTCTGGGTCCTATCCCTGGCCCGGCCGGCTGCCATGAGCGCCGGACAGATGCCCGCCGGCTTCCGCGTCCGGCCGGGCCTCCCCGCCGCGCCGCGACGCCAGTTCCCGCAGAATGCCGCACCGCTCCACGGCCGCGATGCCCCGGCATGTCTCCCGAAGCGCGATCAGCTCGGCCTGAAGCGCCTCCAGCCGGGCGATGCGGTCGGCCACATGGCCGATATGGGCCTCCAGCAGGCAATTGACCGCGCCGCAATCCGGATCGGCCCCGTCCCGGATGCGCAAAAGCGCCCGGATTTCCTCCAGGCTCATTTCCAGGGCCCGGCAGTTGCGGATAAACGCCAGCCGCTCCAGGTGCGCGCCCTCGTAAACCCGGTAATTGCCGCCGCTGCGGCCGGGTTCGGCCAAAAGACCCTCCCGCTCGTAATACCGGACCGTCTCCACTTTGCAGCCGGCCTGCCTGGCCAGTTCGCCGATGCGCATGGCTTCCTCCCGGGTCGAAAAAAATGCTTGACCCTGTAGTCGCTACAGGGTGTCCCATGGAGCCAGGAACCGCAAGGAGAATTGCAATGGCCAACCACTCCCATGATCATGACCATGACCGGCTCACGCCCCTGCACATCGAAAAGCCGGCCCCGGCCTGCTGCTGCGGCGATGGCCAGGCTTGCCCCATACCGTCTCCGGCCCCGGCCGAGGAAGCCCCCATCCCGCCGGCCGCCAGGACAACGGCCTATCATGTGGAAGGCATGTGCTGCCCCACGGAAGAAGCGCTTCTGCGCCAGACCCTGTCCGACCTGCCCGGCGTGGCCGGGCTTCGCTTCAACCTGTTGCGGCGGGAACTGACCATCCACCACGACCTGGATTCCACGGACGTCCTGGAAACCGCCATCAAACGCCTGGGCATGCGCCCGACTCCCCTGACCGCCGCCGGCCCGGCCGGACAAAAGAAAACCAAGGAACCCTGGTGGCCCTTGGTTCTGGGTCTGGCGGCGGCCCTGGCGGCCGAAATCACGGAATGGCTGGGCCTGGGCTCGCCCTGGCTGTCCCTGGCCTGCGCCCTGGCCGCTCTGGGCATATGCGGTCCGACCACCTACAAAAAGGGCTTTATCGCCCTGGCCCACCGCGACCTCAACATCAACGCGCTGATGTCCATTGCCGCCACCGGCGCGGTCATCCTCGGCCAGTGGCCCGAGGCGGCCATGGTCATGGTGCTTTTCACCCTGGCCGAACGCCTGGAGGACGCCTCCCTGGCCCGGGTCCGAAACGCCATCCATGCGCTCATGGCCCTGGCCCCGCCCCTGGCCACGGTGCGCCAGGCCGACGGCTCCTGGCGGGCCGTGGACGTCGGCGCGGTTCCGGTGGGAACTGCGGTGCGGCTGCGGCCCGGGGAACGTGTCCCCCTGGACGGGGTCGTCAGCCTGGGCCACTCCAGCCAGGACCAGTCCCCCATCACCGGCGAAAGCCTGCCTGTGGAAAAAGGGCCCGGGGATGCGCTTTTCGCCGGAGCCATCAACCTGCACGGCGAACTGGAATTCACCACCACGGCCACGGCCGACAATTCCACCCTGGCCCACATCATCGCGGTGGTGGAAGCCTCGCCCGGCAAGCGGGCCAACACCCAGCGGTTCGTGGAACGCTTCGCCCGGGTCTACACGCCTGCGGTTTTCGCCGTGGCCCTGGCCGTAGCCGTGCTGCCGCCCCTGGTCCTCGGCGGCGGATGGGCCGACTGGGTCTACAAGGCCCTGGTGCTCCTGGTCATCGCCTGCCCCTGCGCCCTGGTCATTTCCACGCCCGTGACCATCATCAGCGGCCTGGCCGCGGCCGCCCGCCGCGGCATCCTGGTCAAGGGCGGACTGTTCCTGGAGCAGGGACGCGACTTGCGGGTGGTGGTCCTGGACAAGACCGGCACCGTCACCACGGGCAAGCCGGTCCAGACCGACTTCACGGCCCTGGCTCCGGACGCGCCCAGGCTTCGGGCCATTGCCGCCAGCCTGGCCGAGCGCACGGACCATCCGGTGTCCCGGGCCGTGGCCCGGGCGTCCCGGGAAGACGGCCTGGCCCTTTTGCCCGTAACCGAATTCACGGCCCTGTCCGGCTTTGGCGTGGCGGGCCAGGTGGACGGCCGGCGCTACCATCTGGTCAACCACCGCCGCGTGGAGGAGCTGGGCCTGTGTTCCCCCGAACTGGAAGCCCGGCTGGACGCCCTGGAAAACCAGGGCAAGACCACGGTGCTTCTGGCCGACGACACGGCCGTGCTGGCCCTTTTCGGGGTGGCCGACGTGGTGCGGCCCCAGAGCCGGGAGGCCGTGGCCGACCTGCAGGCCCTGGGCGTGCGCACGATCATGCTCTCGGGCGACAACCCCCACACCGTGGCGGCCATTGCCAGGGAGGCCGGCATCGACGAGGCCCGGGGCGAACAGCTGCCCCTGGACAAGGCCGAGGCCGTGACCGGCCTGATCGAGGCGGCCGGCACGAACAGGCCGTCCGAAAAGCGGGATTTGGTGGCCATGGTAGGGGACGGGGTCAACGACGCTCCGGCCCTGGCCCGGGCCGACATCGGCTTTGCCATGGGGGCGGCCGGCACGGACGTGGCCCTGGAAACCGCGGACGTGGCCATCATGGACGACGATCCGCGCAAGATTCCGGCCTTTATCCGCCTGTCCCGGGCCACGATGGCCATCCTCAAGCAGAACATCGCCCTGGCCCTGGGCCTCAAGGGTCTGGTCCTGATCCTGACGTTTCTGGGCCTGGGATCCATGCTGCTGGCCGTTCTCGCGGACATGGGCACAAGCCTGCTCGTCATCGGCAACGGCTTGCGGGTGTTGCGCAAATAGGCGCGGCGGGGAGGGAGGAAGGACGCCTCCTGGACCACCCGCACCGGAGAACAGCGGCCAGAAATCGATTGACCGGGCATCACGGCTCTTCCTATAGGATAGAGGTGAAAAACCTTCTACCGGAGACGTATGATGTCCAAAAAACTCGAAGGTAAAGTGGCGCTGGTCACGGGCGGCTCGCGCGGCATCGGCGCGGCCACGGCCCGGGCCCTGGCCGAGGCCGGGGCGAATGTGGCCATCAGCTATACGGCTGCGGCCGAAAAGGCCGAGGCCGTGGCCCGGGAGCTGGAAGGCCTGGGCGTGGGCGCGGCGGCGTTTTTAAACGACCAGGCCGACCTCGTCTCGAACCTGCACCTTATGGACCTGGTGATCCGGCGCTTTGGCCGCCTGGACATCCTGGTCAACAACGCCGGCGTGGTCTCCAGGGGCGTCATCGGCGACCCGGAATTCAATACCGCCGCCACCACCAAGCTCTACGAGATCAACCTCCTGGGCGTGGTCTCCCTTATCCGGGCGGCGTCCAAGCTCATGGCCGAGAGCGGCCGGATCATCACCGTGGGCTCGTGCGTGGCTTCGCGGCCGGCTTTTGCGGGCCTGGCCGACTACGCCGCCACCAAGGCCGCCATTGTCGGTTACACCAAGGGAGCGGCCCGGGACCTGGCCCCGCGAAACATCACGGTCAACGTGGTGCAGCCCGGCCCCATCGCCACGGAGATGAACCCGGAAAGCGGCGCGCACGCCGACGCCCTCCAGGGGGCCACGGTGCTCAACCGCTACGGCACCGCCGAGGAGGTCGCGGCCGGCATCGTCTTTCTGGCCAGCCCGGAGGCGTCCTTCATCACGGGCGCAGTGCTGGACATCGACGGCGGCTGGAGCTTGTAATGCATATTGCGAGAAGGAGTCGTTGAAGGAGTCGTTTTTGAAGCCTTCGGCGACCAAAGGGCTTGGCCCTTTGGAAACCCTGATAAGTTTAGGGCGTCAAAATATAACGTTCATGAGCGTTGCGGGACAGGTGAAAGCGTGGGCGAAAAAAGGCAGGGAAACGGCTGGCCGAAGCCTGCTTCGGCCAGCCGAAAAGGAACGTTCTAGAACGGCACGTCGTCCATGCCCGAGGCTTCCGAGGGGAAGGCCGGGCCGAGCTCGTCGTCGCTAGGCTGCTGCCGGGATTGCTGGCCTTGCTGGCCGCCCTGCTGGTCGCGGCGGCCGCCGAAATCCCGTCGCTGACCGCCGCCCTGGTTCCCGCCCTGATAGGAGCGGCGGCTCTGGTTGCCCTGAAAGCCGCCTTCCTCGTCCGGAGCCTCGGCCGCCTGGCCGCGCATGGAATCCAGGCCCTGGATGGTATGGCCCGGGCCGGTCACCACAACCTCGGTGGAGTAGCGCTTCTGGCCCTGCTGGTCCTCCCAGGACCGGGTGCGCAGCGTGCCCTCCACGTACACCAGCCGGCCCTTGGACAGGTAATTGCTGCAAAATTCCGCCGAGCGGCCAAAGACCTTGACCCGGTGCCACTCCACGCGGTCCACCTTGTTGCCGTCGCGGTCCTTGTACGATTCGTCCGTGGCCACGGACAGCTCGGCCACCGGGCTGCCGGACGGCAGATACGTCAGTTTGGGGTCCTGGCCGAGGCGGCCGATAAGCAAGACTTTATTGAGGTTCGCGGCCATGAGGCCTCCTTGAAAAACGCGCCGGAACCGGCGCGGCAGTATCGGAAAAAACGTTAGGGCTTTGGCGCGATCTTTTCAAGTTCGGCCAAAATGTCCTCCAATTCATAGGAAATACGGTCGGCCGCGTGGGGGTCGCGCTCGGCCAGGGCGGCCTCCAGGGCCTGCCTGGCGGCCATGGCCCGCTCCACGCCGGGAAGCATCCGGGAACGCTCCGCACCGGGCAGGTCGCCCAGGCGCACCTTCTCGTCCAGAGTGGCGGTCAGCTCCAGCAGGCCCCGGCCCGCAGCCGGAGGCGTGGCCGCCACGGGCCAGGCCAGAGCGTAGAGACGGGGAAAGGCGTCCTCGGCCGCAGCCGGATCATACGTCTGGACGATCACGCGGATTTGCAGGAACTTGCCCATTATTCACCCTCCTCCCAGTCGGTTCGCACCCGGTTGACCACGTCCTGGATCAGGCCGGTCTGGTCCTCGGGGCACACGCCGATCAGCGGCGCGCCCATGTCCACGTTCTGGTCGTGCTGGAAGTACACGGCATAGATAATACCTTCCGGCCCCTCGTAAACCAGCGGCTTTTCCCGTTTCATACGGGAAACGATGAAAAGTTCCAGCCCGGTTTTGACCGTGACCGAACGCGGCCCCGACGCCTTGACCTTCTTGTCCACGCTGGGGATGAAGTAATATTTGGCCCGCTCCGGCGCGCGAAACAAAAAAAGCACCTTCTGGAGGATGGAGGCAATGACCTCCTCCTTGGACAGGAAATGGCGGATGACCAGAAGCGGCGTGCCGGCCTCCACGAAGCGGCCTTCCAGCTCCCGGCGCACCTCCCCGACCACGCCCTTGACCGTGGCGTGCTGGGGCTTGTCGTTTTGCTCCCGGGTCAACCGGGCCAGCAGGGTGCCGGGCTTTTCCCCATAGGTTCCGGACGGCCCGACAACCCGGGTGCCGGCCTCCACATCGGCAAAGCGCACGATGCCCGTATGCGGGGCCGTGACCACGATTTCCTCGTAGGGCGCAGCCTTTATGTCTTCCAGCAGGGCCTTGACGTCGATCACGGCATTCCCTTTTCGCCAGGGCATTGCTGCGTGCCCTGACACGAACAAAATGTTATGGGCAAGGCATGCCTCCGGCGGCCAGGGACGCTGTCCCTGGACCCTGCCGGGAGGGGGTCACCCCCTCCCGGACCCTCCCGAAAGGGGTGCCCGTTGCCTGCCTGCGCACCAGTGATTCCCTCGTGAATCCCCGGTAGGGGTGGTCCAGGAGGGGCAATGCCCCTCCTGGCCGCCGGAGGCGTATTACCGACACCATCACCGATAATACAAATTGCGGCCGCCGATGGTCAGGAGCACTTGTTTGAGGTTCTTTCGAATCTCGCGGCGGTCCCAGATGCCCTGGATATGGCCCCGGGCCAGGGCGTTGTGGGCCCGGTGATAGTCGGGCGGGATGTCGATGCCCGTGGTTTCCTTGATGACGCCAGGACCGGCAAAGCCGATGTTGGCCGAGCGCACGGAGAACTGGTACGGCGAGCAGCCCAGGAAGCTGGCCACCGGGCCGGCGTAGGAATTGGTGTCGTAGAGCACCACGTAAAGCCCGCCGGCCTCGATGTAGCGGCGAACGCCCATGGTCACCCGGGGCATCTGGATGAGGCCATTCAGGCTTTCCTGGATGCGGATGCCGGCCGTGCCGTGGACATAGGCCAGAAACGGCTGGTGCCGCCGCCTGGCCCGGGCCAGGGCTCGCAGGAACTTCTCGCCCTCGGCCGCGCCCACCGAGCCGCCCCGGAAGGCGGAATACAGCACCGCGGTCACCAGCTTGACGCCTTCGATCCTGGCCTCGAAGGTCACGCAGCCGGACTTGCGGCCGGTCTTCTGCTTGGCCGCGTGCAGCTTGTCCTCGAAGCCCGGGTAGTCCAGGGGGTTTCCGGCCTCGATGTCGGCGTCGAACTCGACAATCGACTCCGGATCAAAGACATTGCCCATGACCCACTGGTATTCCATGGGAAAGTGGTGGCCGCAGTGGCCGCACACCCCGGCGAAGTCGCCGTACAGGTCCGGAGCCCACTGGTCCGGGCAGCCGTAGACCGAGGATTCGGGGCAGGTCACGGCCTTGTCCTCGGCGGCCTTGGGGCTGACGTAGCGCCAGCCGAAGTCCTCCAGGCAGGCCCCCTGCTCGGGCTGGGACAGTTCCACCAGCATGCGGCTTTTTTCCGGATCGCAGGTCACCTGGCCGTTTTTCTTCCGGTTGCGCCGCAAGGGAGCCGTGACCCGGGAAGCCACCAGGCGCAGCTCGGCTTCCATGTCGCCCAGGGCCTTGGTGACCTTTTTCTGGTGCTTGCCCAGGAAATCGTAGCGGATAAACGAATAGCCCGACCAGACCAGGCTCTGGGCCCGGGAGGCGATGCGCACGCCCGAAGGCCGGCCGTCGCGGTAGGCGGTCTCGGCCATGCGCCGGTACTTGCGGTAGCGCTTCCACACCAGGCGGTCGGCGGCGGCCTCGTCCAGGCTCCAGCGCACGAACATGCTTTCGGCGTCCCCGGCCCCCTCGCCCTTGCGCCGGGAGGCGGCCATGGCCCGGAAGAGCTTGAATCCGGCGCAGCCCAAAATGATCTGGTCCGTGGCCCGGATGACTTCCTGGCGCAGGTCCTTGAAAAACTCGAAGTGATGGGGCCGAGCGCCCAGGGGCGGCTCTTCCAGCACCTTGTCGACATAGCCCATGGCCAGGTTGTCGGCAGCGGTCATTTTAAGCCGCCGGGCGCATTCCTCGATGAGCTCCGGGGCCACGCGCTGGCCCTGGCGGATGC
Source organism: uncultured Desulfovibrionaceae bacterium (assembly GCA_964490985.1). GTDB lineage: Bacteria > Desulfobacterota > Desulfovibrionia > Desulfovibrionales > Desulfovibrionaceae > Solidesulfovibrio. The sequence goes on along the minus strand of CAZBER010000056.1, from coordinate 17,580 downwards.
CGGCCTCGATGGCGGCCGCGCCTTCCGGGGAGATGACCGAGTAATAGCCCCGGGAGAACATCAGGCGCACGTCGGACAGGCCGATGGCCTCGGCCCCGCCCGAGCCGCCCTCGGAAATCACGGACACCACGGGCACACGCAGCCCGGCCATTTCGTAGAGGTTGCGGGCGATCTGCTGGGCCGCGCCGGGAAAGTCCTCCACCGGATAGGCGCCCGGGGTGGACACGTAGGTATGGATGGGGATGCGCTCGGTCTCGGCCACCTTCATGTACTGCAAGGCCTTGGCATTGCCCCAGGGCTTGACCGAGCCGCCGTTGCGGAATTCCTGGCCATGCCCCTTTTCCTGGCCAATGACCATGACGGGCTGGTTGATGACCTTGTCCCCCCGGCGGCGGGTGATGTAGGCCCGGGCGATGAGCATGCTCGGGTCGATGGAGAACTCGTCCTGGCCGCCGATCTCGGTGTAGTTGTCGTAGACGTTTTCCAGGATGTCCTTGAGGCTGATGCGGGCGGGATGGCGCACCACGCGGACGATGTCCATGGGCGCAAGTTCCTCGTCGAGCTTTTTTTCCAGAAAGTCGAAGAGGTCCTCGATCTGGCGGACCATCTGGGCCTTTTCGCCGGCCGCCAGGGAGGCCTCGCGCAGGGCGAACTCGGCCAGCTTGGCGTCCATGAGGGCGATGTTGGCGTTTTCCCGCCCGCCGAAGATGTCCTTGATGTAGCTCAGGCGATCGTTCAGTTCGACGACGCGCTTTTCAATTTCCATATATGGCTTTCCCGCAAGCGCGGATTCGCGCCCGGCCCAAAGCCGGCCGCCGCGAGGCGCGCGGTCTGAAACGTTAGAATTGCAGGATCGTGGCGGTCTTTTCCCGCAGGAAGCGCACGTTGGATTTAAGCGGCGCGCCCGATCCGTCGGCTCCGGACAGGATCAGCCCGTCCAGGTATTCGCTTCCCCGCTTCTTGGCCTCGGCCAGATCGGCGCCCCAGACAATGGCCAGGGCCAAGTTGGGATCGTATTCCGTGGGAATTTCGTACGGGGCGTCCAGGGGAATGTGGGTGTGCAGCCGGGCCCAGGGGGCGGACGGAGCCGCGAACCGGTCGATGCGCCCCACCCACGGCGTGAAGCGGTTGGCCGGGTCCTCGGCGATGATGCGGTATTCGATGCCGACGCCCGCAAAGGTCACGTCGCTTTGGTCATAGCCCATGGGTTCGCCCAAGGCCAGCCGAATCTGTTCGGCAATGAGGTTGACCCCATCCTGGCCCTTGATGCGGGAAATGGCGGCGGACACGCCGTTTTCCACCTGGATGCGGGTGTTGACCTCCATGAGGAACGGCTGGCCCGTGGGCGAGACGATCCACTCCCAGGTGCCCACGTTGTCGTAGCCCACTTCCCGGGCCATGGACAGGGAATAGCCTGTGATGTCGTTTAAAAGCCTGGCCGCGTCAAAGGCGTAGTCGATTTCCTGGGGCCGGAAACCCGGGGCCACTTCCACGCGCTTTTGCCGGCCCGTGGACTGGACCGTGCAGTTGCGCGTGCCGAAGTGCACGATGCCCGAGCCCGTGCGGTCGGCCACGATCTGGACTTCCAGGTGGTTGAAGTCGAAAATGCGCTGCTCGATCAGGACCCCTTCGTCGTGGAATTGGCGCTTGGCGTAGTTGCGGATGCGGCGATAGACGGTCTTGAACTGCTCGATGTCGTAGATTTCCTCGATGCCCATGCCGCCGCCGCCGGCCGAGGCCTTGACCAGGACCACGGAGTTGGCAATGCCCTGCTCGGCCTGGAAGGCGAAAAGCGTCTCGGCGATCTCCTCGGCCTCGAGCTCGTCGTACACGGGCCGGTCGGAGCCCGGCACCGTGGGGATGGACAGGCTGCGGGCCAGGCGCTTGGTGTTGATCTTGTCCCCCAGGGACCGGATGATGCGCCAGGACGGGCCGATAAAGACCAAGGGCCTGGTGCGTTCGGCCACGCGCCGGGCAAAGCGGAAATCCTCGGCGAAAAAGCCGTAGCCGGGATGGATGGCCGTTGCCCCGGCATGGTCGGCCACGGCCAGAATCTCGTTGGCGTCGTGGTAGGAACTGATGCGATAGGCGCACTCGGGCCCGCCCAGGGACCGGGCCAGGGCCAGGTGTCCCGAGGCTTCGTCGGCCTTGGTGTGGACGCAAACAAAATCCAGGCCGAGCGAAACGCAAGCCTGGATGATGCGCATGGCGATCTCGCCCCGGTTGGCCACCAGGACTTTATGTTTATTTTTCGGCACGATCCGTCTTTTTATCCTCAAGGTTGCCGGCCGCATCCCGCGCCTTGCGCAGGTTGATGCGCCGTTTCTGGATTTCCAGGACCAGCTTGTCCAACCAAGCTTCCTGGCGCAGGCTCAAGTGGCCGAAAGCCACGCCCGCCATGCCCTCCCCGGTCACCCGGGCCACCACGGCCGGCAACCCTGAAATAAGGGTTTTCGGGCCGATGGCCAGGGTCAGGCGGCAGGCTTGCCCCGGGCGCAGGCCTCCCTGGGGATCGACCAGGGCCAGCCCGGAAGCGCTGACATCGTGGACCACAAAGCTGTCCCCGCCGTCGTCCAGGCGGGCCACAAGGCCCCGGACCCGCTCCCGATGGGTCTTTCGCCGCCCCGATTCCCCCTCCAGCTCGAACTCCACGTCCATGCCGGCCTCGCTACTCGCCGATCCAGCGTTCCAGCACGAATTCCACGCGCTGGTTTCTGGCCCGGTATTCCGGAGTGGTGTTGGGGTAGAGGGGTTCTAAATCAGCTAATCCGGTGGCTGTCAATCGGTTGGGCGGCATGCCCAGGGAGACCATGTAACGCAGGACCGCCACGGCCCGCAGGGACGAGACCTCCCAGTTGTCGCGAAACCGGCTTCCCGGGCCGGGCGGCGCATCATCCGTGAACCCCCGGATGTTGACGCGCTCGCCCGGGGTCTTGATGAGAAAATCGTACAGGGTCGCCAGGCGCGCCTTGCCCTCCTCGGTCAGGTCCACGCCGTCCTTGGGAAACAGCACGCCCGAGGGAAAGGTGATGGTGAGCTTGCCCGCCTCCAGGGTGGCGGCCACGACCCCGTCCATCCCCTTGGCGGAGACATACGAGCGGAACTGGTCGTAGACGCGGCGCTGCTCGCCGATGATGCGCTGCTTCAGGCGCGCCTGCTCCACCAGGGTGGACATTTCCCCAGAGGAAACCGGGGCGGTCATGACGCCCTTGCCCTTGCCGCCCAGGGCGCTTTTTACCGAGGACAGGGATTCCGTGAACTTCTGGGCGTCCACGCTGGACATGGAAAAAAGCAGAATGAAAAAGCTCATCAGCAGCATGGACATGTCGGCCAGGGAGATGAGCCAATGATGGGACGGCCCGGATTCCTCGCGTTCGTCCCCCAGGGAGCTGGCGGCGTCATCGGCCATAATGGCGGTCCCGTGGCGGAACGAAGGAGGAAAGCTTTTCGTAGACCAGCCGAGGGTTGTTGTTCTCCAGGATGCACTTGGCCCCTTCGAAGATGATCTCCAGTTGCAGGGTCTCGATAAGGGTCCTGGAGCGGAGCTTGCCGGCCACGGGCAGGAAAAAGAGGTTGCACAAAAGCGCCCCGTAAAAAGTGGCCGTGATGGCTACGGCCATGGCCGGGCCCAGGGTCTTGGGGTCGTCGAGGCGGGAGAACATCTGCACCAGGCCGATCAGGGTGCCGACCAGGCCAAAGGCCGGGGCATAGCCGGCCAGGGACTTGAACACGGCCTCGCCCACGGCATGGCGGCGCTTCATGGAACTGATTTCGATGCGTACGGTTTCCCGAATAAGCGAGGCGTCGGCGTTATCGGCAATGAGCTGGCAGGCCTTTTTGAGGATGGCGTTGTCGGTATGGATGTTTTCCAGGGCAATGAGGCCCTCGCGCCGGCTGATCTCGGCGATGCGCACCATCATGTTCACCACTTCGGCGTCGCGAACCTTGCGCGAGGAAAATATCTGCATCATGGCCGAAAAGGCCTGGAAGACCTCTTCAAAGGGATAGGTGACGCAAATGGAGGCCAATGAGCCGCCAAAAACGATCATGATGGCATGGATGTTCAGGAAAGGCCCCAGGGTGCCGCCCAGGAAAATGGCGCCCAGCACCATGGAGATTCCCACGGCCAAGCCGAGAAAGGTGGCGATATCCATGCGTCCGTCCGTACCGGCACGACCGACGGATGCAGCCCGAAGCGAAAAGGGCCTCCCCCTTTTCCGCCGGCCGACCCCGTGCTATGCCTGCATGCAACCGGAGGAAACTTATATGTATTATCCCGAAGATGTAAAGCAGGCCGCAATGGCTGCGACGGCCGGCCTGGGCCGTCTGGCCCCGGACGCCGTGGGCCTGGTGGCCGGCACGGGCCTGTCCGGGCTCGGGCAGGCCCTGACCGGCTGTCGGGAGATGGAGTACGCGGCCCTGCCGGGTTTCCCCCGGGCCACGGCTCCGGGCCATGCCGGAAAACTGGCCGTGGGCGAGCTTTGCGGCCGACAGGTGGCGCTTTTGGCCGGTCGGTTCCACCTCTACGAGGGGTATTCCCCGGCCCAGGTGGTTTTCGGGGTCCGGCTGCTGGCCGCGCTTGGCGTCAAAACCCTGGTGCTGACCAACGCGGCCGGCGGCCTGGACCCGAAATTTTCGGCCGGGGGGCTTATGCGCATCACCGACCACATCAACCTGACCGGCCGCAATCCCTTGCTCGGCCCCAGGGGCGACGACGACAACGCTCCGTATTTCCCGGACATGAGCCAGGCCTACAGCCCGCGCCTGGGGGCCATTGCCGACGCGGCGGCCCTGCCCCTGGGCATTCGCCTGGAGCGCGGGGTGTATGCCGGGGTGCTGGGGCCAAGCCTGGAGACCCCGGCCGAAACGCGCATGCTGCGCCTGCTCGGAGCCGACGCCGTGGGCATGTCCACGGTCAACGAGGTCATTGCCGCCCGGCAGTTGGGACTATCCGTGCTGGCCATCTCCTGCCTGACCAACATCAACCTGCCGGACTGCATGGCCGAGACCACCATCGAAATGGTCCTGGCCATGGCCCGGGCGGCCGAAAACGACCTGGCCCGGTTGCTCGCGGCCGTGATCCCGGCCTGCCCGGCCGGGTGACGCGTCCGGCCGCGTCCCGTCCGGACGCCGCGGACAGCGCTTTGCCGCTACAAAAACTTGACCTTGCTGACAAAGCCGAACCCGGCCAGCTCCTTGACGCAGCCTATGGAATCCACGCCGGACCAGTCGCACTTGAGCGTGAATTTATAGGTGGCGATGCCGTCCCGGATCTTTTTCAGGCTCAAGTTTTCCACAGCCACGTTCCGTTTGGTGAAAAACGCCAGAAGCGTTTCCAGGGGGTTGCCCGCTTCCTGGCAGGTGACGCTCACCACGCGGTAGGTGTCTCGGTGGATTTTGCGCTGCAGGTTTTTGAAGATCGTCAGGGAGATGAGCCCGAGCACGGTGCAGAAAATCGGGATGATCAGCATGCCCGCGCCAATGGCCATGCCCACGCCGGCATTGAACCACAGGGTGGCGGCCGTGGTCAGGCCCCGGATGGCCCCCTTGTCCTTGATGATCACGCCCGCGCCGAGAAACCCCACGCCGGTCACGATCTGGGCCGCGATGCGCGACGGATCGAGGCCAAGGGTGATGTTTCCCATCATTTCCCCGGACTTGTAGTAGAAGTATTTGGAGATGACCATCATCAGGGCCGCGCCCAGGCAGACGAGCAGGTTGGTGCGCAGCCCGGCGCTGATTCCGTGGCGCTCCCGTTCGTAGCCCAGGATCGAACCGCACAAAAGGGCCAGCACCATGCGAAAAAGCAATTCCACTTCGTAAGGATAGCCGTCCATTGCGCTTCCCTCCAGGTGGGTTTTCCCCTTACACCCCGTCCATTGTTCCCTCCCGCAAATGCGTCTGAAAATCAATCCCATCCGCGCCGGCGGCGCCAGGCCGCCGGCCGTCACACGCTGACGACCTTCCAGCCCTCTTTCAAATAGCGCGTGAGCGGCTCGCCCATAAAAACCACGTCGATGCCCAGACTCTTCAGCTTGTCCGACACGCCGTAGCGGTCCGCGCAGGCCTTGCAGGCCAGCACGTCCACCCCGGCCTCCCGACAGATGGCCACCTCGGCCTGCAAATCGAGGTCATGGGACAAGACATTGGCCGAGGGTCCCCACACCACCAGCCGCACCCGCTCCCACCAGCCGTTGAGGCGGGCGTTTTTGGCGTACATAAGCGCCATGAGCATGGCCGCTTCCCGATCCTTGGTGATCCACAGCACCACCAGGCCCGCCAGCTCCGCACCCTCCCGAACCATACTCCCTCCCGACGGTTTGCCGGCTGCGCAGCCGGGCTTTTTCAAAAGCGGCCAGGCCGCTCCCGGGCCGACCGGGACGACCGGGGATCGGGGCGGCGCAGGCGCTCGGGCTCCACCGGGGCCGTTGCCGCATAAATGCCGTTGGCCCGGGTCCACCAGCCATCCTGGGGCGTTTGCGCAAATTCCAGCCGGGTCACGAACTTGATGGCCTTGTAGGCCAGGTCGAACGGGCACACCAGGCGCAAGGGCGCGCCATGCTCCAGGGGCAGGGGTGCGCCGGCCAGGTCCAGGGCCAGCAGGTACTCCAGCTCGGGATCGAGCAGATCAGCCAGGGGCAGGCATTCCACATAGTGGTCCAGCCCTCCGGGCCGAGAAAGGGTCTGCCCCAGGGCATGAAAAACGACGTAACGGGCCGTGGGCTTTGGTCCGACCAGGGCCGCCAGCTGGGCCAGGCGCACGCCGCTCCAGGACACATCCGGCACGGACCAGCCTTCCACGCAGAAAAAATCCGAGGTCTGCGCCACCTGGGGCAAGGCCCGCACGTCGGCGTAGGACAGGCGCGCCGGACGCTCCACCAGCCCGTCCACGACCAGGGCATAGGGCTCGCTTTGGCCGGCCCGGGTCACCAGGCCCGAGGCATGGTCAAAGCCGAAATCCTCCACCTCCACGGTGCGCACCGGAAAAAGCGACGCGGCAAACGCCCAGACCCGGCCCGGAAAACGAACCAGGGCCAGGGTTCCGGCCAAAAGCCCAAGCACGAACCGTCTGGTCACGCCTTTCATGCCCCCTCCCGTGGCCTGTTGGCCGCAAAGCCGATGGCCCCGCGCCGGCCAAGCAGGCGCAAAAATTCCGCCACGGCCAGCTCGGCCTCCCGGGCGTCGAGCCGGTAGCGCGCGGCCAGCTCGGCCGCGATCTCCCCGGCCGAGCGGCGGCCGTCGATCAAGCGCCACACAACCGAGCCCATCTCGTCGAGCTCCACGGTCTTTCGCAGCACCCCGCCGTCCCAAAGCCCAAGCCGCCGGGCCAGGCCGGCCAGGGCCGGCCGCACGGCCACGGGCAGGGACAGGCGCACCAGGTTTGACGCGGTCTCGGTCTCGCCCACGTCACGGCTTTTGACCGGGGCCAGGGCCATGGCCTGGCGCCGGGTCAGGCCATGGCCGGCTGCGGGCTTTTTTCTAAAGGGAAACATAGTTTGCAGCCACGGCCTCGATCCAGGCCCGGTCCACGGGCCGGGCATCGGTTGCGGCCAGGCCGAGCAGCTTGTTGGCGGCCGGGTCGTGCCACAACACCCCGACCCGCCCCTGGCGGCCAAGCCCCCGGGCCACGCAGTCGGTCAGGCCTCGGCCCTGCCGGACTTCGCCCCAGACGGCGGCAAGGCCGCGCACGGTGTCCGGAAAAAAGCGCGCTCCCTGCCCCAGGCCCAGGTGCCGCCCGGCCAGGCCGGCCAGGTCCTGCCCGGCCAGCAGCACGTCGGCCGGGGCCAGGCGCACGGCATCGAGCCGCCGGCGGCCAACGGCGAAATTGAGGACGAACCGGCCCGGGGCAAAGGAAAACGCGGCCAGGGCAAAGCCCTGGGGCGCGGTCAGGGACAGGCCGTAGAGGCGAAACCGGAACGGTTCGGGGTCGTGATGCGCCAGGCTGGCCAGCACCCGGGCCAGGACCGCTGTCCGGTCCGGGTCCGGACCATCCGGACCGCCAAAGCCCTGGAACACGGCGGCCAGGCCGCACTGCGGGCAAAAAAGAGCCGCGCCCAGGCCGCTTCGCCCGGCCTGCTTCCAGGACAGGGGCATGCATTCGAAACCGGCCAGGGCATCCAACCACGCCTTCGGCAGCGCCACGCCCGCGACAGCCCGGCCCTTGGGGGTCAGGGCCCGAAGCGCGGCCTCCATGCCCTTTCTGCCGGCCTTGGTCCGCCACTTGAACTCAAAAGCCGGCCCGTCTTCGTCTTCCAGATACAGGTAGCGCAGCCCCAGCCGGGCCGGCCGCCAGCCCTCCGGCACGGCCATCCGCAAACCGTTCCAGGCCAGGGGAACAACAGTGTCGCAACAATGCGGCGCGGTCATGGGGGCAGTGTAGGCCACAAGCAACCCGGCCGGCAATGCCGGGCCGGCCCGGGATCTTGACGACCGGGGTCTCAGCGCGGGCCGAAAAGGATCAAGGCGCCGCCGGCCAGGCACAGGGAGACGCCCGAGCAGTCCCAGACATCCGGCCGCTGGCCCTCCACGGCCCACAGCCACAGCAGGGAGGAAAGAATGTAGACTCCGCCGTAGGCGGCATAGGCCCGGCCGGCCGCATCGCTGTCGATTCGGGTCAAAAGCCAGGCAAAGACCATGAGGGAGACGACTCCGGGCAGGACCAGGAGGGCGGATTTTCCCAGGCGCAGCCAGGCCCAGAAGGCGAAACAGCCGCCGATCTCGGCCATGGCGGCCAGAAAATAACAGAAAAATGTTTTTACCATCAGGCAAAACAGGCTCAAGGCGAACGGAATCTTCTCTGCCAGAGAAACGACCGGACAAAAACAAACGCCTTTCGCTTACGCCTCCCGGCAAAGACGCACAAGCCCGATCATCCCGGGCCTCCTGCGGTCAAGGGCCTGTGTTGCGGCGACGGCAGTCAGCCCATGGCCGGATTACGGGCGCATGCACCGACTTCGTATCCGTCTTCCTTGCCATGCATGTCTTCTTCAAGATATCCAACTTGATTGTACCCATGCGGGTCAAACCGGAAGTCGAACCCCCAAGGCCGGACCGGTCCGAAGCGGGCTGACCGCCTCTCCGGAGTTCGCCCCGAGCAACACCCACAGGCAAGACGCGGAGCGTGCCATGAAAAAAATCGAAGCCATCATCAAGCCGTTCAAGCTCGACGAGGTCAAGGACGCCCTGGACAAGCTCGGCATCCACGGCCTGACCGTGTCCGAAGTGCGCGGCTACGGCCGCCAGAAGGGCCACGTGGAGGCCTACCGCGGCGTCGAATACCAGGTCCAGTTCAACGCCAAGGTCAAACTCGAAGTGGTGGTGCCGGACAATCTGGCCGAAAAGGCCGTGGAAACCATCCGCACCACGGCCAACACCGGCAACATCGGCGACGGCAAGATCTTCATCTATCCCCTGGAAGGCGTGGTGCGCATCCGCACCGGCGAATCCGGCGACGCGGCCATTTAAGAGAATGCGGGGGGAAACACTTTTAAAAAGCGTTTCCCCCCGCGCCCCCCTTCGAAATGATAAGGGGACAGGGACCATCTCCGCAGAGGCGTTAATTGAAGGCGTTGCGTTCTTTCTTTTCGTCACCCGGCGACAGCCGACCATCTCCGTCCCCTTTTCCGTTTTTGACTTAGGTCATATTTCCGCTGGGCCAAAGCGGACAAGTTCTCCCCAGGAGGAGACGTTATGCCCTGTGACAAACCGTCGCTCGCCCTGCCGCCGGACCTCGACATCGATGACATTCTGGAAGCCATGCGCCAGGCCGGCGGCTATCTGGACATCGCCCCGGACGACGCCCTGGCCGTGTACCGGCTGGCCTACGCCCATGCCGCCGCCCGCCTGAACCGGGATGTGCCGGTCAAGGAACTCATGACCGCACCCGTGGTCACCATAGAAAGCCATCATACGGTCCGGGAAACGGCCGAAGCCATGGCCCGGGCCGGGGTGTCCGGCCTGCCCGTCATGGACAACGAGGCCGTGGTCGGGGTCGTCTCGGCCAAGGACCTGCTGCGCCTTTTGGGCCTGGCCGACGATGTTTCCGTCGTAGCCCTCCTGGCCGGGCTCCTGTCCGGCGAGGCGCGCGTGATCCGAAGCGTGGGCGGCGTGACCGTGGATCAGGTCATGACCGCGCCGGCCGTGACCGTGACTCCGGATACGCTCCTTTCCCAGGCCGCCGCCCGCATGACGGCCCGGAACATCAACCGGCTGCCCGTGCTGGACGGGGCGCGCCTGGTCGGCATGGTCAGCCGCAGTGACGTGGTGCGCGCCTGCCAGGGGCTTTCCCAGGGGAAGCGCGCATGATCCGAAAGACGTTTTGGAAAAAGATGCGGGGAGCGGGCCAGAGCCCGCCGGGCGTGCGCTTTTCCGAAATCGCGTGGTCGTTCGTCGGCGCCCTGGCCGGCATCGCCGCCGTGGGCTATCTGCACGAGAAAATAGCCGACCCGGCCGGGCTGGTCATGATCATCGGCTCGTTCGGCGCCTCGGCCGTGCTGCTTTACGGCGCGCCCAAAAGCCCCCTGGCCCAGCCCCGAAACCTCCTGGGCGGACACGTGCTCTCCGCCCTGGTCGGGGTCACGGCGCGCATGATGCTGCCCGAGCCGGTCTGGCTGGCTTCGGCCCTGGCCGTGGCCACGGCCATTGCGCTCATGCACGCCACCAAGACCCTGCACCCGCCCGGCGGAGCCACGGCGCTTATTGCCGTGACCGGCGGCCCCAAGATCGCCGCCCTGGGCTACTTCTACGCCCTGGTTCCGGCGGCCAGCGGCGCGGCCGTCATGCTGGCGGTGGCCCTTCTGGCCAACAACCTGGCCCCGGGCCGGCGCTATCCGGAATATTGGCGCTGATGCGTCGTTGGGGGAAGCCTTCGGCGACCCAAGGGCTTTGCCCTTTGGAAACCCAAAATAAATTGAGAACGTTGCAACGGAATGTCTCTTGTCGGTTCGCATTAAAGCGCCAGTTCCATCTTGAGGTTGTGGCGCACCACCGTGTAGCGGTCGTCCGCGCATTGTTCGGTGATGCGAAATCCGGCCTTTTCATAGAGGCTTCGGGATTGCGGCAGGTTGTCCACGGTCCACAAAAAGACCTTGGCAAACCCGCGCTCCCGGCACCAGGCCAGGGCTGCCGTAAGCAGCGCCCTACCCGCGCCCCGGCCGTGATAGGCCGGGTCCACGATGAAAAACCGCAACTGCGCGCCGTCAGGATTGCGGTCGCGACCCCGGATGGAGATGGAGCCGACAAGCGCCTCCCCGATATGGGCCGCCAGCACCAGGTCCCTGTCCGGGTCGTAGCCTTCGATGAATTCGCAAAATTCCCGCAGGATCAGGGCCTCGAAGGCCGCGCCCGATCCCCAGGCCTCGGCATAGTAGCGGCCGTGCAGCTCGCCGACCCGGCCCAGGAGCCCGGGCTCGTAGCCGCGCCGGATGACGATTTCCGCCCGCCCCGCCGCATCCGGCGGCAGGGGCTGTCCGCTTTGCTGTTGCGTCTGCGCCATCATGGCTCACTCCGGAAACGGCTCGGCCCCTGCCCACAGGCATTCGAAGGCCAGGTTGAGCATGGACACCACGCCCCGGTTGTGGATGACCACGGCCGTGAAGCTCGGCGGCCCGCCGGCCGGGTCCTGCATGGAAAGCAGCGCCACTTCGTCGTCGAAAGCCTGCATTTTAAGCGGCAGCTCCGGAGCCACCCGCACCTCCAGCCCTTGCCCGCGAAACCGGCCCAGCAAGTCCCGCAGACCGGAGTCTTCCAGGATACCGTTGTCGCAAAGGGCCCGGTAGGCCAGCCCCCGCCCCAGGGGAGCCTGCATGAAGGTCCGATTCTGATCCTCGGACAGGATCATGGGCTGGCGGATGCAGGAATTGACGCTCCTGGTCGCGGCCGCGGCCAAGGCCAGGGCCCGGTGGGCGATGCGCGTGGGGCCGGAAAGCACCTCCACGTAGGCCAGGGGATCGTTTTGGCCCCGGCCCGAGGCAAAGACCGGCCCCAGTTCCCGGGTCAGGCGCGCGGCCAGGGTCCGGGCCTCCTCCTGCTGGCGGGCCAAAACGGCGCTGCGCTCCTGGGCCAACAGGTCCAGGGCCAGCGCGGGGTCCACGGCCACGTAGGTCTTGGGCGTCTTGTCCCGGACCGTGCACAACCCCTTGGCCGCAAGCGTCCCCAGCACGTCATAAACCCGCTGCCGGGGAATGCCCGCCCGGCCGGCGATCTCGGCCGGGCTCAGTTCCGGCCGTCCGAGCAGGGCCGCGTACGCGCCGGCTTCATAGGCCGTCAGGCCCAAGGCGGTCAAAGCTTGGGTATCGATCATTTTGCCACCACCTCGCAGTGGTGACAATTACTACCACCACTGCCAAGTGGTGTCAACAGTCTCGCCCAAACGCAACAGGCCGGCGGATGCTTGAACATCCGCCGGCCTGTAGTTTCCCGGAACGGGTGGGGAAGGCAGTGGCGCGCCCCTCCTGGCCGCCGGAGGCGTCTTCCCCCTCCCCTTCTACAATACGGGGTCCATGGGCAGGATGAAGAAAAAATTGTTGCCCAGGTCCGTGGCTTCGTAGCCTTCCACGCCGCCGTGCAGCCGCACCACCTCGCGGATGAAGTACAGGCCGTGGCCCGTGCCGTATTCGCCCGAGGCGTTTTCCCCGCGTACGCCTTCCTCGAACAGGTGGGCCGCGGTCTCGGGCGGGATGGGCGGCCCGGAGGTGAACACATTGAGCTTGATGCCGTCGCGGCCGGGTCCGAAGAAGTTTTCCTTGTGCTCCCAGCCGTAGGAAATAAACCGCCGCTTGCGGCCTTTGTTGTCCACCACTTCCCGGGTGTATTTCACGGCATTGGAAAAGAGGTTGGCATAGACCTGGCTCACCAGGCCGATATCCACCACCACCTCGATCTCCTCGTCCGGCACGCCGCCAAGGGAAGTGTCCACTTCGATGCCCCGCTCCTCGAACCTCGGCCGGTAGCGCTCCAACTGCGGGTCAATGACCTGCTTCTTGAAGTTGCAAGCCCGCTTTTCCAGCACGTACCGGCCTTCCTCGAAGTGGGAGCGGCGAAGCAGCGTCTCCAGAAACAGGCTCGTCTGCTCGTAATGGGTGAGTATCTGGCGATACTGGTCCATGAGCCCTTCGTGGATGTAGCCCAGGTCGCGCATCAGCTTGTCCTGGTCCGGCGGCAGGGCCTGCTGCGGCCCGGCATTGGCCTCGAAATACTGCTTGAGCTTCCATTCGAAAAACTTCAGCAGGTCGATCTTGGAGCGCAGGCGCTTGTAATAGAGCTTGAAGTAGATATTGGGCACAATGACGTTGTGCCCGATATCCATGACCAGGCTGCGGATGAACTGGAGATGCTCCTTGTTCTTGCTGGCCAGGATGCGGTTATGGAGCTGGTAGCCGAAGCGGTTGGCGTAGCGCTCGAAAAACAGGCGGTCGTGCTCGGTCAGGCGGCTGACCGAAAAGACCTCCAGCATGCCGATGACATCCTCGCGCGGAGTAAACGGCAGTTGGGCGATGAGCTCATGGTTGCCCTTGATGGGGATGAACAGCCGGTCTTCGCGGACGAGCGTCTTTTGGGGAAAGGGCAAATCCACCATCTCCCCGGCGTCGGCGCGCAGGCAGCGGTAGGCGCAGCGCCGGATGGCCCCGGTCTTGCTGTCCAGGACATAGAGGTTGCACTCGATGTCGAAGAACATCTTGGGAATGAGCAGACACGTGGCGTAGAGATGCTCCAGGGTGGGGAATTCCTGGGCCAGATCGAAAAAGACATTGAGGGAGACGCTTTGCAGGGCCGTGAAGCTGTAGGCGTCGTAGTCGTCCATCTTCTGACGCACGCGCCGGGCCACGGTTTCCAGGATCTGGCGATCCAACACCGAAGGGTCGCCCGCGGCATCCTCGCCCAGGACGGAAGTGGTGTCGGCATTGTCCCTGGCGCTGGTCATGCGACCCCTCCGGGATTCGATTTCCATGCTTCTTACGCAGGAACCCCGGGGAAGACAATATGTCGCGGCCGATCAGCCGATGCGTATTTCAATGGCTCCCGGGCCAAAGCCCTTGAGCTCCGAGAGAAGGCCTCGGATGCCCGAGGCCAGGATGCGCTCCACAAAGGGATTGAGCGCAATGGCCCGGCCGGCCACGGTCACGGACATGGCCGGGGCCAGGGACACGCAGGCCGAGACGTCGGCCCGGCCGGCCAGGATGTCGGCTCCCATTTCGGCGCAGGATTCCCGGCCGCAGCCGGCGCAGTCGAGGCCGGGCAGGACAAAGCCCTTGTCCATGACCAGCCGGGCCAGTTCCTCCACGGTTTCCACATGGGGCAGGCCCGGGACCCGCACCGGTCCGTACACGGCCAGCACCAGGCCGGGGATGGACAGGCGTTCGGCCTCCTCGGGCTGGCGCAGCACGAGCACCCGGGGCATGAGCGCATGCTCCCGGCCGCCCTCCATGACCAGGACATCCGAGGCCAGAAGCGAAACCATGTCGGCCACGGAGCGCGTCTCGTTCCAGAAAAGCGCGCTTTCCCGGCCGGCCAGGGCGCCCACGGCCCGGCAATGGGGCAGAAACCGGTCCGTATCCGTGTCTTCCTTGTCCAGGCCCGGGTTGTGGGTGCACTTGAGCGCCGAGGGAACGAATCCCAGGCGGTGCAGGCAGGCCAAAAGCTCCACGCAAAGCGCAGTCTTGCCGGATTTCTTGAATCCCAGAATCTGTACGCCCTTCATGATGGACTCCTTGTGCGGGTTTGTGCCGCCATGGCCCGGACCTGGTCATGGCCGTCCGGGACCGTGGGCGCGGCCAGTTCGCCGTCGCGAAGCCACAGCATATCGTCGCAGATGGCCCGAAGCCAGGGCTGGTCGTGGCCGGCCACGACCAGGGTCGTGCCCCAGGACTCCCGGGCCCGCAGCACGGCCTGGCGCACCCTGTCGGCGCTTTCCTTGTCCAGGTTGGCCGTGGGTTCGTCGAGCAGCAGCACCTTGGGCCGCAGCACCAGCCGGGCGGCCAGGGCCACCCGCTTGACCTCGCCCCCGGACAGGGCAAACCAGGACCGGCCGGCAAAGCGGGCCGGGTCCAGGCCGACCTGGCCCAGGGCCTCGTCCACCCGGGAACCGACATCCGAAACGCCCCGCACGGTCAGGCCGTAAGCCACGTTGGCCCGCACCGAGCGCTTGAGCAGGTAAGGTTCCTGGGGAAAATACGTCACCTCGCCCCGCAGTTCGTATTCGCGGCCAAGGCTTGGCCGGCCCTCGTAGCGCACTTCGCCCTCGGCCGGGGCCTCCAGAAAGGCGAGCAGGCGCATGAGCGTGCTCTTGCCGCCGCCATTGGGTCCGGCCAGCCCCACAATGCTCCCGGCCGCCACGTCCAGGAAGGGAATATGCAGCACCGGCCGGCCGTCGTAGCGCTGCACCACTCCCCGCAGCTCGTACAGGGCGCTCATGCGGCGGACCTCCGGCGAAAAATCGTTGCGGCCAGGTTGACCGCCAGGGCAATGGCCATGAGCACCATGCCCAGGGCAATGCCTGTGGCGAATTCGCCCTTGCCGGTCTCCAGGGCAATGGCCGTGGTGATGGTGCGGGTGTCCCACTTGATGTTGCCGCCAAGCATCATGGAGATGCCGATTTCCGAGACAATGCGGCCAAAGGCGGCCGTGGCGGCCAGCAGCATGCCGAAGCGGGCCTCGGCCAGGGTGGTGAAAAAGACGTGGTGGGGCCGGGCGCCCAGGCTCAGCAGCGTGGGCCGCAGCCGGCGGTCCAGGTTTTCCACGGCCTGGGCGGTAAAGGCGATGACAATGGGCAGCCCCAGGATGGTCAGGCCCACGGCCATGCCCGGCACGGTAAAAAGGAGCCCCCACTCTCCCAGCGGCCCCCGCCGGGAAATGAAGGCATAGACTACCAGGCCGATGACCACGGTGGGGAAGGACAGAAACGTCTCCACCACGAGCCGCACGGCGCGCTTGCCCGGAAAGGAAGTGTAGCCCAAGAGGAACCCGGCTGGCGTGCCAATGGCCAGGGTGGCGGCCATGGCTTCGAAGGTGACCAGAAGCGTGGTCCACACGGCCGAAAACGTCTCGGGATCGCCCTGAAAAAGCAGGATAAAGGCCTGGCGCAGGCCGTCGAGGATGTAGTTCATGCCGTCTCGGCGTCAGCGGCCGGCCGCGAGCGCGTCGCGGCCGGCCAACAGTGCGTGTCGCAGGGATTGTTACTGTGCGGCGGCGTTGGGCGTGAAAAGGCTTTTCCCCTTGAGCTTGAAGTCGGCCACGACCTTTTGTCCCTTGGGCGAGGCCAGCCAGGTGCGGAAGGTTTCGGCCAGGTTGAACTTCGCGTCCTTGCACTGCTTGGGATTGACGGAAATGACGCTGTACTGGTTGAGCAGGGGCTTGTCGCCCTCGACCAGGATGACCAGCGCCGGCTTGCCCTTGGCCTGGTCCTCGTAGGAGATGTAGGTGCCCCGGTCGACCAGGGTGTAGCCGCCGCGCTCGGCAGCCATGTTGAGGGTGGCCATCATGCCCTGGCCGGCCGAGACGTACCAGGTCTCCTTGTCCGGAAGGGCCAGGCCCGCCCCCTTCCACAGAGACTGTTCCATCTTGTGGGTGCCGGAGTCGTCGCCGCGGCTGACAAACGGGGCCTTGGCGGCGGCGATGGCGGCCAGGGCCTCGGGGGTCGTCTTGCCCTTGATCTTGGCCGGATCGGCGGCCGGGCCGACAAGGATGAAGTCGTTGTACATGACCTCGGTGCGATTGACGCCGTGCCCCTCCTCCACGAACTTCTTCTCCGCAGCCGGGGCATGGACCAACAGCACGTCCACGTCGCAGTTCTTGCCATGCTCCAGGGCCTTGCCCGTGCCCACGGCCACCCATTTGAGCTCGATGCCCGTATCCTTTTTGAAGGCCTGGCCCAGAACCGGCAACAGGCCCGTATCGTCGGTGCTGGTGGTGGTGGCCATCATGAGGGTCTTTTCCTGGGCCATGGCCGGGGCGATTCCAAACAGGACCAGGGTGCAGGCGACAACAATGGACGTGACGAGTTTCAGGCGCATCGCTCTCTCCTCTGTTTTGTTTGACTTAACATAGCAATTACTTTGACATAGCCGGATTGGGGACGCAAGCCGTGAAAAATTTTACGCCCAGGCTAAAGGATTTTTCAAGCCCGCCGATAAGAGGCCTGAACAGCCCTGTATCTGTTTCATCACTGCACTATTTCCCGGATGGTCCGTAAAAACCTCGTTTTCTTGCGTCATCTTCCTGCGAAATTACCCAATTTCGCTCTTTTTATCTCCTGTTTTCTCGCCACACAGGGCGCATTGCAAAAAAATTTTTGCCTGTTCTGCTCTAAAGGGTTTTCGCCAAGCACCGATACGAGGGGCAAAGGTCGCTGGAATCCGACACAGGACTGACCACTGGTTTATCGGCAAAGGAGGCGTTCCCGAATGTTCACGCAAGGCAGCAGGCC
Organism: uncultured Desulfovibrionaceae bacterium; assembly: GCA_964490985.1. Classification (GTDB taxonomy): domain Bacteria; phylum Desulfobacterota; class Desulfovibrionia; order Desulfovibrionales; family Desulfovibrionaceae; genus Solidesulfovibrio. The sequence continues at coordinate 158 of CAZBER010000056.1, read as the reverse complement.
GGCGCAAGCCCACATGCACAACCACCAACCCCATGCCGCCGGCGAGGCTTTCGCCCCCATGGGCCACTAGCTGGAAGCACACACTTTTCAAGGAGGAAAAGCTATGTCCCTCGTTATCAACCACAACATGATGGCCCAGAACGCGGCGCAGAACCTCA
>CAZBER010000055.1:0-29072 GCA_964490985.1 uncultured Desulfovibrionaceae bacterium | reverse complement strand
GGTCCGGGGGGAATGATTCCCCCCGGCGGGTCCAGGGCAGAGCCCTGGCAGGGTCTGGGGCAGCGCCCCGGCCGCCGGAGGCATGGGGCGCAGCCCCGATTCCTCACTCCCAGGCCACCAGCAGGCGGCCTTCGGGTTCCAGGCGGACGGTGGCGTTGACGGCTTGGGCGGCTGCGAGCACGGCGTCGGGCAGGGGCGGGGCTTGGGCCGGCAGGCCTGGGACGGCCACGGCCGGGCCGAGGGGCGGGGGCAGGGCTTCGATGACCAGGCGGCCGCCCGGGGCGGTGGCGGCGGCGTATTCCACGCCTAAAAACAGCAGATGGCAGAGGCGAAAGGGGTCTGTGGACACGGACACGGCCTCGCCCGGCCTGGCTTCCAGGCATACGCCGTGCCGGGCCACGGAACGGCCGGCCAGGTAGGCCAGGGTGGCAATGGCCTCGACCAGGTTCACGACGCGGCAGGGGACATCGACGCAGTGGGCGAAGCGGCGCAGTTGGGAAAGCAGGGCGTCGCCCCGGCGCACCTGGCGGGTGACGGCCGCGGCCAGCTGGGCCAGGCGGTCGGGGTCCAGGGGCGCGCCCCGGCCGGCCAGGCAGGCCAGATCTTCCAGGAGTCCGGCGCTTTCGTTGATGACCGCCAGCACATTGCCCCATTCGTGGGCCGCCGATGCCACCACGTGGCCGAAAAACCGCAGTTCCTCGGCCTGATACCCGCCGTCGCCGTCCATAGCATGTCTCCGGGCCGGGGCTCGCGTCCTGCCCCTGCAGCGCGTTTCCCTGGATTGAGGGCGTTATTTCGAAGTAAGTAGTTTTTCTTAAAAAACGTCGAGACGTTTTTTAAGGTGTGGATTCAACCGGCCATGGCCTCGTTAATCGCGCGCAACAGCTCTTCGATGCGCACGGGCTTGACCAGGTAGCTGGCCGCCTCGGCCGAGCCGGCCCGGAAATCCTCTTCCGAGCCGTGGCCGGTGAGGAAAATGAAGCGCATGCCCGGCCGGATGCGCTGGAGCTTTTTTTTCAGGTCCAGGCCGCTTAAGCCCGGCATCTTGACGTCCAGGACCGCCAGGTCGAAGGGGGCGGCCCGGACCATGTCCACGGCCGCGTCGCCGCTGGTGGCGTAGGCCGCCTCCAGGCCCCGGAGGCTCAGGCGTTCGGCCAGGGCCGAGACCAGTTCGGCCTCGTCATCCACGAGCAGTATCTTCACCCGAGCCTCCTTTTTTTAAGGGGAGGGTCACCGTGAAGGTGGTGCCCTTGCCCAGTTCGCTGGCCACGGCCAGCCGGCCGCCCAGCTCCTCGACCAGGCCGTAGGTGATGGAAAGTCCCAGGCCCGTGCCGCCTTTTTTCTTCTTGGTGGAGAAAAAGGGCTCGAAGATGCGCTTGAGGTCTGCCGCCGGAATGCCGCAGCCGTCGTCGGCCACGCTGACCGCAATGGCGTCCGGCCCGTCCGGGGCCAGGCTCACGCGCAGATGGCCGCCGTCGTCCATGGCCTGGAAGGCGTTGTTGACCAGGTTGAGGAAAATCTGTTGCAGCTTGCCCCGGTCCGATTCCAGGACCGGCAGCGCGGCCGGGGCCTCCACATCCACCTGGATGCGCCGGTATTCGGCCTCCTTGGTGAGAAATCCCAGGACTTCCTCCACCACCTTGCGCACGTCCACGGCCTCGATGTGCACTTCCAGGTGCCGGGCAAAGGAGAGCAGGCGCTTGGTGATGGCGCCGGCCCGCTCCACCGAGCCGAGGATGGAGTCCACCAGGCCGGCCATGCGTTCGGGCGAGGCCTGGTCCTTGCCGTAGAGCAGCAGGTCTTTGATGAGCCCGGCCTTTTCGTTGATAATGGCCAGGGGGTTGTTGATCTCGTGGGCCACGCCCGCGGCCAGCCGGCCGATGGAAGCCATGCGGTTGGTGTGCTCCATCTGGTGCATGGTCCTGGCCCGGGTCTGGTCGGCGGTGTAGATTTTGCCCACCATGTAGGTGGCCACGCCCAGGATGACCACCAGGATGACCACGACGCTTGCGGCCAAAAAGCCCACCAGGTCCAGGCGCGCGGCATACCAGGGCTTCATGAGCTCGGCCTGGCGCTTGACGACCATAAGGATCAGCGGCGTGCGCTCGATATAGGCGTAGCCCATGATGAGGCCGTCGCCGGCATCCTCGACCTCGCTGACCTCGGTGCTTTCGGAGTACGGCGGCACGGCCAGGGCAACGCGTTCGAAGATCGAGCCGTGGGACCGGGACACGGTCTGGAGCACGCCCTCGTGGTTGATCAAAAAGGCGTCGCCGTTGCCGGACAGGTCCAGGTTGGCCAGGATGTCGTTGATGCGCTGGGTGTCCACCGTGGCCCGCAGCACGAAAAAGCCGCCGCCCGGCCGCTCGGCGCGCACCGCGATGATCATGTGGGGAACGTTGCGAAAGCCCAGGAACACGTCGCTGATGTAGAAACCGGATTCCAGGGTGCGCTTGAACCAGTCTTCCTTGGAATAGTCGATGCCGAGCAGCTCGTAGGGGCCGACGTAGGCGATCTGGCGTCCGGTGTCGGTGATGACGCCGAGGTCCATGAAGCCGCCGAAGGCGGCCTTGAGGTCCTTGAGGAGATCGGAGAGCCGCTGCGGCGTGGCCAGGGAGGAATAGGCCTCCTGCCGGGCCGAGAAGTTCAGGGCGGCCAGGCGTTCGTCCAGGAAATAGGACAGGGTGCGTCGGGTGTTGGAGGTGGTGATGGTGGTGCGGTGCAGGTTGTCCTGGTTGACGGCCCGCTTGGTGACGTTGAAGTCGATGACCGTCATGATGCAAAGGGGCGTCAGGGACACCACGGCCAGAAGCGCCACGGAGAGCCGCCAGATGCGGCGGTAGTTGAACAGGCTCCTGTACGGCCCTCCGTCGGCGGATTCGGCCCAGAACTGCGGGCGCACCCGGTCCAGCAATCCCATATGGCGGCCTTTCTCCGGCTTATCCGGCCTTTTTTTGGCGGACCTTGTCGTTGGCGCGCTTGAGGGTGTCGCTCAACAGTTCGATGTCCACGGGCTTTTGCAGGTAGGCGAAGGCCCCGAGCTTCATGCACACGTCGCGGTCGGCCTCGGAGCCGTGGCCGGTCAGGATGATGACCTCCACGTCCGGCCGGGTGGCCTTGACGCGCTTTAGGACCTCGATGCCGTCGATGCCGGGCATCTTGAGGTCCAGGACCATGACTTCGGGTTCGTCCTCGGCCACCATCTCCAGGGCGGATTCGCCGTCGTAGACCACATGGGACCCGACCTCGCGCATGGACAGGCGCTCGGACAGGGTCTGCACGAATTCCCGCTCGTCGTCGACCAGAAGCACCTTGCTCGGCATTTCGAAATCGGCCCGGCGGTAGATGTCGGTCTGGTAATAGCCCTTGCCCACCTTGGTGACCACGTCGCGCACGCCGTCGACCTTGGAGGCCAGGGCGCGCAGCTCGTTTTCCAGGCGTTCCAGGAGCAGAACCTTCTTGTTGATGGTCAGCACGGCCACCCCGTCCTTGGCGGTGACGGCCACGTCGTGGCCCTTGCCCACGAGCAGGGTTTCCACCCTGGCGGCCAGGAGGAAGTCCCGGGCCGTCCTGCGGGAGGCGTCGGTGACGCGCACGGCCGGGTCGGCCAGGTGCTTGACGATGAACTCGCAGGCCGTCTCCACGCTGGTTTTGTCCATGGGCACCACCATGTCGTAGAGGGACGGGGCCCAGGGGTCCTTGGACCCGGCCGTAAGCTCGGCCCACACGGCGCGGTCTTCGTCGCCGCGCTCCAGGGCCCGCTGGGCGTCGCGCTCGGCCAGGCCCGCCTCCTCGGCGGCCGTGGCCCGGCGAAAGGCCGCGTCGCCGATCAGGCACACGCGCAGCACATGGGCAATGTCCCGGGGCGGCAGCAGGGCGGTGAATCCCGAAAGCAGCAGCCGGTCCTCCTCGGCCAGGCGGGTGGCCAGGGCCAGGCGCAGCCAGGACACGGCGCGCTGCTTTTCATGGGTGAACTTGTTGAAAACCGAAGTCTTGGCCGAGAAGGCCTTGCCGATCTTGTCGGCGCCAAGGCCGGACAGCCTGGCGGCCTCGTCGGCCAGGGCCGCGTCGCGCACAATGGGCAGGCCCGTGGCCTCGTGGACGGCCGCGACCACCGATTCCTCTTTGCAAAACACGCCGCTGAAGATGGAGATGACGGACATGGCGACTCCTTGGGTTCACGCTTAGGCGCCGGGAAGGCGGCACACGCTGGTCAGGGGGCAGCTCTCGCCGGGGGCGTGCCAGGAGTCCTGGTGCACGGCGCACAGTGCCTGGTTCAGGTCCGTATAGAGGTGGTCCTCGCCGATGTGTTCCAGCAAGTGGGTGCGCTTCATGACATCCATGACCGATTCCTTCACGCCGCAAAGGGATATGTCAAGGCCGGCGCTGCGCACCCGGTCCACGAGCAGGGACAGGGCTTCCTCGCCCGAGGCGTCCATGTCGTTTATGCCGTCGGCGGCCAGGATGATGTGCTTGAGGCTCTTGCCGGCCTGCATGCGCTCGGTGATCTGGTCTTCCAGGAAGCTGGCGTTGGCGAAAAAGAGCGTGCCGTCGAAGCGCACCACGGCCACGAACGGGCACTCGGCCAGCTTGTAGACCGAGGCGTCGCGGTAGGCGCTGTCTTCGGTCAGCGACAACGAGGCCACCCGGGGCCGCATGCTCTTGTACAGGAAGACCAGCAGGGACAGGACCACGCCGATCATGATGCCCTTGTCCAGGTGCGGGGCAAAGGCCAGGGTGCACAGAAACGACAGGATGGAGATGGCCCCGTCGTACCACTGGGCCTTCCAGGCGTGCATGAAGCCCGAAACGTTGAGCAGGCCGATGACGGCCATCATGATGACCGCGGCCAGCACGCTCTGGGGCAGGTGGTAGAGCAGCGGCGTGAAGAAGAACAGGGCGATGACCACGGTGGCGCTGGTGAACACCGAGGAAAAGCCGGTCACGGCCCCGGCCTGGAGGTTGACGGCCGAGCGGGAAAACGAGCCCGAGGCCGGGTAGCTCTTGCCCATGGCGCCCAGGATGTTGGCCAGGCCCTGGCCGATGAGCTCCTGGTTGGGGTCCAGGCGCTGGCCGGTCTTGGCGGCCATGGCCTTGGCGATGGAGATGGCCTCCATGAAGCCCAGCAGGGAAATGATGGCGGCAAAGGGCAGAAGCCGCATGACGACCTTGATGTCCAGGGACGGTATGCCGAAACTGGGCAGGCCCGAAGGCACCACGCCGACGACCTGGCCGCCGCCGATCATGAGCAGCTTGTCGGTTTTGAGCGCGCTGTTGCCCACCCGCAGCACCCAGGCGCGGCCGTCGGTTGTGGCGTCGGCCGGGGCCTGGTCCTTGGTGTAAAAGGCCAGGGAACCGCCCTCGCCGGGCACGGCCACGAAGAGGTAGTCCCGCAGCTTCTGACGGTACAGGCCGGCCTCCTTCTGGGCCTGCTCCTTTTGCAGGCCAAGCAGGGCGATCTCGTGTTCGACGTCCAGGATGGCCGTCTCGTCGTGCGAGGCCTTGGCCGCGTCCTCCCGGGGCGTGATCTCGGCCCGCTTGGCGGCAATGGCCGGCAGGGCCGCGGAGGCCTTGTTGTAGGCCGCGATGTCCGCCGCCACCGGGGCGGACTTGATGGCGGAAACGTCCACGGTGGCGTTGTGCTCGTAGCCGATGGCCCAGGACACGGCCGTGGTCACGACCACGGCCACCAGCACGTTGGGGATTTTGGGGTTGAGCTTTTTGAGCCCGAACATGATGGCAAAGGCGGCCGCGCCCATGACCAGGGTGGGCCAGTGGGTGTGGTGGCCGGCCGCCACCAGCACCCGCCAGATGGTCTCGTAATAGTGCTCGGCGTCGTCCACGCTCACCCCGAACATCTTGGACAGCTGGGAGGTGGCGATGATGAGCGCGCCGGCGTTGGTGAAGCCGTTGACCACGGGGTGGGACAGGAAGTTGACCACCAGGCCCAGGCGCAAAACGCCGAGCAGCAGCTGGAATACGCCGACGATGAGCGCCAGCAGGATGGCGTAGGCGATGTAGCCCTCGGACCCGGCCGTGGCCAGGGGGGCCAGGGAGGCCGAGGTCATGAGCGATACCACGGCCACCGGGCCCGTGGCCAGCTGCCGGCTGGAGCCGAAGAGCGCCGCCACGAGCGGCGGCAAAAACGAGGCGTACAGGCCGTAGTAGGGCGGCATGCCGGCCAGTTGGGCATAGGCCATGGATTGGGGGATGAGCACCAGGGCCACGGTCAGGCCGGCGATGGCGTCGGAGCGAAGCGAAGCCATGTCGTATCCCCGGAACCAGCCGATGAAGGGGAAAATTCGCGCGAGCATCAGCAACTCCCGTCACTTGGTTTGGCCAGCATCCTGCGGCAGGATGCGACAAGCTGGTCGAAAAGCGCCCCGGCGTCGTAAATGTTGCAGGTTTTGAGGCGAAAAAGCCCGTCGACCATGGCGAACAGGATCATGGCGGTTTCCCGGGGCGCGAACTCGCCCATGGATCCGTCGGCCTGGCCGGCGCGCACCACTTGCTCGAAGATATCGGTAAGGCAGTTGTAAATGGCCGCCAGATGGGCCCGGCAATCGGGGTTGTCCTCGGCCAGCTGGTGGGGGAACTGGCGCTGGAGCAGGGTGAATTCGTGCTCCAGGAGGCTGGTGAGGTGGAAGTAGAAGGCCACGGCCTCTTCCATCATGTCCAGGCCCGAGGCGAACTCCCGGCCGGCGAAGGCGGTCTCGTACTCTTCCAGGATGCGGGTCTTGGCATGCTCCAGGATGGCGATGAGCAATTGTTCCTTGCTCTTGAAGTGGTAGAAGATGGTGCCTTCGGCCGCGCCCGTGACCTTGCAGATGTCCTGCATGGTGGTCTCCGGAAAGCCCTTGTGGGCGAAAAGGACCGTGGCGGCGTAGCGGATGGCTTCTTTTTTGGTCATGTGAAGGCTCGCACAAATCGACTGAGTGCTCAGTCGGTTTTTCCTTTAGCCCCAGCCCTGCCCCAGGTCAAGAAAATTGGGCGATTTTGTTTCGATTCGAAACGCGAAAAAATCCAAGACAATCCGCCGCAAAATCCGAAGCGCCGGAAGCGGATCGGAATCCGGAGCCAATGGCGGCGACAGACGTTTCATTTGGAAACAGGGGCCGGAAAGCCGGCCTCGGTTGACGCCCGGTAGGAATTTGTCTACCGCTTTCGTAGGGATGCGTCCCAATCCTTGGGCCGCCCCGGCATGCACTTTCGGCCAGGAGGCCGTGGCCATGAAGCTCACCACCCGAAGCCGCTACGGAACCCGCATGATCCTGGACATGGCCTTAAACGGCCAAAACGGCCCGGTGCGCATCAAGGACATTGCCGAGCGCCAGGGCGTTTCGGTCAAGTATCTGGAAAAGCTCGTCCGGGAGCTCAAGCGGGCCGGGTTCGTCAAGAGCCGGCGCGGTCCCCGGGGCGGCCACGAACTGGCCAGGCCCTATGCGGAAATCTCGGTGGGAGCCATTGTGCGCGTCCTGGAGGGGGACCTGACCCTGGTGGATTGCGACGGCCCCAATCCGGCCTGTCCCCGCATGGCCGACTGCCTGACCCGGGAAGTGTGGATCGAGGCGGCCCGGGCCATGCACCAAAAACTCGATTCCATCACCTTGGCCGACCTGATCGAGCGCCACCGGTCCTGCCCGCCTTCTTTGCAGCCGTAACCGCGCCGTGGATTTTGCTTGAGTGGCAAGGCGGTCTTGCCATACGGTACGGCCGTTCCTTTCCTTCCGGCGGGACGGCCGCGCCGCGCCGTTTCCTGGCAGGACAGGGACGGCCGCGGCATCCGGGAGTGCCCCTGGCGGAGGGGAAGGGACGTGAAAATCCGGGTCCTTTTCGTCGACGACGAACCCAATGTACTTTCGGCCCTGCGCCGCATGTTCCACGGCATGCGCGGCGCGTGGGACATGGCCTTTGCCCCGGGCGGCCGGGAAGGCCTGGCCCTTTTGCGCCAGGCGCCTGTTGACGTGATCGTGGCGGACATGCGCATGCCGGACCTGGACGGGGCCGCGTTTTTGCGCGAGGCCCAGGCCCTTTGTCCCGGGGCCATCCGCATCGCGCTGTCCGAGCACTCGGACCGGGACATGATTTTGCAGACCGTGCGGCCGGCCCACCAGTTTCTGCCCAAGCCTTGCCAGCCCGGGGAACTGCGGGCGGCCATCGAGCGGGGCTTGGCCCTGCGCGAGGTGTTTCTGGACGAGCGGGTCAGAAACGTGGTGGCCAGGATCGACCGCCTGCCCACGGCGCCCCGCCTCTATGCCGCGCTGCTCGACGAGCTGGCCCGGGACGAGCCCTCCATGCGCGCGGTGGCCGGGCTCATCTCCCAGGACGTGGGCATGGCCGCCGGCATTCTAAAGCTCGTCAACGCGGCTTTTTTCGGCCTGCGCACCCGCATCTCCAGCCCGGCCCACGCCGCCAACCTGCTGGGCCTGGACAGCATCAAGGCCCTGGTCTTGAGCGTGGGGCTGTTCGACCGCTTCAACAAGGAGGCTTTCCCGGATTTCGACCTGGAAAAGCTGTGGAGCCACAGCCTGGCCACGGGCCGCCTGGCCCGGGAGATCGCCGCCCTGGAAGCGGCGGACGCCGCCACCCGGGAACAGAGCTTCATTGCCGGGCTCCTGCACGACGTGGGCAAGCTGGTGCTGGCCGCCAACTTTCCGGACGCCTACGGCCAGGTCCTGGCCGGGTGCCGGGCCGGCCAGGGCACGGTCCTGGTCATGGAGGAGCGGATTTTCGGCGCTTCCCACGCCGAGGTGGGGGCCTATCTGCTCGGGCTTTGGGGCGTGGACGACCCGGTGGTGCGGGCCGTCTACTTCCACCACGATCCCGGCCGGGACCGCCGGGCCGGATTTTCCGCCCTGGCGGCGGTGCATGCGGCCAACCGTTTCGAGCACGAGCTGGTGGTCATCCGCCCGGGCCACGCCACAAACCCCCTGGACGAGCTTTATCTGGCCGCTTCCGGGCTTTCGGACCGCCTTCCGGTCTGGCGCGAGGCCTGCCGGGAAGTGGTGGAACAGGCCGCGGCCGCGGACTGACCGGGAAAAACGCCGCAAAACGCACTCCGGCGACGGCGGGCGCGCCCTTGCGCCCGGCTAGGCAGGCCTTGCGGAAAAAACGGATTACCGTCCGCCCTGGTCATGACTTCTGTCGCGGCACCAGGATGTAGGCCCGGGCCGTGCCTTTCATGAGCCCGGCCTGGTAGGCGGCCTTTTCCCCGGGGCCGAGGTAGAGGTCGAAATGGTTGCCGCGCATGCACCCGGTATCCTGGGCCATGACAAAGCCGGTGAAGCGTTCCGGGGCCGGACCGCCAAAGCCCGGCAGGTCGCCGTCCACCACCATGAGCGAGCCGTAGGGGACGAATCCCGGGTCCACGGCCACGCTGGCGCGGGGGGTGACGGGCACGCCCATGGCCCCCACGGGCGGGGTCTGGGAGAGCTTGAAAAAGATGTAGCTGGGATTTTGGGTCAAGTAGCTGCGGACCTGGGACGGGTTTTCCTCCAGGAAGCGCCGGATGCGCTGCATGCTCATCTCTTCCTCGGGAAAGCAGCCCTGGTTGACCATCACCCGGCCCACGCCGACATAACGATGCCCGTTGTTGCCGTCGAACAGCACGTAGGCCGTGGAGCCGTCCTCGAAGCGCAGCTTGCCCGAGCCCTGGACGTGCAGGAAAAAGACGTCGATGGGGTCCTTGGCATAGGCCAGCTCCAGGCCCTTGCCGCGAAGCGCGCCGTGATAGTCGATTGCCTCGCGGTTGTGCCGTTTGGCCAGGCTGCCGGGATTGCGGTAGATGGGCCAGGCATAGGCGGCGCTTTGGGTGCGGGACACGGCAATGGTGGGCTCGTAGTAGCCGGTGAGTAACGTGTCCGAATCCAGGGGCACCCACTGGAAATACCGGGACAGGACCGACGGGTCGCGGTCGAGTTCCGGCAGGATGTTGCGGAAGGTGACCAGTCCCTGGCGCAACTGCCCCCAGGTGAGATGCGCGCCCGGGCGGTCGATGGCCGTGGCCTCGGCCGGTTTCCGGGAGGCATAGGCAATGGAGCGGTCCACGGCCGGGGCCAGGGAGGCAAACGAGGCCACGCCCTGGCTGGCCGGGGAGATGCGCGCGGACCAGGGACCCGTGACCGGCGCCGGGGAGAGCGGCCGGGACGGGGCGGGGGCGGCCACATGGGCGGCCCGGGAGGGCGGGGTCGAAGGCTGTTCCACGCCGGCGCAGCCGGCCAGGGCCAGGATACCGATGCAGGCCAGCACGGCCTTGATGCAGGGGCTTGAAATACGCATGGCCGGGCTATAGCGCGGGACCGGGACCTTGGCAACGCAGGCGAAAGGGGTCGGTTGCGCGGCCTGCGCGGCAGGACCGCTGGCTTTGATTCCACCTGCTGTCGTGCCGGTACAACAGTCGGTATTTATATCCCGTTCGGTATAATGCGAAAAACATGTCGATTGACGGAATGTCATAGGCGAAGCTGTATTTTGTTGTGCAGCCGATTTGCCGCGGGCGTGGAAAGAAAAGTCGAACGTTTGCGATTTCACGGGCATGAGGCCGGTTGCAGCAATTTGCAGTTTGGGTTAGAAATGAAATAGAAAAAGAAAGCTTTCCTGTTTTTTGGCAGATGTCAGGTGAATACGGAAACGGTGAAACCGCAGGCGAAAGGGATTTGAATATTCCGGACAAATAGAAAAGACAAAAATTCTCCTGGAGACGACCATGCATGTCAAAACATCGGATCAAACTTCGCTTTCGCTCGGTTTCAACGGCTATACCTGCAATTGGGGCGCGCATATCTGTGTCCTGTACCAGAGCGAAGCCGAACGGAATGCGGTCATATTGGGTTTCCTCGGCCAGGGATTGCAGGACGGCGATCTGTGCGTTCTCGGAAAAAAGGATGCCTGGGGATGCGAGATCGAGGAACGCCTGGCCGGCCGGTGTCCCCAGTGCGCCGCGGCCCTGGGGGACGCCAGGCGCTTCCAGGCGCCGTCGACGCGGGCCATCTATTATCCCGACGGCGTGTTTTCGCCCTGGAGCATGGAGGAGCGCCTGAACGCGTTTTATACGGAAAGCCAAAAGGACGGCCCCCGCAATATCCGGGTCGCGGCCGAGATGGATTGGGCCCTGGACATCGCGCCGAGCCTCCAGTCCCTGTTGGCCTACGAGTCGCGGTTCAATTATTTCATTCAGGACAAGCCTTGGGTCGGCATCTGTTTTTACGACGTCAACAAGTTTGACGGGAACACCATCTTGCATGTCCTGCGCACCCACCCCTATACCATCCTCAACGGAGCCATCGTCCAGAATCCCTATTACCAGGACCCGGATGCCTGGTTGGCCCAAAACGCCCCCGAGTATCTGAAAAAATCATAGCATGCCGAGCAAAGCCCACGATCTCTTCCTCCTGATGCTGACGCTGTCCGGCATCAGGGAGGAAGAGCGCATTGTTCCCCTGTTCTGCGACGCCATGCCGGCCATATGGCCGTCCCTTGCCTTTGCCGGGGCCGATGCCTCCACCCCGCCGGAGCAATGCGTCGTGCTTTCCCGGGTCAGGGGCGAGCCCCTGCTGCTTTGCATCCGGGGCGACCTGGACTCCCTGCCGGCAGAGGACCGGGCCCTGATCCACAATGCCGTCCAGTTGCTGGGGATCGTGGTGGACCGGGCCCGGTAGGAACGCCTGCTGGCCGACCGGCGCCTGCAGCTCGAAGCCGAAGTGCGCCGCCGCACCGAGGACCTCGAGGCGGCCGTGGTCGAGCGCCAGCGGGCCCAAGAGGAAATCCTGCAAAACCAGCGCATGTTGCAGGCCCTGGTCACGCTCGGCCAGATGGACGACGCGACGCCCCTCGAGGACCTTGTCGATTTCGTGCTCGAGGAAGCGGTCAGGATGACCAAGTCAGCGGGCGGGTACCTGCACTGCATCGACGAGAACGAGGAGAACGTCACCCTGACCGCCTGGTCCCGGGATGCCCTGGACACGTGCGCCGCGACCAAGGGGACGCACCACCCCATTGCCGGGGCCGGCCTCTGGATGGACGGCGTCAGGCGGAGAAGACCCGTCATTCACAACGATTATCCCAACGAGGCCGGCAGGAAAGGCTGTCCGCCGGGGCACTTCCCGGTCAGGCGGCACATGTCGATCCCGGTTTTCCACCAGGGCAGGATCGTGGCCGTGGCCGGCGTCGGCAACAAGCCCGATCCCTACGACGACAAGGACGTGACCCGGGTTCTCCTGTTTCTGTCCGAGATGTGGAAGATCATCCAGAAGCGCAAGACCCACGACGAGCTGGTGCAGGCCAAGGAACTGGCCGAAACCGCCAACCGGGCCAAGTCCGAATTTCTGGCCAACATGAGCCACGAAATCCGCACGCCCCTAAACGGCATCCTGGGCATGCTCCAGCTCCTGCGGACCACGGCCGCGGACGCGGAGCAAAAGGAGTATGTCCAGGCGGCCATCAAGGCGTCCAACCGGCTGACGCGCCTGCTGTCGGACATCCTGGACATCTCCAAGATAGAATCCAACAAGCTGGTCCTGGTGGAGGCGGAATTCGACATCCAGTCCATGCGCCTGTCCCTGGCGGAGCTCTTTGCCCCGTCGGCGGCCGGCAAGGGCCTGTCCCTGGACTTTCGCCTGGACCCCGGATGCCCGTCGCGGCTTGTGGGCGACGAAGCGCGCCTGCGCCAGGTGCTTTTCAACCTCGTGGGCAATGCCCTCAAGTTCACCGAGACGGGAGGCGTGCGGGTGGACGCCTCCCTGGTTTCCGAACCCGGCGAGTCGCCGTGCCGGGTCCTTTTCACCGTGACCGACACCGGCATCGGCATCCCGGCCCATCGCCTCAAGGACATCTTCGAGCCTTTCACCCAGGTGGAATGCAGCTATGTGCGCCGCAACCAGGGCGCGGGCCTGGGGCTGGCCATCGTGCGCCGGCTGGTCGGACTTTTGGGCGGGGAAATGGCCGTGGAAAGCCGGGAGGGGAGTGGAACCGTGGTCCGCGTAATCCTGCCGTTTCGGCCCGCCGGCAACAGCGGCGCGGCCATGCCCGGGCCGCAGGCCCAAGACGCGGCCTGCGCCGGCAGCGGCCTTCGGGTGCTTCTGGCCGAGGACGAGGCCGTCAACCGCATGGCGTTCACCAAGCTTTTGTGCAAGGCCGGATTCCAGGTCGTTGCCGCCGGCAACGGCCAGGAGGCCTTGGATCTGGCCGCTGCCAGGCCCTTTGACCTGATCCTCATGGACATCCAGATGCCGGTCATGGACGGCCTGGAAGCGGCCGGCCGCATCCGGGCCAACGGCGATGGCCCGACGCGCGCCAATGTCCCGATCATCGCCCTGACGGCCTATGCCATGGGCGGGGACCGGGAACGCTTCCTGTCCATGGGCATGGACGATTATATTGCCAAGCCCCTGGAAATGAAGGCGCTCTTGCGGGTCATCGAGCGGGTGCTGGCGTCCCGGCAGGACAGCGGCCTGCCGCCATCCGCGTAAGAACTGCCAGGCCCCTATCGTTTTGAGAGGGGGTCTGGGGGAACCTGCTTTTCAAAAGCAGGTTCCCCCAGGCTCTTCGCCTTTTACGGCAAAGGGTGGGCGCGGGCGTATTCGAGCAGGTCTTCGTAGATCTGCTGGCAGGTGGCCACGGGCACATTGGGGGCGTGCATGACCGTGGGGCTTTCCTGGGTGAAAAGCGCGGCCCAGGGCTTTTTCGAAAGCTCGATCCAGGCGCCGTGGCGGCCGTAGCTGATGACGCCGCTGACGGTCTGCAGGCGCACGTCAAAGGACTGGTAGCCCATGGGGCCCGGCAAGAGCTCCTGGGGCCGACATTCGTGGTAGGGCCCGGCCTGGGCGGAGAAATAGAACCAGCCGCCGATCTGGATGTCGCCGAACCAGCGGTCCCCGTCCTCGAAGCGGTCCGTTTCCATGAGAAGCGTCCTGAAATCCTCGGCCATGCCCGTCCTCCTTGTGGATGCGTGGCCGGCCTTCTACCCCGGCGGCGCGCTTGGGGTCAATGGCGGCCCGCGTTCTCGCGGTCCCTGGCCAGGAGATGCTTGAACACGGCCGACACGTAGCGGCCGGACACCACGTCGGGCAGGGGAAAGCGCGGCAGGGGGCCGGTTTCCAGCTCCCCGGACAGGGCGAAAAAGACCTGCCGCGACAGGGTGTCGAGCCCGGGCTCCAGGGTCTTTTCCCACAGCGCGGCGGCCGCGTCCGCGTCCAACCCGTGCATCAGGCAGGCCAGGGGGCGGTGGGCGAAGATCAGGCAGGCCCCGTCCCGAGACAAGGGGCACAGCCGGGTCCAGGCGGACAGGCAATGTTCCGGAGAACCTTGGTAGCGGCGGGCCAGGGACTCCATCTCCCGCGAAGCGGCCGCCGCCGCCTCGATGACCGAAAGGCGCGTTTCGCTCGACAGGCCCACGTTGACGCGGTGGCTGACGTGCACGGCCTCGACGAGGCTGAGGCTCAGGGGCGTGCGGCAGCAGCGGGCGTGGTCCCGGCCGCAGCGGGGAAGGCCCCTGGCCGCCACCCGGGCCGCGGCCACGAGCCCGGCGTAGTCGTCCAGAAAGGGCCGCAAGTCCACCAGATGCCCGGCCTCCAGGCGCGGCTCCCGGATGGTGAGCCGGCCGGCGGCCTTGCCGTAGCGGCGGATGGTCCACCACTGGTCGAAGTTCGTGGGCTTGGACCGCAGGGGGCGCAGCACCTTGGCGGCCAGCTTGTGGCCAAGGCCCCGGCGCAGGAGATAGGCGTTTAACACCGTGCCGGTGCGGCCGATGCCGTGGCGGCAGTGGATGAGCACCTTCTTGCCCAGGTAGACGGCCTCGTCGAGCCAGGCCAGGGCCCGCTCCAGGGCGGCCATGTCCGGGGCCTGCTCGTCCGGGATGGGCAGGTAATGGACCTCGAAGCCGGCGGCGGCCTCGATGTCGTGGAGGTCGCAGAATTCCCCGCACAGGTTCAGGATGGCGGTCACGCCCTGGTCCCGCAGCGAGTCGAGCTGGGCATGGGACATGGGCGCGCCGCCCACGGCCAAATGGTCGGTCACCCAGGTCAGGGGGTAGGCATGGCGCGAAGGGGTCATGCGGCTTCCCGGTCAGCGGTCGGTGCGTTTGAGAAACGCCTTGACCCAGGCGTCGGCCTCGGCCTGGTCGGCCAGGCGCATGTCCAGCATGCGGGTGCCGGCCAAAAGCCAGCCGAGCATGGCCAGGCGCTTTTGGGCCACGGGTTCGGGAATGCGGGTCAGGCTGGCGTCCAGGAGGTCGCCCGTGACGCGCACGGCAAAGCCGAAATGGGCCAGCACGCGCCGGATGCTTTCCAGGCGCAGGGAACGCTGGGCAAAGGACGCGCCCCCGCCCTTGAACCGGAAGTTGACGAAATTCTGGTGTTCTTCCGGGCCGCACAGGGCGTCCACCACGGTGAAGTGGTAGCCGAAGCGCAGCATGATATGGGCGTAGACGTCCGACACCACGGCATAGCTGGCCAGATGCCGGGCCTGGGCGGCAAAAAGCCCGCCGCTGGTGCGGTCCAGGGCCGCGTCGTCGGTGATGGGCGGCCCCTCGGGCCAGGGCGCGTCCTCGGCGGCAAGGCCGGCCCAGAACGCCCACATGGGAGCGCTTTTGATCTGGTCCGGCCGCAGCTCCTTGTCCTTGCCCACGGTGGCGAACACCCCGCCGCCCAGGTCCAGGAGATACATGGTCAGGGGCAGGTGGCTCTTGAGCTTTCTGGCCATGGCCAGGCCCCTGGCGTCGCGGCCCACCAGGGAAAACATTTCGGTCACGGCCTTTTCATGGGCAAAACGCACGATGTCGTGGAGCGAGCGGACCTTTTGGGGCACGAAATCCGGCGAGGCCGGGTCGGTCAGGCTCAAGTGCGCAATAAGGGGCACGAGCCGGGCCAGGCGCGCGGCCACGGGCGAACCGTCCATGGTCCGGGGCGGCTTGGGGCGGCCCAGCAGGAACTCCAGCCGGCCCGGATAGACCGCGCCGGCGTCGGCATCCACGGTCACTTCCTGGCCCTGGGCCAGGACCTCGAAGGCGTCGGGCAGGTTCGTGACCACAGGCAGGCCGAATTCCCGGGCCACTGAGGCGAAGTGCCCGGCCCGGCTGCCCGAGGCGGCCACCACGGCCGCCAGCCGGTCCACGGCCCGGGCCAGGGACGTGGGCAGGGTGGGGGTGACCAGCACCGAGCCCAGGGGGATGGCCTCCACGTCCAGGACCGTGGCGGCCAGGCACGCGGTTCCGGCGGCCGCGCCCCGGGAGGCGGCAAAGCCGCCCGAAAGAAGCGGCGGGGTGTCCACGACCACCGGTGCGGCCTCGGCCACCGGCTCCACGGCCATGGGCCGGGTCTGGAGGATGGTGAGGGAGTCTTCCGGCCCAAGGGCCCACTCCACGTCCTGGGGCGCGCCAAAGGCCTGCTCCAGGGTCCGGCCCAGGGCGGCCAGCTTGGAGGCCAGGGCGTCGGACAGGGGCACCGGGTCGCCATGCCGGTCCAGAACCCAATGGGGCGGGGTGTGGGACAGGGCCAGGCGCTCGGGCACGGCCGTCCCTTCCACCAGGTCCGCGCTCAGGCCCGGGACCGCGTAGGCGGCCATGGGCGCATCCGGGTCGGCGCTGTCGCGGGTGTAGAGCACGCCCGAGACGATCGGTTGCAGCATGGGCAATACGAGCGCGGCCATGGGCGTTTCGTCGTCGCTGTAGCCGCGAAGCACCCGATAGGTGATGGCCTTGGCCGTGTACTTGCTGGCGATTACCTGCTGGTAGGCGGCCAGGACGTTTTCCGGGGCGACATGGAGCACGGATTCGTACTGGCCGGCAAACGAGGCGCGGCCGTCTTTGCCCCCGGCCGACCGGCCGTCTTCGGCCACGGCCGAGCTGCGCACGGCCAGCAGGCGCGCCTCGCCGTCCAGCCCCACGGCCAGGCGTGTGGCGGCCTCGACCAGGGGGCCGGCCACGTCGTCCGGGACCCGGGCCGACAGCACGAGGCGGCGCATTTCCCCGGCCAGCCCGGCCAAGGCGTCGGGCCGGGACAGGTCCACCTGGCGCAGGAGCCGGTCGAGGGGTTGGCGCAGTGCGGCGGCCTCCAGGAAATAGCGGAAGGCTCCGGCCGTGACCACGAAGCCGCCCGGCACGGGCACGCCGGCGTCCCGGCCGGCCTGGGCCAGGTTGGCGGCCTTGCCGCCGGCAGCCAGGGGCCGGCCGGCCGCCTCGTCCAGGGGGATGACAAAGGGCGGGGCCATGTCCCCGGCCGGCGTGTCCAGGGCCATCTGGACGTAGAAATCCACCTTCTTGGCGTACTCGGGCAAATCCAGATACCGGGACGGGGACAGGCGCGCCAGGCGGGCCACCAGCTCGTCCACGGCATGGCGCAGCCGTTTGGTCAGCCAGACCACCCGGGTCCAGTCCACGCTCAAGGTCCCGTAATGGACGTCCTCGATGGCGGCAATGAGTTCCAGACAGACATCGTCAAAGCGCAACAGCTCCCGAAAGGCATTGTACTTCTCGCGCAGAAGCACGCCCGGGGCAAAGACTTGGTAGGTCCAGCGGCGCAGGAGTTCCTTGGAAAACACGATTTCTCCGCTAGGCTTGGCCTTGCGCCAGCGTCTCCTCGACCTTGCGTTCCAGCTCTTCCTTGTCGATGGGCTTGACGCAGTATTCGCAGGCGCCCAGGCGCACGGATTCGCGGGCCGTTTCCAGGGTGGGGTAGCCGGTGAGCATGATGACTTTGGTGCCCGGCGAGGCCTTTTTGATTTCCTCCAGTACTTCCACGCCGCTCATTTTCTTGAGCTTTATGTCCAGGATGGCCAGGTCCGGCTTTTTTTTGGCCACATAGGCCAGACCTTCCTCTTCCTCGGTAAAAACGGCCACGGCGTGGCCCTTGCGCTCCAGGATGCGCTTGATGACCACGCCGGCGTCGATGACATCGTCGAGAACCATGATGTCAGCCATGGGGCTCTTCCTCCAGGGGGGCGCACAGGGAGCGCGGCCCGCCCATGATTTCCTCGTGATCGAGCGGCAGGTCCACGGTGAAGACCGCGCCCGGGCCGGCGGCCTCGCCGGGATCGGCGGCGTCGAAAAATCCGGGCGGCACCGGGCTTTCCATGCCAATGGCGCCGCCGTGGTCGTTTATGATGCCAAACGAGACCGAAAGCCCCAGGCCCGTGCCCTGCCCCACGGGCTTGGTGGTGAAAAACGGGTCGAAAATGCGGCGCTGGTTGTCCGGGGATATGCCCGGACCCGTGTCCGCGAACCAGGCCGTGACCTTCTGGTCGCCGGCAAAAAGCCGCGAACGCACGAGTATGGTGCCGCCCCGGCCGTCCATGGCGTCCCGGGCGTTGGTCAGGAGGTTGATCCAGACCTGCTTGAGCTTTTCCGGGTCGCCGTAAATAATGGGCATGCGCTCGTCGAGGTCCGTGACCACGGACACCCTGTCCAGGGAAAAGGCATGGCGCACCAGGGTCACGGCCTCCATGAGCGAATTGTTGAAACACATCTCGATCTTGGCGCTCTCGGCCTGGCGGGAAAACCCGAGCAGGTCGGCCACGATCTTGCGGCAGACCTTGGCCTGTTTCTCGATGGTTTGCAAATCCGAATGGATCTGGCTGTCCGGCGGCACGTCCTCCTGGAGAAGCTGGGCATAGCCCAGGATGACGCCAAGGGGAGTGTTGATCTCGTGGGCCACGCCGCCGGCCAGTTTGCCCAGGGACTCCATTTTCTGGGACTGGATGAGCTGTTCCTGGAACTGCTTGAGCTGGGTGACGTCCCGGGCGGTGCGCAGTAAGCCCATGGGCCGGCCCTCGCGGTCGGTGACCGGCACGCGCACCACGTGCAGCCACACGGACGCGCCGCCCTGGCGCAAGAGCACCTCCCGGTCGGTGGGGCGGCCGCTTTCCAGGACCAGGCGGTTTTCGCCGTGCATGGCCTGGCCTTCGTCGGCGGGAAAAACCTCCTGGTCGGTGCGGCCGATGATGGCTTCGGCAGGCTGGCCGACAAAGGCGGCAAAGGCGCGGTTGACGGCCAGGTAGGAGAGGTGTTCGTCCAGCAGGCACACCAGGTCCGGGGTGGCGTCGAGAATGGTGCGCAGCAGCCGCTCCTGGCGCGAAAGCACGCGCTCGGCCCGGCGCAGCTCGTCCAGGTGGGATTTGAGCGACAGGGCCATGACGTCGAAGGTTTCGGCCAAATCCTCGATCTCGTCGCCCTTGTTTTCGCGGTAGACCGGGCAGGCCCGGCAGGTTTCCGGCGCGCCGTCCCGATGGCTGGGCGCGGCCGTGAGCCAGCAGCGGCGCAGATTATCGCCGTAAGCCGGGCAGGCGGTCTTGTCGCAGGACAGGACCGAGGAGCAGGGCCGGGCAACAGGGGAGCCCACGCGCTGGTCCAGGTTGCCCTTGACCACTTCCTCGGCATGGGCCTTGAGCCGGTTGATGCGCTCGGTGACGCGGCGGGCAAAGAGCGTGGACGGGGCCAGGGCCAAAACCAGGGCCGCGCCGGAGAAAAAGACGATCATAAGGGCCAGCCGGTCGGCCGCGGCCTCGGCCTTGGTGCGCGACAGGCCGATGCGGGCCACGCCGAAGCGCGTGCCTACAATGACCACGGGCGCGGCAAAATCGTCGATGAACTCCTTGCCCGCATCCAGAAGCTGGATGTGCGGGGCGTCGGCCTGGGGATTGTTGGCCGTGATCAAATCCACGGGAAAGCCGCCGCCGAAGGTGTGGACCAGGACATTGCCCTGGCGGTCGAGAATGAAGGCATAGACGATGTCGTCGACCTTCTTGAGCTCGTCCACCATGTTTTTAAGGCGCAGCAAATCCATGGACAGCATGGCGTCCGAGACCCGCACGGCCAGGTTTTCCGACAGGATCAGGCCCCGCTTTCGGGTTTCGGTCAAAAGCGCGTCGGCCGCGGCCCGCCAGGTCAGGTAGGCCAGGGGAATGGTGATGAGCCCGACGATCAGGACAATGCCGCAGTTGATCTTGGTGCGAAACTTGAGCCTGGCCAGGCGCGGCATCACTCGCTCCCCTCCAGGGAATCCAGGCCGAGCTTTTCGGCCAGCTCGCGCACCGGCAGGTAGTCGGCGTCAACGGCCGGGATGATGCCGCGCATGCCGGCGGTGCGCAAAATCGCGGCGTCGTCCGGGCGCTCCATGGACAGGGCGAACATGGCCTGGGCCAGCTTGTCCGTGATGTCCGGGGAAAGCCCGGCCCGGGCGGCATAGACCCAGCCGGGGTAGGGCTTGCTTTCGGCCAGGATGCGGATCTGGTCCAGGTCGATCTTGCCGCGCAGGATGTCCAGGGAGCCGTCGCGCACCGAGCCGATGTCAGAGGTGCCGGCGTAGACGGCCAGCACGACCTTTTCCTGCTTGCCGCCGGGTCCCGGAGCGAAACTGATCTCCGCGAAGTCGCGCCGCTTGATGCCGTGGTCCAGGAATTCGCCCAGGGCGTAGAGGTAGCCGCCGGCCGAGGACGGGTCCACGGCGATCCAGCGCTTGCCCCGGCAATCCTCGATGGTCCGGATGGTTGCGTTGTCGCGGCGGCAGATGATCTGGCTGCGGAAATCCGGCTTGCCCGAGGGCTCGATGATGCGGGCGAAGGCCCGGGCCCCGGAGCGGGCCATGCGGATGTAGGCAAAGGGATTGGAAAAGGAGATGTCGATCTCGCCGCGCTCCACCATGCGCACGTGTTCCTCGAAGGTGTCGGGAAATATCTGGCGCAAAGTCAGGCCCGTGGCCCGGCCCAGGTATTCGAGCAGGAGCCGGTGGCGTTCGTAGGAAACGGTGTGGGCGTACTGGGGCAGGTAGGCGTAGGTGACGGCCTTTTGCGGCAGGCGCACGGTGAGCTCCCGGCGCTTGGACAGGTCCACGGGCACGGCTTTTTCGCCGCCCGGCTCGCTGCGGCCGCAGCCGGCCAGGGCGGGCGCGACCAGGGCGGCCAGCAAGAATTCCCGCCGGCGCACGGCCTAGCCTCCGGGCCGGCCGAGCTCGGACCAGGCGCGCAGGCGCTCCCGGCGCTCGGCGGCCTCCCGCCGCTGCCGCTCCACCCGGCCAAACAAGGGCAGGCGCTTCCACTGGCCGGCCAACAACAGGCGGGCGATGATGTAAAGCCCCAGGAACACGGCATTGTAGCGCACGGCATGGCCGGGCAGGACCGGAATGTCCACGCCCTCGAAGCGCATGGACAGCCAGGCCAGGGCAAAGGGCAAGGGCCAGATGGACACGGAAAAAAGGGCCGCGCCGGCGAAAAAGGCCTTGCCAAAGGACTCGTTGGCCTGGCGGTTGGCGGCCTTGTAGGCGTCCTTGTTCCCGGCCTCGATGGCGGCCACGGACAGGTTGTGCATGCGGGCCAGCTCGGCCGCCTCCTTGTTGTAGTGGGAGCGGTTGAGCAGCCAGACCAGCCCCTCGGACGCCTTGCCCGCCAGCAGGCAGGCCACGGCCAAAACGGCCGTGCCCAGGTAGAAGCCGGCCACGGCATTGCCGGAAAGGCGGTAGGGAAGGATAAGGAGGGCATCCAGGAATTGAATCACGCAAAACCTCTGCTTCCGATCGTTTTTATATAACACACATGGACGGGCGGGGAAAGCGCGGCTGCGCGGCCAAAAAAAAGCCCCGGGCCGCGGCCCGGGGCTTTGGGGACAGGGCTGGCCTAGCCGAAGAGGCGGAAGTTGAAAAAGCCGCGCAGCACGTAGTCGATGCCCACGTACAGGGCCAGGACGATGAAAAGCCGCTTGAGCCAGATGTCCGGGATGTATTTGGAGGTGCGGGGGCCGATGATGGAGCCCACCACGATGCCGACCAGCTCGATGCCGATCAAGTGCCAGTGGATGGGCACGCCGCCGGACATGAAGGTGGCGATGCTGGTGATCATGCTGACCAGGACGGCCAGGGCCGAGGTGCCGGCGGCCAGGTACATGGGCAGCTGGGCCACGCTGGTCAGAAACGGCACCAGCAGGAAGCCGCCGCCCACGCCCAGGAAGGCGGCCAGGGCGGCGATGACGATGCCGCCGAGGAAGGGGATGAGCGGATTGAAGTGGAAGCTCACGCCATAGAAGGTGAATTCGATGCGGGTGAGGCTAAAGGACGTGACCTTGACGCCCAGGGCCTTGGTGTCGATCTGCTCGCCGCCTTTCTGGCGCTTGACCGTATCCTCGAAGGCCCGGGCCGCTTCCTTGGCCTTTTTCTTGCTGGCCTGGCCGGCCGGGGTGGTCTCCCAGAAGAGGTAGCAGCCAAGGAGCAGCACGAACAGGCCGAAATAGCCCTGGTAGGCCGAGAACGACACCTTGCCGGCGGTCAGGGTCACGGACAGCCAACTGCCGGCGATGGAGCCCAGGCCCAAGGCGGCGGCCAAGGGCAGGACGAGGCGGCCCATTTTCCAGTAGTTGAACGAGGAAATCAGGGCCGAAAGCCCGACCAGCCACTGGTTGGAGGTCCGAATGGAGTCGGTGACCAGCTTGTTGAGCTCCGGGGCGGTCTGTTTGAAGGTTTTGGCGTAGGCGCCGTAGCCGTAGACCGAGATGTGGCCCACGCCGGCCATGACGCCGCCGAACGCGCCCACGGTGGAGAAAATCCAGCCCACCCACACGGCCCAGCAAAAAGCCAGGATGAGGTTGACCTCGGGCGCGCCCGGGATGCCCAGGAAGCCGGCCGGGGCGGCCGGGTCGATCTGGCCCGGCCCCGTGCCCTGGGGAGCCTTGGCAATGGCGTCGGCCAGCTTGTCGGCACATGCCGGTTCGAACCACAGGGCCAGGGCCGCCAGGGCCATCAAAGCCACGGGCAGGGTCAATTTCCAGTTCCAGCGTTTCACCAGGCACCTCCTTGTTGGGCAGCGTGGACGTCTGTTATCCGGTCGGGCCGTACGCGGCCGTGCATCCCATGGGCCGGCTCCATGCCGGTTCTGCCGCGCAACGGACATCCGGAGCATGGGGCAAATCCATTTTCGCGCCGCTGGAAGGCCCACACGGGCCGCAGCACGGCGTCGGGAAAAGCATGCATTCCAGTCCCCGACCGTCGCGCCGTTGGGTTTTATGGAGCGCGGCGGCGTTTGCTCCAGGATAGAGCATCGGACCTTGGGAAAGTCAAGAGTGGCGTGTAGTTGTTCTGTTTTTCGCAATGCGCCGGTGCTTGGGCGGGGAAAAGGCGGGAAATGGGCAGGGGTATTTGTGATTTTTTTCACAAAGTCAGGCCATAAAAAAGGGCCGCGCCGCGATCCCGGCGAAGCCCCAACGCGGGCTGTCCCGCCCGCCACGCCTTCATGCCGGAAATCCGCGGGCCTGGCAAGGGGCGAGTTGGTTTCCCGTTGCCTGGGGAGGAGGGAAGGGGTAAATGGCAAGAAGCGAGACGCACCATGGATACGATCACCCATGCCGACATACCGGCATTCGTCCATCTTGCGGATGAAACCAACGCCGCAGTCGAATCGTTTGCGGCGAAGATACGGCCATTGCAGCGAGGCGTGCCGCGCATGGAAACGCTCCTGCAGCAAATCGAAAAAGCTCTCGGCTACGCCAAGCGCCTGGCTGTCCCTGGAGCGCTGCGGGGCGTGCGGATCGAAGATCAATTCGCGCTTCTCTTGATCGGGAGCCGCCTCATTGCCAAGGTCATTCCCGCCCTGGCCATGGTCCGGCACGGCGTTGCCGCGGCAAACGTGCCGGCGTCGAAAAAAAACGCCATCCTCAAGACCGTTTCCCGGCAGGAGGCAAGGGCCGCCGAAGCGCTGTCCCCGCTCTTGGAAATGATGGAAATCTGCTTCAACGCGGTCCATGCCGCGCCGTCCCTCGACTTTTCCGATGTGTCGCCCGGCGAAATGCTGGCCATGGCGGCCACGGCCTGCGCCGAATCCCTGGACGACCCCGATGAGGACGCGGCATGGGCCGACCTGTAGCCGGAAGCGTCGTCTATCTCCCGTTTCCGTGTGCCGATCTTTCCCCGGCCAAGATGCGCCCGTCCTTGATTGTCGCAATCACAGACGGCGGGGACTGCGTGCTGGCGATGATTTCCACCAAAAGCCACCATCCCGGCCATGAAGTGCGCCTGACGCAAGCTTCGTTTGATGTCGGCGGCCTGCCCCGAGATTGCATTGTGCGGTGTGACAGGCTTTTTACGGCCGCCCCCAGCATCATCAAGAAAACTCTTGGACGGCTTGGCGGCCAGGCAGTTGTGGAAGCATCGCGGAAAACCGTTCTGCTGTTTACGGGGGCATTTGCCACAGCAAGAACGATACCCTGAACCGCCCTGTCCCGCCGGCCAACAAGACTCCGCCTCGGCGGAAATTTTTGTTGGCCGTCCCTGCCCGGTTTTCCTTTTGACCGCCGCAGCCCCCCGCGCTATACCCCTCCAGCCCCGAGCCCCGGTGTGGTGTCCGCAACATTCGTCTCTGCGAATTTTGCGGATAATACTATAAAATTATTGTTTTTTCTTGAAGAGCATCTGCCTGTTTTTCAAGGACGCACACGAGCCCGGAAATCGCCATCGCCCCTGGAGGCCATGCGTTGTATGTTTCCGTTTTTACGACCAATAACTGAAAAGGATTTAAGCGAAAACCTGCGCGGCAAACCCAAGCGCTACCGCTTGACCCGAAACAGCGGGGCCGTGGCTTTCACCGGAACGCTGCTGACCCTTTTTTGCCACGAGGATGACCCGGACGCGCCCCTGGCCCCGGGAGCCAGCCATGTGGACACCCTGGCCGTGTTCCAGACCCAGGGCGGGCGGCTTTTGATCTATTATGTCGTGGAGTACCCCGAACTGGAGCACATCTCGGGCAAGCACGAATACGCGCACGTGTGCGCCGATGCCAACGAGCTGCGCTCGTTTCTGGCCGCCATGGCCTATCCCAACAAGAGCCGGTTCGCGGACCGGGTGCTGGCCGAGGCCGGGCCGCAGCCTGCCGCCCGGGAGCCACAGGCCGCGGCAGGGTCCTGACCCTTTCCCTGGGCGCGGAAACGGCAAACGAAAACGTCCCGGCGCTCGGAGCCGGGACGTTTTCGTTTCAAGGCCCTTGCAGCCCTTCATGCCGACCGGGCCTGGCTGACGGGGATGGAAGCACGGCCCGGCCGGCGGCCGTGGCGGCCGGCCGGCGACCGCCGGTCGTTCCCTTCACATCTGGCGCATCAGGATGCGCTTGCCGTAGCTTTCGCGCTCGTCCTCGGAGGCCGCGTTGGGCCGCACGAAGCGCAAGGCATGGGCCGTGCAGCCGGTGACGCAGGCCGGGTCCAGGCCCTCGTCGATGCGGTCGCGGCAGTAGTCGCATTTGACGGCCTTGCCCGTAGCCTCGTTCCATTGGGGAATCTTCCAGGGACAGGCCTGGATGCAGGCCTTGCAGCCCACGCACAGCTCTTCCTTGACATAGACCACGCCGTCTTCCTCGCGCCGGGCCATGGCTCCGGTGGGGCAGGCCGGCACGCACCAGGGCCGCTCGCAGTGAAAGCACGGCATGTAAAGGGTGAGGAGCCGGGGCTTGCCCTTGACCAGCTCCGGCCCCAGGGCCACCAGCTTGCCGAGCTTGGCCTCGGGCGGCACGCCGTTTTTCACCTGGCAGTGCACCTCGCAGGCGTGGCAGGCGATGCAGCGCTTCTTGTCCAGTTGGATCATGTACTTGCTCATGCGGACTCCTTTGGGTGCGCCTCTTCGGGAGCTGGGGTTGGGGCCGCCTGCTCGGCCGCCTGTTTGCGCAATCGGGCCAGCAGGTCGAGGCGGAAGTCCTCGCGCCGCGTGCCCACGAAATAGACATGGCGGGAAAAACGCAGGGAATCCACGGGGCAGATCCGCACGCATTGTCCGCACAGGCTGCACAGGGAATAGTCGTAATGGAAAAGTCCCGGCGTCTTGCAGCCCTTCTGGGGGGCCGGGGCCATGATCTCGGCCTTGGGGATGAGCGTCCCGGCCACCTCGTCGGCTTCCCGGCCGTCGGCCCCGCCCTTGCCCGCGCCCACCGGGCAGCCCACGGACAGGCACTCGGACGGGCAGACGCGCACGCAGGCCCCGCAGGCGATGCACAGCGGCATGAACGGGTTGTCGGGCTTGGCGATGAGCTCGATATGTCCCCGGTAGGTGGCCAGGTTGTCCACCTCCTGCTTGGGGTAAATCACGGTGACGCCGGGCTTGAGAAAGGCCCGGCCCGTGACCTTGAGCCCGATGACCAGGCTCTTGAGGCCGACATAGGCCTCTTTGATCAGTTCGGACACCGGCACGGTCAGCCTCCCAGGGCCGCCACGCCCACGGCCGCCGCCAGATCGAGCAGGGCCAGGGGGGTGAGCCACTTCCAGCTGAGGTTAAGGAGCTGGTCGAACCGCACCCGGGGGTAGGTCCAGCGCAGCCAGATGATGAAGAGAAGGATCACGTAGATTTTGAGCAGAAACCACCAGACCCCGGGCGCGAACGGCCCCTGCCAGCCGCCCAGGAAAAGGGCCGCGGCCACGCCCGAGACCACGATCATGTTGGCGTATTCGGCCAGGAAGAACAGGCCAAAGCCCATGCCCGAATATTCGGTGTGGAATCCGGCCGTGAGCTCGGATTCAGCCTCGGGCAGGTCAAAGGGGGCGCGGTTGGTCTCGGCCACGGCGCAGATCAGGAAGATGAAAAAGGCCAGCGGGTTTTTCACCGCATACCACTGCCAGGGCCAGCCGCCTTGCTTGGCCGCAATGGCGTAGAGGTCCAGCGACCCGGCGGAAATGGCCACGGCCATGACCGACAGGAGCAAGGGCACTTCGTAGGCCACGGATTGGGCCACGGACCGGGCCGCGCCCAAAAGTCCCCATTTGTTGTTGGAGCCCCAGCCGGCCAGGCACAGCGACAGCACGCCCAGGCCGGAAAAGGCCAGGATGAGCACCAGCCCGAGGTTGAGGGGAATGGGCTGGAACCTGGGGTCAAAGGGCAAGGGCAGGAAGCAGACCGCGGCCGGGGCAAAGGCCAGAAGCGGCGCGGCCCAGTACAGGAGCCGGTCGCTGCCGGCCGGGGCCACCAGTTGCTTGCCCACCAGCTTGACCGCGTCCACCACGGGCTGGAGCAGCCCATGGGGACCCACGTGCAGGGGACCGGGGCGCAGTTGCACGTGTCCGGCCACCTTGCGCTCCACCCACACCAGCACCAGCCCATTTAGGCCCACAAAGGCGAATACGCACACAAGGCCAATGACCAGGCGCACCAGGGGATGGTCCAGGCTCAGCAGATCGGGGCTCATCGGTCGATCTCCGGGATGACGAGGTCAAGGCTGCCCAGGATGGACACGGCGTCGGCCAGAAGCGTGCCCTGGGCCAGCTCGGCAAAAAGGCTCAAGTTGGAAAAGCCCGGGGCGCGCAGCTTGACCCGGTACGGCACCGGGCCGCCGTCGCTGCGCACGTGGACCACGATCTTGCCCCGGGCCCCTTCCACGGCAAAGGAGGCCTCGCCCTTGGGAGGCTTGACGGTCTTGGCCACCTTGGCCTGGATCGGGCCTTCGGGCATGCCGGCCAGGCCCTGTTCGACGATGCGCAGGCTCTGTTCCAGCTCGGCCAGGCGCACGTCGTAGCGGCCCATGGCGTCGCAGGCCGTTGACGTGGGAATGTCGAACTCGAAGCGGTCGTAGAAGCCGTAGGGCTCGGACCGGCGCACGTCATAGGCCAGGCCCGATCCGCGCAGCACCGGTCCGGTGGCCCCGTAGCGCCGGGCCGTCTCCAGGGGGAGAACGCCGATGTCCTCGCACCGGCCGCGCAAAATCACGTTGTCCGTGACCAGGTCCCGGTACATGGGCAGGCGCGAGCGCAGCCGGGCCGCAAAGGCCCGGGTCTTTTCCGCGAAATTCGGGGGCAGGTCGGCATAGACCCCGCCGATGGTCAGGTAGGAATAGGTCAGGCGCGATCCGGTCACGTCCTGGAGGATGTCCAGGAGCATTTCCCGGTCGTCAAAGGCGTACATGATGGGGGTAAAGGCCCCCAGGTCCAGGAGGTAGGCCCCCCACCACAGCAGATGCGAGCCGATGCGGTTGAGCTCCGTGGTCACGGTGCGGATGCACTGGGCGCGCTCGGGCACGACAATGCCGGACAGGCGCTCCACGGCCCCGGCAAAGGCCCAGTTCCAGGCCAGGGCGTGCAGGTAATCCACCCGGCCCATGTTGGGCATGAACTGGGCATAGGTGCGGTTTTCGCCCATCCACTCGTGCACCCGGTGCACGTAGCCGAGCACGGGCTCGGCCCGCAAAATGTATTCGCCGTCGATTTCAAGCATGATGCGCAGCACGCCGTGGGTGGAAGGGTGCTGGGGGCCCATGCTGAGGATGAGCCGGTCCTCGCCGGGGCCGGGCTCGAACCGGACCGAGCAACGGTCGCCCTGCCAGGAAAGGGTGTTTTCCATTTCCATGCCGCCTCCCTATTCGCTCTCGGCGACCTGGGCCGGCTTGACGGATTTGGCCGGCTTGGCCGGGGCGGGTTCGGGCTGGGCCAGGCCGCAGTCCACCAGATAGGGCAGGGGCATGAGGTCGGCCAGGGACCGCCGCTTTTCCGGGGCCTTGACCAGGGGACGCAGGTCCGTGTCCTCGGGCAGGAGCAGGTGGTGGAGATTGGGGTGGCCGGCAAAGACCACGCCGTAAAAATCGAAGCATTCCCGCTCGTGCCAGTCCGCGCCCGGAATGATGGGGGCAATGCTCGGCAACTCGGGCTTCTCGTGGGGGGCCGTGACCCGCAGCACCACCCGGCTGGGGCCGTCGAAGCGGCAGAAATGGTAGAGGACCTCGAAGCCCTCCTCGATGTCGCAGCCGGTGACGTCCTCCAGGTGGTAGCCCTCGGCGTCCAGGACCCGGGCGGCATTCGGCAGGCCGTCCGGGGTCAGGGTCAGGGACAGGGTGCGGCCGGTGGCGGCGAAATCCATGGGCGCCACGCAGGCGGCCCCGATCTTTCGGGTCCAGTCCGGAATCATTGCTCGCCTCCCTTGGGCACCTGCCACCAGCGCCGGCCGGTCATCTTTTCCTGGATGGCGAACAGCCCCTCCAGCAGGCCCTCGGGCCGGGGCGGGCAGCCGGGCACGTAGATGTCCACCGGAATGAGGGTGTCCACGCCCGTGACCACGTTGTACTGGCCGGGAATGGCGAACGGGCCGCCGGAGATGGCGCAGTTGCCAAGGGCCATGACGAAGCGCGGGGCCGGCATCTGCTCG
>CAZBER010000054.1:21139-29686 GCA_964490985.1 uncultured Desulfovibrionaceae bacterium | reverse complement strand
CCATCTCGGGCTCGGAATTCGTGGAAATGTTCGTGGGCGTGGGCGCGGCCCGGGTACGCGACCTGTTCATGCAGGGCAAAAAAAACGCGCCGTGCCTCATTTTCATTGACGAAATCGACGCCGTGGGCCGCCAGCGCGGCGCGGGCCTGGGCGGAGGGCACGACGAGCGCGAGCAGACCCTCAACCAGCTTCTGGTGGAAATGGACGGCTTCGAATCCAATGAAGGCGTCATCCTCATTGCCGCCACCAACCGGCCCGACGTCCTGGACCCGGCCCTGTTGCGGCCGGGCCGCTTCGACCGCCAGGTGGTGGTGCCCACCCCGGACGTGCGGGGACGCCGCCGCATCCTGGAAGTGCACACAAGGCGCTCGCCCCTTTCCCCGGACGTGAACCTGGACGTCCTGGCCCGGGGCACGCCCGGCTTTTCCGGAGCCGACCTGGAAAACCTGGTCAACGAAGCCGCCTTGCAGGCCGCCAAGGTCAACAAGGACCGGGTGGACATGGCCGATTTCGAGCACGCCAAGGACAAGGTGCTCATGGGTAAGGAGCGCCGCAGCCTGATTTTGTCCGACGAGGAAAAGCGCACCACCGCCTACCACGAGGCCGGCCACGCCCTGGTGGCCAAGACCCTGCCCGGCACCGACCCCATCCACAAGGTCTCCATCATCCCCCGGGGCATGGCCCTGGGCGTGACCATGCAGCTGCCCACGGACGACCGGCACAACTATTCCCGGGATTACCTGCAAAACAACCTGGCCGTGCTCATGGGCGGCCGGGTGGCCGAGGAACTGGTGCTCAACCAGATGACCACCGGAGCCGGCAACGACATCGAACGGGCCACCAACATGGCCCGCAAGATGGTGTGCTCCTGGGGCATGAGCGAGGTTCTGGGCCCCCTGTCCTACGGCGAGCGCGACGACGAGATCTTTCTCGGCAAGGACCTCGTGCACCACAAGAACTTCAGCGAGGAAACCTCGCGTCAGATCGACGCCGAGGTGCGCAAGATCGTGGAAGCGGCCTACCGCAAGGCCCGCTCCATCCTGGAAAACGACATCGAGGCCCTGGAATCCATTGCCAAGGCCCTGTTGGAGCGCGAAACCATTTCCGGCGAGGACATCGACCGGCTCCTGCGGGGCGAATCCCTGCCTCCCCCCGAGACCCCGGCCGGGGGACAGGGTGCGGCCCCGGCCGGGCAGAACGCCGCCGCCGCGGCTGGAACCGGGCTCGCGGACACGCCGGCCGAAGCCGCGGCTGGCGCGCCCAGCCCAATAGTCCGCGAGGGCGTTGACGGTTCCGAGGAATTCACCCTGGAAGCCGAGGAAGGCCAGTCCCGGGGCGGTTCCGCCCCCTCGGGCGACGGTGGCCATGGCCGATGATGCGGGCCGCCTCTGGCGGCTGGCAAGCGGGGTGACGCTTTCCTGCCGGACGTATCTCACGGCCGGCATTGTCAACGTCACCCCGGATTCCTTTTCCGACGGCGGCCGCCATGCCGACACGGCCTCGGCCGTGGCCCACGGCCTTGCCCTGGCCCGGGACGGGGCGGACATCCTGGACGTGGGCGGGGAATCCACCCGCCCCGGGACCGCCCCCGTGCCCCTGGCCGAGGAAATCGCCCGGGCCGTGCCTGTGGTGGCCGGCCTGGCCGCGGCCCTGCCGCATCTCCCCATTTCCGTCGATACCTACAAGGCCGGCTGCGCCGCGGCTGCCCTGGACGCAGGCGCGGCGATCGTCAACGATATTTCCGCCGCTGCCTTTGATCCCGAACTCCTGGACGTGTTGGTGGCGCGAAAGCCGGGCTATGTCCTCATGCACAGCCTGGGGCGGCCCGAGACCATGCAGCATGATCCGCGCTATGCGGACGTGGTGGAGGACATCCTGGCCTTTTTCGAGGCCAACCTGGCCCGCCTTGTCCGGGCCGGCCTGCCCGAGGACCGGGTGGTCCTGGATCCGGGCATCGGTTTCGGCAAGCGGCCGGAGCACAATCTGGCCATCCTGCGCCGGCTGGACCGCTTCCTGGTCCTTGGCCGCCCCCTGTATCTGGGGCTTTCCAACAAGGCGGTTTTCGGGGCGCTTTTCGGCCTGCCCGTCAATGCTCGCGGCCTGGCCACGGCCACGGCCACGGCCCTGGCCGCGGCCAAGGGCGCGTGCATCCACCGCGTCCACGACGTGGCCGCGGCCAAGGTGGCCCTGCGCCTGGCCACGGAGATGGCCGCTTAGCCTTGCCTTCTCGCCACGCATCCTTAATAACGGTTTCGCGGACAGGAAAAACCTCGGCCGCCCGACTGTCCCGGCCCTGGCGCCCGGCCGGTGGCCATTGGAAATGAACTGACGCGCTTGGGGCGCGGACGCTCGCGAAAACGCCGCCCGCACCCCGCCAGGGACCCCGCAAAGAGAACCGATCCGACATGTCGTCCTCGTTTTTCGAAAACATCCACATCTCCTGGCGCGAACTGCTCGACATCGCCATCATCACCTACATTTTCTACCGGGGGCTGCTGCTGATCCACGGCACCCGGGCTCTGTCCATCCTGCACGGGTTCCTGCTCATCCTCATCCTCTATTATCTTTCCGGCGAATTCGGCCTCAACACCCTGCATTGGCTGCTGACCAACTTCTTGAGTTCGGTGTTTCTGGTCATCATCATCCTGTTTCAGGCCGACATCCGAAAGGCCCTGTCCAGCGTGGGCGCCGGGGGCTTTTTCCGCCGCAAGCGCCGCGAGACCATGTCCGAGGCGGTCTTGGCCGAGTGCATCCTGGCCGTGACCCAGATGGCCCGCTCCCGCACCGGGGCGCTCATCGTGTTCGAGCGCCGGGTGCCCCTGGGCGATTACATCCAGCGGGGCGTGGAGCTTTCGGCCCGCATGAGCAAGGAGCTGTTGCTCACCATCTTTTTCCCGGACACGCCGCTGCATGACGGGGCCGTCATTGTCCAGGGGGAAACTCTGGCCGCGGCCAGCTGCATCCTGCCCCTGATCGCCGGCGTGCCCCTGGATGCGTCGCTCGGCACCCGGCATCGGGCGGCCCTGGGCATCACCGAGGAAACCGACGCCCTGGCCGTGGTGGTCTCCGAGGAGCGGGGGGTGATTTCCGTGGCCGAGGGAGGCAAGCTCATTTCCCCGGTGGATGAACTCACGCTCAAAAACATGCTTTGGAACCTTTGGGCCAAACGGTTATGAAACCAAATTGGCAATATCTTCTTTTGGCCTTTGTCATGGCCGTGTTTTGCTGGTATCTGGTTACCGGCCGGGAGAAGGTGGACATCTGGATGACCATGCGGGTGGAGATGACCGGCGCGCCCGAGGGGCTTTTCATCAAAAGCGGCATGGTCGGCTCCGTGGATGTGCTGGTGCGGGGCCCCAAGGGTGTGGTGCGCAAAATCGAGGAAAGCCAGCTGGTGTATACCATCAATCTCAGCAAGATCGCCCCGGGCAAAAACCTCATCCTGTTTGACGCCAAAAACGTCCCTTTGCCCAAGGTCTATGATGTGGTGGAAATCCGGCCTTCGCGCATCGAACTGGACGTGGAGCAGCGCGCCTCCAAACAGGTGCCGGTCAAGGTGGCGCTCCGGGCCGGGGTTCCCGAGGAATATTCCCTGACCGGGGCCAGGGTGACGCCGGATACCGTGCGCATTACCGGCCCGGCCTCCAAGCTCGACAGGATAAGCGAGATCCGCACCCAGCCCATCGGCCTGCCGAGCCCCTTGCCGTCCCGCTACGAGGACCGCGTCCCCCTGGATGTGCCCGATGAAGTGGACGCCTCGCCCCTGACCGT
The DNA here is from genome assembly GCA_964490985.1 of uncultured Desulfovibrionaceae bacterium. Classification (GTDB taxonomy): domain Bacteria; phylum Desulfobacterota; class Desulfovibrionia; order Desulfovibrionales; family Desulfovibrionaceae; genus Solidesulfovibrio. The sequence continues at coordinate 25,915 of CAZBER010000054.1, read as the reverse complement.
GCAGGTGGCCATGGCCTTTGCCGGCAAGGAGTCGGAAATCTCCCTGAAAGTGCCGCTGGCCGTGAAAAAGCCCCAGGCCCGGGACGTGGAAATCAACCCCAAGGCCGTGACCCTGCGCATCAAGGGGCCGGCCGCCATTTTGTCGGACAAGGATTTTCCCGGCCTGGTGGAAGCTTCATTGGAGCTCAAGGCGGATATGGAGCCGGGCAGGTACGAAACAGCCTACCGTGTGAAAATGCCGCAGGGATGTGAACTGATCGAGGCCAAGCCCGAGAAGATCTCCCTGACGGTGAAATAAACTCCGCGAGACACTCGAGGAGGAGGGGAAGGGGATGGAAAAGAAACTGTTCGGAACGGATGGCTTGCGCGGCGAGGTCAACGTCCCTCCCATGACCCCGGAGGTGGTCATGCGCCTCGGACTTGCCGCGGGCCGGCATTTCCTCAATGGCGGCCGCCGCCACAAGGTGGTCATCGGCAAGGATACCCGCCTTTCCGGCTACATCTACGAATACGCCCTGGCTTCCGGGTTTTGCGCCGCCGGCATGGAGGTCATCCTGGTGGGGCCGTTGCCCACCCCGGCCATCTCGTTTCTGACCCGGGACATGCGGGCCGACGTGGGCGTGGTCATTTCCGCCTCCCACAACCCCTACAGCGACAATGGCATCAAGTTTTTCGACCACATGGGGTTCAAGCTGCCCGACGCGGTGGAAGCCGAGATCGCGGACATGGTCCTCAACAAGGAGCAGCCCTGGGACCTGCCCCCGCCCGAGAAGGTCGGCCGGGCCGTCAAGATCCAGGACAGCACCGGCCGCTACAACGTATTCCTCAAAAACAGCGTGCCCTTGGACGTCAATTTCGAGGGCATGAAGATCGTGCTCGACTGCGCCAATGGCGCGGCGTTCCGGGTGGCCCCCCTGGTCTTCGAGGAATTGGGCGCCCATGTCTTCAAGATCGGCGTCGATCCCGACGGCCTCAACATCAACCACGGCGTGGGGTCCCTGCATCCCGAACTGGCTGCCCGCATGGTGGTGGAGAAGGGGGCGGACATCGGCATCGCCCTGGACGGCGACGCGGACCGGGTCATTGTGGCGGATGAAAAGGGCCGCATCCTGGACGGCGACCAGATCATGGCCATCTGCGCCCTGGACGCCCTGGAAAACGGCGGCCTGCCCGGCAATCTCCTGGTGGCCACGGTCATGAGCAACATGGCCCTGGAAGTCTTCATGAAGGAGCGCGGCGGCCGGCTTTTGCGCACGCCCGTGGGGGACCGCTACGTGGTGGAAGCCATGCGGGCCCAGGGCGCTATCCTCGGCGGCGAGCAGTCCGGACACCTCATTTTCCTCAACCACAGCACCACGGGCGACGGCACCCTGGCCGCCCTGCAACTGCTCAAGATCATGGTGCGAAAGGGTAAGCCCCTGTCCGAACTGGCCACCTTGCTCTCGCCTTTCCCCCAAAAACTCGTCAACGTGCGGGTGGCGCGCAAGATTCCCTTCAGCGAAGCCCCGGGCATCGAGCGGGCCGTGGCCGAGGCCGAGCGGACCCTGGACGGACGGGGGCGGGTGCTGTTGCGCTATTCGGGCACCGAACCCGTGGCCCGGGTCATGGTCGAGGCCGAGGACCCGGCCCAGGTGGAATCCCTGTGCGGGTTTTTGACCGAAGCCGTCACCCAGGCCCTGGTCTGATGCGTGTCTTCGTGTGATCTCTTTTGGTGCTGGACTTGTTTATGTAAAGGATTTAACGTTGCTTGTTGATGCGGGGAGCCGCCCGGACGGGCGGAAAACCGCCTTGCAGGCAGGCCATGATCCGGGCGGACGGGCACAGCGGCGCGGCCCGACGCTTCCGAAACCATACCGGGCAGAGCGCGCGTCCTAAGGAGAAGAGCATGGAAATCAAGAAAGTGGTCATCCCCGTCGCCGGGTGGGGAACAAGGTCTTTGCCGGCCACCAAGAACATTCCCAAGGAAATGCTGCCTGTCTACAATAAGCCGGTGGTGCAGTATGTGGTCGAGGAAGCCCAGGCCTCGGGACTTCAGGATGTGGTCTTTGTCACCAACCGCAACAAGACCATCATCGAGGACCACTTCGACTATAATCTGGCCCTGGAAGACCTGCTCACCCGCACCGGCAAGACCGAGACCCTCAAGATGGTCCGGGATGTGGCCGAGATGGTCAACATCATGTCCGTGCGCCAGAAAAAGCAGCTGGGCCTTGGCCATGCCGTGTTGTGCGCCCGGGAGGCCTGCAAGAACGATCCGTTTGCCGTCATGGTGGGCGATGACCTGATGTTCAGCATGGAGCCCGGCATCAAGCAGCTGTTGACCGTGGCTATGACCGAGCACATGCCGGTCATCGGCGTCATGGAAGTGCCGCCGAACATGGTTTCCCGCTACGGCATCATCGACGGCGAGGAATTCGCGCCCGGCATGTACCGGGTGCGGAACCTGGTGGAAAAGCCCAAGGTCAACGAAGCGCCTTCCCGGCTGGCCATTGTCGGACGCTACGTGCTCTTCCCGGACATCTTCTATCATCTGGAGAAGGTCACCCCGGGCCATGGCGGCGAAATCCAGCTCACCGACGCGCTCAAGGGCCTGGCCGGCAACAACCGGCTGCTGGCCGTCAAGATTCAGGGCCAGCGGTTCGACGCCGGCGACTGGGTGGATTTCCTCACCGCCAACATTTATTTCGCCTTGCACGACGAGAGCCTGCGCGACAGCCTGGTGCCGCGCCTGCGGGAACTGCTCCCCTTCGGGGAATAAGCGCAACCTCCCGGCCGCTGGTCCGGGGCCGGTCGCCTTTTTTGCCCGGGGGGCGCGCCTCCCGGGCATTTTTGTTTCGCCATGGATGCCACGCTTTCCGTTGTCCTCACCGCGCCGCCGTACGCCACCCTGACCTATGGCCTGCCGGCTTTTTTCGAGCTTGGCGATTTCACCCCGGGCATGCGCCTTTTGGTGCCGGTCTCCGGCATGCTGCGGGCCGGGCTGGTCTGGGAGGTCGGCGCGCCGGCCCCCTCCGGCGTCACCGTGCGCCCGGCCCTGTGGCCGTTGGAACGCCGTCCCGTCTGCGACGCCGCCTACCTCGATCTGGTCCGGAACCTGGCCTGCCGCCATCTGGCCACGGCCGGCCGCATTTTCGCCGCGCTCTTGCCCCGGGGCCTGCGCACGTCCCAGCTCGTCTTCGAATATATCGAAGCCGGCGTGCCCCGGCGGCTGACGGCCAAGGCCCTGTCCCGGGCCGACCCTGAGCTTTTGGCCGCGCTGGCCGGGCTGTGGCGCCAGGGCCGCATGCGCTGCCTGGTCGCCGAGGCTGCCAGCGACCCCTTGTGCGCCCTGGCCGCTGACCCGCCCTGGCCGGTGCGGCCGGGCAGCGCCCGCCAGGTCGCCTTGCTGGAGCTTTTGTGCGACCAGGGTCCCTTGCCCCTGTCTGACGTTAAAAAACGCTTGGGGGCCGGAACCGTGCCGGTTCTGCGCCGCCTGGCCGGACTGAACCTGGTGCGCCTTGAAGACGGGCAAGACCAGGCCGTAAAACCCGCCACTCCGGCCGGATCGCCGAAAACCGAACCAGCCGTCCTGCCGCCCCTGACCGCTGACCAGGCCGCTGCCCTGGAGGTCTTGGCTCCGGTCCTGGACGCGCCCGACGGGGCCGCCCGGCTGGTTTTCGGCGTCACGGGCAGCGGCAAGACCCGGCTGTATCTGGAATTGACCCGCCTGGCCCTGGCCCGGGGCCGGCGGGTGCTGCTTCTGGCTCCCGAAGTGGCCCTGGCCGCCAGGCTCCACCGGGCCGCGCTGGAGGCCTTCCCTGAGGAAGAGGCGCTGTTGTATCACGGCTACCAGCCTCCGGCCCTGCGGGAAGCCTCCTTTTGCCGGGCGGCCCGGGACGACGCGCCGAGGATCGTGGCCGGCACGCGCTCGGCTTTGCTTTTGCCCCTGCGCGGCCTGGGGCTCATCATTTTGGACGAGGAACATGACAGCGCCTTCAAGCAGGAAGACCGGCTGCCCTATCAGGCCAAGGAAGTGGCCTTTTTCCGGGCCCGGCAGGCCGGGGCGCTGCTGGTGCTCGGTTCGGCCACCCCGGACGTCAAGACCTTCCAGGCCGCCCGGGCCGGCCAGGTGCCCATGGTCTCCCTGCCGCGCCGGGTGGGGGGCGGAGGCATGCCGGAAATCGAGCTGGTGGACATGCGCGGCGCGGCCAAGCTCACGTCCCTGGCCGGGGAGCGCGAAACCGGCGACCGGGTGGGCGTCTTGACCGAACGGGCGGCCGAAGCCCTGCGGGAGACGGTGGCGGCCGGGGACCAGGCCATGATCCTGCTCAACCGTCGCGGTTATGCGCCCCTGCTTTTTTGCCTGGACTGCGAAACCCCGGTGCGCTGTCCCCACTGCGAGCTGTCCCTGACCTTCCACAAGGACCGGGAACGGCTGGTCTGCCACTACTGCGGCTACTCCCGGCCCCATCCCTCGCCGTGCCCTTCGTGCGGTGGAGCCGCCTTTCTGCCCATGGGCGTGGGGGCCGAGCTTCTGGAAGAGCAGTTGGCCGGGGTGTTGCCGGCCGGGACCACGGTGCTGCGCCTGGATAAGGACGTGGCCCGGCGGCCCGAGCGGGCCGAGGCCATTCTCAAGGATTTTGCCGCCGGCCGGGGACAGGTGCTGGTGGGCACCCAGATGCTGTCCTCCTATGAGGAATATATTGATGCCCAGGATGGCAGCAATCTCCACCTGACCATTGACGCATCCATCCAGGCCATGGCCGAGCAGACCCTGGCCGAGGGCATTGAGACCTA
>CAZBER010000054.1:13815-21129 GCA_964490985.1 uncultured Desulfovibrionaceae bacterium | reverse complement strand
CAAGGGCCATCATTTTCCGGATGTAACCCTGGTGGTGGCCGCCGATGCCGACCTGGGCCGCAATCTGCCGGATTACCGGGCCTCGGAGCGGACGTTTCAGCTGTTGACCCAGGTGGCCGGCCGGGCCGGCCGGGGGGAGCGGCCGGGCCGGGTGCTCATCCAGACCAGGACGCCGAACGATCCTTTTTTCCAGCATGTCCTTCGCGGGGACTTCGAGGGCTTTTTCGAGCTGGAGCTTTCCCGAAGGAAGCGGCTGTGCTATCCGCCTTTTACCCGTCTGGGCTTGGTGCGCTTGAGCTTCCCCCGGGAGTGGGAAGCCGGCCACGCCGCGGTGGCCGCAGTGGGCGAGGCCATGCGCCGGGCTTCCGCCGCCCTGGCGGTGCGGGTGCTGGGTCCGGCTCCGGCGCCGCTTTTTCTCGTGGCCGGACGCAGGCGCTTCCACTGCCTGCTCAAGTCCCCGGACTGGCCGGCCCTGCGCCGGGTGTTCGCGGCCGGGCGCGAGGCCTTGGGCAGTGCGTCCAAGGCCCGCCTGACCCTGGATCTGGACCCGGTGGACATGCTGTAACGGGTTTATGGAGGTTTTCGCAGTGGATGCGATGTTTCAAAACGATGATGCCATCTTGCTTGAAAAGGTAGAAAAGGTTCTGGACGCCCGGGCTCGGGCCGGTCTGGATGGACTGGTCGGCGGGCTGGCCGCTGTTGTCATCAACACCGCCCCGGCCGATCTGCTGCCCGCGGCCGAGGAACTTCTGGCCTCCACCGGCCTTGGCTTTACGGCTGCCTTTGATACCCCGGAAGCGTCCTGGGTGCTGCTGCAAGACGGCTTGGGCGCCGACTTTCTGCTCAAAAGCCGGACAGCCGGCCGGGACAACCCGTTTGCGCCCTACAACAGCGGGGTCAAGACCGGCCCCGACGTGCCGGCCCGGCTGGAAACCTTTGTGTTCGTGTGCCATGACCTGGCGCGCTACGTGGCTATCCAAAAGGAGCGGGGCGTGGCTTTCCTGACGCCCGAGCCTGTGGCCAACGACGCCTACGCCTTCATGCAGACCGCGCCCTCGCCGCATACCGGCAATTCCCTGGGTTTTATCCAGTGGAAGGGCCGGCCGGGCCAGTACCTGCACCAGGGATGCCGGGTGCGCCACCTGGACCTGGTCAAGCCCCAACGCGACTTCCTGGCCCATATCGGCGGCCTGGACCATGTGGCCACCCGGCTGCGGGCCCGGCAGCGGGACCCGGCCATCCTGGAATTCCTGGCTCTGACCAACTACTGTTTCGATTTCGCCGTGTACGTGGAATCGCTCAATTCCATCACCAACGTAGCCCGCCTTTCCACCGAGGACTATGCCCAGGTGTTCACCTCGGGCATTTCCTTTGTGGGCGATTTCGAACATTTTGGCCCCACCGAACACTTCATTGCCAGTTACGGCGTGCGGCCCCACCACATGGCCTTTGCCGCCGGCTCCATCGAAACGGTGGTGGCGGGGCTGGCCGAACATGGCACGCAGTTTCTGTCCGAACTGGTGGGATCGCGGGAGGAAGGCCTCAAGCAGATTTTCACCGCCATGTCGCCGCGCACGCTTCTGGTCAACGAATATATTCAGCGCTATGATGGGTTCGACGGATTTTTCACCAAAAGCAATGTGACCCGGCTGACCAAGGCCACGGAAAAGCAGTAGCAGGCCTTGGCTTCAGGCTGGTCCGCGCTTTTACCGCCGCAACGCTGAACACGGTGCGGGTCGGAGCCTTGCCGCTTGCCGGCAAGGCCTGGCCGCGCAAGGGCACGAGTCGGGGCATGCCGCAACTCTTGACACGACAGTATGGCCTGGTCAGCCTCAAGCCGTTGCGCATCGTCATTTGTTACGCCCTGGTCGGTCTGCTGTGGGTGTTTTTCTCCGACCGTCTGGTCATGCTGTTTTTCCATGACACGCCCCAGGTTTTGTTGCGTATCAACACGCTCAAAGGCTTTGGCTTTGTTTTCCTGACATCGCTTTTGCTCTATGTTTTGCTGCTGCGCCATGTTTCCGCCTATCGCCGCAAGGAGCGGGAGCTTCGGGAAAGCCAGGAGCGCTATCGGCTCGTGGTGGAAAACGCCCCGGACGCCATTTTGCTGCATGACGGGGATTGCTACGTTTTCGCCAATGCCGAGGCTTTGAAGCTTTATGGAGCCCAGACGGCGGACCAGATAGTGGGCCGGCGCATCCTGGATTTCGTGCATGACGCGTCCAGGGAAAGCGTCCTGGAACGCATGCGGCAAAATACCGCCGGCCAGGCCGTGCCCCTGCGGGAACAATGCTACCTGCGCCTGGACGGGACCCCCATCGACGTGGAGGTCTCGGCTGTCCCGTTTGTGGTGGAGGATGCCAACGGCGCTTTGGTTTTTATGCGGGATATAAGCCAGCGAAAGGCCGTGGAGCGCTCCCTGCGGGAAAGCGAGCGGCGCTACCGCCTCCTGGCCGACAATGCCTATGACGTCATCTTCACCCTCGATCCTGATTTGCGTTTGACCTACATCAGTCCCTCGATCCAGAAGCTGCGGGGACTGTCCCCCGAGGAAGCCCTGCGCGAGACCGGCCAGGAGGCCATGACCCCGGCGTCTTACGAAATGGTAACGGCCTTGGCGGGCCGGCGGCGACGGGCCGTGGAAACCATGGACAGGGATTTCGTCGAACGCCTGGAACTCGAGATGCGCCGCAAGGACGGCTCCACGGTGTGGACGGAATCCGTGGTGCGGCTTCTGTTTGCCGACGACAGCCGGTTCCTGGGCTTCGTGGGCGCCTCCCGGGACATCTCCGAACGCCGGCGGGCCGAAGAGGAACGCCAGCGCTCCCAGAATTTTTTGTCCAAAATCCTCGACTCCATTCCGGACCCGGTCTTCGTCAAGGACAGCGACCATCGCTTTGTTCTGGCCAACGAGGCCCTGTGCGCCATGCTTGGCCATACGCGCCAGGATATCCTGGGCCGGCAGGACCAGGATTTCGTCTCTCCGCAAGAGGCCCAGGTCTTTGTCGAGCGCGACAACTTCGTTTTGGAAACAGGCCTGGAGGACATCTGCGAAGAGCAGTTCACCGACAGCCTGGGGCAGGCGCATACCCTGGTCACCAAAAAGGGCCTTTTTGGCGACCACCAGGGCAAGCGGTTCATCGTGGGCGTCACTCGGGACGTCACCGAGGACAAACGCAAGGAAATGCGCTTGCGCCAGTCCCTTCTGGAAAAGGAGGTGCTGCTCAAGGAAGTGCACCATCGGGTCAAAAACAACCTGCAGATCATTTCCAGCCTGCTTTTCCTGCAAAAAGACACTATCGAGGACCCGAGGATTGAGGACCTGTTCGAGGAAAGTCGCCACCGCATCACGTCCATGGCCCTGGTTCACGAGGAGCTTTACCGCTGCGGCGACCTCAACCGGGTGGATATCAGGGAATACCTGGAGCGGCTGGTGCCCAAGGTGGTGCAGTCGTTTCAGGGCAACAAAAGCCTGGGGTTTGCCTTGCATCTGGACGAGTGCCGGCTTTCCGTGGACAAGGCCATTCCGTTCGGGCTCATTGTCAACGAGCTGGTGACCAATGCCGTCAAGCACGGCTTTGTCGGCCGGGATTCGGGCACCATTCGGGTGAGCGTGGGCCAGGAAGGCGACCTGGTGCGGGCCGTGGTGGCGGATGACGGCGTGGGCCTGCCCCAGGGCTTTCATCCCGACTCCATCAAGTCCCTGGGCATGCAGCTCGTGGTGCAACTGACGCGCCAGTTGCGGGGAGCCCTGACCTTTGGCGCAAAGCAGGGCAGTGTATTCCGCCTGACGTTTCCCCTCAGCGAAAGCGCTTAGTGGCATGTCCTCGAAAAGAGGTTATGCAAATTCAAGCGCCAACCGAATTGAATGATTATTTTTCTTAAAAAATACTGACGTATTTTTTAAGGGACGCCCATTTTTCCGCCAAATCTGCGGCCAGGACGCGGCGCATTTCCGACCGGATGGCCTCCAAGTTCTCCCGGTGCTTGGCCACGAGCTTTTGCCTATTGGCCTGGCCGCCGGCCAACTGGTCCGGGCTTGGGGGCCGGTAGACCGGGGCGGGCCGGCAGTGGCCCACGGTCAGGTGCCCCTGGTAGACGGGAGGCCGGCCGGACAGGGCCAGGCGCAGGTCATGGTCCACGTCGTCGTACTGGGATGGGGAAAAGCGGATGTCAAAGCCGCCGCATTCGGCCAGGCGCTCCCGGCGAAACAGATGGCAGCAGCCCATGACCGACAGGCATGGCCGCATATGGGCGAATGCGCCGTGGTCAAAGGCCTCGGCATGAAAATCCGTGAGCCGCAGGTCGTCGCCCGCCGGGGTTCCGCAATCCGGCGGCATGAGCATGGCGTCAATGCCCTGGCTTATGGCGGGATTGGACGCATCGGCCACATGGCAGCCCCACACCCCGGCCTCGGGATAGGCAGCCACGGCCGCGCCCAGGCGGGCGAGCCAGTCCGGCGGCAGGAGCACGTCGTCGTCCAGATAGGCCACGAAATCGGCCTGCTGTAGGCGCGGCTGGGCGGCCAACCAATTGCGGGCGGCAGGCGCGCCGATATTGACCGGCAGCCGGATGACCTCCAGGCGCTGCGTACCCACCCGGCCCGTCCAGCCGGCCAGGATGCCCGGCGTGTCGTCGGTGGAGGCGTTGTCCAGCACCGTGACCGTGGCCTGGCCCATGTCCGAGGCAAAAAGCGCAGCCAAGGTCCGGTCGAGGTCAAAAGCCTTGGAAAAGGTGTACAGGGCAATGGCCGTGGCCCCGGGCAGGGGGGCTGTGGCCGCGTCCCGGCCGCAGGCCAGGTCGAAAAGCGCCAGGCCGGCCGAGACATGGCAGGGCATGGCCGAAAGGGTCTCGGCCAAAAGACTTTTGGCCCGCTCCCCGTCCCCGGCCTGCCAGGCGGCCAGCCCCCGGCGAAAAAGGGCCGTGGGCCAGGGAGCCGCCTGCTGGGCCGCCTCGTAGCAGGCCAGGGCCGGGCCCGGTCGACCCGACAGAAGCCGCAAGTCTCCGGTCAGCTTGTGCGCCAGCGGCGCCAGCGCCGCCGGCAAGGCCGCCTGGATCACGGCTTCGCCCCAGTCGAACTCCCGGGCCAGCACGGCCTGGCGCAGGGCCACATGGAGCCAGAAAAGCCGGTGCCGGCCGGCCCGGCATTCGTTTTCCAGGTATCCCCGCCTGCGGTCAACATCCCCTCCGGCCACCAGGCGCGCATAATAGGCGGTGTGCTCCGGGATGCGAAAGGCCCGGGCCACATGCTCCAGAAGCGCGGCAAAGGCCGGGGTCAGGGGGAAGAGGCCGGGCGGCAGGGCCGAGGCCGCGGCCAGAAGGTTGGCCGCCGTGCCGCCGTGCAGGCTGTCTTCCTCGAAGGCGGCGGCCAGAAGCAGGGTCTGGAGGCGGGCATGGTCATTTTGAAGCGCCGGAAGGGCCTCCCGGGCGGCTGCCCCGGCCAGGGAGGCCGCGCCGAGCAGATGCTCCCGGCCCACGGTTCCGGCCAAAAGCAGGTCGCACAGCCGGGGCGGCGCGTCCTGCCGCATCCAGCACAATTGCGTCACGGCATCCTTCCTTGGGCGGCCTCGCTCCAGGCCGCCAGATAGTCCGTGGCCCGCCGGGACAGGAGATGCCCGGCCGCCACAGCCTCCATGGCCTGGCTGGCCAGCCTGCGCCGAAACGGCGCATCCTCCACCAGGCGCGCCACAGCCGTAACCCAGTCCGCGGGGTCAGGCCCGGCCAAAAGCCCGGTTTCTCCGGGCGCGACTACCTCCTGGTAGGGCGGCAGGTCGGCGAAAACCCCGGCCATGCCGGCGGCGGCGTATTCCATCCATTTGATGGGGCTCTTGGCCCGATTGAAGGCCGTGTCGGCCAGGGGAGCCAGGCCCACGCCGCAGCCCAGGCGGGGCAGCCTGGCCGCATAGGCGGCATAGTCCGCGGCAAACGCAATGCGGGTCGCGTGGAGAAACACATCCCCATCCGGCGCGCAGCCGAAGAAGACCCAGCGCACCGGCTTGTCCAGGCGTCTGGCCAGCCCGGCCAGGGCAGTCCGCAAGGGGGCGAAGTCCGCCAGATGGCTGGGAGTGGCGGCCAGACCTATGGCCGTCACCGGCCGATCGGGCGGCGGGACCGGTTCCCACAGCGCATCGGGCAGCAGGTTGGGCAAAACGCGCACGCGGGGGGTCACGGTCCGGAAGGCTTCGGCCAGGGGCGTTGTGCTGACCGTGACCAGGGCGGCTTGCCGGGCCGTCTCCAGGATGGTGGGCAAAATTTCGGCCAGGTGCGGGAAAAAGGGGTGCTCGGGCGGCAGGGCGGTCCAGTCGTCGTCCGTGTCGTAGACCACGGGCTTGCCCGCCTCGAAAATGGCCTCCAGGATGGGGGCCGTGCCGGGACTGGGGAAATAGCGCTGGATGAGCACCATATCCGCCTGGGCCAGGATGTCGGTGGAAACGATGTGGCCCGCGCCTTTGGGTGAAACCCCCATGAGCAGGCGCACGGCCCTGCCCAGGGCCCGGGCCGGTTCCAGGACCCGCAGCCGGGCGCAGGCATAGGTCGGATCGTCGAAACTGTAGTAGGCGATGGTCAGGGGCACGGGGCGGGCCTTGGGCTGCAATCAGGCTCCCAGGGCTTTAAGCCGCTTGCCGCCGGCCAAGGCCGCGGGATGTTTGCCCGCGCCGGCCGTAAAGAAGATTTCGGCCCGGGCCGAACGCCCATCCGAAGCGGTAACGGAGATGGCGACCGGTTCGCGGAAATACTCCGCCGCCCCCTTGAGGATGCCTTCGAAATACTCGGGATAGGCCCGCCTGGAATGGTAGGTCATGACAAGCCGGTCGCCCTTGTCCTCGTAGCTGAAGCGGGGCGGCTCCAGGCCGGGCACGTCCTTGGTCAGCCGGGCGTGGGTTTCGTTCATGGTCAGGTAGAAGTCCTTGAGATTTTTGGCCTTGAACTGGCTCGGATAGAGCCGGTGGAATTCCTTGATGGTGTGGCGGCCCAGGGCGGCGAAAATGTCCGGCACGGCTTTGCCGGTCTTTTCGGATATGATTTCGGCCATCTGGCGCAGGGCCTGGTCGGGATAGTTCTGGGTGGGCAGAAACGTGGGATGGCCCATGCTTGTTTGCATGTGGTCAAAGGCCGACTGGCCGTAGGTTGCCCGGATGAAATCCTGCATGAGCTTGGGCAGGATGCCCTTCATGTGGCCGCTGGAGGCGCGCAGCTTGACGTCTTCTTGGCGGCGTTCGGCAAAGGTGCCGGCCAGTTGCACCAGGGATTGGGCCAGTTCCGCCAGTTCCCGGGTGGCTTGGGCGGTCTGGGAAGCCCCTTCGTCGGCCTCGG
>CAZBER010000054.1:1323-13805 GCA_964490985.1 uncultured Desulfovibrionaceae bacterium | reverse complement strand
TTGATCTCCTCGGCGGCGGCGGACTGCTGTTCGGCGGCGGTGGCGATCTGGGCCACCTGGCCGGTCATTTCCTGGATGCGCCCCATGATGGCTTCCAGGGCCTGTCCGGCCTTGTCCGTGGAGGCGGTGCTTCGGGTCACGCGCGTTTCGGTCTCCTGCATGGAGGCCACGGCCTGGCGGGAGCCATCCTGGATCTGGTGGATGGCGCTTTCCACCTCCTTGGTGGCGGACATGGTTTTTTCGGCCAGCTTCCTGACTTCGTCGGCCACCACGGCAAATCCCCGCCCGGCCTCGCCGGCCCGGGCCGCCTCGATGGCGGCGTTCAGCGCCAGCAGACTGGTCTGGTCGGCAATGTCGCTGATCACGCCGATGATGCGGCCGATCTCGGCGGCCTGGCCGTCCAGGGCGGCCAGAACCTGGCCCAGGGTGTTGGCGGATTCGGCCACGGCCTGGATGCCGGACACGGCTTCCCGGACCTGTGTGGCGCCGGCGACCGCCGCTTCGTTGGCGGCTTCGGCGGCTTCGGCGGTTCTGGAGGCGTTTTTGGCCACTTCCATGACCGTGCCCGTCATTTCCTCCATGGCCGTGGCCACGGCGCCGGACTGGCTCTTTTGCAGCTGGGCTCCCCGGGCCTGTTCGTCGGCGGAGGCCGAAAGCTCTTCCGAGGCCGAGGCCACGCGCAGGGCCAGTTCATTGATCTCGCCGCCAAGCTGGTGCAGATCGGTCTGGGTTTGCTCGAGTCGGCGCTGTTGCCGGCGGTTTTCGGTCAGGTCGGTAATGGACGTCACCGCGCCGATGACGTCCCCCTTGCCGTTGCGAATGCAATCCACGGTGAAATGGCAGGATATCTGCCGGCCGTCCCACAGGGTGATGTCTCGTTCCGTATGCAGGGAAGAGGCGTTTTGCAGGGCATTTTCCGTGATGGACACGCCGTCTTTGTTGTAAAAGGCCTGGCTGACGGTTTTGCCGATGATGTCGCCCCGGGACTTGCGCAAAAGCTCGACCAGGATGTTGCTGACATGGGTGATGCTGCCGTCCGGGCCGCAGATCAGAAAGGCCGTGCCGACCCCGTTGACAGCCTCGCGGTAGTATTCCCGCCGCTGGAAGTTGAAGGCCAGGGCCTGGCTGGCCTGCTGGCCAAGGGGGCCAAAGGCGTTCCAGGAAGCCACTTCATCATAGAGAAAATCCGTTTTTTGGGCGTTTATGCGTAAAAAACCGGCCAAGAGCCCTTGGAGCGGGGCATTGATATGGCGTGCGGCCAGAAATGTTCCCAGGCATCCCAAAAGAGCAAGAACAATACTGATGGAAAGACTCCCCATGAAATGGGAGGCAAGAATCAGAAGGCTGAGCACAATGCCCAGGGCAACGCAGACTTTTGCGGCGGGAACTTTGGCGGCAACGTCGTTCATAGTGGCTCCGCAAGGGATTTTGTTCATCCCATACAAAAAACAGACGCCATGTCAATGAGTTATGTGTGGTAGGATTCCGAAAAAACCGTCGGGAAACGGACGGCTAAGGGCTTTTCGAATCAAGCTTGGCCGGACAGCGGCCGGTGAAGCGAAACGGCGCGAAAAGCCCGCGTCCCAAGGCCTCCAGGCTGACCGGCACTTCGCCGTAGGTGGCCAGGCGCACGGCCGCCCCAGGCAGGACGCTCAAGTCGTAGGGCGACTCGGCGGCCACCAGCACCAGTCCGGGGCAGGCCCGGGCCAGGGCCTCGGCCAGCCGGCGCTGGCCGGCCTGGTTTCGGGCGTCCGTGGCCAGGTAGACCACGTTTTTGGCCTTGGCGGCCTTTTGGGCCGCCTCGGCCACAACGGCAGCGTCGGGATCGCGCGGCAAAAAGGCCTTCTCCACCCCGGGCCAGGCCGCCAGGGCCGCCTCGGCCTCGGCGTCCAGCACGTCCCGGCCGAGCCTGGGGCGCACCACCAATGTGCCGGCATCGGCGGGCAGGGGCAGCACGCCCTTTACCCGGCCAAAGGCCGTGAGGCTGCGGCTGGCAATGTGCCGGGCCACTTCCCCATGGGCGGCCGTGGCCACGCGTTTTTCCCAATCCACGGCCGGGACGGCCAGGCGGGAGGCCGTAAGAAGCCCGAAGCGTTCCTTGAGCCGCAGCACCTGCGTGACGGCCGCGTCCAGCCGGGCAGCCGGAATGCGGCCCGAGCGCACGGCCTCGATCACCCGGTCCATGGCTTCCAGGCGTTCGGCGGCCGGGCGTCCGGCGTCCGCGCCGATCAAGAGCACGTCGGCCCCGGCGGCCAGGGCCCGGACCGCGGCCTCGGGCGTGCCGTAGGTGGCGGCCACGGCCCCCATGCCCAGGGAATCGGTGAAAATCGCGCCGTCAAAGCCCAGCCGGCCCCGCAAAAGCCCGGTCAGCACCCGACGGGACAGGGTGGCCGGCGTCTGCGTCGGCTCCACGGCCGGGATCAGGACATGGGCGGTCATGACCGCCGGGGCCTTGGCGGCAAAGGCGGCCCGGAAGGGAGGAAAGTCGACCCGATCCAGGGTCGCGGCGTCATGGGTGACCAGGGGCAGGCCGATGTGGGAGTCCACGGCCGTGTCGCCGTGGCCGGGAAAATGCTTGGGCGTGCACACCACCCCGGCCTGGTTGTATCCGGCCGTGGCCACGGCGGCCAGGCGGGCCGTGGCGGCCGGGTCCGAGCCAAAGGAGCGGATGCCGATGATGGGATTGGCCGGGTTGATGTTGACGTCAACCACTGGGGCAAAATCCGTGTTGATGCCCAGGGCCAGCAGTTCCTGGCCGGTGATGGCGGCGGCCAGGCGGACCAGGTCGGGCCGGTCCGTGGCCGCCTGGGCCATCTGGCTGGGAAACAGCGTAAAGCCCTGGCGCAGCCGGGCCACGGGGCCGCCTTCCTGGTCCACGCCGATCAAAAGGCCAAGGCCATGGGGTGTCTTGGCCGCTTCCCCTTGCAAGGCGGCGGTCAGGGCGGCCACCTGGCCGGGAGAACGGATGTTGCCGGCAGCGGCATAGAGGATGAGCCCGCCCACATGGCGGTCCCGGATGAGCCGGACCACGTCCTCGGAGGCCTGGGGCCCCTCGAACCAGACCATGAACACCTGGCCGACTTTTTCCTCCAGGCTCATGGCCGAAACCAGGGAAGCGGCCCGGGAGGCGGCCGTGGCCGCCGTGGAAGCGCCCAGGAAACACAGAACCGCGCACAGGGCGGCAAGGATTGCCTGAAACCGGGGGATGGGGAACATAGGGCTCCGTGGCCGCTGTTGCGGTTATTTGCCGGTGCGCTTGTCGGCGTACATGGATGCGTCGGCCCGGCGCACCAGGTCGTCGATGCCCTGGCCCGGCACATGCATGGCCATGCCGATGGAGACCGACAGGCCCGGCGTGCCGGAAAGGCCCTTCGCAGCGGCCACTTCGGCCACGGCGGCGCGGATGCGTAAAGCCATGGCCTGGGCCTCGGCCTGGCCGGCGTCGGGCATGAGCAGCACGAATTCGTCGCCGCCCAGGCGGGCCAGGATGTCGTAGGCCCGGATGCGGCCGGCAATGGCCTGGCCCACACAGCGCAGGACCGCGTCGCCGGCTTCGTGGCCAAAGGTGTCGTTGACGGCCTTGAAGCGGTCCAGGTCGCAAAAGAGCATGGTCGCGGGCGAACCCTTGCGTTCGGCCAGGGACAGCAGGGGCGGGCCGTGGCGGCCGAGATAGATCCGGTTGGGAACGCCCGTGAGCTCGTCCACTTCGCGCTGGCGGGTGAGTTCCTCGTGGATTTTGACGTTGAGCAGGTCGCCGGCCAGAACCTCGCAGAAATGTTCGAGAAAATCCGTGCCCTTGTCCGACGAATAGCGGGCCGGGTCGTTATCGGCCAGGGTCAGGACGCCGATGCGCCGATCGAGGCGGTATTTGTCGTGCAGGGCGGCGATGAAGCACGAGCCGCGTACAAGACCGGGGTCACGGGCCAGGGTTTCGGAGCCGAGAAAAAAATCCGGCCGGGGCAGGCCGTCGACGCGGCCCACGTATATTTTGCGGTCCGGACCGCAACCGGGCAGGGCCTGGCAGGCGGCTTCCAGGGATGCCCGGTCCGGACAGGGGAAGCCGGCCGGGACAAAGGCGGCAAAGTCGTCTTCGGCCAGCAGGCAGGACAGGGCGGAAACGCCCATGGCCTGGCCCAGGCGGGCCATGACCTCGGGCAGTTCGCACAGGTGGCGAAGCCCCCGGGACAGGGTCAGGGCCGAACGAAAGGTCAGGAAGGCCTGGTCGTTGACCCGAAAGATTTCCTGGAGCCTGGCCAATTGGTTTTCCTGTCGGCGCAGCCGCTCCCGAAGCCGGCAGGCCTCGTCGGCGTACAACCGGTTGGCTGCGGCCAAATCCGCCTGTTCCTGGCACAGGACGGTCCGGGCCGCCAGGATTTCCGATACAAAGAGCCGGAAATCCGCTTGTCGGCCGTCCGGCAGAAAGCGTTCCAGCTCCAGGGCCTTGGCGGCGAAATCGGTGTCGTCGGCACGGGTTTCCATGGGAAATGTCGGGCCGAGGGGCCAAATTCGAGTTTTCGGTTGTCCGATTACCATCTTCGACCCAGGCCAACAACCCATGCCGCTGCCTGGGAAACCGCTTTGGCCCGGGGAGCCTTCCTGATATGGAGCGGACATGCGCACGCTGGTGCTAAACCTCACGCGTTTCGGCGACCTGTTGCAGTCCCAGCCCGCCCTGGCCGAGCTGGCGGCCCAGGGCCATGACACGGCCTTGGCCTGCCTGGAAAATTTTGCCGCGGCAGCAAGCCTTCTGCCCCAGGCCCGCCAGGTCTTTCCCTTGCCCGGCTCGGCGTTTTTGAAGGGTTTGACCCAGGATTGGCGCGCCGCCCTGGGCGACTTGACGGCCTTTGCCCATGGGGTGGAGCGGGATTTCGGGCCGCAGCAGGCCGTGAACCTGACCCCGGCCGTCTCTGCCCGGCTGCTGGCCCGGCGGCTTTGCGGCGACGTGGTGCTGGGGTTTGGTCTGGACCCGTTAGGGTTTCGCCAGGAGTCCACGCCTTGGGCGGCTTTTTTGGAGGCTTCCTCGGCCAACCGGGGGCTAAGCCCCTTCAATGTGGTGGACCTTTTTCGCAAGGCGGCCGGCGTGGGCCAGGGGCCGGGGCGGTTCGCCCTGCGCCGGCCGGACGCGGCCGCATCGGCCCAGGCCCTGGACAGCCTGCGGGCCGAAGCGCCGCAGGAAGCCGCTTTTTTCGTGGGCTTCCAGCTCGGAGCCAGCGCCGCAGCCCGGCAATGGCCCGTGGCCTCGTTTGCCCGAGTGGGGCAGCGGCTGTGGGAATGCTGCCGGGCCGTGCCGGTGCTGCTCGGCGGCCCGGGCGAGACGGCCCTGGCCAGCGCCTACAGGCAGCAATGTCCGGCCCCGGCCGTGGACATGATCGGCCGCACGAATCTGCCCCAGCTGGCCGCGGTGCTTGCGCACCTGCGCCTGCTTGTCACCAACGACACCGGCACCATGCACCTGGCCGCCGGCCTGGACGTGCCTTGCGCGGCGCTTTTTCTGGCTACGGCCCAGCCCTTTGACACCGGCCCCTACCGGCCGGGGTGCCTGAGTCTGGAGCCGGATATGGCCTGCCACCCGTGCGCCTTTGGCACGGCCTGTCCCCACGACAACGCCTGTCTGCACGCCATCGGCCCGGATACGGTTTTGGGCGCGGCCATGGATTTTTTCGCTGCCGGGCAGTTTGCCCGCCGGGCCTATCCCGGAGCCCGGGCCTGGCTTTCGGCCTTCGACGCCTCGGGCTTCATGGACCAACAGTCCCTTTCCGGCCATGACCGGGAGCCCCGGGCCGTGTGGCTGCGCCTGGAGCGCCACGTCTTCCGTCAATTCCTTGACGAAAAGGAACCCAGCCTGCCGGATGAGCCCCTGCCGGAACTTCCCCAGGCGGCCCGAACCGACCTGGTCCGGACCCTGGACCAGTCGGCCAGCCTGCTGCACCTCCTGGAAGGCCAGGCCGGCCTGCTGTCCCGGGGCCCGGCCATGAAGGACAAGTTCCTGGCCACCTGGGGCCGGCTGCACCGCCTGTGGCTGGCCTCGCCGGCCCTTCTCGCCCTGGGCCACCTGTGGCTGGCCCAGTCCCAGGAGCCCACCCGGGACCTTGGCCTGCTGTTGGCCCGCATCCGCCGCTACGCCGGCTGCGTGGCCGCCTTCCGCGCCCTGGTCGACCGGACGTAAGCTTCCTTGGCATGGTTGTTGAATAATCGGGGTGGGAGCTGGAAATCCTTTCCCCCCGACAACCATCCCAGAGGGAGGCTCGCAATGATCCGCGTGGACGGCCGGGAGACCGGCATGGATATCACTCAGTTCCAGAATCTCGAAGAGATTTTGCTCAACGTCATGGACGGCGGGGAACTCAACGGCCGCATCGTCACCGAGGTTTTCGTCAACAACGAGAGCTTCTCGGAAATCTATCCCCACCAGGCCGAGGACATCGAGGCCGCGGGCATCGAATCCGTGGAGATCAAAAGCGTGCCCAAGGCCAAAATGGCCATCGACATCACCCGGGAGCTGTACAAGGTGGTGACCCTGATGGACCAGGGCGCCCGGCGCGTGGCCGATCTCTTCCGCCAGGCCGACGATGCCGAGGCCCTGGAAGTCTATCAGGACCTCATGGACGTCACCCGGGACTTCCTGAACATGATCGGGGTGTTGCGCGGGGAGTGCATCCAGAAGGACGATTCCGCCTTCAATGCCTCGGCGGAAGAAATTTCCAACCTCTTCTCCGAGATGCTGGAAGTGCTGGAGAACGAGGACTGGATTCTGCTTGCCGACCTGCTGGAATACGAATTCGTTCCGGCCATGACCCGGTGGAAGAGCGTCATTGCCGAACTGCGGGAGAACATTCGGGAAGCCGACAAGGAATAGCGCCATGGCGGACAAGCTTGCCTATCTCGACGAGGCCCTGGCTACCGGAGAACGCGAACTGCACTGTCTGCTGGCGGGCGAAATCGAGGAAGCGGAACAGTTGGCCAAGGATCGCGGCCGCCTGCTGGAAATGGCCTGGCGTTCGGCCGATCCGGAAAGCGTTGGCCTGCTTCGGGACAAGCTGCACAAGCTTAAAAACCTGCAAGGCCAGCTCACTGTCGAGGCCAGGCGTTTGCACGCGGAACTCAAGACCGACCTGCAGCGAGCCAAACAGGAAAACCAGCGCCTGTCCGGTTACCGCACCACGGTGCGGCCCAACCCGACCGTGCGCCGCTACCTGGACAAGGTCGGCTAGCTCGCCCTCGCGCTCCCTGACTGGAGGCCGGGCCCTGGGGTCCGGCTTTTTTATGGCCCAACGGCTGTCGCGTTTTTGACCCGGCCCTGGGCTGTCTGAGGTAATATCCTAAAATTATTTATGAAAATGTTTGGCAGGCTCCTTGCTACAGGCAAGCCAGCCAGCATGAACATGGGCGCGACAGGAAGCGCGTACGGCGCAACAGCCGGCGCGGCATCACAAAGGAGGACGGCATGCTTTCCTTTTTAAGCGGCGGCGAAAAAAAAGTCCGGAACCGGAATGAAGAGCTCAAGCGGGGGGCGCGGCTGAAAAACGCCAAGGAACTCTTTTTTACCGGTAAGTTCCCGGTGGTGACCACGCCCATGATCGAGGGGCGCACCATCCGCAAGGTCATGGGGCTGGTCAGCGGACGCAGCTTCGATTCCGAGTGCGCCTTTTACGGGCTCACGGCCAGCGCCCTGGACCTCGGCGCCGACGCCATCATCGGCTATCAGGAAAACGTGGCCTTCCACCCGGACGGCTCCCGGTATTTTTCCTGCTACGGCACGGCCGTGATCCTGGAACGGGAACAGCCGGCCAAGGCGCAGCAGCGCAAGGGCACGTCCATCAAGTCCCTGATGCATTGACCCCGGCCATGCGGCGGCGAATCGCTGTCCGGCCCGGGGCCGACCCAAGAGAGGGATGTATGAAGCGCACCATTGCCACCGTTGCCGCATGCGGCCTGCTGCTCCTGGCCGGCCCGGCCATGGCCCAGGACTACACCCAGGGCACGACCTACCTCGAGCCTCGGGGCGGCATCTACGGGACGACCAACAAGAACGTGAAGATCATCGGGACGTACGGCGGGGCCGCCGGCTACTATGTGGCCGACGGCGTGGCCCTGGAGGCCGAAGGCCTGGGCTATGCCGTGGACCAGACCGTCAAGCGGGCCACGCCCCTTGGCGTCAGCTCCAAGGACGAGACGACCAGCGCCGTGGGCGTGGCCGGCATGGCCCGCTGGAATTTCGTGCGCACGAGCCAAGGCACCCTGTTTGCGGGCGTTGGCGGCGGCGGGGTCTTTGCCGACAAGGAAACGCCGTACAACGGCGCCAGGCAAAGCGGCGCCGGCCAGGCCGATCTTGGCGCTTCGGTGGCCCTGTCCAAAAACGTCAGCCTCAAGGCCGCCGGCCGTTACCAGCACCTGGGCGAATTCTCGGACAAGGGTCTGGATAGCCTGGGCGGCAACCTGGGCCTGAAAATCAGTTTTTAGGCTGGCGCTTGTCCGTCTCCTTGGGGCGCGGACCGCACTCCGAGTCCACGCCTCAGCCTTTGATGCCGAGACGGGGGAAGACGAAGCGGACGATCAGGAACCAGGCCGCGACCAGGCCGATGAGCATGAGGATGTCTTGCATGGGGCCTAATCGAGCACGAATGGCGCGGCGGGTCAAGATGTCGCGCCAGACTTGGCTGGGCCTTGCTTGCCAGGCCGGCTGCGGCGTGCTAGCGTTTTAAGATGTTTAAAAAAGACAAACAAAATAGCGGACTTGGCTCAGTTGCTGGGTCGCGGGCGCGGCGTTTTGCGGCCATGATCCGCTGCAACGGGCGAGGCCCGGCAATGGCAGTGTTGCTTCTGGCCCTGGCTTTGTGGCTCCCGCCGACCTGGGCCGTGGCCGGCGCGCCCGTGCTGCCGGCCGTGATCGTGGCCGAGCTGCCCCACGATCCTGCCTCGTTTACCCAGGGGCTCCTCTTTTGGGACGGGTACTTCTACGAAGGCAGCGGCCTGTACGGCCATTCCTCCCTGCGCAAGGTCGATCCGGCCACGGGCCGGGTCCTGGCCCGGCGCGACCTGCCCCGGGACGTGTTCGGCGAAGGCCTGGCCCTGGCCAAGGGGCGGCTCTACCAACTGACCTGGCAGGAGCACCGCGTCTTTACCTATGATCTGGCCGACCTTGCGCCCCAGGGCGAATTTCCCCTGGCCACCGAAGGCTGGGGCATTTGCGCCCTGGACGACCGTCTGGCCGTCAGCGACGGCTCGGACCACATATTTTTTTACGATCCCAAGGACTTTTCGCCCCTGGGGTCAATGGCGGTGACCGACAACGGTGCGCCGGTTTCCCGTTTAAACGAACTCGAAACCGTGGGCCGCACCATCTGGGCCAATGTCTGGGGCGAGGACCGCATTGCCGTCATCGATCCGGCCTCGGGCCGCGTTGTGGCCTGGGTGGATTGCTCGGCCCTGGCCGAACGCGTAACCGCGTCAGACCCGGACAACGTCCTAAACGGCATCGCCTTTGATCCGGCCACGGGCCGGGTCTGGGTGACGGGCAAGCGCTGGCCCAAGGTGTACGAGATCAAGGTGCCGGGACTGCCCATGGCGGCGTTCCGGTAAGCGAGGCGTCATGAAGCAGAAGTGCAGGATGTGCCGGTATTGGAAGGGCCCGATTCCGCCCGAGCATCGGTATTGTCCGCCCGAGGAGATGCTGTCCGGGGATTGGGGATACTGCAAGCGCCACGCCCCGTCGCCGGCCACCGCGCCGGTGGAGTACGCCCGGGGCAAGACCTATGTGGCGGTGTGGCCGGAAACCCAGGCCGACGACTTGTGCGGCGAGTTCGTGCTCATTCCCCTGCACCGGGAATAGGCCGCGGGGCTCGCCTGGCTGCGGCCGAAGCCCGCAGCATGAGCCAGGCCCCGAGCAGGATTACCGGGATGCTCAAAATCTGGCCCATGGTCAGCCAGCCAAAGGCCAGGTAGCCGAGCTGGGGATCCGGCACCCGGACGAATTCCACGGCAAATCGGAACACGCCGTACCATATGCAAAAAACGCCCGACACCGCCCCGGTCGGCCGGGGTCTGGCGGAATAGAACCACAGAATGCAAAAAAGGGCCGCCCCCTCCAGGCCGGCTTCGTAGAGCTGGGAGGGGTGGCGGGGCAAAAGCCCGGCCCGGGGATCGGGAAACACCATGCCCCAGGGCAGGCTGGTGGGCTTGCCCCACAGCTCGCCGTTGATGAAGTTGCCGATGCGGCCGGCAAAAAGCCCGATGGGCACCAGCGGCACGGTGAAATCGGCCACGCCCCAAAAGCCCTTGCCGGTCTTTTTGCCGAAAAGCCAAAAGACCAGGGCCATGCCCAGAAACCCGCCGTGAAAGGACATGCCCCCCTGCCAGACCCGGACCAGGGACAGGGGATCGTCCAGAAATCCCGGCAAATCGTAGAACAGCACGTAGCCCACCCGCCCACCACCACGCCCAGCACCGCATAGGTGATGAGGTCGTCGACCTCGACGCCGGTCCAGCCCGAGCCGGGCCGCTTGGCCCGATAGCGGCCCAGCAGCCAGGCCGAGCAGAACCCCACCAGGTACATGAGCCCGTACCAGCGGATGCTGACAGGTCCCAGTTGCAGGGCCACGGGATCGAATTGGGGATAGGCAAGCATGGGGGCCGCCGTAGCCGAAGCTTACGCTCCGGTGATTTCCTCGAGCAGGGCCTTGGCCTTGCCGTACTCGGGATTGAGTTCCAGGGCCTTGCGCAAGTACTCCAGGGCCATCTCCTTTTTGCCGTAACGGCGAAACACCGTGGCGATGTTGTAACAGACGGCCTCGCCCGTGCGCCACAAGTCGGGATTGATGGCCAGGGACTTGTCCAGGCACTGGTAGGCTTCGATATACTGCTTGCCTTCGACGTAGGCCATGGAAATGTTGTAGAAAAGCCCGCCGTCATCCGGGGATATCTTGAGCGCCTTGCGGTATTCCGTGATGGCTTCCTGCCATTTCCCCTGGCGGCGCAGCATCAGGCCCAGGCGGTTGAAGGTCTCGATGTCGGACCGGTCCAGCATGTTCTTGCGGGTATTCAAGGCCTGGCGCAGGTATTGCTCGGACATCTCCGGGGCCGTGTCCATGCAGCGTGCGGCAATGGTCTGGGTGACCCGGCTGACGGCGTCCAGGGCCTCCTTGGTGGCGATGCGCACGGCCTGGTCAAAGGCCGTCTTGGCCCGGTCCGTATCCCCGAGCTGGATGTAGCCGACGCCGATATCCACCTTGCGGTCCACGTTGAGCGGAGAGAGCTTGTCCAGGCGTTCCAGGAACTTGAGCTCCTCGGCCGTGTTGCCGGCCTCGTGGTGCAGGGCCGCGATCTTTTTGAGCGGCTCCAAAAAGAGCTTGGCCCCTTTTTCCGCCTGGACATAGGCCCGCAAGGCCTCGTCCCGCTTGCCCATGGCCCGCAGGGCGTCGCCCATGAGCAAAAGGCCGGACGGGCTGTTGGGCTTGAGGTCCAGGACCTCCTTGGCCGCCTTGGCCGCTTCCAGGGCATTGCCCATGTCCAAAAGCTGGCGGCCCCGGTCCATGATCTCCCCGATCTGGCCCCGGGGTTTGACCGTGAAGGCGATCTTTTCAATGAGGGTGTCCGGGGAGATGGGCTTGGTGATGATGTTGTCCGCGCCCAGCTCGTGCAAAAGCACCAGCTTGTCCCGCTCCACTTCGGTGGTCAGCACGACCACGAACATGTCGCTGGTATAGTCGTTTTTCAGGTAGCGGATGAGATCGGCCGTGTTGCGGCCGTTGAGCTCGCGCTCGATGAAGATGAGGATCTTGTGGTTTTTCGCCCGCAGGCTTTTGATTTCCTTGTTTAAGGAATCGCTGGTGAAGATATTGTGGACGCATTCGTCCTTGACGCTTAAGTGGCGCAGCAGGGTGGCGCGAAGGTTCTTGTTGAACACGGCGTCGGTGCTGACGACCAGGAAAACGCCGTTTTGCTGGGCGACGAATTCACGAACATCGTCGTCGTATTGCTTGTTTTTCATGCACTGCTCAGGAACGCAACCGCACCGGGCAGGAAACGGCAGGTTCAGGAAGGAGGACCGTCCGGAAGATCGGGGGTTGCGGCCGCTGCCTGGGAGGCCAGGGCCTGGAAATGGGCGAATGCATCCTGGTCCATGGAAAAAGCATGTTCCGGTCCCGGAAAATCGGCATTCCTAACCTCATTGGCGTACTGCGTCAATGCCTGCACGGCCGCCTCTCCCAGGGAGGCGTACTGCTTGACAAATTTGGGGCGAAGCCGGTCATAGAGGCCCAGGACGTCGTGGAAGACCAGCACCTGGCCGTCGCAGGCCGCTCCGGCCCCGATCGAGCCGACTGCCGCCGCCGAGGAGACTCCTGCCGCGGCCGAGACTGAGACAGAAGGAGTCAACGAATGAGCGATTACCTATCGCGACTCCGGCCGGCCGAGGGCTCCACGCACCCGCGCAAGCGGCTGGGCCGGGGCATCGGCTCGGGGACGGGCAAGAACGCGGGTCGGGG
>CAZBER010000054.1:0-1313 GCA_964490985.1 uncultured Desulfovibrionaceae bacterium | reverse complement strand
GCCGATGGCGCGTACGGGCAGGTGTTCGGTGACCACGGCCGCCACGGCGGCCGGGATGCATTCGAGCACCACGCCGAAGCAGCCGGCCTGGGCCAGCAGTTGGGCGTCGGCCAGGAGCCTGGCGGCCGCGTCGGCGGTTTTGGACTGGACCTTGAAGCCGCCCAGGGCAGCCACATGCTGGGGGGTAAGCCCCACATGGCCGAGCACCGGTATGCCGGCGGCCACCATGGCCCGGACCTGGGGCAGAATCTCCCGGCCGCCCTCGACCTTGACCGCTCCGGCCCGGCCTTCCTTGAGAAACCGGCCGGCATTGGCCACGGCCTCGGCCACGGATGCCTGGTAGGACAGAAACGGCATGTCCGCCACCACCAGGCACCGGCTGGCTCCCCGGGACACGGCCCGGACATGGTGGAGCATCTCGTCCATGGTCACGGACAGGGTGTCCTCGTGGCCAAGCACCACCATGGCCAGGGAGTCGCCCACGAGCAGCACGTCCACGCCGGCGGCTTCGCCCAGCCGGGCGGCGGCATAGTCGTAGGCCGTCAGCATCACCACCTTGCGCACCCCCTTGAACGCAGCCACGTCCGGGGCAGTCACCCGCTGCATGCATCTTCCTCCTTCGGTCTTGCCTCGGCCCGGCCTTTGCCCTAATGCCACGGCCATGCGAGACATCACCGAACGCCGGGCCGGGCGTATCCGCGAAGTGTTGGCCAGACGCCAGGCCGACCTGACCTTGATCATAAACAACATCCACGACCCGCACAACGTGTCGGCCATCTTACGAAGCTGCGACGCCTTTGGCGTGCACCGGGTCCATCTGCTCTATACCGACACGGCCTTTCCTTCTCTGGGCAAGAAATCCTCGGGCTCGGCCAAAAAGTGGGTGGAAATCGTGCGCCATCCCGATGCCGCCACCCTGGCCGCATCCCTCAAAGCACAGGGATACGCCCTGGTGGCCACGAGCTTTTCCGAAACCGCCCGGCCGCTTCCGGAGTGGAATCTCACCGGTAAGGTGGCCATCATCCTCGGCAACGAGCACCGGGGCGTGGACGAAGACCTGGCTCCCTATGTGGACGGCGCGCTCTACATCCCCATGCAGGGCATGGTGCAAAGCCTCAACGTCTCCGTGGCCGCTGCCGTGATTCTCTACGAAGCCTTTCGCCAGCGCCTGGCCGCCGGCTGCTACGATGCCCCGAGCCTGCCGGCCGACGAGTTGGAGCGCCTGGCCGCTGTCTGGAGCCAGAAATAGGTCGTTTTCGAAGCCTTGTATGTTTCCCTAACGGGCGTATCCCGTGCGGGTCAGAGAGCGATAG
>CAZBER010000053.1:6284-30054 GCA_964490985.1 uncultured Desulfovibrionaceae bacterium | reverse complement strand
CGAAATGGGGCGCAATGCCGTGCGCGGCCAGGGTGCGTACGGCGTTGTTGACCGCGATGACCAGCCCGCCGCGCGCCTGGGCCTGGCGCACGTACCCGATCTGGTTGTCGAGGGCGGGGCCGGCGGCCACGCACACGGCCGTGGCCCCCAAAAAGGCGTTTTTCACGTCGTCGATGCGGCCGGAAGCGAAGAAAAGAGGGATGTTTTCGTAGCAATGCCTGATCTGGTCATAGGAAAGCCCATGGACCAGGGGACGCAGGGGCAGGCTGCGGCACAGGCTTTGCCCTTCGATGGGATAGATGCGGTGCCGGAAAAACAGGGTCTCCACGTGCCGCGCCAGGGCGGCCAGCCAGGGCTCGTGCCGGGCCGCCACGCGGGTAAGGGCAAATACCGCCGGATAGCCGAGGCCAAACAGGTTCGGCCCCAGGTATTCGGCCAGGGGACGCTCGAAATGGGCCGGGTCGCCGCAAAAAAGAAAGACCTGCCCGGAAAGGAGCTGGGCGTCGTCGACGGCGGCGAGAAATTCGCAAAGCCGCTGCAATCGCGGCTCGAAAAGGAGCACAGGCGTCTCGGGGCGGGCCATGGCCAGGCGCAGCTCGGGGGTCAGGGCCGCACCGGCGAACAGGCACAAGCGGGTCCGGGCCAGGGCCTTGGGCAGGGAGGCGCCGGCCGGCAGCCGCTCGAACAGGGGCGGCTCCTGGTCCGGCCCCATGGGCCGGGCGCAGCGGGGCGGGACATGGTTCCACAGGGGGTCGTGATCCCAGAACCAATGCCGCTCCTCGCCCGAGGCGGGCATGGCCGCCCCTGCGGGCCGCGATTCCCTGCCGATGACGAGGATGCCGCGATCCTTGAGGCTTTTCAGGCGCTGCTGCATGCTTATGGCCGCGGTCGGCATGACATCCCCTCCATGGCTTCTCGTGCGTTGCCGATACGGCCGGCAACGGTCCGCTCCCGGACGACGCGCAGCCGCAGGCCCAAGGCCGCACAATGGCCGTCAGCGTCTTGCGGGTGGGATTGCCTCTGGGGCCAAGCGCCCGGTACCGCTCCCGCGCCGGGAAGCCGCGGTCAGGCCAGGGCCTTGATGGCTGCAATGGCCCGGTTCAGGTCCACATCCTTTTTGGCGTAGCAGAACCGGGCCAGGCCCCGGCCGTTGCCGTCGGGGGAGAAGGCCTCGCCGGGCACGCAGGCCACGCCGGTCTGGCGCAGAAGAAACATGGCCCGCTCCTTGCCGTCCGCGCCCGGGAGCCGGGAGATGTCGGCCAGCACGTAGTAGGCCCCCTGGGGCACGTGGGGCGGGAAACCGGCCGCATCCAGGGCGGCGCAGATGCGGTCGCGCTTTTGCTGGTGGTCGTCGGAAAGTCCCTGGTAGTAGTCCGGCCCCAGGGTATTCAGGCCCCGGGCCACGCCGATCTGGAGCGGCGAGGGGGCGCAGACGTAGACCAGGTCGTTGAAATGGCCGATGGTCTCGGCAAAGCGCGGGTCGCACACGGCATAGCCGATGCGCCAGCCCGTGACGCTGAATGTCTTGGACACGCCGCTTATGGTGATGGTGCGTTCGGCCATGCCCGGCAACGTGGCCGGGCTGACATGCTTGCGGCCGTCGTACAGGAAGTGCTCGTAGATTTCGTCGGTAAAGACGAACAGGTCGTGGCTTGCGGCGAAATCGGCCAGCACCTCCAGTTCGGCCCGGTCAAAGACCTTGCCGCAGGGGTTGGCCGGGGTGTTGATCAATATGGCCCGGGTCTTGGCCGTGACGGCCCGCTCCAGGTCGGCCGGGTCGAAGCGCCAGTCCGGGCCGCTTAAGGGCACATAGGCGGGCACCGCGCCCGTGGCCACCAGGGTGCTCACGTGGTAGCCGTAAAAGGGTGTAAATAAAATGACCTCGTCCCCGGGGTCGAGCAGGGCCAGGCAGGCGCAGTAGAACGCGCCCGTGGCCCCGGCCGAGACCACCACCCCGCCTTCGGGGTCCACCTCCGGGCCGCCGAAACGGGCCATCTTGGCGGCAATGGCCTGGCGCAGCTCGGGCAGGCCGTCGTAGCGGGTATAGATGTTGTACCCCTGGCGCATGGCCCGGGCCGCTTCGGCCATGACCACGTCCGGCACCTCGGTGTCGCACACGCCCTGGGACAGGTTGACCCCGCCCATGCGGTCGCACTCGATGGACATGGAGCGGATGTCGGACTGGCGCACCCATTCGCGCCGCTGGCTCAGATGCAGGGCCATTTCGCCTCCCGGCGCTATTTGCCGTAAAAGGAACGGACCGTGGCAATGACGCAGTCCAGCTCGTCGTCCCGGATTTCCGTGTTCATGGGCAGGGAGCAGACCTCCCGGGAAAGCGCCTCCACCTCGGGAAAGCCCCGGTCCGCCAGCTTGAGGGCCGCATGGCGGTAGTAGGGCTTGCGGAACTGGGTCAGGACCTCGATGCCGCCCGCCTTCATGTGGTCGGAAAAGGCGCTGCCCTGTTTGGAGCGCAGAGTATAGTTCTGGTAGACGTGGGTGCGGCGCGGATCGCTGTAGTGGGGCAGAAGCAGGTCCGGCAGGTCGGACAGGGCTTGGCGGTATTTTTCGGCGATCTCCTGGCGGCGCGCGATCCAGGCCGGCAGGTGGCGCAGCTTGACGTCCAGGAAGGCGGCCTGGAGGTTGTCCAGGATGCAGGTGAAGCCGTGGCCGTGGTATTCGCCGGTTTCCCGATCCTCGCCGTTGTAGCGCATGCGCCGGGCATAGGCGGCCACCTGGGGGTCGTTGGTGGTGATGGCCCCGCCGTCGCCGTAGCCGCCGAGCATCTTGAAGGGATAAAAGCTCCAGCAGCCGGTCAGGCCGAAGGAGCCCACCTTGCGGCCGTTAAACGTGGCCCCCAGGCTCTGGCAGGCGTCTTCCACCACGGTCAGGCCGTATTGGCCGGCGATCTCCATGATCCGGTCCATGTCGCAGGGCCAGCCCGACAGGTGCACGGGCATGATGCCCTTGGTGCGCGGGGTGACGGCGCGCTTTGCCGCGTCCGGATCGATGTTGCAGTCCGGCAGCACGTCCACCAGGATCGGCGTGGCCCCCACGTTGACGATGGCCGAGCAGGTGGCCACAAAGGTGTGGGCCGGAACGACGACCTCGTCGCCCGGGCCGATGCCGGCGGCGCGAAGGGACAGGTGCAGGGCGTCGTAGCCGCTGTTCAGGCCCACGGCATAGGTGGTGCCGACAAAGGCGGCCAGGTTTTTTTCAAAGGACTTGAGCTGCCCCCGGTCCACCAGGTCGCCCTTTTCCATGACCGCGAAATAGGCGGCGTCGAGTTCGTCCTTCAGTTCGGCGTAGGTCCGGGTGGGGTCCACGAAGCGCACCTTACAGGCCATGTGGCGTCTCCTTGAGCGTTGCCGCGATCCGCTCGGCCAGCCCCTGGGGGGACAGGCCGTGGACCTGGCGCAGATGTTCCTGGCTGCCGATGGCGTCGCTGAACCCTTCGCCAAGCCCCAGGCGCAGGACCCTGGCCCTTGGTCCGGACAGGCCGGCCACCACCTCGGCCACGGCCCCGCCCAGGCCGCCCTTGGCGATGTGCTCTTCCACGGTGGCGACAAGCCCGGTCTCCCGGGCCAGTCCGGCCACGGCCGCCTCGTCCAGGGGCTTTAGGGTGTGCAGGCTGGTCACCGAGGCCGCGATGCCCCGCTCGGCCAAAAGCTTGGAGGCGGCCAGGGCGTTTGGCAGCATGCCGCCGGTGGAGACAAGGGCCGCGTCGGCCCCGTCCCGCAGGCGACAGGCCTTGCCCAGGGCGATTTTCGTCCCCCCCTCATGGACCGTGGCCTCGCCGCCGCGCCCCAGGCGCAGGTAAAACGGCCCGGGCGTGGCGGCGGCGGCCCGGACCAGGGCGTCGGTCTCCACCGGGTCGCCCGGCGCGGCCACGGTGAGCCCGGGCAGGGCGCGCAGGATGGCCAGGTCCTCGGTGGCGTGGTGGCTGATGCCCAGGGCCCCGTAGCAAAACCCGCCGCCAACGCTCACCACCTTGACGTCGGCCCTATGGTGGCACACGTCGTTTCGGATCTGCTCCAGACAGCGCAGGGTGTTGAAATTGGCGATGGAGTAGGTGAAGACGACGCGGCCTTCCAGGGCCAGGCCGGCGGCCAGGCCGGTCATGTTCTGCTCGGCCACGCCGACGTTGAGATATTGTTTCGGATAGGCCTGGGCAAAGGGGGTGAGCACCCCGAAGCCCAGGTCGCCGGTCAGCAGCATGACCCGGGGGTCGCGGCCGGCGATGTCCATGAGCGTGCGGACAAAGGCGTCACGCATGGGCCTGGCCCTCCAGTTCGCGCAGGGCGGCCTTAAACTCCTCGCCCTGGGGGGTGCGGTAGTGCCACAGCACCGAGTTTTCCATAAACGACACCCCCTTGCCCTTGGTGGTGTGGGCAATGACGCAGGCAGGCCTGCCGCCCGGGGCCGGGATCACGTCCAGGGCCGCAGCCAAGGCGGCGTGGTCGTGGCCGTCGACTTCGGCCACGTTCCAGCCAAAGGCCCGCCACTTGTCGGCAAAGGGCTCCAGGGCCAGGGTTTCGGCCACCGGAGCCAGGCTTTGAATCTTGTTGTAGTCCACCACGGCCACCAGATGGGACAAGCGGTGGTGGGCGGCAAACAGGATCGCCTCCCAGTTGGAGCCCTCGTCGCATTCGCCGTCGCTTAGGATGGTGAATACCCGGTGGGCCTGGCCGTCAAGCTTGGCGGCATAGGCCATGCCCGCGGCCACGGGCAGCCCGTGCCCGAGCGACCCGGTGGAGACCTCCACGCCCGGCACCTCGTGGGAGATGTGGCCGCAAAACACGCTGCCGCCGCAGCAGTAGTCCGTGAGCCTGGCCGGATCGAAATAGCCGGTGGCGGCCAGGGCGGCGTACACGGCCGCGCCGGCGTGGCCCTTGCTCAGCACGAACCGGTCCCGGTCCGGCCAGCCGGGCTCGTCCGGCCGCTTGGCCATGACCCGGCCGTAGAGCACGGCCACGATGTCGGCCATGGAGAAGATGGAGCCGATATGGGAGGTCTTGGCCCGATTGACCATGCGCAGGGCATCCAGGCGGATGCGCAGCGCCAGTTCCCGTGTGTCCACGTGCGTGCCTCGCTTGGAAGGGCCGCGCCTACAAGATGGCGTAGCCGATGTAGGGGTCCCACTCCAGGCGGCGCAGGGCCACGTTGCCCATGCCCAGGGAATCGAGCAGGGCCAGGGTCTCGCCCGGCCACAGCGGATTGTCCAGTTCGTCGAAGGCCAGGATGGCCCCCTTGGGCATGCGCGGCACGAAGTGTTCCAGGGCCGCCTTGGTGGGCTCGTACAGGTCGAAATCCATAAACAGCAGGCTCACCACCAGGTGCGGATGGGACTGGATGAAGGCCGGGATGGTCTGTGTCGCGTCGCCCCTGACCAGGTGCACCTTGTCGATGTGCCCCAGGAACCGGTCCCGGTCAAAGGCGGCCACCAGCTCCAGCAGCTCGTCGTGGGAATTGGCGTACAGCCCGCCGGGCCGCACGTCGGCCACGGGCGTGGCGTCTTTTTCGCCCACCGACGGAAAGCCCTCGAAGCTGTCGAAGCCGTAGACGCGGCGGGTGAGGTTTTCGGGTTCGAGCATGGCCGAAAGCTTGGCAAAGGCCATGAGCCCGAAGCCCTTGAACACCCCGCACTCCACAATGGAGCCCTTGACCGGCAGGGCCAGCTTGAAGATCTCGTACAGGGCCAAAAACCGCTTGAGGTGCTGGCGCCGGACATACTTGGGGAAGTTTTCCAGCTTGATTTCCACGGAGTCCGGACAGGCCTCGAAAACCCTGGCGATCTCCCCGCCCACGGCCTGTTCGGCCTCGGTTCGAAATTTTTTCATGATTCCCGCTTGGTGATTTTGCCTAACGTTTGCAGGATGATCTTCACGTCCAGCCACAGGGACTGCCGGCGGATGTATTCCAGGCTCAGCCGCATTTTTTCCGGGTGGATCTTCTCCATGTATTCCCGGTCCGGGTCCGGGCTGCCCTTAAGCAGCTCGCCCTCGTTGGAAAAGCGCAGGGAGGCCGGGTCGGTGATGCCCGGGCGCACGGACAGGGCCAGGCGTTCTTCCGGGGTATAGAGGTCCACGGCCCAGCGGACCTGGGGCCGGGGGCCGACCAGGCTCATGTCGCCCACCAGCACGTTTATGAGCTGGGGCAGCTCGTCGAGCTTGCGGGCGCGCAAAAAGGCCCCCACCCGGGTGATGCGGGGGTCGTCCTGGCCCGTGGAGCTGGCGCCGAGCTTTTCGGCGTCGACCACCATGGTGCGGAACTTGAAGATGCGAAAGGGCCGGCCGCCAAGCCCGATCCGCTCGCCCCGGTAAAAGACCGGACCATGGTCCTCGCGCCTGATGGACCAGGCCACGGCCAAAAGCACGGGTGCAAGCAGGATGAGCCCGGCCAGGGAAAAAACAATGTCGAACGCACGTTTCATGGCGTGTTGCAGGGGTCCGGCCCTGGAAAAAACGGCGCGGGTTGTGAAATTTTGCCCGGGAACTACGTTCTTTCAGTCGGGGCGTCAACAGACGGCCCACAAGAAGTCCGCGCGGCCCGCCTTGACGGGGCTGACGCCATGGCCTAACCCTCAGGCCTCGTGAACACGAGGACTCGCATCCGGCAAGGCCGCCGCGCCTTTCCCGCGGCCGCGGCGGACCGCTCCCCGGGCAAGGCCACAGCCAGGCAGGCGGTCGCCTGGGCCGGGTCCGGACATGTTTGACGCCGGCCTCTTCGTCCTGGGCTACGGGCTCGGCCTTGTCCTGCTCCTGCTGGTTCGCAAACGCCTGGGCATCCGCTTCGACGTCGTCAGCCTGCCCGGCGTTTTCCTGCTTTCCTTCCTCGCCTTTGCCTACGTGGGGCTCGTCTTCCTCTATTTCAGGCTGGACCCGCTGTCGGTTTCCATCGGGGCCACAAATCCCGCCCTGGTGTGGGCCATGCTGGGCTGCACCGTCCTGAGCCTGGCCGGCGTCCTGGCCGGATTCGCGGCCATGCAACGCCTCCGCGCCCTGCCGCAGCCTCCGGCCGGCCAGGCCGCCCAGGCCTTTTCCCGGTCCACGCTCCTGCTCGTGGTCGGCTTGCTGCTCGTGTGCTGCCTGGCGGCGGGCGCGGCCATCCTCGAGTCCCCGAGGGTGGCCCTGTTCGAGGCCCTGCGCGGCAACAAGGCGGCCATCGTCCTGGCCCGCAGCCAGATGACCAACGCCCGCGCGCCCGGGGCGTTCGACTGGCAGCGGCTGCTGTATATCGATATGTTCCAGTTCCTCCTGTTTTGCCTGTTCGCCCACGCCCTGGCCCGCCGCAAGATCGCTTCCCTGGTCCTTTTCCTGGCGTTTCTGGGCCTGGGCCTGGCGGCCTCCTACCTGGCCATGCAAAAGCACGACGCCGTCTTCCTGCTGGCCGGCCTGGCCCTGACCTCTCTTTTGGCGCGGCGCGGCGGCCGGGTGCCGGCGTTGTTCGTCGCGGCCGCCGTTCCCGTCCTGGCCACGGTCCTTCTCGTACCCTACGTCCTGAGCTATTCCTGGCCCCTGTACGAACTGATCAAAAACGTGGGGCAGCGCCTGTGCATCGGCTCCCTTTCCCCGGCCTATTTTTATTTGAAGCTCTTTCCGGACGCGCATCCCTTCCTGCACGGGAAGTCCCTGTCGAACCTGCTCGGGCTGCTGCCGTTTGAACAGTTTCCGCTGACGCGGTTCGTCTATGACAACATCTATCCGGAACATGCCGGCACGGCCATCGTCGGTTCGGCCCCCACGGTCTTTTGGGGAGAAGCCTACGCCAACTTCGGCTGGGCCGGCCCCTTGGCCATCGGGCTTCTGGCCGGCATGGCCCTTTACGCCCTGCACTTCGTCCTGAGCGGATTGCGCCGGTCCCTGATCAATATTGCCTTGACCGCCTGGGTCATCCTGCACGTGCAATATCTGTCCATCACCTCCTTTTCCAATTATATCCTTGACCAGCATCTCGCCGCCATAGTACTGACTTGGGCAATCCTGAAATTGTGCAGCGAAAAAAAGCCTTTTACCATCGGAACGCCATGCGTGCGCCAACAGCGCAAGGGACCGCCTTCCGGCCTCATGGAGAGCGATCCTTGAAGAAACGGCCTTTCCCGGCCTCTCCGACATGAACCCGCTTCTGCCCTGGTCCATCGGCCTGGCCGCCCTGTTTGCGGTCTGCACCGCCTGGCAGCGCCGGACAGTGTTTTCCCTTTCGGTCATGGGCGCCTTCTGGCTCTTCAACACCGTGTTCGTGGTGGCCGGAAGCCTGGTTTTGCCGCTTTTCCCGGCCATGCTGCGCTCCAATTATTATTTCCTCGACTGGCGCCTGATCACGCAGCGGGATTTCATCGCCGCCATGGCGGTCTCCGTGGTCGGCAGCCTCCTTGTCCTGGCCGGCTGCCGGATAAGCGCCTGGGTCCTGGCCCGGCCTCCCCAGTCCCGGCCCCGGTCCATGTTCGCCGTGGCCGGCCTCCCGGGGAATGGCCTGTGCCTGACGCGGCTGGCGGGTTTGAGCGTGCTGCCCCTGATCGGGCTCGGCCTGCTGGTGTTCCGGGATTTTTCGGAAATGGTCACAGGCATGATCGTCTCCTATTCCGGAAACGTCCCGGCCCACGAAATGTACAAGAACCGCCAGTTCATCGGCGGCAACTATCCGCTGGTCCTTTTGATCTTCGACATCCTGCCCTTTTTCGCCCTGGCCCTGGCCGCCGCCGGCCGGTCCGGCGGCCGGTGGTTCCGGGCCTACGGCCTGGCCTACCAGGCCGTGGCCGTGTTCTTCCTCCTGGCCAGCATCCAGAAGGTGCCGCTCATGACCGTGCTCATCGGCCTGGGGCTCATCCACGCCGTGACCCTGGGCGGCCCCCTGTGGCGGCGCTGGCGGCCCCGGGCCGGGGCGGCCGGATTGGCGGCGGGCGGGGCCTTCCTGGTGACGGCCCTGGGCCTGCTGCACATGCTCACCTCCCGGGGCCGGGGCTTTTTGCCCTCCATGCTCGACGGCATCCTGGGCGTCCTGGGCCGCATCTCCCTGGGCACGCCGCTTTTGATGGCGTACTATCCCAAGGTCGAAGACTTCTACGGCCTGACCAACGTCTCCTGGGTGGCCCGGTTCCTGGAGACGGACATCAACAACAACACCGAACGCGTGTTCCGGTTTTTTTCCCACATGACCAGCGGCAGCTGCTCCTTCGGGGCGGTGGTGGATTTTTACGGCATGGCCGGCTGGCCCGGGCTGGCGGCGGGCTGCCTGCTCCTGGGCGGGCTTCTCGGCGCGCTCGACGCGTTTATCGCCGAGCAGCCACCCGGCCCGGCCCGGAACCTGCTGGCCGTGCTGTCGGTCATGTTCACCGTGTACCTGGCCCAGGCCAGCGTGTTCAATTCCCTGATGGGATACGGCGGCCTGTTCTTTTTCATCTTCTGGCTGGCGGTGCGGGACTCCCGGGCCGGCCGCCCGGCCATGGTCCCGGCCCTGGGCCGGGTCCCCTGACGGCCCGAAGCCAACCCCCAACCCGCACAAGGCCATTTCCCATGCGAATCCTGCACGTGGTGGGCGCGCGCCCCAACTTCATGAAAGCCGCCCCGGTCATGGCCGCCCTGGCCGCATACCCGGCCGTGGACCAGTACCTCGTCCACACGGGCCAGCACTATGACGCCAACATGTCGGACATCTTTTTCCGGCAGCTCGGCCTGCCGGCCCCGAACTGCAACCTGGAGGTGGGCTCGGGCAGCCACGCCCGGCAGACCGCCCAGATCATGACCCGCATCGAGCCGGTGCTGTGCGAACAAAAGCCCGACCTGACCCTGGTGTACGGCGACGTCAATTCCACGGTGGCGGCCGCCCTGGTGTGCGCCAAGCTGTGCCTGCCCGTGGGCCACGTGGAGGCCGGGCTGCGCTCGGGCGACCGGTCCATGCCCGAGGAGATCAACCGCCTGGTCACGGACCAGTTGTGCGACCTGCTTTTCACCCCTTCGCCCGACGGCGACGAAAACCTGTTGTGCGAGGGCGTGGCCCCGGAGAAAATCCACGGGGTGGGCAACGTCATGATCGACACCCTGGCCCGGCTCCTGCCCCAGGCCGAAGCGTGCGCCCACGTTCTGCCCGCCGCCCCGGGCCGTTACATCCTGGTCACCCTGCACCGCCCCTCCAACGTGGACTCCCCGGACCGGCTCCTGCCCATTCTCGACACCCTGGCGGCCATCGGCGCGGAGGTGCCCGTGTATTTTCCCATGCACCCGCGCACCCGGGCCCGGCTGGAAGCGGCCGGGGCCGCCCTGGAGCGGCCGGGCGTCCACATGGCCGCGCCCGTGGGCTACCTGGAATTCCTGGCCCTGCAAAAACACGCCGCCTGCGTGCTCACGGACTCGGGCGGCATCCAGGAAGAGACGTCCTACCTGGGCGTGCCCTGCCTGACCTTGCGGGAAAATACCGAGCGCCCCATCACCGTGAGGTTGGGCACCAATTGTTTGGTTGGCCACGACATGGCGCTGTTGCGCGCCGAACTGGCCGCCGTGCTGGCCGGGCGCGGGAAAAAAGGCGGTCCCATCCCCTTGTGGGACGGCCGGGCCGGGGAACGCATCGCGGCCGTGGTGGCCGGCGGCCTCTAGCGTTGCGCCCTTAAAAAGCGGGCGGGCGTTTGCAAGAAGAAGGGCTTTGCCCTTTGCAAAACCATAATGAATTCATGACGTTGCAACAAAACACCCCTTCTGTTTCACGTTACGTTCGATCAGGAAAAGAAATGCCGTTTCTCGCCTTTTTCTGCAGCCTGCTGTGGCTTTGCCTGACCTGGGCCGGCCCGGTCCGGGCCGCGGACGCCGCCGCGCCGTTTACGGTCACCAAGACCGCGGATTACGTGGAAACCGCCAACCTGGACCATGACGACTCCCTGGTCCGCACCCGCCTGGACGATCCCCGGTTCCCGGCCTTTCTGGTCAAGTCGGCCAAGTCGGAAACCGCGGCCCTGTTCTGGGCCGACGGCCGAACCCAGGCAGTCCGGACGGGCAAGGGCCGCATCGTGGCCTTCCTGCCCTGCCGCGACGGGGAGTCGATCCTCGTCATCGGCAACGGCGACCTGGACCAGCAATTGTCCATCTCCCGCTTCGACAAGAGCCACACCCGGCTGACGCCCCTTTTCGAGCACGTCCATTCGGCCACCAACTATCCCAAGCGGGCCGGCGACTTCCTGCTGCTCGACAATCCCGGCCAGGACCAGCGCCTCGTGATATCGGATTCCGAAGGCCCGGGGGGCAAGCTCCTGGGACGCCTGCTGTGCTACGGCCTGGAGGCGAAAAACGCCGGCGCGCGGCAATGGACCAGCCCGCCCGTGCTCAACCACTCCAGCCACCTGTTCGCCAACGCCGGCCAGGGGCCGGTCCGGGAGTTCTTCCTGGACGTGCGCGGCCACCTCTACCGGATAAACGCCGAAAACGGGGAAATCGCCGGCGATGTCCAGTACCTGAGCGGACCGTTTTCCTTTGACCGCTTCGACGGCTTCTGGTCCGACCTCCTGCCCGGCAACATCCGCGTCAAGCTGGCCTCGGACGACTACTGCAAGTTCATCGCCGCCGTGCGATTCCAGGACGACGGGACCGTAACGACGCTCTACGAGCGCGTTTTCGAGCTGCACTACCAGAACCAGCGGGCCAGGGTGTCGTTTTTCCCCAAGGTTGTGGCGGCCGGCAACCAGACCTGGCTGTGCGGCGTGATGCTCGGCGTCGACGGCGCGCAGCGGGTCGAGATCTACAACGCCCTGACCGGCAACCTGCTTTCGGCCGTGGACAACGCGGAACTGGCCTGGAATCCCCTGGACGGGGCAAACACGATTTACGCCCAGGCCGCGGGCGGCCGGGACGGCATCCATGCCTTTGACGCCGCGGCCATGTCCTGGCAAAAGCGGGAATTTTTGCATCCGGTCCGGCTGGTCAAAAAGGCCAAGCTGGCCACGGTCTCCTGCCTGCTGGAGGAAGACCCGGCCCGGCCCCTGACCCCGGACAACGTGCTCGCCTACAGCGACAACGGAAGCTGTTATCTCCTGCGGGACAGCGGCCGGCTGCGCGCCTGCCAGCCGCGCACCGGAATCCTGGGTTCCCCCCTGGCCGTGGAATCCTTCGGCGTCGCCACCATCATGTCCGCGGCCCACGGCAACGCCCTGGTCCAGTCCGGCGCCAGGGTGCAGTACAACGGCCAGCTCCTGTCCGCCAAGAACGCCGGACAGCGCAGAATCTACGGCGTCTTGCCGGAATACGAAAATCCCGTATACGTCAGCAATGTCCAGGGCCGGGGCGTCCTGTACTTTTCCGACCTCAAGGGCACCATGCACCGCAAGGAACTCGACAACCTCTTTTACGAGCCGAGCTTCGCCAACGGCCGCGATCCGGCCACGGCCCGGCCCCTGCTGTTTTTCCACAACGGCCAGTTCCTGTACGCCTTCGACCTGGATACCGGCGGGCAGGTCTGGCGCTATTCCCACGAGGCGGACGACGGCCCGGTCCAGTGCTCCCGGGGCATGCTCTCCATCGAAACGGGCGGACGCGGCCTGCTTTTGGGCTCCTTCGACAAGGCCGTCAAAGCCTTTGACGCGGCCACGGGCCAGGTGGTCGGCCGGTGGAACCTGCCGGACGAGGAATATTCCGGAGCCTATCTTTTCCAGCCGGCCCGGGACGACGATCCGAACAAGGTCCTGGCCGCCTACAACGGCTGCGGGCTCTTCGACGTTGCCGCCGGGACCTGGATATGGCGCGAAAACGTCCCCCCGGACGGACGCGAAAAGCACAGCCTGCTCCTCGACTACGACGGCGACGGCTGGATGGACATGGCCCGTCCCTGGGACAACGACGCATTGCGCGTCATTTCCGGAGCCAACGGGCGCGTGCTGCTGACCGTTTCCGGGGCCAAGCGCCTGGACTGGAAGGCCAGCCTGCCTGAAGGGCCAAACGGGAAAGGCGAAACCCTCGTCGCCATAGACACGGACAACAAGGCCACCCTGTACCGGCATGGCCACACTCCGGTCTCCCTGGCCTTTTCCGGGGACATCCTGACCCTGTTCGACCAGGACGGGGAGGCCTTTTTCGTGGTCCGGGAAGACCATGGCCTGGCCGTAAAGCGGCTCTCCGCCCAGGAGTCCCGGCTGCAGACCGTGTTCGCCAGGAAAGGCGCCTCGCCGGAATTCGCCGTTGTCCCGAAATCCATGCTGGCCGTCAGCCGGGACAACGCCGTCGAATTCATCGACCTGTCCGGCCAAACGGTGTTTACCCATTCCTTCAAGGCTCCGGTCCTGGGCATCAGCGCCTTGAAGGGGCAACCCCAGTGCAACGTGCTGACGTCCACCGGGATTTACAACATCGCCTATTGAGGCCAGGTCCGTTTTTCCAGCCGGCCTCAAAACAGCCAGGAAAAAAGCATGCCCGATCCGCTGTTTCGCACCTTTGCCCCCCGGCCCGGCGGCCCAGCCCCTTCCGGTCCCAGGACCACGGCCCGCTGGCTGGGGCGGCAGGCCCTGGTTATCGGCCTGATTTTCGCCGTGTGCCTGGCCGCCTACCTCGCCTACGGCCTGAGGCAGGGCCGGCAGGTCTGGCGCGACAGCGTCATCGCCCTGCCCTACGACGACTTCGCGGCCTTCAAAAAGAACGGCTTCCCTCCGGCCTTTCAGGCCAGGCTGGTCGCGGTGCTGGACAACGACCAGGACCTGGCCGCCATCGTCGGCGACCAGGCGCAATACCGGGCAGTCAAGCTGGCCCTGGCCATGCCGCGCTTTTTGAACGAATCCCTGCGGCCCCGCTACGCCACCCTGGAAAGCCGGAACGGCCCCATCACCTATGTCACCGGCTATACCCTGCACCTGCCCCTGGACGCCGATGTCGTGGGCCTGGCCGCCCAGGGCCTGGCCAAGGTGTTCGGCGTCCAGGCCGCCCTGCTCATGGCCGAAGATGCGGTGCGCGCCCGCCTGGAGGCCATGCCGGCCGTTCGGCAGTCCGCCCTGGAAGAGCAGTGGAATCTTAAAAAATTCAATACCTTCTCCCTATCCGACGCCGCCGTGTTCGAAAGCCTGGCCGGCTGCGACAAGCTGGCCGAAGGCCCCCTGCGGGAAACCTGCCGCAAGGAGCTGGCCGAGACCGTCGGCCGGTCCCTGGCGGATAAGAAGGTGCGGGATAAGATGCTTGCCGACCTGGCCCGCCTGTTTGCCGAGCTGCCCCGCCTGACCGGCAGCCTAAACGACCTGGCCGCGCGCCTGGCCTCGACCTTCGCCCCGCAGCCGTTCGCGGCCGTCCGCGACCAGGCCAAGACCCTCCGGCAGGACATCGGCAGCACCTATGCCCTGTCTCTTCTGGAACAGCTGGACACGGAACTGGACTACATCGCGGCCCGGGCCCACTTGAACACGGCCGCGCCGGTCACGTCGGAACCCGCCGCTCCCCTGCTCGCGCCGCGCAAGATCGCTGTTGTCGGCGTGGCCGCCCTGGCCTGCGCCATTTTGGGCGCGGCCTTCATCGATTGGGTGCGGACCATGCGGCGGTCGGCCCGGGACCGGCACGAACAAGCGCCGCCGCCGCAATGATTGCTTGGCCGGGGAATATCGCGTAAGCGGGCCTTGCCGCAGGCTGGCGCGTTCTTTCCTGCTTTCCGGAACACGCCGCCCCAGCCCCCATGGATTCCCGAAATGGCTCCCAACCATGCAAGACCGTGATGGACCAAGATCGTGAAAACACTTGATACCTGCGTCGTCACCGGCGGCGCCGGAGCCATCGGCTCCCAGCTCGTCAGCCGGCTCCTGGAATCGGGCGCCAGCCGCGTCCTTGTCATCGACAACCTGGCCTCGGGCTACCGCTGGCTGGTCCCGAACGATCCCCGGGTGATCTTTTGCAACCGGGACGTGGCCGGCCTGGATGCCGCCAGCCTGTCCCTGGCCGGAGCCACGGTCTTTCATTTGGCGGCTTTTTTCGCCAACCAAAACAGCGTGGACCATCCCGAGGACGACCTGCACACCAATGGCCTGGGCACCCTTCGCGTCCTCAAATGGGCCGCCGAGACCGGCTGCCGCCGGGTGGTCTACGCCTCGGCCGGCTGCTCCATCGCCGGGCACGGCCATACCGAGCCCATCCGCGAGGACATGCCCGTAAGCCTCGAACTGGACACGCCGTACCAGATCACCAAGGCCCTGGGCGAGTTCTATTGCAACTACTACAACGCCGCCGTCAGCACCGTGCGCTGCCGGTTCTTCAATTCCTACGGCCCGGGCGAGGTGCCCGGCCGCTACCGCAACGTCATCCCCAATTTCATCTGGTGGGCCCTGCACGGCAAACCCCTGCCCATCACCGGCACGGGCGAGGAGACGCGGGATTTCATCTACGTCGGCGACCTGGTGGACGGACTTATCCGCTGCGCCACCACCCCCGAGGCCGGGGGCCAGGCCTTCAACCTGGGCACGGGCCGGGAAACCCGGGTCATCGACCTGGTGCGCAAGGTCCTGGCGGCCACGGGCTCGGCCAGCGAAATCGTGTACCGGCCGCGCCGGTCCTGGGACCACAGCCTGCGCCGCCAGGCCGACATCGGCCGGGCCCGGGCCGTACTCGGCCTCAATCCCACGGTGACCCTGGACCAGGGACTCGAACGCGCCGTGGCCTGGTTCCGGGACAACATGGACAACATCGCCGCCAGCCTGCGGGAGGACATATGAAAGCGCTTGTGGCCGGCGGAGCCGGATTCATCGGCTCCCACGTGGTGGACCGCCTGCGGGCCGACGGCCTGGACGTGGTCTGCCTGGACAGCCTGGACCAGTACGTGCACCACGGCGCGCCGGACTATCTGCGCCGCGACGTGGAGTATTGCTTCGCCGACCTGCGCACCGTGGATTTCGGCGATCCCCGCTTCGACGGGGTCTCGGCCGTGGTGCACCTGGCCGCCCTGGGCGGCGTGGCCCGGGCCGCCCGGGAGCCGGCCAACATCGTGGCCGCCAACGCCGGGGGCACGGCCCGGCTGGCCGAGTTCGCCTCCCGGCTGCCCGGCCTGGTCCGGTTCGTGCTCATGAGCAGCTTCAGCGTCTACGGGGCCAACTACAGCTACCGCTGCCCGGCCTGCGGGGCCGTCATGGGCGCGGACCGCACGGTGGCCGACCTGGAGGCCGGCCGCTACGAGGTGGCCTGCGCCTGCGGCGCGCCGGGCGCGGTCCTGCCCATTGCCGAGGACGCCCCGCCCTCCCCCCTGGAGACCTACGGCGCGTCCAAGTACATGCAGGAGCTGTCGGTCAAGACCCTGGACCCGGACAGGCTGACCATCCTGCGGCCATCCTCGGTCTACGGCTCGCGGCTTCGCCTGGAGGATTCGGAATCCACCATCATCGCCCGCATGGCCGGCTGGATCAAGGCCGGCCAGCCGCCCAAGCTCTTCGAGGACGGCCGGCAGATCCGCGACTGGGTCCACGTGGACGACGTGGTGGAGGCCATCTC
This sequence comes from uncultured Desulfovibrionaceae bacterium, assembly GCA_964490985.1. Classification (GTDB taxonomy): domain Bacteria; phylum Desulfobacterota; class Desulfovibrionia; order Desulfovibrionales; family Desulfovibrionaceae; genus Solidesulfovibrio. Next base: position 13,633 of record CAZBER010000053.1, on the reverse strand, counting down.
CCGGCTGGTGGCCGGACACGGCGCCCCGCCGGTCATAAACGTCTGCTCGGGCCTGCCCACCACCCTGGCGGAGGCCTGCGACCTGATCCAGGAAGCCGTGGGCCGGGACTGCCCGCCCGAGGTGGTGGGCGGCTACCGCCGCGGCGACATGCGCCACTGCCTGGGCGACGCCAGCCGGCTGACCGCCCTGCTCGGACGCCCACCCCGCCCGTTTTCCGACGGCGTCTCGGTCTTTGCCGCGGATTAGGCGGGCTGGAGGAACGTCTCATGTGCGGCATCCTGGTCACTTCCCACGTCGACCGGCCCTTTCACCACCGGTCCCTGCAAAGCCTGCGCAAGCGCGGCCCGGACGAGATCGGCTTCTGGACCAACGGCCGCATCCACGTGGCCCAGACGCGCCTGTCCATCATCGGCCTGGACGAGCGGTCCTCCCAGCCCATGGAAAACAGCCGCCACGTGCTGTCCTACAACGGCGAGATCTACAACTTCCTGGAGATCAACAAGCGCCTGGCCGACGCCGGCGTGCGCCTGCCCCCGGCCAACGACGCCGAGGTGCTGCTGCACGCCTGGACCCATTTCGGCAAGGACATCCTCACCGCCTTTACCGGATTCTGGGCCTTTGCCATCTACGACAAGGAGCGCCACACCCTGACGCTCGGGCGCGACCAGCTGGGCATAAAGCCGCTGTATTACGCCATAACGCCCTCGGGCGTGTGCGTGGCCTCCATGCTGCGCACCATCCTCGACCTCGATCCCGGTCCGGTGGAGCTGGACTACCTGGCCCTGTCCGAATACGCCCGCTACCAGTTCACCTTCGGCGACCGCACCTTCATCAAGTCCATAAAAAAGGTCCTGCCCGGCCATGTGGTGGAAATCGACCTGGACACCCTGGAGACCACCAGCACCTGCTACGAGGACCTGCTGGCCTGCGGGGATGACGGTTTCGACGCCTACGGCCCGCACTGGCTGGAGGAGACCCGGGACCTGGTCGAGCAGTGCGTGCTGGAATCCACCATCAGCGACACGGCCATCACCTGCTTTTGCAGCGGCGGCGTGGATTCGAGCCTGATCACCAGCATTGTCCAGCCGGAATTGGCCTACCACTGCAACTTCTCGGACCCGGACTGCAACGAGACCTTTTTCGCCCAGCAGGTGACGGCCAACCTGCCCACCCGGCTTTTCGTCATCAACGCCCAGGAAGAGTTCGACCTGGTGGAAAAACTGAAAAGCATCGTGGAGGATTTCGACGAGCTGACCATCGGCTCGGTGATCCTGCCCCTGGACGACCTGCTGGCCCAGGTCAAGCGGCGCTTCAAGGTGTTTTTGACCGGCACCGGCGGGGACGAGCTTTTCGGCGGCTACGTGCGCTACATGCTGGCCCTGGGCGAATGCAACCAGGACAACTACCGGGCCCTGTTCCAGAAGGTGTCCAGGGTGTCCGAGCCCTGGAAGCGCTTCGAGATGTGCCACACCAAGGGCATCACCTCCCTGTACCGCTTCTACGACGCCACGGCCGAGGACAATTTCCGCCTGGCCTTTGCCGGCTGCGGCGGAGAGGGGGGCGACGTCACCAAGGCCATGCTGCGCTTCGACCAGCGCTATTTCCTGGCCGGGCTGCTCAACATCGACGACAAGATGTGCGGCCGGCACTCCCTGGAAGGCCGGCCGAGCCTTTTGAACCAGCGCCTGGTGCGGCGCATGCGCCGGCTGGAGCCGTCGGCCTTTCTGCGCGACGGCCAGCTCAAGCCCGTGCTGCGCGACCTGGCCGGCACGTGGCTGCCCCGGTCGGTGCTCTACCGCAAGGACAAGATGGGCTTCACCACGCCCATCGGCTCGTTCGTCAACCACTGCGCCCACGAGATCCGGGAACAGATCACCAATTCGCGCTTCAAGGATCTCTATGACCTGAAAAAGGTCAATTTCACGGCGGAAACCAAGTACTCCCGGGAGGTCTTCGGCCTGCTGCTCCTGGATTTGTGGCTCAACCGCTACGCCGCCCGCTAAGCGCATCTTTTTCGGAGCCCTTCCCGCATGAACATCCTGTTTCTGACCCAGTGGTTCGACCCCGAGCCCGGAGCCCTGCGCGGCCTGCCCCTGGCCCGCTGGCTCACCGCGCGCGGCCACCGCGTCCAGGTCATCACCGGCTTCCCCAACTACCCCGGGGGCAAGGTCTATCCCGGCTACCGCATCCGGCCCTACCAGCGCGAGGTCATGGACGGGGTGGAGGTGGTGCGGGTGCCGCTTTTCCCGAGCCACGACCGAAGCGCCCTGCGCCGCATCCTCAATTTCGCCAGCTTCGCCCTGTCCAGCGCCACCATCGGCACGGCCCTGGCCCATCCGGCCGAGGTGGGCTTCGTCTACCATCCCCCGCCCACCGTGGCCCTGGGCGCGCTGGTGCAAAAGGCCCTGCGCGGCCTGCCCTTCGTCTACCACATCGCCGACATGTGGCCCCAGTCCGTGGTGGAATCCGGCATGATCCGGGGCGAGCGGGCCAAGAAGGCGGCCAACGCCCTGATCCATGCCTGGTGCGACCGGGTCTACGCCGCGGCCGCGGCCGTCACCGTGCTGTCGCCGGGATTCAAGCGCCTGCTGGTGGAGCGCGGGGTGCCGGCCGAAAAAATCCACGTGGTCTACAACTGGACCGACGAAACGCACTTCAGGCCCATGCCCGGCGACCCGGCCCTGGCCGCCGAGCTGGGGTTCGCCGGCCGCTTCAACATCGTCTATGCCGGCAACATGGGCCTTTTCCAGGGCCTGTCCACGGCCATCCGGGCCGCCGCCCTGGTGCGCCAGGCCAATCCGGCCATCCAGCTCGTGCTGGTGGGCACGGGCCAGGAGGAGGCCCAGCTCAAGGACCTGGCCGCAAGCCTTGGCGCGGACAACGTGCGCTTCGTGGGCCGCCGGGAATTCTGGGAAATGCCGGCCATAAACGCCATTTCCGACGCCCTGCTCGTGCATCTGCGCGACTTCGACTTTTTCCGCACCACCATCCCGAGCAAGGTCCAGGTGTCCCTGGCCTCGGGCCGGCCCGTGCTCATGGCCGTGCCCGGCGACGCCGCGGACATCGTGCGGGCGGCGAATTGCGGCGTGACCTGCGCATGCGAGAATCCCGAGGCCATGGCCCAGGCCATGCTGGAGCTGGCGGCCGCGCCCCGAGAGGAACTGGCGGCCATGGGGGAGCGCGGGGCGCGCTATTACCACGAGCACATGTCCCTGGACATCGGCGGCCGGCAGATGCTGGCGCTTTTCGAGGCCACGGCGGCCCGGAAAAAGGGTTCATGAGCCTGCTTTTTTTCGCCCGGCACCCCGATCCGGCCACGGCAGCCGCCCCGCCCGTCCCGCCCCCGGGCTGTCGCCTGGAGGTCTGGCGACCCGGCCTTACGGATTTCGCCCCTCGGGACCTGCCCCGGCGCTTTCATGTCTGGTGGCTCTTCCACCACCTGCGCGTGTTCCGGGGCCGGCAATTCGCCGTGCACCTGGTGCGGCGCGGCCAGGCCCTCCTGCACTCCTGCGTGGTCTTCCCGCCCTTTTTCCGCTTTCCCTTCATGGCCCGAAACGATGTCCAGATCGGGGACGTGTGGACCGCGCCGCAGGCGCGCCGCCAGGGCCTGGGCCGCCTGGGCGCGGCTTCGGCCCTGGCCTCGCTGGCCGGCCGGGAAGGCCGGATATGGTATGTCACGGCTTCGGACAACCTGGCCTCGGTGCGCCTGATAACGGGCCTGGGATTCGACCTGGTCGGCCATGGGGAGCGCCGCGACCGGTTCGGCCTGGCCCTGGCCGGATACTACCACCTGGTCCCGGACGCCGGCCGGGACGACGCGGGGCGCGCATGAAAATCTGTTTTTTGTCCCTGGCCCACCCGCCCCGCGACAAGCGGGTCTTCGACAAGGAGGCCGCGACCCTGGCCGCATCCGGCCACGAGGTCGTCCACCTGGCCCCGGACATGACCACGTCCCGGACCGTGGAACGCGGCGTGACCCTGCTCACCTATCCCCGCCGGCCCGGGCTGTGGGGCCGGCTGCGGCTCATGCCCACGGTGTTCGCCGCCGCCCGGGCCACGGGCGCGGACTGCTTCCACTGCAACGAGGTGGATTCCTGGGCCCTGGGCGCGGTCCTCAAATGGGCCACGGGCGCGCGCCTGATCTTCGACGTCCACGAAATCTACCCGGCCGAATTCGCCGAAAGCCGCTTCCCCCCGGCCCTGCGGCCGGTGGTTGCCTTGGCCGTGCGACGCCTTATGCGCCTTCTGGCCCGTTTTACGGACCGCATGGTCCTGGCCAAGGACTCGGCCGCCCCGGATTTCGCCGGTTTCGAGGCCAGACTGGTCACGGTGCGCAACTACGTGCCCCTGGCCTATGCGGACGGCGCGCCCGAACCCGGCGCGCGCCCCGAGCCCGCGCCCGGGACGCTGACCGCCATCCACCTGGGCGGCATGTCCCGCCCCCGGGGCTGGCCCCAGCTCGTCGCGGCCGTGGCCAAGGCCAAGTCCGACATCCGGGTGGTCCTGCTCGGCAGCTTCGACGACGACCGCCAGGCCTTTTTCCGTCAGGCCGGCGGCCTGGGCGTGGCCGACCGCTTCACCCTGGAAGCCTGGCTGCCCTTTGACCAGGCCCTGGCCCGGGTGGCCGAGGCCGACGCCGGCCTGGTCCTGTTCCAGCCCGGCCGGCTCAACCACGTCCATGCCCTGCCCCACAAGATGTTCGACTACATGCTGGCCGGCATCCCGGTCATTGCCCCGGCCTTTGCCGTGGAAGTGGCCCGCATCGTCGCCGAGGCCGACTGCGGCCTGCTGGTCGATTCCGCCGACCCGGCCGCCATTGCCGCCGCCCTGGACCATCTGGCCCAAAACCCGGCCGAGCGCCGCCGGCTGGGCGAAAACGGCCGCCAAGCCGTGCTGTCCCGCTACAATTGGGAGCGCGAGGCCGACGTGCTGCTGGCCATGTACCGGGACCTGGAAGCGGCCCGGCCCCAAAGGAACGCCTGAGCCATGCTGTCCCGGCTTACCCGGCTGGCCCGGCGCTGCCTGGAGGCCGGCCCGGAAGTGACCCTCTACCGCGCCCGCCAGGCCCTGTCCCTGCTGCTGTGGCGACGCCTCGGCCTGTGGGAGCGCCTGGACCGGCGCATTGACGCCGCCTGGGACAACGCCCGGGCCGGGGCGTTCATGGAGCGGGTCCGCTCCGGCTCCCTGCCCGTGGGGCCGGACTCCCTGGCCGCCTTTTCCCGGTTTTGCGACCGGAATCCCGGCATCGCCCAAAGCATCGTGGACTGCGCCCGGGACGTCCTGGCCGGCCGGCAGGTCCTGTTCGGCCAGCCCTTCGACCTGCCCTGGGGGAAGCTCCCCTATAACGAGGATTGGCGCTTCGGCCACCGCTTCGAGCCCATGCCCTTCGAGGGCTACGTGTTTTTCACCCGGGCCAAGGCCGCGCCCTTTGACGTCAAATATCCCTGGGAAGTCTCCCGCCTGGCCTTTCTCTATCCCCTGATCCAGGCGGCGGCCGTCACCGGCCAGGCTTCCTGGCTTGACCAGGCGGCTTCGGCCGTGGCCGACTGGGACCGCTTCAGCCCCCTGGCCCGAAGCGTGGGCTGGTATCCCATGGAATGCGCCATGCGCGGCCTGGCCCTGGCCCATGCCGCCTGCATGGCCGCCTGCCTGCCCATGGCCACCCCGGCCCACGTGCTTCCCCTGCTGGCCGCCCTGAACCGCAACGCGGCCTTTCTTTACCGCACCGTGGAATACACCGACGTGCGCGGCAACCACTATGCCGCCAACCTGGCCGCCCTGGTCTGGATGGGGCGCTGCCTGGACGGGCTTGCGCGCGAGGCCCGGGCCTGGACCGATTTTGCCGCGCCCCGGGTGGAGCCGGAAATCGGGCTGCAGTTTCTGGCCGACGGCGTGGACATGGAAAAAGCCACGGCCTACCACCGGCTGGTGGCCGAGCTGTTCCTTTTGGCCGCCATCGCCCTGGAAGGCACGCCCCGGGCCGTGGGGCCGGCCGGCCGGGAGCGGCTGCGCCTGGCCCTGGCCTATGACCGCGACGCCACCCGGCCGGACGGGCTTTCTCCGGTCATCGGCGACAACGACAGCGCCACGGCCCTGCCTTTCGAGCCCCGGGCCCCCCGGGACCATGGCGCGCTGGCCGCCCTGGGGGCCGCGTTTGTGGGCGACGCCGCCCTGCTTCCCCCCACGGCCGCGCCCAGCGCGGCCGTGCCCTGGCTTCTGGGCCAGCCCGGCCAGGCCTTTGCCGAAACGGCCCGGCCATTGGCCGAGACCGCCTTTTGCCGCCACTACCCCCAGGGCGGCATGTTCGCGGTCCGGGACGGCGGCAACTTTCTTTTGGCCGACTACGGCGAGGTGGGCCAGTTCGGCCGGGGCGGCCACGGCCACAACGACACGTTTTCCTTCGAGCTGTGCCTGGACGGCGACCCGGTGGTCATCGATCCGGGCGTGTCCACCTATTCCGGGGACATGGACCGCAACACCCGCTACCGCCAAAGCGCCAGCCACAACACCCTGGTGGCGGACGGCCTGGAAATGGCCGAAATCAAGGGTCCCTGGCGCATCGGCAACGAGGCCGCGCCCCGAAACGTTTCTGTCTCCCGGCAGGGCGACGCTCACGTCATCGAGGCCGAGCACCACGGCTACACCCGGCTGCCCGATCCCGTGGTCCACCGCCGGCGGCTGGTTTTCGACGCCGCATCCGGCGTCCTGGCCTGCCGGGACAGCCTGGAGGCGGCCGGAGAACATTCGGTGGCCCTGTATTTCCATTTCGACCCCGGCCTTACGGCCTCCCTGTCCGAGACCGGGCTGGGCCTGACCCTGCCCGGCGGCGGAACGGCGGCCATGACCTGGACGCCCGGAGCCACGGCCCGCCTGGAATCCGCCCTGGTCAGCCCGGAGTACGGCCAGGAAACCCAAGGCCCCTGCCTGGTGCTGACCTACGCCGCCCACGGGGCGTTTGCCGCCACCACGCACCTGGCGCTCACGAAAAAAGGAAGGCGCGCATGAAACAGGTTTTTCTCACCGGCGCCGGCGGGGTGGAGGTGCTCGACGTGCCCCTGCCCGGCCGCCTGACCAACGCCGTACTGGTCAAGAACATCCGCTCCTGCATCAGCGCCGGCACCGAGGGCGCGGCCGTCACCAAGCGCACCGGAGCCCTGGGGGTGGTGGAAAAGGCCCTGTCCTCGGGCGAGCGGGTCCGCCAGGTCTGGCGCATCGCCCAGGCCCAGGGCCTGGCCAACACCGTGGAGCTGGTGCGCAGCAAACTCAAGGACCTCTCCCCCCTGGGCTACAGCAGCGCCGGGGTGGTGGTGGAGACCAGCGGCGACACGCCCTTTCGCCCCGGCGACCG
>CAZBER010000053.1:0-6274 GCA_964490985.1 uncultured Desulfovibrionaceae bacterium | reverse complement strand
GCGCGGCCAGATCGTGCAGATCCCGCAGGCCCTGCGCCATGTCCTCGAAGAGCACCTTGTCGGGGTTTGTGATTTTGACTCCTGCGATTCTGAGCTCTTCCCGGGTGGCCTGCATGGGCGCGGGCTACGCCAGCCACGCCGCATACGTGGCCGTGCCGGTCAACCTGGCGGCCAAAATCCCGGCCGGCGTGGGCAGCGCCCCGGCCAGCCTGGGCGCCCTGGCCTGCATCGCCATGCAGGGCATCCGCCGCCTGGAACTGGAGCCCGGCTCGGTGGTCGGCGTCGTGGGCCTTGGGCTCATCGGCCAGCTCGCCGCCCGGCTGCTGCTGGCCCTGGGCTACCGGCCCCTGGGCCTGGACATTTCGGATACGCGCGCCGCCTTTGCCGCCCGGACCGCCGGCATCGAGGCCTGGAGCCTCAAGGAGGACAGCCTGGAGCGGGTTTTGGCGGCCACGAACGGCCTGGGCCTTGACGGCGTGGCCGTGTGCGCTTCGGCCAAAAGCGACGAGCCGGTCAACCTGGCCTTTGACCTGTGCCGCAAGCGCGGCCGGGTGTCCGTGGTGGGCGACGTGGGCCTGGGCCTTGACCGGGCCAAAATGTACGCCAAGGAGCTGGAGCTTCGCCTGTCGTGCTCCTACGGCCCGGGCCGCTATGACGAGGCCTACGAGGCGCGCGGCCGGGACTATCCCGCCGCCTACGTGCGCTTCACCCAAAAGCGCAACCTCGAATGCTACCTGGACCTGCTGGCCCGGGGCCGCCTGGAGGCGGACAGCCTGGTCAGCCGCGAAATTCCGGTGGACGAGGCCGTTTCGGCCTACGCCGCCATGAAGGCCGCCTCCCCGGACACCTTCGGCATCCTCCTGGACTACGGCCAGCCCGAAAAAGTTTCGGCCCCGCCCGACCGCGAGGCCTATGTCATGGCCTACCCGGCCAAGGCCGCCGCGCCCCGGCAAGGAACCGTCCGCCTGGGGCTGATCGGCTGCGGCGGTTTTGTCAAGGTCGTGCACCTGCCCAACCTGGCCCGCCTGTCCAAGGACTTTTCCCTGGCCGCCGTGGCCAGCCGCTCCGGGGCCAGCGCCGCGGCCGTGGCCAAGCGCTTCGCCATCCCCCGGGCCACCAGCGACCACCGCATCCTCCTGGAAGACCCGAACATCGACGCGGTGCTCGTCGGCACCCGCCACGCCAGCCACGGCCGTTTCGTGCTGGAGGCCCTGGCCGCCGGCAAGCACGTGTTCGTGGAAAAACCCCTGTGCATCACCGTGGAGGAAGGCCAGCGCATCGTGGAGCTGGCCGCCTCCACCGGATTGGTGGTACGGGTGGGCTTCAACCGCCGCTTCGCCCCGGCCCTGTCCCTGCTGCGTCGGGCCGTGGGCCCGTCCGGCCGGCGCATGTTCTCCTGCCGCGTCAACGTGGGCGCCACGGCCGGGGACTGGAGCAACACCGCGGCCGAGGGCGGCCGGCTGGTGGGCGAGGGCGTGCACTTTTTCGACCTGTGCAACTGGTTTATGGGCTCCTATCCTTTGTCCGTGTCCGCCGTGGCCGCCGGAGAGGCCGAGCCGCTCAACCCCAACGTGTCCGTGCAGGCCGTCTACCCTGACGGCTCGGTGGCCACGGTGCTCTACACCAGCCTGGGCGACATCGCGGCCGGCAAGGAGTATTTCGAGGCCTTCGGCAACGGCCGGTTCGCCAAGGTGGACAACTACGAGGCCTTTGCCGCCTCGGCCGGAGGCAGGCTCCCCCGGCGCCAGCGCGGGGACAAGGGCCACTTGGAGGAACTGCGGGAATTCGCGGCAGCGGTGCGCGGCCAGGCCCACCCCATTGCCGGGGCCGACGCCCGGGCCGGGCTGGCCGCCACCTGGACGGCCCTGGCCGCCTATGCCAGCGCCCGCACCGGCGCGGCCGTGCCCTTCGACCTGTCGCAAGGGCCGGAAGACGGGGCCGACGGCTAACCCAAGCACGCGAGGCGGATATGTGCGGCATTTGCGGCGTCATCGGCCTGCGGCCGGACCGGACGGTGGAAGCCGGCCAGATCGAGGCCATGGCCTCGGCCATGGCCCATCGCGGCCCGGACGACGCCGGCGTCTGGATTTCCCCGGACGGCCGGGTGGGGCTGGGGCACCGGCGGCTGTCCATCATCGACCTGTCCCCGGCCGGGCACCAGCCCATGGCCGGCAGCCGAAACAATACCTTCGTCACCTTCAACGGCGAAATCTATAACTATCTGGACCTGCGCCCGGACCTGGCGTCCCGGGGCTATCCCTTCCGCTCCCACAGCGACACCGAGGTGATCCTGGCCTTGTACGAGCGCCACGGCCCGGCCATGCTGGAGCGCCTGGACGGGGATTTCGGCTTCGGCCTCTGGGACGAAGGGAAAAAAGAGCTGCTCCTGGCCCGGGACCCGGCCGGGGTCAAGCCGGTCTACTACGCCCGGACTCCGGACTATTTCCTGTTCGCCTCGGAAATAAAGGCCCTGCTGCGCCATCCGGCCGCGCCCCGGGAGCTCGACCGCACCGCCCTGTACCACTACCTCACGTTTCTGGTCACCCCGGCCCCGGACACGCTTTTTGCCGGCGTGAAAAAGCTCCCGGCCGGGGGCATGCTGCGCCTGTCCTTTCCCGACGGCCCCGAGGGCCGGCCCCACATTGTCGTCTCGCGCCACTACGAGCCCCTGCCGGGCCGCGTCGCGGTGCATCGGGACGACCTGGACGGCCAGCTCGAGGAGATTTTCACCCGCTCCATCGACAAGCGCCTGGTCAGCGACGTGCCCGTGGGCGTGCTCTTTTCCGGAGGCGTGGATTCCACGGTCAATACCGGCTTTTTCCAGGAGCGCATCCGGCCTTCCCGCTGCCGCACCTATTGCGTGGGCATGCGCGACGCGGAGGGAAGCGTGGACGAGAGCGCCTGGGCAAGGCACATGGCCAAGGTCCTGGACACCGAGCACCACGAGATCGTCATCGGCCCGGACGACCTCCTGGAGACGGCCCGGTCCCTGGCCTGGCAGCAGGACGAACCCATTTCCGACCCCGTGTGCGTGCCCCTGCACTTCGTCACCCGCCTGGCCCGGGAGACCGGAACCGTGGTGCTCCACGCCGGGGAAGGGGCGGACGAGCTTTTTTGCGGCTATGCCAACTACCGCCAGTTCCTGAACCTGCACCGCTATCTGCTGCGGCCCCTGTCATACCTGCCGTCGGCCGCCTCCCGGCTGGCCGGCCGGCTCCTGGCCCAAGGCGGGCAGCGCCTGGCCAAGGCCGGGCCCGTGGTGGAGCGGGCCGGGCGCGGCGGGCCGTTTTTCCTGTCCGGCGCGGTGTGCTACGACGAGGCCGCCAAGCGGGAGATCCTGGCCCCGGCCTACCGCGAGGCCTGCCGCGACCTGGATTCGGCCGACGTGGTGGCTCCCCTGTACAGGCGGCTGCTTGCGCACGCTCCCCAGGCCACGCCCCTGCAGCAGATGACCTTCGTCGAGCTGCAGCTGCGCCTGCCGGAGTTGCTGCTTATGCGCATGGACAAGATGGCCATGGGCAACGCCATCGAGGCCCGGGTGCCGTTTCTGGACCGCCGGCTGGTGGATTTCGCCATGTCCGCGCCGGATGGCTTCAAGCTGCGCGACGGCGTGTCCAAGGAGCCCGTCAAGCGCCTGGCCGCGCGCTTTGCCCCGCGCCAGGACGTATACAAGCCCAAGCGCGGCTTTGGCGCGCCCATCCGGGAATGGCTGGCCGGCCGGCTCGGCCGGGACATGCGGCAGATGCTCCTGGAGGACGCCCCGGCCATCCGGGACATCTTCGACGTGCCGCTGCTGCTGTCGCGCCTGGAGACGCCGCCGGCCACGGTCAACGGGGCCTTTCGGCTGTGGGTGGTCTACAACCTGCTGCAGTGGCGGCGCTGCTACCTGGCGGGGCCGCGCCCATGAACCGGACGCGCGGCGGCCGGCTGCGGCTGGACGTGGCCGTCAACATCGGCTGTTCGGTGTTGCGGGTCCTGGCCATGATGCTGGTGGTGCGCCTGGCCGGCCAGGCCTTTCCGGCCGCCGGGCTGGGGCTTTTCCTGCTTTCCCGGCGGGTGGGCAGCACCTGGGCCAACCTGTTCCAGGCCGGCTCGTCCCAGACGCTCATGCGCTTCGTGGCCATGCACGCCGACGATCCGGCCGTCAAGCGGCGCTACGTGGCCACTGCCGCGCTCTACTGGCTGGGCCTGACCGCGGTCTTCGTCCCGGCCTGCCATTTCCTGCGCCAGCCCCTTTCGGATTGGCTTTTGCCCGAGGCCGCCGACGCCGGGGCCACGGCTTTCTGGACGGGCATGTTTTTGCTCGGCACCATTGCCAATTTCATCGTCTATTCCACGCTTCTGGCCGAACGGCGCATCGCCCTGGCCAACCTGTTCGAGTTCACCAACGCCAGCGGCTTTCTGCTGGCGCTCTTTCTCCTGCCCGAAGCCGGATTTTCCCCCCTGGACACGCTGCGGCTGCAAAGCCTGGGCATGATCGGCCTGTCCCTGGCCTGCCTGGCCCTGTATCTGGCCCTGGTCCGCCCGAAAGCCCCGGCCGCCGGGTCCGCCGGGCCGACGGTGGCGCGGGATTTCGCCGCCTACGGCCTGCCCCGGGCCTTGGTGCCGTTTCTGGAAATGGGGCTGACGCTTTTGGGGCCGTGGCTCATCCGCGACCATCTGGCCGAGTCGGGCTACCTCATCATGGCCCTGACCTTCGTGCGCGTGGTGGAAATGTTCGTGCAGCCCGTGGTGCTTGTTTCCTCGGTGGTGGCGGCGCGGCTTCTGGGCGTGGGCGACCGGCGCTCCCTGGCCGACGGCGGGCGGCTTTTATTCGGGGCCGTGCTCACGGCCGCGGCCGTGGCCCTGGCCGTGGTGGCCCCCTTCCGGTCCCAGCTTCTGGTCCTGTGGCTCGGCGACCCGGCCCTGGCCGTCCAGGTGGACGCGTACGTGAGCGTGCTGTTTTGGAGCATGATCCCCTATACCGTGTACCAGGGCTTAAAAGGCATCATCGAGGTGAAATGGGTGCGGCCGGTCAACCTCATGACCCTGGCGGCGGGACTTGCCGTGCAGGCCGGAGTCTTTTATGCCTGCCGGCTGGCCGGGCTCGATCCCTTCGCGGCTGTCGGCGTTTCCCTGGCCGTGTCCTTCACGGTCCTGGGAGTGTGCTCCACGCTGTGGATGCGCCGGACCCTAAGCCCCTTCCGGTGGTACGGGCCGTGGCGGCTGGGGCTGGTCTGCGCCGGGCTTTTCGCCGTCAATGCCTGCCTGTCGCCCCTGGTGGCGCGGCCGATCATGGCCCTGCCGGTCATGGCCGCCACAGGCAGCCTGGCCGCCCTGGCCCTGGCGGCCTTTCCGTCGCCGTTTTTGCGGGAGATGTGGGCGTTCGTGCGGCCCGTGCGCCCATCCCGGGAGCCTTGAGGCCTGCCCGGGCCGACGTTTTTTACCGATAATCGCTTGATTGTTCGAGCCTTGTCGCGATAGGGCAAGGCCGTTTCCGCCTTTTCGCACCTGGAATGAGGAGCCTCGTGGACGTACGGGAAACAAGCTATGGCGTGGCCAAGCGCCTCCGTTTCATCCAATCCTGCCTGGACCGGCACCAGCCGGCCACGGTGCTCGACATCGGGTGCGGCACGGGCAGCTACCTGACCCTGCCTCTGGCCGCGGCCAACCCGGCCGTACGCTTCACCGGCCTCGACCCGGACGCGGAGAGCATCCGCGCGGCCCGGCAGGCCGGCGCGGCCATGGCGGCCAATGCCGTGTTCACCGACGACCCGGACTCCCTGGACGGGGCCTTTGACCTGGTCATCGCCTCGGAAGTCATCGAGCACGTGGACGATCCCGTGACGTTTCTGCGCGGCCTGGCCGGCCGGGCCACGCCGGACGGGGTGGTGGTGCTGACCCTGCCCAATGGCCACGGCCCCTTCGAATGGGCCTCGTTCGCCTTTTCCCTGGCCCTGGGGGCGCTTCGGGCCATGGGCCTGCTGCCGCTTTTCCGCCAGGGCTACCGCCGGCACAAGCGGCGGCTTTTCAAGGACGACAACCCCCTGGCCACGTGCAGCGACTGTCCCCACGTCAACTTCTTCAGCCTCTCGGGCATACGCCGGGTCATCGGCCAGGCCGGGCTGGAGGTGGCCGCCTTTTCGCCGCGCACCTTCCTGTGCGGCCCGGGCTTCGACCTGCTCGGCCTGTGCCCGGCCCTGACCCGGGCCAACGCCGCCCTGGCCGACCGTCTGCCCCCGAACGTGGTTTCGGGCTGGATGTTCGTGCTGCAAAGGAAAAGCCAGGCCCCGGA
>CAZBER010000052.1:14228-30455 GCA_964490985.1 uncultured Desulfovibrionaceae bacterium | reverse complement strand
CTGGCCCGACGGCCGGGTGGTCAAGTATTCCATTGCCGTGGACATCTCCGAGCTCAAGGAGACCCAAAACCGCCTGGCCGAGGCCCATGCCGAGCTGGCGCTCAAAAACCTGGAGCTGACGCGCCTTTCCACCACGGACATGCTGACCGGCCTGGCCAACCGGCCGCGCATCGAGGCGCTGGCGCGCCAGGCCCTGGCCGACTGGACCCGGCCCCTGTCCCTCATTCTCCTGGACCTCGACCATTTCAAGCGCATCAACGACCGCTTCGGCCATCTCCAGGGAGACCAGGCCCTGCGCGCCCTGGGCGGCCTGCTTGGCCAGACCGCGCCCCAGGTTGGGGTCGCGGGGAGATGGGGCGGCGAGGAATTCCTGATGCTTTGCCCGCGCACCAACCTGGCCCAGGCCTATCTCCTGGCCGAGCAATTGCGGGAGGCGGTGGGCCGCATCGACCTGCCGGGCATGGCAGGGCCGTGGCAACTGACCTGCAGCTTTGGCGTGGCCGAGGCCCGGGCCGGGGAGGGGTTCGAGAGCCTGGTGGCCCGGGCCGACGAGGCCCTGTACGCCGCCAAGGGTCTGGGCCGGGACCGGGTGGAAACGGCCTGATCGCCCGACTCAAAGGCGCAACCCGGATTTTCGCGGTCAGGGACACGGCCGCTCCCGTTCCCAGGCTTGCCTCGCCGCCCCGCGCCGGTATTCGGAGCGGGGCGGCGTTTTCCTCTCTGGAAAAAAGGTCTCAAACCGCCTACAAGGGGAGCATGTCACCCCATGTCCGCATCGAGGCTCCATGACCAGCATGATCAAACAGCATATCGACCTGTCCTTTGATTTTCCCGTGGTCTTTACCCGTCAGGCCCTTGATCCGGCCAATGCCGCCCTGGCCGAAGTCCTGGCCCGGGCCGGGGCCGGGCCGCACCGGGTCGGCGCGGTCGTTGACGACGGCCTGGCCCGGGCCGACCCGAGTCTTCTCCAACGGCTGGAAGATTTTTTCGCGACCCGGCCGGACCTGGCCGTCCTGGCCGCGCCGCCCCTGGTCGTGCCGGGCGGGGAGCGGGCCAAGGCGGACTTTAGCGTGGTCCGGGCCGTGTGGGACCTGACGTTTCAGGCCAAGCTGTGCCGCCAGTCCTTTGTCCTGGCCATCGGCGGCGGCGCGGTGCTGGACGCGGCCGGGTTCGCCGCGGCCACGGCCCACCGGGGCGTGCGCCTGCTGCGCATGCCGTCCACGGTCCTGGCCCAAAACGACGCCGGCATTGGCGTTAAAAACGGGGTCAATGCCTTTGGCCGCAAGAACTATCTGGGCAGCTTCGCCCCGCCCTATGCCGTGATAAACGATGCCGGCCTGCTGGCCACCCTGCCGGCCCGGGAGGCCCGGGCCGGCCTGGCCGAGGCGGTCAAGGTGGCCCTGGTGCGCGACCGGGCCTTTTTCGAGCGCCTCCTCGAACTGGCTCCGGCCCTGGCCGACCTGGAGCCGGCGGCCATGGAAGAGGCGGTGCGGCGCTGCGCCCTGGCCCATCTGGAGCATATTGCCGGCGGCGGCGATCCCTTTGAGCTGGGCTCGGCCCGGCCCCTCGATTTCGGTCATTGGGCCGCCCACGCCCTGGAAGAGGCCACGGCCGGGGAACTGCGCCACGGCGAGGCCGTGGCCGTGGGCCTGGCCCTGGATACGGTCTATTCCCGGATGTCCGGCCTTGTTTCCGCCCCCGAGGTCGAGGCCGTGCTCGATCTGCTCACCGTTTTGGGCCTGGCCCCCTGGCATCCGGCCCTGGCCGGGCTCGACATGGCCGGGGCTGTGGAGGCTTTTCGGGAGCACCTGGGCGGAAAGCTGCACCTGAGCCTCTTGACCGGCATCGGCTCCCGGGTGGAGGTCCATAGCGTGGACCTGCCCCGCATGGCCGCGGCCCGGGACGAGCTGGCCCGGCGCTTTGGTGCCTAAGGAGTTTCCCCATGCCTGCCGTCACCTATTGCACCAACATCCATCCGGGCCAGTCCTGGGCCGAGATACGCCGGGACGTGGAGACCCACGCCCTGGCCGTGCGGGACGCCTGCCGCCTGGGGGATGCGCCCTTTCCCCTGGGCCTTCGCCTGTCGGGCCAGGCCAGCTTGGAGCTGGATGCCGCGGCCGGACGCCGCTTTGGCCGCTGGATGGCGGATCAGGGAATTTGCGTGGCCACGGTCAATGGCTTTCCCTACGGCCCGTTCCACCATGTGCCGGTCAAGGAGGCCGTGTATTTGCCGGACTGGCGCGACCCCGAGCGGGAGGCCTACACCAGGCGCCTGGCCCGGCTTTTGGCCCTGTGGCTGCCCGAAGGCGGCCAGGGCTCCATCTCCACCGTGCCCCTGGGCTTTCGGCAGGACTTTCCCCAGGCCGACATGCCGGTGGCCATGGGCCGTCTGCGCCAGGCCCTGGCCTGGCTGGCCGATCTGGAGGAGGAGACGGGCCGGCGCATCCGTTTGTCCCTGGAGCCCGAGCCCGGCTGTCTGATCGAGACCACGCAGGAAGTCGTGGATATTTTCGCGCGCCTCGATCCGTCGCCCCGGGAGGCCCGGCATCTGGCCGTGTGCTACGACTGCTGCCACCAGGCTTTGCAGTTCGAGGAGCCCGAGGCCTCCCTGGCCCTTTTGGCCCGAAACGGCATTGCCATGGGTCATATCCAGGTGTCCTCGGCCCTGCATCTGGAGGGCGGCGACCTTTCCCGGCTGGCCCGGTTCGTCGAGCCCGTCTACCTGCACCAGGCCGTGGGCCGGCGGGATGATGGGAGCCTGGTCCGCTTCGACGACCTGCCCCAGGCCCTGGCCGCCGCGCCGGAAGGCATCCGGGAGTGGCGCGTGCATTTTCATCTGCCGGTCTTTGTGGAGCGCCTGCCCGAGTGTTGCACCACCCAGGACTTCCTGCGCCGCATCCTGCCCCGGTTCGATCCGCAAGTCCCCATGGAGGTGGAAACCTACACCTGGAGCGTGCTGCCGCCGGAACTCAAAACGCCTCGCGTGACCGACTCCATTGTCCGGGAAATCCAGTGGGTGGAACAGGCCCGCGCCTGTGACAAATAACAGGACCGGCCTTGACGCCTTGCCCGGCTCTTATTAAGTGCTAGAAAGCGGAAAGAGCCGGGCCGTCCGTAACCCCTTGCCCGCGATCCGTCGGGGAGAGTCCTCATGGCCGCCATCCTGCAGCGCATCATCAGCCTTGTGATCGCCATGGCCGTTTTGGTTGGCCCAGTTCCGACCCTGGCCCAGACCACGTCCTTGACGGTTTCCCCGCAATACAGCCAGTATTATCAAAACGGCCTGACCGCCGTGGGCAACAAGGACTATGCCTCGGCCCTGACGTATTTCAACCAGGCCATTGACGAGAATGCGAACAGCGGGGCCGCCTACCTGGGCCGGGCCAAGGTCGCCCTGCTGCTGGACGTGCCGTCCCAGGCCGTCACCGACGCCACCCAGGCCGTGGCGCTCCTTCGCGCCTCGGATATGTGCGATCAGTTCCTGAACCAGGGAAGTCCGCTGCTCCTGGGCTCGACGAGCGCTTTTTTCTCGTCCTTCCCCGGTTCGACCACGAATTATTATACCAGCATCCTCAATCCCACGACCACCACATCCACGACCTCCGGCACGGACACCACCTCGTCCACGTCCGAAACTTCGACCACCGACACCACGACCACCGGCACCACGACCACCGGCACGACGACCGGCACCACTTCCACGACTGGCACCACCTCGACGACCGGCACCGAATCCACCACCAGCCCGGCGGCCCTGTCCGAGTCGTCCGAGGGCAGCCAGAACCTGCCTGTTTCCGAGGACCTGAGCGAGCGACAGAAAACGGTAAACGAGACCCAGAACCAGTACAACGAGATGCTGGTGCAATTGACCATGCTCTCGGCCTATTGCGGCGGCACCTATCTGAACAACCTCACGTCCCTGGTGGAAGGCTATGTCGTCCTGGGCAAGGCCTATCTGGCCCAATCGGATTATGTGGACGCCCAAAACGCCTTTGACGCCGCCCTGGCCCTGGATGACGACAACGCCAAGGCCCTGGCCGGGCGCGGACTGGCCTACCTGGGCCAGGGCTCCGATTCCGCCGCCCTGACCGAGCTCAACAACGCCGTGTCCGCCGCCCCGTCGACGGCCGCACCCTATGTGGCCAGGGGAGCCTATTGGGTCAAGATCGGCGACACGGGCCGGGCCTTGGAGGACTACACCACGGCCTTGTCCCTGGACCCCAACGACGCCACGGCCTATGACGCCATCGGCCGGCTCTCCTACGACCAGGGCAATTACCAGCAGGCCGTGGACGCCTTTACCAAGGCGTTGACTGTCGAACCCTCTTATGTGGCGGCCCTGCTGAACCGGGCCAAGGCCTACCAGGCCCTGGCCTCGGCCACCTCCGACGCCGGCCAGGCCGCTTCCTACACCCAGAAGGCCACGGACGACCAGAACAAGGCCACTTCCCTGCAAAGCCTGGTGACCAGCGCGTCCTCGTCCACGACCTCCGGCACGGCAACCGCCGTCACGAGCACGTCTTCGACCACGTCGAGCACGGCATCGACGACCACGTCGGACATCCCGCCCTTCAGCGTCCTCCCGTAGGGGAGGCATCGGGGCGCGGCCCCAGGCCGCTATTTCGCTTTTTCCGTGACCACGGCCACGGACAGGTCCGCGTCCAGGCCGTTTTTCTGGGAAGGCTGCAGGATGATCTGACGCACGCGCACGCCCTTTTCCGGCGATTCCACGTCTTGCAGGAAGGCCAGGAGCTTTTCCAGGCCCAGGCTGGCCAGGCGCAGGTCCACGGCCATTTCCCGCCGGCCCCCGCCCAGCTCCCGGCTGGCCGGGCGCATGAATTCCACGTTGTTTTTGATGCCTTCCTTGGCTGCGGCGGCCTCGACAAAGGAAAACAGGGTAAATCCCTCGGGCAGGCTGGGGCCGGCCGGCGTCTGGCCCAGGGTCGCCAGGCGCTCGGCCAGGCGTTTGGCCTCGGCTTCGGTGCGCCGGGCCTCGGCCAGGCGCTTTTCCCGCACCGCAAGGCCGTCCGCCAGGGGCGCGACCACCCACAGATAGAGTCCCAAGGCCAGGGCCAGCCCGCCGACGGCCAGAAGGAGTGGATGGGGCAGGGGGCGTTTCACGAAGAAGGCTCCTTGGCGCCGGCCAGGCCGAGATCGAGCTGGAATTCCACCTGTTTTTTGTCCGGCACGTTCTTGGCTCCCCTGATCTCCACGTCGGAGAAAAGGGCCGAGCCGGCCAGGCGGCGTTTGACCTCGTCCACGGTGTTGTAGTCGTCGGCCGTGGCGTCGATGGTGACGCGCCGGTCATCGGCGGCAATGCGGCGCACCCGCACCCGGCCTCCCTGGCCCAGGCCCTGGTGGATGACGGCCAGCATCTCCAGGATCGAGGGGACGTTTTCCGGTCCCCGTCCCCGCAACGCGGCATCCCGTTCGGCCAGGCGTCCCCGCAGGATGGACAGTTTTTGCGCCAGCCCCAGGCCAGGGGGGGCATCGGGCGCGGCCTGCTCCACCAGGGCCGCGGTTCGGGCCTGGGTCGTGGCCAGGGCGGCGTCGAGCCGGTGGTAGGCCAGGCCGAGGCTTAGGGCCGCGCTCATCATAAGCACGGCCAGGGAGCCCCCGGCGACCAGCAGGCCCCGGCGCAGGACCGACCTGGGGATGCCCGGAGCCAGGGAGCCGCGCAGGAAGTTGAGCGAGCCCGGGGACGCGCCCAGGCGGGCCAGGCCGTAGGCCGCGGCATAGGCCACGGGCAGGGGCGAACCATCCGGCAGCGTGGGCCAGCCGGGCAGGGCGTCTATGGTCACAGGCTCTATCCCCACGGCCTCGGCCAGGGCGGCCCGGGCCGAGGGGGGCAGGTCTTCGGCGGCCAGGACCAGGCGCAGGGGCATGTCGGGCCGGGCGGCCAGGGCGGACAGGGTGAGCACGGCTTCCCGGCCCAGAAACGCGGCCAGGGGGTCTGCTTCGGCTGCGGCAAAGGGCAGGGCGCGCCAGACCGCCGGCTTGCCGTCCAGGCGGCAGGCGAAATCAACCCGAAGGCTCTCCACACCCACGATCAGGACCGCGCCGTTTTCGCCGGCCAGGGCCGGCACGGCGGCATCCAGGCCGGCCACATCCAGGCAGGCGGCGTCCGGAGTAAGGTCCTTGGCGGCAAAGGCTTCCACCAGGGCCGTCAGTTCCGGCAGGGGATAGGCCGCGGCCAGGGCCACGGCGGCCGGGGGCGGTTCCAGGGCCGTTTTGACCCAGGCCAGGGCTGTCTCGGCCAGGGGCTGGGCCAGATGCGGCTCGAATTCCGGACCCAGCACCAGGTCGATCTTGGCGCGGCCAGTAAAGGGGAAACGCAGGCGGCGCAGCACGGCCAGATGGGCGCTTACGCCCAGAATGACGCGGTCGGCCGCCAGCCCCTGCTCGGCCACCACCACAGCGGCCCGGGCGGCGGTTTCCTCGGCGCCGGCCTCCGGCGGCAGGTCGATTGCGGCCGCGCCCGTCACCTGCATCCGGGAGGTCAGGCGCAAAAGGCGCAGACAATGGGGCCGGCAGGCCACGACCAGGATCGATTCCCGCATAAACAGCTTGTGGCACGCCCCGGGCCTTAGCGCAACTCCCGATACAGAACGTCGCAGTTGAATGATCGGTTGGCCCGCTTGGACGCGCCGCGCTTGAGCACGGCGAACAGGCGCTTGGACGCGGCCCCGGAGCGGCCTTCGATGGTGACGGAGAAATACAGGCTGCGCACGGTCAGGGCGCTGACCGGCCATTGCACGTCCTCGTCGGCCGGGGCGGCCTTCTTGGGCCAGTCCATGGCGGACAGGTCGTCGCGGCGCACGGGATCGCGACGATAGGCGTCGAGCTGTTCGGCCAGGGCCGTGGCCCGGGCGGCGTCCACGTTCTCGGGCAGGGCGGCCAGGACCGGCAGAGGCGCGGTGTTGATGTTGATGAGGCCGCTGCCCCACATGGTCAGCACGGACAAAAGCCCGGGCACGGTGTCGTGGCCGTAGAGCAGCGGCCGGGAAAACCCCCGCACCAGGAGCAGTTCCGCCAGGGTGTCCAGGGAGTTGTTCTTGGTCCGGTAGGGCAGCCCGGCCGAGGCGTAGTATTCGTCCTCGGCCCCGCCTTCGGTCTGTTTGTCGTCCGGATCGAGCCAGTCGGTCAGGGCCGCCAGCAGGGCCTTGGCCTGTTCGTCGGGCAGGGAAAAAGGCGGGCGTGTCAGCAGGCGCAGGAAAATGCGCTCGAACGTGGCATGGTCGGCCAGGCCGGGATGCAGGCTGTTGATGGGAAATTTTCCGGATTCGTCCACGATGCGGCCATCCAGGTGCCCGTCCAGGAAGGCGATGCCCGGATATTTGGCCAGGTCCGGAAAATAGGCCCAGGCCTGGGTCAGGTTGTCGGACCCGGCCGAGCCGCCTTCTTCCAGGAGCAGGGCGGCGGCGGACAACAGGCCCGAAGTGGCCGTGGCCTCGGCCTGGCGGGCGTAGATGCCGACGTAAGCCCCGGATACTTCGATCTGGGCCGTGCGCACGGTCTGGACGGCCAGGGCGGACAGCACCGCCACCAGGGCCAGGACAAACAGGAGCACGGCCCCCTGGTCGGCGCTTTGGCCGCGCCTCACGAGCCGCCTCCCGGGGAAAGGGTGCGCGGCGGCAGGGAGACCCGGACGTCCAGGCCGGTTTTCTGGCCCTGGGCCGTAATGGTGGCGCTTAAGCGAAACTGGGCCGGCAACAGGGATTGTCCGGCGTTTTGGCGCGCCCGGCTGTCCCAGTTGGGCGTGGGCGAGGCCTGGGCGTTTTCGTAAAAAAGCGGCTTTACGCCCGAAATATCCCGGACAAGAACGGTTTCCCGCCAGGGCAGCTCGGCCCCATCGCGCCAGGTGATGGTGGCGTAGGGCAGTTCCCGACGCACGAGCATGTCGCCCTTGTCCTTGGCCCCGTCGTCTGGCGGGCGCACCACATACTCGACCCGGTAAAAGCCGTGGGAGGGAAACGGCGCGCCCGGGTCCAGGGTGGCGGCCGTGGCCAGGGAGACCAGCAGCTTGTCCTTGCCCAGAGTCAGGCTGGTGGTGTCCTGGCCGCCGTAAAAATCCATGCTGGAGGAGGCGGCCCGGCCCGAGCGCTCCACAAAGATGATGGATTCCAGATCGTCGGCCAGGGCCGTGCGCGCGATTTCCACCGTGCTTTCCAGCTCCAGGCGGGCCTTGGCGTCCTCGGACAGGCGCATGACCTGGGAGGCCACGGAATAGCTGCCCACCATGACCAGGCCGGCGATGAGCACGGCCAGGAGCACTTCGACCAGGGTGAAACCCGCGTCGTTGGCCGGTCGAACGGTCATGGCCGGGGTTCCAGGCGGGAGTACCGGACCGACAGGGTGCCCGAGCCCGTGGCGCGCACCCCCACGGTCAAAAGGCGCAGGGTCGCGTCCGGGGTGTCGGTGATGTCCACGAACCATTCATAGGCGTCGTCCGGGGCGGGAAACTTGTCCGAGCCGTTGCGCCAGGCAGGCTCTCCGGCCAGCTCCACCTCGGCCAGCTTGGCCTCGGCCAGGCGGCCGGCATGGCGGGTCCGGGCGGCCTCCAGGCGGCGGTCCTGGAGCTGGACCAGTCCGGCCAGAAGCGAAACCAGGGCAATGGCCAGGATGGCCACGGCAATGAGGGTTTCCAGCAGGGCTTGGCCCGAGGCGGCCCGGGTGCGGTCCATGGCCGGTTCAGCTCCGGGCCGCCGGGAGGGTATTCTCCCAGGGCAGGGCCAGCAGGCCATGGGCCTTGGCAAAGCGTTCCTGGGCCGCCTCCAGGTCCGCATCCAGCAGGTCCACCCGGCAGCCCACGGCGGAAATCTCCAGGGCCACGTTCTGGCCCGAAGTGCCGGTGGTGTCGGACAGGCGGATAAAAGCAGGCTGGCACAGTCCCTCGGGGCGAAGGACAATGGACAGGGAATCCGGAGAGGTCAGCCGCGCCGCCGGGGTCAAGGCCAGCTTCGGCCGCATGTCCCTGGGCAGGGCGGTGACGACCACCTGGTCCCGGGGCCGACTGGCCCGGTCCGCATCGCTTCCCGAGCCGGAGGCGCTTCGGGACGGCGGGGGCGTGGGCTGGTTTTGGCGGGCGCGGCACTGGCCCTTGCCCCAGTCGATCTCCACGCGCCATTCCCGGCCCGAAAGCAGGGCTTCGGCCTGGGCCCGGCGCAGCACGCCCTGGATCACCCGGGCGGCGGTCTTGTCGCCCTCCCGGGACAGCCAGGCCGACAGCTTGGGCAGGGTCAGGCCGGCGGCAATGGCCATGACCACCAGGGCAATGGTCAACTCGACCAGGGTAAAGCCCGAGGGTGTCGCCCTGGGGCGAAGACGCGGCAAACCCTGCGGCCTAGTTGCCGAGGTCCCAGCTCTTGATGTCGGCATTGACGCCCTCGCCGCCTTCCTCGCGGTCCGCGCCCAGGGAAACGAGGTCAAAGTCGCCGTGCTCCCCGGGGGAGATGTAGACATAGTCCAGGCCCCAGGGGTCCTTGGGCATGGAGTCGATATAGCCCTTGGGGGGATAGTTCTGGGGGATGCGGCCGATGGAGGGCTTTTCCCGCAAGGCCCGAAGCCCCTGTTCCGTGGTGGGGTAAAAGCCGTTGTCGAGCTTGTACTGCTTAAGCGCCATGGACAGGCTTTCGATCTGCATCTTGGCCTTGACCACCCGGGCCTTGTCCGGCTGATCCACGATGCGCGGCAAAACCAGGCCGGCCAGGACGCCGAGAATGACGATGACCACCATCAGTTCGATCAGGGTAAAGCCGGCCGCCTGGCCGGCCCGCCGGGCCAGAGGAGCCGGATGGGCGTAAGCGGGGATGTTCATGAAACCTCCTTGGCGCAAGCGCCGCCCTGGGCATGGACCAGCGTGGCTTCCGCAACATGGGACGGGCGGCTTTCGCTTACTGGCAGACAAAATATACATGTTTGCCCGGGAAGCAACACTAGCCGATCAGACTGCTCATTTCAAAGATCGGCAGCAGCACGGCCAGGACCATAAGGCCCACCATGCCGCCCAAAAGCAGGATCATGATCGGCTCGAACAGGGCGCTGGCCGCCCGGATGCGGGTGCTGACGTCGTTTTCGAGCATGCGGGCCAGGTTGACCAGAAGCTCGCCGAGCCGGCCGCTCTGCTCGCCGGCGGACACGATCTGGATCACGATGGGCGGGAAGACATCGGCCTCGCGCATGGGTTCGGTCAGCCCTCCGCCCTGGCTGGCCTCCTCCCGGATGCGCTCCATGGCCCGCTCGAAGACCACGTTGCCGGAAACCGAGCCGGCAATGCGCAGGGCTCCGAGCATGGTCACGCCCTGGAGCAGACAGGTGCCGAGCGTCCGGGCCAGGCGGGCCGTGGCCGCGTTCTGGGCGATGGGGCCAATAACAGGGAGGGCCAGGGACAGCCGGTCCTTGACGGCCCGACCCACCGGGGTGCGCACCAGGCGCATGAAGGCCAGCCCGGCTCCGACCAGGCCGCCCAGAAGCCAGGGCCACCAGGCCCGGAAGAAATCGCTGACCGCGATGAGGATCACCGTGGGCAGGGGCAAGGCGCGTTTGAGGTCCACGAAGATGCGGGTGACCTCGGGAATGACGTAGGCCAAAAGAAGCCCCATGACGATCAGGCCGAAAAAGAACATGAAGGCCGGATAGGCCAGGGCGGCCTGGAGGGTGCGGGCCAGGGCCATCTGGCGGTCCAGGTATTCGGCCAGGTTGGCCAGGACGATGGGCAGGGTGCCCGTGGCCTCGGCCGAGCGGACCATGCTGATGTAGGTGGGCGGAAACACGCCCGGATAGGCGGACAGGGCCGTGGAAAATTCCTGGCCCTCGCGGATGCGTTCCAGGATGTGGGAAAAGACCCACTTGGCCCGGCCCGTGCGCATCTGTTCGATGAGCGAGGCCAGGGCCTTGTCCAGGGGCAGCCCGGCCTCCAGCAGGGTGGACAGGACCTGGGTGGCGGTCAGCAGCTCGGCCCGGCGCACCCGCCGGGAAAAAAGCGGGGCATGGCCCACGGCCTGGGCCAGGCCCGGGGCCGGGGCCGTCGCCTGGGACCGGCTTTGGGCGATGGCGCTGACGTAGAGATGTTTGGCCCGCAGCATCTGGCGGGCGGCCTGGGGGCTTTCGGCCGAGAGGATGCCTTGGCGTTTGCGGCCCTTGGCGTCAACGGCGGTGTATTCGAAAACAGGCATGGCCTATGGTTTCATGGTGAGGATTTCCTCGCGGCCCTGGCGTTCCAGGATGACGAAGTTCCTGCCGATTTTTTTGATCCGCGCGTCCTTGATCGAAGCGCCCAGGCTGTACGGCTTTTGGGCCTTGGTGGCCTTGTCGCGCAAAAACGCCACGCTGCGGCGGGGGTCCGCGGACACCACCGTGCCGGCCAGCTCCATGTCGATCTCGGCGGGTTTGGGCGGCGCGGCCGCGGCTTCCGGGCCGGCCTGGCCCTTGAGGCCGAACAGGTCGTTGGACAGGATGGTCCGGGTCAGCTCGCTTCGCGAGGGCGCTTTGGTCTCGGGCGCGGTTTCGGTGGGACCAGTGGGAGCCGGTTTGTTTTCAGCCACAGCGGCAGGCCAGAAGGCGCGGACCAGGAGCAGGAGCGCCGTGGCCAGGCAGGCGACGGACAGGAGGACGACGACCGTTTTGAACCTGGATTCGGTCATGGCTGCCGGGCCTTGCCGGCCGGCGCTACTGGCACAGGCCGAAGTTCTTGGCTTTTTGGAAGTGGCTGCATTGCCCCAGTTCGCAGGCCAGGGCCAGATCGGCGCAGCCCTCGGCGGTGTCGTGCATCCGCAGGCGCAGCACGCCCCGGTTGCGGTAGGCTTCGGCGAAATTGGCCCGAAGCTTGGCGGCATGGTCGTAATCCTGCAAGGCCTGCTGGTAGTTGCCGCGCTTTTCCTGGGCCAGCCCCCGGTTGAAATACAGGTCCGGGTCGGTGGGGGAGATGCGCACGGCCGCGTCCAGGGCCGTGGCGGCCTCGTCGTACCGGCGCAGGGCCATCAGGATGTCCGCCTTGTTGTTGAGGGCCGCCACATGGTTGGGATTGGCGGCCAAAATGCGGTCGTAATCGGCCAGGGCCCGGTCGAAGTCCTTCATGGCCTGGTAGACCAGGGCCCGGTTGAACCGGGATTCCTCGGACACATCCGGGGACAGCTGGACGGCCGTGGTGAAGTCCGTGACCGCCCGGGCGTAATCGCCCTTGGCGTATTCGGCCACGCCCCGGTTGTTGTAGGCCCGGGCCATGCCGCCGTCCGCGGCAATGGCCTCGGTAAAGTAGCGCTGGGCCTTGTCGTAGTCGCCGAGCATATACGCCGTGGTGCCGAGGTCGTAAAGGGTCGCGGCCGAAGAGCCTTTTTGCCGGGCCGCCTCGAAGTCCTTTTGGGCCAGGTCGAACTGGCGCATCTGGTAATAGGCTCGGCCGCGGTCCAGATAGACGTCCGGGGAGGCGTCGCCGGCGGCAATGGCCGGCGAGGTGGTCTGGATGATCTGCTCGGGGCTGGCCTTGGCCGCGCCGCCGGACGACAGGCGAACCGGGGTAGTGGGATTTTTGGCGGCGCAACCGAACAGGGCCGCAGCCAGGATCAGGGGCATCAGGGCAGCGGCCAGCCAGAAACCAGGCCGCCTGGCGGCGGCAGCACGGAACGGGGGGGCGGACGGTGTCACGGCCGGCTCACCAGCGCGGCGGGAGAAAACGGCACTACCATGGCTTGGTCGGTCCTTGTCGCGTTTGGGCCATATTCCACGTCAGCCCGAGATAGACACGACTATGCCGCAAGACCGCCCGGCCTTCAAGGGACATTTGCGGCCCCGGCCCGTCAGGGCCGGGACCAGAGCAACCAAGCCGGTCCTTGCCGGCGCGCTATTTCTCAGGCCATTCCTCTGCCTCAGTGCAATGGACATGAAGGCACAGGGAGCCGCAGCTATCGGAAAAGAGAATATTTTTCTCAATCATAACTGACGTTATGATTGAGAAATGGAATTACTCTTGTTCCCGCAGTTCGGCTTTGTGGCCGCCCAGAAGACCCCGGACCCGTTCAGCCAGTCCCATGATGATCTTGAAAAAGACCGGGATGAAAAACGGGGCAATGGCCGTGGCCCCGATCATGCCGCCGATGACGCCGGTGCCGATGGCATGGCGGCTGTTGGCCCCGGCCCCGGTGGAGATGGCCAGGGGCAGGCAGCCCAGGATAAAGGCCAGGGAGGTCATGATGATGGGCCGAAAGCGCAGCCTGGCCGCGGCCAGGGCCGCGTCGCTTATGCTTTTGCCCGCCTTGACTTCGAGCATGGCGAATTCCACGATGAGGATGGCGTTTTTGGCGGCCAGGCCAATGAGCGTGACCAGGGCGATCTGGAAGTAGATGTCATTGGACAGGCCCCGGCCGGCCACGGCGGCAATGGCGCCGAAAAGGGCAAAGGGCACGGCCAGGACCACGGCCAGGGGCAAGGACCAGCGTTCGTACTGGGCGGCCAGGATGAGCACGACCATGACGATGCCCATGGCAAAGACCAGGGCCGAGGAGCCCTGGGCAGCCTTTTCCTGGTAGGCCGAGCCGGTCCAGGACAGGGTGTAGTCCGCGGGCAGCACCTTGGCCGCAGCCTGTTCCATGGCGGCCAAGGCCTCGCCCGAGGTGTGGCCCGGGGCGGGCTGGCCCATGATCTTGGCGGCCGGGAAGACGTTGAAGCGCTCCATGACCTCGGGGCCGGTGGCCTTCTCGATGCTGGCCAGGGCGGTCAAAGGAATCATCTCGCCCTTGCTCGAACGCACGAACACGTCGCGCAAATCCTCGGGCCGGTCCCGGAAGTCCGCCTCGGACTGGATCTGGACCTTGAAGGTGCGGCCGAACTTGTTGAAGTCGTTGACGTAATACGCGCCGAAGGTGGACTGCATGGCGGCGTAGACGTCGCTTATGGCCACGCCCAGGGCCTTGGCCTTTTCCCGGTCCAGGTCGATGCGCAGCTGGGGCACGTTGGGGCCAAAGGTGGTGGCCACGCGGCCCAGGGCGGGATTTTTCCCGGCTTCGGCCACCAGGGCCTCGGTCATGGCGGCCAGGGCCTTGGCGTCGCCTTCGCCCCGGTTTTGCAGGTAGGCCTCGAAGCCGCCGGTGTTGCTCATGCCGGTGATGGCCGGCGGATTGAAGGCCAGGCTCATGCTTTTGGCCAGGGACATGCCCCGGCCGAAGATGCGGCCCACCACGTCGAAGGAGGCCAGGCCCGGCTTTTGGCGTTCATCCCAGGGTTTCAAGGGAATGAACATGGTGCCGTAGTTGGAGCGGTAGGTGAAGCTCAAGAGGTCCAGGCCGGTGATGGCGATGACGTCCTTGATCGCCGGGTCCTGCATGTTCATGGCGTCCATGGCGTCGTCAATGGCCAGGGTGGGCCGCAGCGACGTGCCGTCGGGCAGGATGTTGACGGCTATGACATAACCCTGATCCTCGTCCGGAACCAGGCCGCCGGGAACCATCCGGAACATCCAGACCGCGGCCAGGCACAGCACGGCGAAAAGGCCCATGGCCAAAAGCGAGCGGCGCAGCAAAAACCGCACGCCGGCGGCATAGCCGGCGGTCACGGCGTCAAAGAGCCGGTTGAACCAGGCAAAAAGGCGGTTGGGCCGGCCGTGGCCGGGTTTCAAGAGCAAGGCGCACAGGGCCGGGGTCAGGGTCAGGGCCACCAGGCCGGAGATGACCACGGACACGGCAATGGTGATGGCGAACTGCTTGTACATCTGGCCGGTCAGGCCCCCCAGGAAGGCCACGGGCACGAACACCGCGCAAAGGACCAGCACAATGGCGATCACCGGCCCGGTCACCTCCTCCATGGCCTGGGCCGTGGCCTGGCGCGGCGGCAGATGCTGGGTGGTCATGATGCGCTCGACGTTTTCCAGCACCACGATGGCGTCGTCCACCACAATGCCGATGGCCAGCACCATGCCGAAAAGGGTGAGGGTGTTTATGGTGAACCCCAGGGCGTACATGCCGGCAAAGGTGCCGATGATGGACACGGGCACGGCCAGGCAGGGGATGAGCGTGGCCCGGAAGTTTTGCAGGAAGAGGTAGACCACCAGGAAGACCAGGATCATGGCCTCGATCAGGGTATGGATGACCTCCTCGATGGAGACGCGCACAAAGGTGGTGGTGTCCAGGGGCACGCCATAGGTGATGCCGTCGGGGAAGCGCGCAGACAGCTCGGCCATCTTGGCCGTGACCCGGTTGGCGGTGTCCAGGGCGTTGGCCCCGGGGGAGAGGAAGACGCCGATGCACACCGTGGGATGGCCGTTGCGCTTGGAAATGGACGTGTAATCCTTGGCCCCCAGTTCCACCCGGGCCACGTCGCGCAGGCGCAGGACCGAGCCGTCGGGCTGGGCGCGCAGGATGATGTCCTCGAATTCGGTTGGCGTGGCCAGCCGGCCCTTGGTGGTGACCATGTAGTTGAGGGCCACGGGACTGTCCGGATCCGTGGGTTCGGCGCCGACGCGGCCGGCGGCGAACTGGGCGTTTTGCTCGGCAATGGCGTTGGCCACGTCCGTCGGCGTGAGCTTGAGCTGGGCCAGCTTGTCCGGCCGCAGCCACACCCGCATGGAATAGTCCTTGGCCCCGAAGATGGAGGCGTCGCCCACGCCGGGCAGGCGCTTCAATTCGTCGAGGACGTTGACCAGGACGTAGTTGCTGATAAAAACCGAGTCATAGCGGCCGGTTGGCGAGTCAAAGGCAATGACTTGCAAAATGTTGGAGGATTTCTTGGTGACCGTAACGCCCTGGCGGCGCACCTCCTCGGGCAGGGTGGTCTGGGCGGCCTGGACGCGGTTGTTGACGTTGATGGTGTTCTGGTCGGGGTTGGTGCCCACGGCAAAGGTCACGGTGATGGACAGGGTGCCGTCGCCGGAGGAGGTGGAGCGCATATAGAGCATGTTGTCCACGCCGTTTATCTGCTGCTCCAGGGGGGCGGCCACGGTGGCGGCAATGACCTCGGGGCTGGCCCCGGGGTAGACGGCCGTGACATTGACCTCGGGCGGGATGATGTCCGGGTATTGGGCGATGGGCAGGTTTTTCACGGCGGCCAGCCCGGCCAGGATGATGACCAGGGAGATGACCATGGAAAAGACCGGGCGGCCCAGGAAAAAACGCGAAATCATGAACGCGGCTCCCCGGCGGCGGCCTTGTCGGACATCTTTTGGGCCTGCTCTCCGCCGCGCACGCGCACGGTCAGGCCCGGGCGCACCTTGATGACGCCCTCGACCAGCCTGGTGCTCAA
>CAZBER010000052.1:0-14218 GCA_964490985.1 uncultured Desulfovibrionaceae bacterium | reverse complement strand
TGACGCCCTCGGTCACGATGCGCTCGCCCGGATTGAGGCCCTTTTCCACGAGATAGTCGTTGCCCACGGCGTCGCCCAGCTCCAGAGGCCGGGGCGCGACCTGGTTCTTGTCGTCCAGGACCCAGACCATGGCCCCCTGCTGGGTGTTGAGCACCGCGCCCTGGGGCACGGCCAGGGCGTCCTTGTAGCGGGCCCCTTCCAGATGGACGCGCACGAACTGGCCGGGCAACACCGCGCCGTCGGAATTGGGGAAGGTGGCCCGGAGCTTGACCACGCCCGTGGCGCTGTCCACCTGGGTGTCGGTGAAGTTGATGCGGCCGGGATGGGCATAGACGCTGCCGTCAGGCAAGGTCAGGCGCACCACGAAATCGCCGCCCGTGGCAATGACCACCTTGCCCTCGGCCTGAAGCTTTCGCAGCTTGAGCATTTCCGGGCCGGACAGGGAGAAGTTGACGTACAGGGGATCGACCCGGGACATGGTGGTGAGCAGGCTGCCCTCGGCCGTGGTGGTGACGAGGCTCCCCTCGGAACGGGTCTCCTTGCTGGTCATGCCGGAAATGGGGGCCGTGACCTTGGTCCATTCCAGGTTGAGCCAGGCCTCCCGGACCTTGCCCTTGGCCGCCTCCACGGCGGCCGTGGCCGAATCCAGGGTGGTCTTGGCGTCGTCGAAGTCCTTTTTGGCCACCACGTCGCCCTTGTAGAGTTTTTCCATGCGCTCGGCGTCGCGCCTGGCCTGGGCCAGATTGGCCTCGGCCTGGCCCAGCGCCCCCCGGGCCTGCTCCAGGGCGGCCTGGTACGGGGCCGGGTCGATCTCGAACATGAGTTCGCCCTGGCGGACCTGCCGGCCTTCCTCGTACTTGCGGTGCAGCAGGATGCCGCCCACGCGGGCCCGGACCTCGACCTCGCGCGAGCCGGCGGTCTGGCCCATAAACGCCATTTCCAGGGGAATGTCGGCCCGCGTGACCGTGGCGGCCACGATCTCGGGCGGCGGCGGAGCCTGGGCCGATTCCTGGCCGGCGCTGTCGCGGGCGCAGCCGGAAAGGGCGAGGCCGAGGGCGCACAGGGCGCCCAGAATCCACAAGTATTTGGCACGTACACAACAAAGCATGACACCCTCCAAAAGTCGTCGGGATGACTGAGACGTCGTTCGAGTTACGTTAGCGGTAGGATGCGGGAACCGGGGACGAGGGGCCGTGAGCCAAAAGCGGCATCCAGGCGGCGGCGAACCGGTCGGCGGCCTGGGCCGTGAAATGATAGCCGTCGTTGCGGTCAAACCAGGGGACGAGCAGATCGGTGTTGGGGCCGGAAAAGATGCGGCGGGCCGGATCAGCGGTTTCGGTCTGGGCGGCGACAATGCCTTCGCAGGACCGAAAGCATTGAGGGTTGCGGATGGAGCCGCAGTCGGGCGCGTAAAACAGCGAGGCCCGGGAAATGAAAATGTCGCAGCCTTCCCCGGCCCGGGAGCGGATCTGGTTCAGGATGGAGGCCAGCACCACCTTGTAGTCCTTGCCGGGCAGGCCCAGGGCGCAATCCGCTTCGCCGTGGTGGAAAAACACGTGGGTCGGGGCAATGCCCTGGGCGGCCAGGGCGTCCAGGGTGGCCAGCAGCAGGACGTTCAGGTCTCCGCCCGGCCCCCAGTTGAGGATGGAGGAGCCGCCCCGGGCAATGTCGATGAAAAGCACCTTGTCGTACAGGCCGCTGTCAATGACCCGGTCGCCCAGGCGCGACCAGGAGCTGCCCTGGTCGCTGGAGGTCCCGGGCAGGGGGTCGCGGACCTTGGTGCATCGGCCGGCCTGCCAGGCATAGACGGGCCGGGTGGAGGCGTAGCCCGGATCCACGGTGTTGGACGCGTTGGACTGGCCAAAGACCAGGGCCACCATGGTGCCCGGACCCACGACATCGGCGCAGGCCAGGGAGGACTCGTCGCCGCCGGCCTGATACAGAGCCAGGCTGCCCTTGTTGTCGATGATGGGCATGCGGTCCCCGTAGCGGTCATAGATGGCGCGCAGGCGCTCTTCCCCCCGGGCCAGGCCCGGGGCCTGGGGCAGGATGTCGAAGACGCACAGGGCTGTTACGGCCAGGATGAAAAATCCCTGGGCGGCGCGGTGCGCCGGCGTGGCCTTGCCCGTAAACGGATGTTCACTTTTGGGCGAAAAAAAATCACGACCGGATGGCATGGGCAAACAACTCCCAGTTGGCTTTGGTCTGGCGGGCCATGTCCACTTCCTCGGGAGTGCGGGCGCACATGAGGGCAGGCATGGCAATGAGCCCGAGGTAATGGACGAACAGTTCCTCGGCCCGGATGTCGCTGCGGATTTCCCCTTGGTCCTGACCCTGGCGGATCAATTCGGTCAGGGTCTCGCGCATGACGCGGTGATGTTCTATTTTAAGGTCGCTTAAGCGCTTTTCCTCGAACCACAGCATATCGGACAGGAAAATCACGGGCAGAGCCCGGTAGCGTCCGACCAGCTCCATGGTCCGGGAATAGAGGTTGCCCAGGGCCAGCAAGGGGGTTTTCGATTCTTCCTGGGCCGTTTTGAGGTTGGCCATGAGCAGCTCATGGTGTTCCTCCAGCACGGCCTGCAGGATGTCGGCCTTGTTTTTGTAATGCCGGTACAGGGCCGCGGCCGAGATGCCCACGGCTTCGGCCACCCGGCGCACGGTCACCGCGCCCAGCCCCTGGGCCACCACGATGGCCAGGGCCGCGTCCGCGATCTGCTCCCGGCGCAGAGGGGATTCCAGACGTTCTGCCATGGGTTCGAGTTAACGCCTGTTCACAATTTGTCAAGCACGTTTTCGCCGGCGCAAAACGGCCAGCCAACGCTGCATCGTTATAATATAAACTGCCTGTAGGCAAAAAGGCCGGGGCCGTCAAGCGGAAGACGCGGCCCGGCGGGGAGGCGGGACTCAGACCACCGTGGCCCGGACGACTTCCTCGATGGTGGTGACGCCACCCAGGATTT
This sequence comes from uncultured Desulfovibrionaceae bacterium, assembly GCA_964490985.1. Classification (GTDB taxonomy): domain Bacteria; phylum Desulfobacterota; class Desulfovibrionia; order Desulfovibrionales; family Desulfovibrionaceae; genus Solidesulfovibrio. The sequence goes on along the minus strand of CAZBER010000052.1, from coordinate 11,255 downwards.
TTTTCATGCCGTCCTCGCGCAGGGTGACCATGCCCCGGTCCATGGCCAGCTGGCGGATGCGGCCGGACTCCGAGGTCTTGAGCACCAGGTCGGCCATGGCCTCGTCCAGGATGAGGATTTCGTGGATGGAGGTGCGGCCCCGAAAGCCGGTGTGCATGCACTGGGGGCAGCCCTTGGCCCGATGGATGGTGTGGCCCAGGAGCCGGCGGCCGGCCGGGCCCAGGGTCAGGAGGTCGTCCTCGGTGGGGGAAAACGGCTCCCGGCAGCGCTGGCACAGGACCCGCACCAGACGCTGGGCAATGAGCGCCCGGACCACGGAGCAGACCATGTAGGGCTCGATGCCCATGTCCACCATGCGGGTCACGGCCGAGGCCGCGTCATTGGTGTGCAGGGTGGAAAACACCAGGTGCCCGGTCAGGGCGGCCTGGCAGGCGATCTGGGCCGTTTCCCGGTCGCGGATTTCGCCCACCAGGATGACGTCCGGGTCCTGGCGCAAAATGGAGCGCAGGCCATTGGCAAAGGTCAGGTCGATCTTGGCGTTGACCTGCATCTGGCCCACGCCCTCGATCTGGTATTCCACGGGGTCCTCGATGGTGAGGATGTTTTTGTCCGAGGAATTGATGTGGTTGATGGTGGCGTAAAGCGTGGTGGACTTGCCGCTGCCGGTCGGGCCCGTGGCCAGGATGATGCCGTGGGGCAGGGACACGAGGTTTTTGAGCACCACCAGGTTGTCCGGGGACAGGCCCAGTTCTTCGAGGCTCAGGATGCGGGCGTTTTTTTCCAGGAGCCGCAGCACCAGGCGTTCGCCGAACTTGGTGGGAAAGACCGAAACCCGGATGTCCACGTTGCGGTTGCCCAGGCGGATGTCGAAGCTGCCGTCCTGGGGCAGGCGGCGTTCGGCAATGTCCAGCTTGGCCCGGATTTTCACGTGGGAGACCACGGGCGCATGCCAGCGCTTGTCCAGGGTCTTGATGTCGTAGAGCACGCCGTCCAGGCGGAAGCGGATTTTGAGCGCGTTCTGGTAGGGCTCGATGTGGATGTCGCTGCACAGGTCCTTGACCGCCTGGGTGAGCAGTTGGTTGACCAGGCGGATGACCGGGGCGTTGCTGGTCTCGTCGAGAAGGTCCTCGGTGGAGAGGTTTTCCGGGGGCGGGCCGATGAATTCGTCCAGGCTCACGTCGTCGAGCATGGGCTGGATATCGGCCTCGGCCTGGCCAAAGGCGTGGTTGATGGCTTGCAGGATGGTCTCGGGCGTGGCCAGCACAGGCGTGATTGCGGTCACGCCAAGCAGCCGGCGGATGTCGTCGACCAATTCCGGGGCAAAGGGGTCGGCCAGGGCCAGGCGCAAGGTTCCGTCCACGCCGTACGGCACGGCCAGGTTGCGCTTGAGGTAGGCAAAGGGAAGCCGGCGCAGGCGTTCGGCGTCCTCGTCGGACAAAGGCACCATATCGACGTATTCCAGGCCCAAGGCCTGGGCTAGGGCGTCGTAGCACAGGGCCTCGTCCACCTTGTGGACCTCGACCAGGCGGCGGATGGGATTTTGCCCCAGCCGGGCGGCATCGACAAAAGCCTCTTCCAGGGCGGCCATGGACAGATGCAGGGTCTCGGCCACGGGCAAAAGCAGCGCCTTGTGGGGCATGGCCCCGGCCTTTGGCGCGGGACCGGGGGCAGGGGCCGGCGTAACGCCCGGCAGGACGCTTAAGGGCCGGCGCAAGGCCGCAGCCAGCTTGTCCCGCATGCGCCGCAGGGGTTCGCCATCGTACTCGGAGAGTCCGACCATGAAGCCTACCCGCCCGCTCCGGCCGCAAATGCGCCCTTAAAAACATGTACATGTTTTTTCAAAAAAATAATATCCTTACGCTGTTGTCGCAATTTCGTATGAACGAATGTTGCGAACGCCACGCTACCTGCCCGCACCGGCCGCAAGCGCATCCTTGAAAAAACATGCACATGTTTTTTCAAGAAAAAAATACTTTTATGCTCTTGTCCGCAATTTCGCACGAGTGCACATTGCGGACGCCACGCTACCTTCCCGCACCAGCCGCAAACAGGATGGGGGACTTGCGGATGGGGGTGGACAAGGCGGCCTCGTCAAAGGTGATCTGCTGTTCGATTTCCATTTGTTTGGCGTGCAAAATGGCGTCGCTGCCTTCCCCGGCGGTGATGCGGGGCGTGATGAAGACGTAGAGGTTGGTGCGCTGGTCGGCCACGCTCTTGTTTTTGAAAAGCCAGCCCAGAATCGGCACGTCGCCCAGGCCCGGCACCTTGCTGTTGCCCTCGTTGCGGCTCTTGCCGATCAGGCCCGAGAGCACGATGGTCTGGCCGTTTTGGCACATGACCGTGGTTTCGGTGACGCGCTTGCGGGTGGTGGGCTGGAGCGTGCCGGTCTCCTTGGTCACGGTGTCGTCGATGCGGCTGGTTTCCTGTTTGATTTTCAGCTTGATGGCCTCTCCCTCGTTGATCTGGGGCGTGACCTTGAGGGTCGTGCCCACGTCCTTGTAGTCGAAACGCTGGTAGGGCCGGTCCGTGGTGGACTGGCCCACATCCTGGCTGGTCAGGTAGGGCCGGTTCTCCGCTACAGTAATGGTTGCTTCCTCGTTGTCCAGGGTCATGAGCTGGGGCGTGGCGATGATGTTGAAGCTGTTGTCGGTCTTGGCCGCGTTGATCATGGCCTGGAGGTTGGAATAAATGACCTCGCCGATCTTGACCGGAAAGGCCAGGGCGCCCAGCGACCCGCCGGTCGGCGGCACGAAGGCCCCGGAAGAATTGTACAGGGATTCGTAGCCCGAGGGGTTGGAAGAGCCGAAAATCAGCCCGCCGTACTTGCCGTCGCCCAGGTCCTTTTGCCTGTTGGCCACATTGATGTTGACGCCGAAGGACACGGACTTGTCCGTGGTCACTTCCATAATCAGCGCTTCCACGTAAACCTGCTTGCGCGGGGTATCGAGCTTTTTGATCACCTGGTCCACAAAGGCGAAGTCCTCGGGCGAGGCCGTAACCAGCAGGCTGTTGGTGGTCTTGTCGGCCACGAAATTAAACGAGGCGGAAATGGCCGGCGCCTTGTTGGCGTCGGCGCCGCCGGCCGACGCGCCCTTGGTGAAGAGTTCGTTTAACACCTTGCTCAGGTTCTCGGCGTCGGCATGTTGCAGCTTGTAGACGCGCAGATTGCCCTGTTCCACCCGGTTGGGCACGTCGAGCTTGAGGAGCAGGGTCTTGATCTGGCCCACGTATTCCGGCTCGGCCATGACAATCAGGGAATTGGTGCGTTCCTCGGGCACCACGTTGAACCGGGAGCCGCCGCCTCCGCCTTCCTTGCGGGTCTCCTGGGACAGGAGCTTTTCGATCTTCTGGGCCAGCTTGGAGGCCGAGGCGTGCTTGAGGGGGAACAGGTACAGGGAGGTCTTGGCCGAGGGCAGGTCGAGCTGGTTGATGATGCCGATGACGCGCTGGATGTTGGGCCGGTAGTCGGCGATGATCAGGGAATTGGTGTCCGCGTAGTCGGCAATGAGCCCGTCCGGGGACACCAGCGGAGCCAGGACCTTGCGCAGTTCCGGGGAGCGGATGTTTTGCAGGGGCACGACCTGGGTGACCATGCGGTCCTCGGGGGAGCGCTCGGCCTGCTTGCCCTCGACCAGGGGCATGCTGCGCGACCGGCTGGTCTTGGCCGGCACGATCTTGACGAAATTTTCCGTGGGCAAGGCGGTATAGCCGTTGACCTCCAGCACGGACTCGAAGACCCGGTACACCTCGTCAAGGCTTAGGGGTTGGGGCGAGATGACCGTGACCGTGCCTTTGACCGCGTCATCGATGACGAAATTCTTGCCCGTGACCTGGCTGATGTATTTGATGAACGCCCGCAGATCCACGCTGTCGAAATTGATGCTGATGGATTTCTGGTTGTCGGCCACCTGGTTCTGGGGCGGCGGCGTCTCGGCCGGAGGCGGGGCCTGGGCCGGACAGGGCGTGGCGGACCACAGCGCGCCCAGGGTCAGGACAGCCGCCAGGGCCAACCGCCGAAGCGCCGTGGCCTGAAATCGATGCGGCCTGGCTGGGAAGGGTCTTTTTCGCATGGAGCATCCGTTGCGGAGCTGTTTCGTGCCGCCTGTCCGAACCGGTTTCGCGGCGGGTCGGTGTGGTGTCCGCACCATTCAGCCCAGGCTTATGCAAAAAGCAGCGCAGCGTCCGGCCAGAGTGAACACGGCTTTGGGCCACAACGAATTTGCCTTGCAACACGCCGAACCCATTATTGTTTTTCAACGAACGAGCCGATTGGCCGCAGCAGGCTCCGAAAACGGATCGAGGAAGATAATTTATAATTATTCTTTGGTCATGAAAACGTGTTTGTATTTTTTAAACAGGCGGCGCATGTGTGCCGGCCGCAATCCGGCAGCACGTCTACCCCGGGCCAGGCGGCAACGCCGCCTGGCCCAAGGGCTTCTGCAACGGACGTGGCTGCGGCTTAAAAGGCGTAGGTCAGGCCCAGGGCGGCCATCCAGGCATCCTCGGCGGCCTGGGTGAAACGGTGGCTCCAGATGCTGGTCCGAAGCCCCTGTGGCGAAGCGAATCCGGTTTGCAAGGTCAGGGCCAGGGCGTCGCTTATCAGATAGGTGTGGTCGAAATTGAGTCCCAGCACCCATTCGCCCTCGGCCAAGTTGCGGCCCATGGTCACGTACTGGCCGGGCCCGCCGCTGACGGCCAGGGCTTTTCGCAGGCCGGCGGGACTGTTTCGGCCGGCCACGGCGGCCATGGTCAGCCGGCTTTTGAGGTCCTGCACCAGGCTGATCTCGCGCAGGGTAACGGCCGCCCCAAACGTGCCCGTGGGATCGATGAGCATGTTGTTATTGGAAAATTCCTGGTCGCAATCGAAAAGAAACGAGGTTCCGGGCCCCCATTTGGGGGCAATGACGGGCAGGCGCTCGCTGCCGTTGCCGAGGCTTGCGTCCTCGCCGCTGGCCAGCCAGCCGAACAGGCCGGGCTGGGCGAATTCGAAGCCGGAATAGGTGAGGCCGGCGTCGAAAAAGTAGCCGCGCCGGCGGTCGCGGCTGTGGTCCGGGGCGGCGGCGTCGCCGTAGATGGCGTCGAAAGAGAACGTAAACGGGTCCAGGGCCGAGACCGTAACGGCCAGGCCGGCCCACCACAGGGGATTCTGGTTTTGCCTGTAGCCTGGGGGGGCCAGGTAGCTGCCGCCCGAACGCAGGCCCGCATCAAAGAGGCCGTCGGGATCGGACGCCTGGCCGTACACGCCGGCCAGGCCCCAGGGCACGGCCTCCAGGCCCTCGATTTTTACGGGCAGGGCCAGGCGGTAGACGTCGAAATTGCCGCCATGCTGGGTGGTGTCGGGCTGGTAGGTGCGGTTGGCCGCCAGCAGCCGGGCAAAGGCCGCCTCCAGGGCCAGGGCGTCGCCGACCAGGGGAGCGCGCACGAACAGGGCGGCGCTGGCCTGGTCGCCGTCATCCGCGGCCAGTACGATACTGTCGTAGAAGACCGGGCTCTGGGGCACGGAAAAGGGCTGGTAGCCGGCCGTGATTTCGATATCCGTGCCGGGCCAGGTGAACTGGAGGTAGGCGAGGTAGGGCTGGATGGCCACCCGAGGATTGGCGGCCGTCAGATAGTCGTGTCCCCAGGCCTCGTCGTCCACCCGAAGGCCCAGGCGGAACTTGAGGGTCTCGTTGGCCGTGAAATCGGCCCGCACGCGCAGACGCTGCCAGATGGAGAGGCGGTCCTCGGTCTGGGTGCCGGTTTCGTCCCAGCCCGTGAAATTGCGATTGGCGAAAAACAGGCCATAGACCCGGGCGTCGCCGGTCATTGTCACCTGAGCGGCTTTGGCTTGGCCGGTCAGGCCGGCCAGCACCGCCAGAACCAAACAAAAAGCGCTCCACCGTCGCATGGCCAACTCCTGGTTGGGGTTTCCTGCCTTGAAAAAAAACGATCCGCGGCCTCCCTTCAGGAAAGGAAGACCGCGGATCGCGCGCTACGTGTTTCTGTCCATCCCGCCCATGACGGGCGCGCCTACAACGCCCGTCCGATCTGGTAGATGGCCACGGCCACCGCGAACCCCAGCAGGGTATTGGCCACCACGGCGAAGCCGGCCCATTTCCACGACGCCTCCTTGGCCATGGTCACCACGGTGACGAAGCAGGGGGCGTAGAGGATGGTGAAGGCGATCAGGGACAGGGCCACCAGGGGAGAAAAGGCCGGGTCCGCGGCGATCTGGCTGGACAAGGAGCCGGTCTCCTCGGGGTCCACCTCGCCCAGGGCATAGGCCGTGCCCAGGGTGGAGACCACCACTTCCTTGGCGGCCACGCCGCCAATCAGCGCGATGTTGACGCGCCAGTCAAAGCCGGCAAGCTGGCTGATCCCTTCCAGGGCCACGCCCAGGCGGCCGGCCACGGAATTCTTGAGCGCCTCCTCGGCCTGGCGGTTGTCGATGTCGTCGAGCTTGGCCTGCCAGGGGTCTTCCGGCTCCTCGGCCTCGCCTTCGGCTTTTTCCGCGGTGCCGGCCTGGTCGGCCTGGGCCTTTTCGGCGTCGGCCGGAGCCTTGGCCTCCTCACCAGCCTGGTCGGCCGGGGCGGCGGCCTGCTCGCCGGCTTCGCCGGCCGGAGCGGCCTTTTCGCCGGCTTCGTCCGCGGCAGCGCCGGGTTGTTCGGCCTCGGCCGCCTTGGCGGCCTCCTTCTGGGCCGTGATCGCGGCGCGCTCGGCGTCAAAGGCGGCCACCTGATCCTCGGGCAGGCCCGGGAAGGTCATGGCCGCCCACATGAGGATGGAAATGGCCAGGATGACCGTGCCGGCCTTTTTGATGTACTGCCAGGCGCGCTCGCCCGTGTGGATGCAAAGGCCCCGGAAGGTGGGCATCCGGTAGGGCGGCAGTTCCATGATAAAGGGCGTGGACGCGCCGATGATCACCGTGGAGCGCCACAGCCGGGCAATGAGCAGGGCGGCGGCCCAGGAGGCCAGGGTGATGCCGAACATGACCATGCCGGCCTTTTGCGGGAAAAAGGCGGCAATCAACAGGAGAAAGACCGGAATCTTGGCGCCGCAAGCCATGAACGGGGCGCTTAAAATGGTGGCCAGGCGCTCCTTGGGACTGCGCAGGGTCCGGGCGGCCATGACCCCGGGCACGGCGCAGCCGCCGGGAATGCCGCCGGCAATGATAAAGGGCATGACCGAGCCGCCGTGCAGGCCGAAAGCCCGGAACACCCGGTCGAGCATGTAGGCCATGCGGGCCATGTAGCCCAGGTCTTCCAGGAACGAGAGCTGGAAGAACATGATGATGATCAGCGGCACGAACCCGAGCACCCCGCCCACGCCGGCAATGATGCCGGAAACCAGCAGCGAGCGCAGCATGCCGTCGGGCAGGGCGTCGGAAACCACGCCGCTCAGGGCGGTAAAGCCGGCCTCGAGCCAGTCCATGGGGAACTTGCCCACTTCGAAGGTGATCTGGAACATGACGTAGAGCACGGCCAGCATGATCACCGGCCCCAGGATGGCGTGGGTCAGCACCCGGTCCACCTTGTCGGACAGGGCGATGCGGTCCCTGGAGGCGTCTTTCTTGAGCACTCCCTGCTTGAGCAGGGAGGCGATGTAGCCGTAGCGGTGGTCGGAGATGACGGCCTCGGGATAGGTGCCGAGCGTGTCCTTGATGTGCCGGGACACCTTGGCCGCGATTTCTTCCAGCGTGGCGGACGTGGGGCCCGTGGCCCGGCCCAGGCGGATGACGTCCTCGTCGTTCTCCAGGTACTTGAGGGCCAGCCAGCGGGCCGGGAACCGGTCCGTGAGGAACCGGTCGGCCTCGATGGCGGCCTCCATGCGCAAAAGGGCCTGGTCGATGTCCGGACCGTAGGAAAGCACCAGCGGTTTCCAGCTGCCCCGGCGCTTCTCGGCAAAGCTTACGGCCTCGCGCACCAGGTCTTCCTTGCCCTCGCCGATCCGGGCCACGGTCTCCACCACGGGCACGCCGAGCAGGGTGGAGAGCAGCTTCGTATCCAGGACCATGCCCCGGCGGCGCACCTCGTCCATCATGTTGAGGGCCAAGACCAGGGGCACGCCCAGTTCCAGAAACTGCACGGACAAATACAGGCTGCGCTCCAGGGTGCCCGCGTCCACCACGTCGATGACGCAGCTCGGCCGCTCATCCACCAGAAAGGCCCGGGCGGCCAATTCGTCGGCGCTGTACGCCGTCAGGGAATACATGCCCGGCAAGTCCACCACGTGCAGTTCGCGGTTGCCGACGGTAAAGCGGCCCTCGCGTTTTTCCACGGTGACGCCGGGGTAGTTGCCCACATGCTGGCGCGCCCCGGTCAGGGCGTTGAACATGGTGGTCTTGCCGCAATTGGGGTTGCCGGCCAGGGCAAAAGTGAACGCGGACGACATGTCTTATTCCTCCGTGTCGACCAGAACGTGGTCGGCTTCGTTGTTGCGCATGGTCAGGGTGAAATCCCGCAGCCGCAGGGCCACGGGATCGCGCAGCGGGGCCCTGCCCACCACGATGATTTCCGTGCCGGGCACCAGGCCCAGGTCGCGGATGCGTCGGCCGAGTTCTCCTTCGGCGGCGATGGAACGGATGCAGGCTCTCTGGTTGACGCGCAGACGGCGCAGGCACAGGGCTTGAGGCATGGGATTCTCCTTCACGCAAGTATGATCTTAATTTTCATTCTCAACTAATGGGGCTGCCGGGGCCTCGGCCGTAATCACCCGGTTGCCGCCGTCGGCCTTGGCCCGGTACAGGGCCGCGTCGCACCGGGACAGCAGGGAAGCCGTACGGGGCGTGGCGTCCAGGGCCGTATCCAGGCAGGCCACACCGATGCTGGCCGTGGCCTGGTGGGGATTGGAGGCGGCAAAGCGTTGCCGGATGCGCTCGGCCACCCGGCTGGCCGTGGCCAGGCCCTGATGGGGCAGGACCACGGCAAATTCGTCGCCGCCCAGACGAAAGGCCGCATCCAGGGCATCGCGCACGGATTCCCGTAGCACCCGGCCCATGACGGCCAGGACCGCGTCGCCGGCAGGGTGGCCGAAGCGGTCGTTGACGGCCTTGAACGCGTCGCAATCCACCAGGAGCAGGGCCAGGGGCGCGCCCGAGGCGGCGGCCTCCTCGACCATGCCCGGCACCGTGGCGTCGAAATGGCGGCGGTTGGACAGGCCGGTCAGGGAGTCGGTGCGCGAGAGGTCCTCGAACAGCCGTTTGCGCTGATGGGTCTCCTCCAGCATGGCCCGAAGCCAGGTTTCCCGGGCCTCGAAGTTGTGGGCCATCCAGTTGAGGTCGCGCTTCAGGCACAGGATTTCGTGCTCGTCGTCGCCCTGGGGCGGCAGAGGCAGACGACGGGCGTATTCCCCTCGGCGCAGGGCCGCGCAAAAGGCGTTGATGGCCTTGATTTCCCCCAAAGCCACGAACCGGGCCACCAGGGTGGAGACGGGCTTGAGCATGATCAGGGCCAGGGCCAGCCACAGGGCCAACAGCTGCTCCGACTGGCGGCCCGGGTCGGCCGTGGTGCCCCGTTCCAGCAGATACAGCATTGCGGCCGGCGGCAGGGCCAGCAGCGCGAACAGGGCCAGGCGCAGGCGGGCCGTGACGCCCACAGGCGTGAAAAGGGCGGCCAGGCGGGTCGAAAGCCGTTTTCCGGCAGGGCGGCGCGCCCTGGACGGGGTGGCGGCCATGGTCTCGGATGTGGCGGTGGCGCTTTTCATGTCTGACTCCTGGGACATCCCTGCCTCGCTGCGCATCGAGACCCCATGGGTCAGGCCGCGACCGTCCCGCGTCGGAAGGACCGGGTCAGAACATGGAGTTCCGTCCGGATGCCGACAAAGGCCTCCACCACCTGGGGATCGAACTGGGTGCCGGCGCAGCGCACAATCTCCCGGGCCGCGTCCTCGAAATCCATGGCCGGCCGGTAGGGCCGGGCCTGGAGCATGGCCGAGAGGCTGTCGGCCACGGCAATGATCCGGGCGCCCAGGGGAATGTCCTGGCCGCCAAGGCCCAGGGGATAGCCCCGGCCGTCGAAGCGTTCGTGATGGGCCCGCACCATTTCCACCACGCCGGTTTCGGCCAGGCAGGACAGGGGAGCCAGGATGTCCGCGCCCATGGCCGGATGGGCTTTCATGCGCTCCCACTCGGCCGCATTCAGGGCGCCGGGCTTGCACAGCACGGCGTCGGGCACGCCGATCTTGCCGATGTCGTGCAGGTGCCCGGCCACATGGACGCACTCGGCCGCCTGGCGGCCGAGGCCAAGGCCCATGCCCAGGGCCTTGGCCACCACGGCCACTTCCTCGGAATGGGCCTGGGTGTGGGGATCCTTGGCGTCAATGGCCTTGCCCAGGGATTCGGCCAGCTGGTGCACCAGGGTGGTCACCGCGGTCTGGGCCTGATGCCGCGTCTGGATCAGGAAGGCTCCCAGGTCGCCGGGGGCATCGAGCAGGGGACTTTTGAGCATGGACATATCCAAAGGCAAAAGCAGCGCTTCAGGCCAGGAAGCGGCGGCGGTAGGCGGTGACATGCCAGGCGGCCAGGCCGGTGAAGGCCAGGGCGGCCAAAAGGTGGGCGGCCTTGATGTCGGCCAGGCCCGTGGCCAGGGTGGCGGTCAGGGCCGTGGCCATGCCGATCTTCTGGGTGCGGCGCTTGAGGCGGGCCCTGGAGGCGCGGCTGGCCGGGCGGTCGGGCTGGGCCGGGGCTTGGCTCTGGGTCAGGGCCAGGGCTTCGGCCATGGCCACCAAATCATCGGTGGCGATGGTGGCGTCGTGGGTCACCAGCAGACTGCCGGTGCGCGGATTGGCTTCCAGGCCGGTGATGCCGGGAATGGCGGCCAGTTGGCCGGTCACGGCCTCCAGCAGTTCCCGGCTTTGCAGGGCGGGATGGCGGAAGCGGATGCGGCCTTCAATTCGGCTGGCGATCATGGACGGGGCCTCCGATTTCGAGTTTGGCGGGCAGGTAAGGACGCAGGCTGGCCAGGGCCACGCCCACAGTGGCCAGGTTGTGAGCCAGGGCCGAGATGCCGGGCGTGATCCGGCCGAAAAGTCCCAGGCCCAGGATGATGGAATTGACCAGGCAGATGGTGCGGAAATTGGTTTTGAGGCGGGTGCTGAGCCCCTGGGACAGATCGCGCAGCATGACAACGCTGTCGAGCCTGCCCTCGGCCAGGAGAATGTCGGCGGCGGCCTGGGCGATGTCGGCTCCGTGGCGCGGGGCAATGCCCACATTGGCGGCGGACAGGGCCGGGGAATCGTTGATGCCGTCCCCCACCATGGCCACGGTATGGCCCGCATCC
>CAZBER010000051.1:0-30515 GCA_964490985.1 uncultured Desulfovibrionaceae bacterium | reverse complement strand
GCCCCGGAAGTTTAGTGGGTTGACAGGAAACACCGTTGCTTCGGCGACCAAAGGGTTCCACCCTTTGGAAACCCCTATGGATTCAGGGCATTGCAGCATAACGCGCATTGTTGTTTCGCGTTACGAGGATCTTGCCTAAAGTGAACTTCCGGGGTAGGAATTCCTCCCCGAGGCCCCCATGCAGACTTCTTTCCCCTTGATCGACGAACTGTCCCGCCCCCTGCTGCGCGGGGGCTTTTTGTCCGACACCGGCCAGGAGCGCCTGCTGGCCTCCCTGCCCACGGCCCAGGGACCGGAGCTTGAGGCCTATGCCCAGGCCGCCCAGGCCGTGCGGAAAATTCGGGTGGGCAACACGGCTTCGCTTTGCGCCATCGTAAGCGCCAAATCCGGGCGCTGCGGCGAGGACTGCGCCTTTTGCGCCCAGTCCGGGCACTATGCCACGGCCGCGCCGGAGCACCCCTTCCTGGCCCCGGAGCGCATCGTGGCCGCGGCCCAGGCCATGCGGCAAGCCGGCGTGCCCCGGTTCGGGGTGGTGGCCTCGGGCAAGGTCCTGGGCGACCGGGATCTGGACCTGGCGGCCCAGGCCCTGGCCGGCATAGCCAGGCTCGGCATGGCCGCGGACGCCTCCTTCGGCGTGCTGCCCCGGGACGCCCTGGCCCGGCTCAAGGCTTCGGGCCTGGCCGCCTACCACCACAACCTGGAGACGTCCCGGGCTTTTTACCCGCGCATCTGCACCACCCGAAGCTTCGAGGACAATCTGGCCGTACTCTCCGACGCCAAGGCCCTGGGCATTCCCCTGTGTTCGGGCGGACTTTTCGGCCTGGGCGAGGACTGGACGGACCGGGCCGACCTGGCGCGCACCCTGCTCGAGGCCGGGGCCGAGTCCATTCCGGTCAACTTCCTCTCCCCCATCCCGGGCACGCCCCTGGCCGACCGGCCGGTGCTGTCCCAGGACGAGGCCCGGCGCATCGTGATCCTGCTGCGCTTTTTCCTGCCCGACCGGCACATCCGCATCTGCGGCGGCCGGCCAGCGGTGTTCGGACAAAACCCCCTGGCCCCCATGGCCGCCGGAGCCGACGGGCTCATGGTCGGCAGCTATCTGACTACGGGCGGGCTCTCCCTGGAAGCGGACAAACAGGGGCTGGCCGGGCTCGGCTTTCGCCTGGACTGATCAGCCGTCCTCTCCGAAAAGCCGCTTGGCCTCCGCCTCGGGCAGGGGTTCCCAGGCTGCCGGAAAAAGCAGCATGATGGCGGCGAAAACAAAGACCGCTGCCGTGACAAGCGCGTCCCGCATGGCTTTCCCTCCTGCCTGTCCCGGCCCACCCCAGGCCGGGAAACCGTCTTCCCTTTCTCCCTTGTAGCGGATTTTGCATCCCGGGCAACGGAAAAAGCAGTTTGTTTCCCTTGCGGCATTTGCCTTGGCGGCCCTGTTCAGGTACATGATGGCCGTGCCCCCTGCCGCCAAGCGCCCGCGGTGCGCGGCGCGCCGTCCCTGACAGCCCATGCGGCGGCATCGTTCCTCAACGCTTCGGAGACGAAGGAGCGGCCATGGCCCTTTTCGGACGCGAAAAAAACGAGGACACGGAAAAGCCTGCGGCCAAGAAAAAGCGCGACAAGGCTCCCCACCGGCTCATCCCCGAGGACAGCCTGCCCGAGCTGACCAAGTTTTTCGAGGCCATGAAGGAGACCGTGCCCCTGGTCGTTTTCACCGACCCCAAGGCCAATGTCCCGTTCAACGAATTCATGGTCCAGTTCGCCACCGAGCTGGCCGAGCTGACGCCCAAGATCACCACCGAAGTGCACCCCGTAGACAGCGACAAGGCCCGGGAGCTGGGCGTGGATTTCTCCCCCACCCTGCTCATTGCCCCGGAAAAATACCACATCCGCTACCTGGGCGCGCCCCTTGGCGAGGAAGCCCGCACCTTTGTGGAAACCATCATGCGGGTGTCCCTGGGGCAAAGCGGCTTGAGCCAGATTTCCAGGCAACTGCTCCAGGAACTGGAGGAAAAGCGCCACGTTCGGGTCTTCGTCAACCCGGCCTGCCCCTACTGTCCGGGCATGGTGGCCCATGCCTTCCACTGCGCCATCGAGCGGCCGGACCTGGTGTCGGCCGACTGCGTGGACACCTCCCAGCACCTGGAGCTGGCCGAGAAATTCAACATCGGCTCGGTGCCCCATACCGTGATCAACGACACCTTCAACTCCATGGGGCTCTTGCCCGAAGAGCGGTTCGTGGTGGAGTTGGTGACGCTCAAAAGCGCCGAGGACCTGCTGGCCGAGCAGCGCGCCGCCGGCGTGGTCCCGGCCGAGGGCATGGCCGTGCACACCGTGGACGCGGTGGTGGCCGGGGCCGGCCCGGCCGGACTCACGGCCGCCATCTACGCGGTGCGAAGCGGCATGACCGCCGTGGTCCTGGAAAAAAACGTCATCGGCGGCCAGGTGACCGTGACCCCGGTGGTGGAGAACTACCCCGGATTCGCCAACATCGGGGGCAAGCGGCTCATGGAAATGATCGCCGACCAGGCCCGCAACTACTGCGACATCCACGAGGGCGAGGGCATCGCCGAGGTCAAGGTGGGCCGGTTCATCGAGGTGTACACGGACAAGGCCGTGTACGTGGCCAAGGTCCTCATCCTGGCCACGGGCGCGGCCTGGAAAAAGCTCGGCATCCCGGGCGAGGACCGCTATTTCGGCTTTGGCGTCAGCTACTGCGCCACCTGCGACGGCTACCTCTACCGGGACAAGAAGGCCGTGGTGGTGGGCGGCGGCAACACCGCCCTGACCGATGCCCTGCACCTGCGAAACCTGGGCGTGGACGTGACCGTGGTCCACCGCCGCGACGCGTTCCGGGCCGAAAAGCACCTCCAGGACTCGGTGGCCCGGGAAGGGATCAAGACGGAGATGGGGGCCGTGGTCACGGAGATCGTGGGCAAGGACAACAAGGTGGCGGCGGTGCGGCTCAAAAACGTGGCCGACGGCACCGAACGGGAGCTCGAAACCGATGCCGTGTTCGTGGCCATCGGCCTCAATCCCAATACCGAGCTGGCCGAACAGCTGGGCCTGACCCTGGACGCCAATGGCTACATCCAGACGGACCGGGCCAAGCGGACCTCGATTCCGCGCGTGTACGCGGCCGGCGACGTCACCGGCGGAGCCCAGCAGATCGCCAATGCCGTGGGCGACGGAGCCACGGCGGCCCTGTCGGCTTTCGAGGACTTGGCCAACCCGTACTGGAGGCACGGCGGGGCCGGCCGGGCGGCATAGGCGGGATTGCGGCGGCCCGGGACGGGCTGTTGCGGCGGCAGGTCAAAAGACGCCGTAAAACTCCGTTGGGGACAGCTCGGTGGAGTCGAACCAGCCGCGCTCGGCCAGGTGGCGGCGGATGTCCTGGCACAGCTCGCACTTGCCCACATACCCTTCGGGCCGCTCCACGTAGTCCTCGAGCCCCACGGCATAGTCGTAAAGCCCCCGGATGCCGGCCTCGGCCAGGGTGCACAGGATCGGATAGCGCTCGGGATCGAGCTCCCGGCCCAGATCCTCGCGCCGCAGCGCCAGCCCGGAACACAGCCCAGGCACGTAATCGCCGTACAGATCCAGGTGAAAATGGCCGGTATCGGCCAGCTCCCGGCCGCAGTCCGGGGAGGCCTCGTCCAGAATGGCCCAGGCCGGGTGGCGGCCGAGGATCGGGGCAAAGAGGTCAAAGGCCCGGCCGCCCAGGTGAATCCAGGTCCGCTTGAAAATCTCGGCCGGATACCCCGGGCCGAAGCGGGCCACGTACTGGGCAAAGGGATGGACCGTATCCGGATCAAAGCATTCCAGATCGGCCAGGAAATGTTCCTGCCAGGGAAAAACGCCCACCCCGGCCTCCCGGGCCGCACGCAGCACGCCCAGGGTCTGGCGCAGGGGAATGCAGGCATTGTGCATGGGACTTATGGAAACGAGCAGGGAGGCCATCCCCAGGCCCCGCAGTTCGGCCAGGAGGTCCCGGGCCTCGGCCAGGTCCGTGAACCAGGAGCCGCTGGTTTCCACATACTCGATGGGCATGTTTTCGGCTGCGGCCGCGGCCAGCACTTCGGCCAGGCCCAAGGGATCGAGCAGGGGTTCGCCGCCGCCCACGTGCATGGAGCCCGCGCCCAGCTCCCGGGCCCGGCGGAAGCTGGCCGCCGCCGTGTCCGGATCGATGTAGTCCGCCGCCCGGGCCGGTCCGCTGCGGTACAGGCAATGGGGGCAGGCCGAGCCGCATCGGTAGGTGACGATCAGCCCGCCCGAGCGCAGCCTGGTTATGGCCAGGGACATCGCCCGCCACCACGTTTTACGGCCGTTGCCTCCTCGTCGGGCCACAGAGCGTCGGTCACGGCTTCCTCCGGTCGGCCCGGGCTATCTCCTCGCCCGAGGCCAGCTTCTGGTGGATCGCGCCGATGCCATCCTCGGGGTAGCGCAGGCGCAGGAAGAAATAGCGGTCCACGACCTTGAGCACGTAATCCTTGGTTTCGTCGTAGGGCGGCACGCCGCCGTGCTTGGCCACGGCCCCGGGGCCGGCGTTGTAGGCGGCCAGGGCCATGACCTCGGTCTGGAACTTGTCCAGCATGGCCTTCAAGTATTTGGTGCCGGCGGCGATGTTGCGTTCCGGGTCAAACGGATCGCTGAGGCCCAAAAGACGCTGGGTGTCGGGCATGATCTGCATGATGCCCTGGGCTCCCTTGGGCGAGACGGCGGCGGGATTGAACCGCGATTCCTGTTCGATCAGCGCGTAGACCAGGCGCGGGTCGAGGTTGTTCCGTTTGCTGTAGGTGTTGATCCAGCCGAGAAGCCTGGCGTCGGCAATGACGGCCGGGTAGCGGCAGGCCACGGGCTTTTGGGAAACAAAACGGTGCCCGGCCTGGTGCAGGGCCGCGTCGCGCTTGGCCGCGGCCACGGGATCGGGCAGGCCGTGCAGTTCCGACTCCGGCGAGGGAGCGGTGACGATCTTGGGACCGGCGGCCCGGGCCGCTCCGATCAGGATGCCGACCAGGGCCAGGGCCATAATCGGCGTACGAAAATGCATGTGCCAGGACTCCTTTGCTTTGCGAATCGTCCGATACTTACCCCCTTCGTTGGCGTTTTACAAGAAAGCGGGTCAGCGTATCTGCCGCCGCCAGCGGTCGATGGTATCCTTGATAAATCCCAGGTCGTGGCGGTCGCCCCCCCAGACCTTTGAGAAGCGGGCCGTGTCGCTGCGCGGCCGCTCGTCGTCGGCAAGGTCCCGCAGGCGGATGCGCATGGGCACGGTCACGCCCTCGCCCACCACCACGGCCTCCTGGGTGCGCAGCGCCGGCAGGGCGGCCAGAAGGCCGGCGGCGTTTTCCGGCATGGCCCGGCGCACGAAAAGCTGGTCCTGCTCGTTGCTCATGCGCAGGGAAAAAAGCGTATTGACCTGGGACAGCACGGTTTCGGATATCTCCGAGGGCCGCTGGGTGACAAGGCCCAGGGACACGCCGTACTTGCGGCCCTCCTTGGCGATGCGGGCCAGGGCCCGGCGGGTGGGGCCAAAGGCCGCGGCCGTGTCCCTGGGCACGTAGCGGTGGGCTTCCTCGCACACCAGCAGCACGGGCACGCCCCGACCCCGCTCGGTCCACAGGGCAAAGTCGAAAATCAGGCGGCACAGGACCGACACCACCACGTCCACGATCTCCGACGGCACGCCGGCCAGGTTGAAGATGGTCAGGGGCTTTCCGGCCGCGGGCAGGCGCAGGTAGCGGGCCAGCACCTGGGCCATGGTGTCCTCGATGGTGAGCTGGCCGAACATGAAGGCGAATCGCCGGTCCCGGCGCAGGGCGTCCATCCGGGCGGTCAGGCGCAGGTAGGGAATGGAGCTTTCCGGCTTGTCGAGCTTGCCCATGCCGACCTTGAGCAGCTCGGTCACCCGGGCCAGACGGTAGGGCGTGGGCGTGTCGATGGTCAGGCCCGCGTCCTCGCCCATGCCCGCGCCCTGCATGTACTCCCGCTTGGCCGCCAGCACGCACTCCTTGAGGATATTGGCCTCCACCTCCCGGTAGGGCCGATCCGAGCTGCAAAAGACCTGGACCATCTCCTCGAAGTCCAAGAGCCAGTACGGCAGGGACAGCGTGTCCGGCGCCACCACCTCGGCCAGGTCGCCGAAGGCCGAGGCGTATTCGTCATGGGGGTCAAGCAGCACGATATGCCCGTTTTGGTGGGCGGCCAGCACCGAGCGCAGCAGCACGGCCACGGTGCAGGACTTGCCCGAGCCCGTGGTGCCGAGCACGGCAAAATGCTTGCCCAAAAAATCGTCCACCACCACATAGGCCGGCACGTCCGGGTCCTGGTGCAAGGCCCCGATCAAAACGCTCGACTTGGCGGGCCTGGCATAGATGCGGGCCAGGTCCTCGGTGGCGGCCAGGCGCACCTTGGCCCCCAGGCGCGGACTGACGGACACGCCGCGCTGGAAGGAAAACGCCTCGGTGTCCGGATCAAAGCTTTCCCCCAAAAGGGCGATGCGGGCCAGGCGGCGGTCGGCCGGGTCGGGCTCGGCCGAAGGGGCATGGGTTTCCAGGGCCCGCACCAGGCCGAAAACCAGGGACTTGGGCGAGCGCATGACCACCATGTCGCCAAGCCCCACGTCCTCGACGGTCTGCGCGTCCAGGACGCCGATCACCTCGGCCCCTTCCACGGCCGAAACATAGCCCACCGCCTTACGCTTCTCCATGTCCGCCTCCCGTGTCGACCCCGCGGCCAAGAACCGCGTCCATGGCCGCGGCCAGATCCCGCTTGAGGATGGGCTTGAGCAGAAATTCCCGGATGCCGAGCTTTTTGGCCCCTTCCCGGTTGATGGTCTCGCTGAATCCCGTCAGCATGAGGACCGGAAAATCCGGGCGCAGGGCCAATGCCTCCCGGGTCAGGTCCACGCCGGTCAGGCCTGGCATGTTCTGGTCCGTGATCATGAGGTCAAAGGCCGTGGGATCGGCCCGCAGCCGGTCCAGGGCCTGGCTGGGGTCGGTTTCGGCGGTGACCCGGTAGCCCAGGGATTCGATCAGCTCCCGGCCGATGGCGGCCAGGGCTTCCTCGTCGTCCACGAAAAGCACCCGGCCCCGGCCCCGGGGCGGCAGCCCCGGCTCGTCCGGCAGACGGTCCGGGACGCCTGCGGCCAGGGGCAAAAACACTTCGAAGGCCGCGCCCTGGCCCGGGGCGCTTTTGACTTTGATCTCCCCCCGGTACTTGCGCACGATGCCGTGGACCACCGAAAGCCCCATGCCCGTGCCTTC
This sequence comes from uncultured Desulfovibrionaceae bacterium, assembly GCA_964490985.1. Taxonomy (GTDB): domain Bacteria; phylum Desulfobacterota; class Desulfovibrionia; order Desulfovibrionales; family Desulfovibrionaceae; genus Solidesulfovibrio. Next base: position 23,256 of record CAZBER010000051.1, on the reverse strand, counting down.
GCCCGGCTTTTTGGTGGTAAAAAAGGGATCGAAGATGCGTTCCGCAATTTCGGGAGCAATGCCCGGGCCGGTATCGCTCACCCACAGCCGCAGGCAATCCATGGCCCGGGGATCGCCCGGCAAGGCACAGTTCCTGGCGTCCACCGCCTCCAGCCCCACTTCCAGGACGCCGCCGGTTTCGCGCATGGCATGGGCGGCATTGGCGCACAGGTTCATGACGATCTGCTGGATCTGGGTGGGTTCGGCCAGGACCGTGTCCCGACCGGGGCGGATGGTTTCGCGGATAGCGATGGTGTTGGGCACCGTGGCCCGGATAAGCCGCATGGTTTCCTTCACCAAAGGGCCGACCCGAAGCGGGCTGGCTTCCTGGTCGTTTTGGCGGCTGAAGGTGAGGATTTGCAGCACCAGGTCCCTCGCCCGGCGGCAGGCCGACAGGATGTGCTCCACCCGGCGGCTTAGGTTGCTCTCGGCCGGGGCCTCGGATTCGATCATTTCGGCAAAGCCCATGATGATGCCGAGGATGTTGTTGAAGTCATGGGCAATGCCGATGGCCTCCATCTTCTGGCTCTGGCGCAACCGCTGCTCCAGGGTCCGGCGTTCGGTGATGTCGTGGGCCACGAACACCGTGCCCATGGGCGCTTCGTCGGCCTGGAACAGGGGCGAGGCCGTGATGAGAAACGCCCCCCGCAGCCTCGCAATGGCCAGCTCCCGGGAATGGTAGCGGCCGTCGGTCATGGCCAGGATTTCCGCGGACCGCTCCCCGGGCTTCTCCGGCATGTCGAAGACAAACCCGCACTCCCGGCCGACCACGTCCTGGGGAGCCAGGCCCAGGCGGTGGGCCATGGCCAGGTTCAGGCGACGCACCCTGCATTCCCGGTCAATGATGACCACCAGGTCCTGGACCGAATCGAACGTGCCTTCCCATTCGCGCTTGGCCGCCACGATGAGCCTGGTGACGCGCTCGCGCTCCTCCATTTCCCGGGTGAGCTTGCGGTTGGCATTGGCCAGGGCGGCGGTGCGCTCCTGGACCAGGGTCTCCAGGCGGCTTTTGAGGATGCCGAAATCCCGCTCGGCCCGCCACTTGGCCACGAGCGAGGCCGCGAACTGGCGGATTTCCTGGGGATGAAACGGCTTTTGGATGTAAAGCAGCTTGTCGGCCGGAGGCACCCGGCTGGCGATGTGGGACGGATCGATGTCGGAAAAGGCCGTGACCATCACGATCTGGATCCACGGGTCCAAGGCGCGGATGGCCTCGGCCGCAGCCAGGCCCCCGCGCCCCGGCGGCATGCGTATGTCGAGAAAGGCCACGGCATAGGGCCGGCCGTCCCCGAGGGCGGCCTCCACCGCAGCCACGGCCTCCTCGCCCTGGCGGCACAGGGTCAGCTCGAACCGGACCTCGGCGTCGATGCGCGGCGGCAGCAGGCCCGTAAGCGGGTCTTCCTCCTGGGGGGCCAGGATTTCGGTAAACAGGTCCAGGATGCGCGGCTCGTCGTCAGCCACCAGCAGGCGCACGGGCGCGGCAAAACCGGCGTCGGCCGACAGGCTTGCTTCCTTTTGCATGAACGTGGCCGCGCCTTACGGCATTTCGGCCCGGTCGGCCTTTTCGGCGGCCGAGGAAGGATGGAGCCCGGCCGCGGGCTGCGCGGGAGTCGGCTGGACAGGGGCCGCCTGGACCGGAGCGGGCTGGATCGAGGCCGGCTGGGCCGGCTGGCCGGACGCCGGAGCCGGCTGGGGCGGGGCCTGGGCCGGCAGGGTGACCTCCTCCACCGTGGACAGGCGGCTTAAGTTTTCCTGGGCCTTGTGGTAGAATTTCGGATTGGCGGCTATGGCTTTTTCAAAATATTCCTGGGCCTTGGCCTTATTTCCCGCCTCCATGTAGCACACGCCGAGGTTGTTTAGGGCAGCCGATTCCGAGGCCACGGAGGCGAACACGCCATAGGCCTCGTCATAGCGTCCGAGCTTGCACAGGGCCAATCCCAGGTTGTTGGTGAACTTGGCGGTCTTTTTGGCGGACACGGCCTTGGCAAAGGCGGCGGCGGCATCCTCGGCCCGGCCCAGCAGCAACAGCGAGATGCCCCGGTTGTTTTCCACGTCCGGGTCAAAGGCTGCGGCCAGGGACTTGTCGAACACGGCCAGGGCCGCCTCGGGCCGCCCTTGCCGGTTCTCGATGGTGCCGAGCAGGGCGGCGGCCCGGGAAAGCCTGGGGTCCAGGTCCAGGGCCTTGGCCAATGCCTCGGCCGCCGCGGCCTGGTTGCCGCCGAGATACAGGACAAACCCCACCCCTTGCAGAGCCGGGGCATATTGGGCGTTGGCCTTGAGCGCGGCCTGGTATTCGGCCAGGGCCTGGGCGCCGGCTCCGGCCCCGAGATAGAGATCGCCCAGCCGGGCATGGACCGTGGCCGCGTCGGCTCCGGCCGCCAGGGCCGCGGTGTAGGCCTGGCCGGCCGCGTTGCGGTCGCCCTGGGCCAGGGCCGCATCCCCGGCCGCCAGGGCCTCGGCCCCTGGTTGGCTCGCTTGGTTCGATTTGCCAGGCACGCCGGCCGGGGCCTTGCCCTTGGCGGCAAATCCGCCGCAACCGCCAAGCACGATCGCGCCGGCCAGACAGACCGTCAACGCCACTGCGGCCGCGGCCGCCCGAACTGCGCCTTTCACGCTCCCCTCCCCTGCATGGTCGCGCCAACCCTACCAGAGCCGGCCAGGGGGGTAAATATGCCCGGAAAAAGGCTACTTCCACGCCGGGTGGATCGGCCGGCCGGCCGATCCACTTCCAGTAGAACAGATGCGCCGGCCGGATCGGCAATGGACCTGGAGTCGCCAGCCACTTCATTGGAATAACGCCTCATTTTTGAAGACAAACCAGGAAGCGCCATATCTTCCCTTTTGGCACGTTTCTTTCAACATAGGGGGAAACCCAAAGGATGCGGCCCTTGGACCGCGGACGCCGGGAAATCCGCCATGAAAAAGCACACAGGCGACCAGCGCGGGACAGCCGCCATGGAAGCGGCCCTGGCCATGCTCATTCTGATGCCCCTGCTCCTGATCGTGATGGAGGGGTCCAACGCCCTGCTCCAGTATTCGCAGTTGCAAAGCGCGGCCAAGGAAGGGGCGCGCATGACCATGCGCCAGCAGGGGGACACCGCCGGAGTCAAGGATTTCGTGCAGAACCTGCTCAAAAGCGACAACAGCGCCTTTAACGCCAATGTTCCCGATGTCTCGGTGGCGGTGAACCAGGTCGACGCCACCAGCAAAACCGTGGAAGTGAAGGTGGACCATGCCTACACCCCGCTTTTTTCCTCCCAGGACGGCCTTTCGAGCATGCTTGACGGCCATCCGCTGGTGCTTTCGGTCGATTACAGCATGGCCCTGCCTTAGGGACGCGCGCGGCGCCTCGGCCGTGATGGTCGCCGTGGCCCTGCCCGCGGTCATTGCCGGGGCCGGGCTGGCCGTTGACCTGGGCCAGATCTACGTGGCCCGCTCCAAGCTGCAAAACGCCGTGGACGCCGCGGCCCTGGCCGGCAGCATGCAGTTGCCCTACGACCCGGACGTGAGCAACGGCACAGTGGCCGAGGCCGCCACCACCCTGCTGACCACCAACGATCCGTCGGCCGAAACGCTTTCCATTGCCGCCGGCGGCCAGACCCGCAGCGTGTGCGTGGAAGCCGCGTCCAAGGTGGATATGACCCTCATGAAGGTGGTGGGCATCAACCAGGAGACCGTGACCGCCTCGGCCTGCGCCGGGTTCAACAACCTGGAAATCGCCCTGGTGCTCGACACCACCGGCTCCATGAAAGGCACGCCCATCGACAACGTCAAATCCGCGGCCACGGACATGGTCAAGCTGGTCATGCCCGAAGGCGGGGCACCCTCCTCCAAGGTGGCCCTGGTCCCCTTCCAGGGCAAGGTGCGCATCGACGGCAACGACCCCGTGCAACCGGACCCGGACGGCGTGGGCGTAGGCTGCCGCAATGCCAACGGCACCCTCAACAACGGCAGGCTCAAGACCGAGTACACCAAGTCGCCTTTTACCGGCTACAGCATCAGCAGCAGCGTGAGCACCAGCCAGGACAAGACCTGCTCGGGCATGTCCCCGGTGCGGGGCCTGTCCACGGACCGCTCCGCCATTCTCAACACCATCTCCTCCCTCAAGGCCGGGGCGGTGACCTCGGGCACGCTCATCTCCGAGGGCATCAAGTGGGGCCGCAAGGTGCTCACCTCCCCCTACGGCGAGGCCAGCACGGACAAGAAATACCGCAAGATCATGATCGTCCTGACCGACGGCGACACCGAGGACGGCCGTTGCGGCGGCACCTACAAATCCCAGTCCAACACCATCGACACGTATTGGACCAACGCCTATTTCGGCGAAGGGCTCAAACCCACGACCACCACGTCGGACTACACCAAGCAGTCCACGGCCAGCGCCACCCTGGCCGCGATTCCCAGTTGCGTGGATGGCGGCGGACTCAACAACGCCATGAAGGCCGAAGCCGACAAGGCCAAGGCCCCGGAAGCGGGCCGGGAGCAGGCCATCGAGGTCTTCGCCATCCGCTACGGGGACTCCGATTCCACGGACAAAAGCCTCATGCAGTACATTGCCACGGACGCGGAACACTATTACAACGCGCCCAGCGAATCGGAAATCAAGGACATCTTCAAGAAAATCGGCCAGCAGTTGGGCCTGCGCCTCATGTCCAAGGCCGAGGCCACGGGCAGCGCCAACTAATGTTGCGTTCCTTAAAAAATACGTCCGTATTTTTTAAGGAAAAATAGTCGTTCAAATGAATTGGCACGGGAATCTCTCGACCCTCCTTCCGGGGACACGACACTGACGGAGCCGGCCATGGCGTTTACACACTCTCCAGCCGGCCGTGGCCTGTCCGGCAACAGCCGGGGGGCCACGGCCGTGGAGTTGGCCCTGGTGCTGCCCGTGCTGCTGCTTTTCCTGTTCGGCATCATCGAGCTGGGCAACCTGATCCGCATCCAGATCACCCTCAAAAACGCCGCCGAAGTAGGGGCGCGCACGGCCATCACCGGCGAGGGGGCCCTGGACGGCACGCGCATGGCGGTCATCACCAACGCCACCCAAAACGCCCTGGCCGCCATTCCCGCCCCGGCCCCCAGCATCACCATCAGCGCCTTTCCCGGCAACAACCCGGCCGCCACGCCCCTGGCCGGCAACGCCGGAGACGCCTGCCAGCTCATGGAGGTGCGCCTGGATTACACCTACCAGCCCATAACGCCCCTGGTGGGACCGCTTCTAGGAGAGGTGCCCCTGTCCCTGTTCGAACGCAAGGTCAACGAACCCTGGGTGCCGTGCGACTAGCTCCCGGCCGCAAGACGAGACGCCCGCACGCCGCAAAAGAGGTCTGCCATGAAACGAACCGCCGCCACCGTTGCCGTCGCCGCCGCCTGTCTGGTCCTGTGCTGCCTGGCCCTGCCGGCCAGGGCCGCCTCCAAGCAGGCCCTGCTGCAATACTACCAGAGTTCCCTGGCGCTTATCGAATCTCCTGACTACGCCAAACTGGCTGTGGGCAATTCCCAGGAGCTTCAGGACAAGGCCAATGCCCTGGCCAAGGCGGCCGGATTCGCCGACGCCGGGGAAGCCGAGGTGGCCGGCGACCAGATGGGTTCGGATCCGGAGGTGGCGGCCGCGCGCGAGCGCATCAAGAAAGCCATGGATCAGCAGCTCGGAACCAGCGTCCAGGAATAGCGGCGGCTCCCGGAAGGGCCTCAAAAAAGGCTTTTGAGGGATTCGAGAAGCCCGCCGGCGTGTCCTGCGGCCAAGGCCAGGCCCAAGGCGAAAAGCGTCAGCAGGACCATGAGGCGCAAGGCCAGGCGGCGGGCCAGGAAGCCCGACAGCATGTTGCCCGAGGCCACCCGGTAGCGGGGAATGATGTTTTCCGAGCGCAGCAGCCGGTACAGCCCGATGACGGCCGCCAGGCACACGGCCAGGGCGATCAGGTTGTCGGGGCTGGTGAAAAAGGCCTTGAGATCGTGGACCGTTTTGGCAGCCCCCTGGCCGGTTCCGGAAACGGCGTCAAGGACTTCCTGCTGCCTGCCCTGCATCTCCCGGACGGAACGCATCATGTCGCCGGCCATGTTCCTTTCCCCATCCCTGCCGTGCCGTGCGGAAGATTCCCGAGCGCGACGCTATTTGTTGACGGAACCGAACATCTGCATGAGGCGGATGCCCGCCGGCCCCAGGATGACGATCAAAAGGGTGGGAAAGATGAAAAACACCAGCGGGAAAAGCAGCTTGACCGGCAGCTTGGCGGCCAGCTCCTCGGCCAGCTGAAAGCGCTTGGTGCGCATGGCGTCGGCGTAGACCCGAAGGGTCTGGGCAATGGAGGTGCCGAACATGTCGGCCTGGATCAGCATGGCCACCAGGCTGCCCATATCCTCCAGACCGACCCGGGCCGACAGGTTGCGCAGCGCCTCGCGCCGGGATTTGCCGGCCCGCAGCTCCAGGGTGAGGAGGCGCAGCTCGCCGCTTAAGATCGGCTCCTTGACGGCCAGTTCCAGGCACACCCGGTAAATGGCCGCATCCAGGCCCATGCCCGCCTCCACGCACACCACCAGCAGGTCCAGGGCGTCGGGCAGGCCGTGCTGAATGGCCTTCTGGCGTTTTTTCACCCGGGCGTCGAGGAAAAAGCCGGGCAGATAAAAGCCCACGGCCATGCAGCCCAGGGCGACCATCATCTTGTACTGTCCCGGCAGACGGCCGCTGAGGGCCGCCAGCAGGCCGATTACCAGCCCCACCGCAGCCGCGCCGGCCTTGATGCCCCAGTAGATTTCCAGGGCCTTGGGGTGCCGGAAGCCGGCATGGGTCAAGGCGGCCCGGCTCTTGGTGAGCTCCTTGGCCTCCTTGGGCTTGACGGCCTCGCCGAAGCGGGTGGCCAGATTCTGGGCCACGCCGGACAGCCAGCCGACCAGGCCCGGACGGCCGAGAGCCGGAGCCGCCTGAACTACGCCTATGGCCCGGTCCAGAACTTCCCGGCGCTTGCGGCGGTCCTCCCGCAGGGAGGCCGCGGCATAGGCGAACAGGCCCACGCTTGCAGCCACCAGAAAAGCGATGATGACGATTTGCATGGAAGCCCCGCCTAAACCTCGATTCGGATCATTTTCCGGATAACCAAAACGCCCATGGTCATCATGCCCAGGACCAGATAGGAGAGGAAGCGGCCGATGGGGTGGGTGAAAAGGAGGCCCAAGTATTCGGGATTCAACAATTGAATAGCCCCGCACACCCCGAAAGGCAAAAGCGTCAGGACCCAGGCCGCCATGCGCCCCTCGGCCGACAGCGTCCGAATGCGGCCCTTGAGCTTGAAGCGCTCGCGAATCAGGCGGGCGATATTCTCCACGATCTCGGCCAGGTTGCCGCCGGTCTCGTTCTGGATTTTCACCGAGACCACGAAGAAGTTCAGGTCCGGACAATCCACGCGGTCCATGAGGTTGTCCAGGGCCATGGTGACGCCCACGCCGAAATTGATTTCGTCCATGGTCTTCTGGAACTCGCCCCGGATGGGATCGCCGAATTCGCTCACCACCATGCCCATGCCGCTGGAAAAGGTATGTCCGGCCTTAAGCGCCCGCCCCACCAGCTCCAGGGCCTCGGGAAGCTGCTGCTCAAAGGCGGCCATGCGCTTTTTCTTGCGCATGGCGATCCATTTGAAGGGCAAGGCCCCCAACGCGGCGGCCGCAGCCAGGCGCACCAGAGCGTTCGGCGCGTACAGGGACACGATCAGAAAGCCGGTGACGGCGAACACCAGGGAAAGCAGGACAAAGATGCCAAGCGGCGCCCGGATGTCGGCCTGGTCCAGGGTCTTGTCCATTTGCCGGCTCCAGGCGTGGCGGGACAAAAACAGGTCGAGCCAGCGCAGGCCGCTCATCTCGTGCTTTTTGACGATGTCGGCCAGGTCCTCGCCGCCGGCGCGCTGGCCCTGGGCCACCTGGTCGATGCGCCGGGCCAGCAGCTTGCCGCTGGTGTCGGTCAAACGCCGCACCACAAAGACCACGGCCACGAACAGGTAGACCAGGGACAAGATCAGGGCCAGGGAGAGCAGCGGCGGCAGGCTCTGGGACATGAACCGCTCCTTACGTCTCCACCACGTTTCTGGGATCAAAGATGTTGTCGGCCATGCGGATGCCCTTGGCCTCGAACTTGACGGCGAATTTCGGGCGGATGCCCCGGGCCAGGAAAACGCCCTTGACCTTGCCGTCGGGCGTCACCCCGCGCTGCTCAAAGGCGAAAATCTCCTGCATGGTGATGACCTCGCCTTCCATGCCGGTCAGTTCCTGAAAGCTCACCATCTTGCGGCTGCCGTCGGAAAAGCGCGCGATCTGGATGATGACGTCCACGGCCGAGGCAATGTAGCGCTTAAGCGACAGGGGCGAGATGTTGAGCCCGGCCATGGCCACCAGGGTTTCCAGGCGCATGAGCGCGTCCCGGGGCGAGTTGGCGTGGATGGTGGCCAATGACCCGTCGTGGCCGGTATTCATGGCCTGGAGCATGTCCAGGGCCTCGGCCCCGCGCACCTCGCCCACGATGATGCGGTCCGGGCGCATGCGCAGGCAGTTGCGCACCAGATCGCGCTGGGTGACCTCGCCCCGGCCCTCGATGTTGGGCGGCCGGGATTCCAGACGCACCACGTGCTCCTGCTTAAGCTGCAACTCGGCCGCGTCCTCCACGGTGACAATGCGCTCGTCGTGGGGGATAAAGCCCGAGAGGCAGTTGAGCATGGTGGTCTTGCCCGTGCCGGTGCCGCCGGAGATGAGGATATTGAGGCGGGCCAGGACAATGCCGCGCAGCACGTCGGCAATGTCGCGGGTCATGGCCTTGAAGCGGATCAGGTCCTCGATGGTGAGCTTGTCCTTGGCGAACTTGCGGATGGACAGGGCCGGCCCGTCAATGGCCAGGGGCGGGATGATGGCGTTGACGCGGGAGCCGTCCGGAAGCCGGGCGTCCACCATGGGCGACGATTCGTCCACCCGCCGGCCCACCCGGGAAACGATGCGGTCGATGATCTTTTTGAGATGCCCGTTGTCCTTGAAGCGCGACTCGGTCAGAACCAGCTTGCCGGCCCGCTCCACGTAGATCTGGCGGTAGGAGTTGACCAGGATGTCGTTGACCGTGGGGTCCTTGAGAAAGGGCTCCAGGGGGCCAAGGCCGAGCATCTCGTCCTTGACCTCGCCGATGAGTCGGTCCCGCTCGGCCTGATTGAGCGGCGTCTGCACGAACTCCTCGCGCAAAAGCCGCTCCACGAGCTTGCCGATCTCGGCCCCCAGGGCCGCGCTGTCCAGGGTGTCCAGCAGGGACAGGTCGATCAGGTCGATCAGCCTGTCGTGAATCCTGGTCTTGATCTCGTAATAGTCGTCAAGGCCGATGCCCGGCTCCTTGCGGGGGGCGCCCGCCGGGGCCTCCAACCGGGACATGGGGCGCATAAGCGGACGGCCGCGTTCCATTTCGACTCCTTATGGCCTCTGCCATACGGTCCCGGGCTTCCTGGGGCGGATGCGCCCCGCTTCCGGCCCGGGGAGCATCCGGCCGGCAGGCATCAGCCCTTGCGGCCGGTCAAGAGCTTGAGGCCAAAAAGGCCTTTTTTCCGCTCCCCTTCCTCGACCGGAGCCAAGGCATGGGCCAGGTCGCCAAGGGCCCGGGCCACGGCGGATTTGGGCGCGGCCGAAAGAAGCGTCTTGCCCTGGTTTATGGCCGAGAGCGTGGTCTGGTAATCGTTGGGCACCCGGCGAAAGACCGGCAGGCCCAAGGCCTTTTCCATGTCCTGGACCGTCAGGTCGCTTTCCTCGAGATGGCGGTTGACCACGAGCCTGAGCTTTTCCTCGAGGCCTGTCTCGGCATGGCGGATGTTGTCGAGAAAACGCCGCACATTGGCCAGGCAGGCCAGGTTCTGGACGCAAACCAGCACAATGGCGTCGGAGATGTCCATGACCTTGAGCGTGATTTCATCCAGGTACATGCCGAGGTCAATGATCACCGTGTCAAATATTTGACGCATCAGTTCCAGCAGCCTGGAAATGTTTTCCGGCGTAGCCATCTGGAGGTCGTCCAGCCGGCTCGGCGGGGCCAGGAGGTAGAGTCCCGAGGCGTGGCGGGACATGACGCTCATGAGATAGGTGGCGTCCAGGCGGCCGATGTTGCCGAGCACCTCGCCCCAATGGTATTTGGGGACCAGGTCCAGGAACAGCTGGGCCTCGCCGAAGGGCAGGTTCATGTCCATGAGGGCCACGGTGGCCCCGGGCTTGTGGGACAGGAAGGAGGCGGCCAGGTTGACGGCCACGGACGTGGTGCCCACGCCCCCCTTGGCCCCGAAAACATTGATGATGCGGCCCTGTTTGCTGGCCCGGCGGCCCATCTGGCTTGCGCGCCGCTCCTTGAAACGCCAAAGGGCCATGCGCACTTCCTCGGGACTGACGGGCTGGGGGAAAAATTCCCGCACGCCCTGGCGCATCAGCCGCATGAGGATTTCGGCGTCGTACGCCTCGGCCGTGAGGAATATCTCCTGATCCCCGCCCTGGGCCATGCGCTCGGCCACGGCCTCGAGTTCCGCTTCGCCGGCCTCGGGCCGGATTTCGCGCACCAGCAGGTCGGCGAATGCCTCGCCAGCCCCCAGCACCTCGAAATCGCCGTCTTCGGACAGGCATTCCTCAAACACCCGACGCACCACAGGCGCATCGAGCTCCAGGATCACCGTGAGTTTGTCCTGCATGGCCATGGGCTGCCCCTCTCCCGAGGCGGGGCCTGCGCGCTTTGTTTTCCGGGTCCCGATACTTCTCCTATCGGGACCCGGCTGTCTATTGCCCTGACTGGGAGGCCGTGGCTCCGCCGATGGTCAGCGACATGCCTTCCTGTTTCTTTGCCTCCGCCGGCGCTTTGGCGACGTAGCGTTCATAGGCCGAGGCGGCGCGCTGCCCGTCCATGCCCACGACCGGACTGCCGTCGCCGGCCTGGGGATTGAGCTTCTGGTTTTCGAACACCGTGTGAAACGACCGGCCGTAATCCCAGGTCCGCTGCTTTTCGGCCTGGCAGCCGGCCCCAAGGCCGGCCAGAGCCAGCAGCATCGCCACAGCCATCGCGCGCGTCTTCATGTCCGGCCTCCTTGCCCGCCGCCTACTGGGTAAGCGGCCGTTCCACGGCAGCCACCGGCACGGCATGGCCGAAATCGCCGTCCAGTTCGGCCGTGCCAACGGCCAGACCGGCCACGGTTTTGGCCTTGGGATTGCCGTCCCGGGTGATGCCCAGGAAAAACTCCAGGTCGTCGGTCTCGTGAGCCATGTCCGTGGGCAGCTGGATGGCGTTTTTATCCAAGGGCTTGGCCAGATGCGGGGTGATGATGATCACCAGTTCGGTCTGGTCCTTTTGGTAGGCGGAGCTCTTAAACAGGTTGCCGAGCACCGGAATGTCGCCCAGGATCGGGTACTTGTCGGCAATGCTGCGCGTGTTGTCCTTGAGCATGCCGGCAATGGCGAAGCTCTGGCCGTCCTTGAGCTCCACGGTGGTGGCCGTGGCCCGCGACGTGATGGCCGGGATGGTAAAGCCCTGGACCTGAACGGCATTGGAGTAGTCCAGGTCGGACACTTCGGGGTTGACCTGGAGGCTGATGCGGTCGCCGACCAGGGTGGGCGTGAACTTGAGCTGCACGCCGAACTTCTTCCATTCGATGCCCACCGTGCCCAGGCCCGAAGGCACGGGCACCGGGATTTCGCCGCCGGCCAGGAAATTGGCGGTCTGGCCGTTTATGCACACCAGGTTGGGCTCGGCCAGGATCTTGGCCAGGCCGTTTTCCTTGAGCATGTTGATGACCGTGGTCCAGGTGGTGTTGCCCAGTCCCCCCCAGTTGGTATTGAAGCGAAAGGCTCCGGTGGCGGTGCTTTGGCTCAAGTTTCCCGGAGCATAGGAGGAGGAAATGGAGGCCGTGTTCTGGGTGGTGGGCGGATTGAACTCCTTGGACATGAACTGTTGCAGCGGCAGTTGCACGCCGCCGCCGCTGCTGCTTTGGACGTAGAAGTACTGCCGCGTCGGCGAATAGGCGTCGAACATGGTGGGGGCAATGGAAGAAAGGCCGCCGAGCAGGGTGTAGACGAAGTTGCCTTCCCCGATGGCGTTGAGGTTGATGCCCATGTTCTCCACGACCTTCTTGGACATCTCGGCCACCCGGACCTCGAGCATGACCTGCTGCACGCCGCCCACGGAAAGCAGGTTGACCACCTTCTTGGGCGCATAGACCTCGGCCAGGGACAGGGCCTTTTTCACGTTTTCGGCGGAGCGGACCGATCCCGAAAGGGTGATGGAATCCTGGGTGGCCATGACCTCGATGCCGGTCTCGTCGGCCATGACCTCGTGGATCATGCGTTTTAAGCGCGAGACGTCCGGGGCCACGTCCAGGTCGTAGACCGTGCGGATCTTGTCGCCCTTATCCCACAGGGTGAGGTTGGTCAGCCCCGGAGCCCGGCCGGTGACGTAGATCTGGCGGGGCGAGAGCAGCACGAAATCCGCGATTTCGGGCTGGGCCACGGAGACCCGGGAAATGTCCACGTCGCTTTGAAGAATGATGGACTTGCCGATGGTCAGGGAGAGCCTGGGCGCGGAGCGCACCGACATCGGGGCGACCACGCCCGAGACGGCCGGAGAGGCCGGCAGCAGCACCAGCATCAGGACCCAGGCCACAAGCCGCGCCAGCAGGCAAGAGGGTCTACGGCTGCGCATTGCGTTTCTCCTCCAGCGCCTGGGTGGCCGGGATGTCGAGCTTGGCCCGCTCCCGCTCCGTGCCCCGGATGGTTTCCACGGTATAGCCGGCATCCTCGGCAACGGCCGCAGCCGGCTGCGCCTTGGCGGGCTCGGCCGCGGCATAGGCTTCGAGGCTTCGGGCCACGTCCGCGCCGGCGGTCACCACCACGTCCTCGTCGCCGGGCTTGCGCAGGGCGAAATGCATGCTGCCCTGGTCCGAGGCCAGGGCCAGGCGCTCGGCCTCCTCGGGCGTGACCATGAGGGTGAAAAAGTCGGTGTTGGCCAGTTCCTCGCGGCCGTCCTTGCCCACGCGCGTCTCCATCTCCGTGCCCGTGGTCAGGACCGGAATGTTTTCCAGGATGACCTTGGTCGTTTTTTCGTCGTTTTTGCCGGGAATGTTGTAGGTTACCAGCACGTCCACCCGGCTGCCCGGAGTGATCAGCCCGCCTGTTCCCATGATCTTGGTGCCCTTGACGGTCAAAGCCCGCTTGCCCGGCTCCACCGACAGGTCCAGGCCGGCCCGGGCCGCTCCCTTGGACAAAAGCTTGTCCGGGGTTATGGGATCGTCCTGGGAGATGTCCCGGGAGCTGACCCGGCCCTCGGCCTCGGCCAGGGCGAGCATGGCCCCCATGGGCACGGCTTCGGCCTCGTAGGGCTTAAGCCGCACCATGGCGGCATCCAGCCGGGCGCCCTTGGGAATGGGACGGGCAGCCACCACCACGTCGACCTTGCGGACCTCGGCCTTGGGCTTGACCTGCGGTCCGGCCCGCATGGACCCCAGCCACCGGATGGTCAGCACCCCGGCCAGAAGGGCCAGGATCACGGCCAGGATCATGTGCGGGATTGCCTTGGATTTCATGGCGGCCTCCGCCGGGTTCGCGCGCTGTGCCCTGGCGTTTCTAGAAAAGGTTGAGCAGGCCGAAGGGATCGGAACTCAGATTCACGAGCCCGGTGGTCTCCGGAACCTGCTGGCCGGTCTGGCTGTAGGTCAGGGCATAGTTGAACGGTGAAACGTTATTGGTCTGGGAGAAGGTGTAGCTGACGCTGTAGCCTGGCCCCGCCGCGCCCACGGTGTAGGAAAAGGTGGAGGTCTGGGTCTGGCTGGCGCTGCCCGACACGGAATAGTTGGTGGGAGCCATGGAGCTGGACGTGCTGAGCGAGCCCAGGGTGTAGGCCGCCACCGGCGAGGCGGCAAGGGCCAGCAGCAGGGTCGTGATGGCGATGATTCTCATGCGTGCATCCCCTCCAGGTCGGCGACCGGCAAGGCCGCATCAGCCTGTTTCATTTTGTTAAATTCTGTGTCGCCCCTGCCGCATCCGCCCGACGTTCGCCGGCCGGCCCGATTGCTTCCCCCGGTTGCCCCGGGATGCGCCGCGCCGCTGGCCGGGAGGCCGGGATATCCTTTTTTCCAGGCCCAATCTCCCTGGCAGCGGAATTGCGCCGCAGCGGACGCATGGCAGGCATGCAAGGACTTTGCCAGTCCAAAATCAGCCAAACAGGAAGCGTTGTTCCCAGGCAGGAACGGCAGCGATGCGGCTCGGGGAGAAAGAACCCAGGCCCTAGTGGCCCGAGGAGGAAGCGGCGTCGGCGTACTGCGTCGGCTCGATGCGATGCTTCTGGATCTTGTTCCAGAGGTTTTTGGGGCTCACCCCCAGCATCCGGGCCGCATCCTTCTGGATGCCGCCGGATTTCCTGAGCGCGGCCACGATCATGTTGCGCTCCATGTCCTGGAGGGTGTCGCGCAGATTGCCGGCCTCGTCCGGCACGGCCTCGGGCTTGGCCCGGGCGCCGCCGCCGTGCAGGGCCCGGGCCATGTCCGCGGCCGTGAGCACGTCGCCGGAACTGATGATGGCCGCCCGCTCCAGGACATTGGCCAATTGCCGGACATTGCCCGGCCAGTCATAGTCGTAAAGGAGCTGCATGCCTTCCCGGGACACGCCCCGCAGGTTCACCCCCACCCGGGGATTGATGCGCTCCAGGAAGTGCCCCACCAAAAGGGGCAGGTCCTCCTTGCGCTCCCGCAAGGGCGGCAAGGGGATGGTGGCCACGCTCAGGCGGTAATAGAGGTCGGCCCGGAACTTCTTTTCGGACACCAGGGTCTGGAGGTCCTGGTTGGTGGCGGCCACGATGCGGATGTCGATGTCAATGGGGCGCGTGCCGCCCACGCGCTCGATCTGCTTCTGCTCCACGGCCCGCAGAAGCTTGGGTTGCAAAAAAAGGGGCATGTCGCCGATTTCATCGAGCATGATGGTGCCCCGCTGGGCCAGCTCGAACTTGCCCTTCTTCTGGGCCACCGCGCCGGTGAACGCCCCTTTCTCGTGGCCGAAAAGCTCGGATTCCAGCAGGCTTTCCGGGATGGCCGCGCAGTTGACCTTGACAAAGGCCTCGTCGGCCCGCTTGCTGAGGGCATGGATGGCGTCGGAAACGAGCTCCTTGCCGGTGCCGGATTCGCCGGTAATGAGCACCGTGGAATCCAGCGGCGCCACCCGGCGCACCATGTCCACCACGGCCCGCATGGCCGCGGACTGGCCCACGATGGCCGGAACCCGGGCGCCGACCAGGACGGATTTGAGCCGGCGCAACTCATCCTTCAAGGTGCGGCGCTCCAGGGCCCGCTTGATCACCACTTCCATCTCGGCCAGGGAAAAGGGCTTGGCGAAAAAATCATAGGCTCCCAGGCGCACGGCTTCCAGGGCCTTTTCCCTGGTGGCGTAGCCGGTCATGACAATGACGTCGGCGTCCGGCGCGGCCTCCTTGAGCCTGGAGAGCCCTTCCATGCCGTCCATGCCCGGCAGCATGACGTCGGTGAGCACCAGGTCGAAGGATGCGGCGGCCACCCTGGCCACGCCCTCCTCGGCCGATCCCACGCCATGGGGCTCGTAGCCCCGGGAGGTCAAGGCCTCGCACAGCATGGCCCGGAAGGCCGCATCGTCCTCGATGACCAGAATTCGGGCGGGCATCAGCGCTCCCATGGAGATTGGCGGTCAGGAAAAAAACCGTGCATGGTTTCGGTCAGGCGCGCTTCCATGACCGGCACCAGCCGGGTCAGGTCGTCGGCCGAAAGCCCCAGGGCCTCCCAGGCCGGGATGTGCAGGGCCGGCGTCTGTCGGTTGCCGCTGGTGCCCCAGCCCATGGCATTGGCAATGCAGTCGGCCAGGTGGATCACGGCCGGCTCTTCGATGAAAAGCGGTTCTTCGAGGTCATGGTGGAAGCGCACCATCTTTTCCAGGTTGGCCGGAAACTGCCATTTCTGGAGCAGATGCCCGCCCAGGGCCGCATGGTCAAAGCCCAGGACCATCCGCTCGGACTCGTAAAGAGGCGCGCCCTCGGCCATGGCCCGGCGCATGGCCGAAGCGGCGCGAAGCGGCGCCTGCTTGAAAATAACGACCCGGCCGATGTCATGGAGCAATCCGGCCACAAAGGCCGTCTCGGGATTGCCCTGGCCCGTGGCCGCGGCAATGGCCTGGGCCGCCACGGCGCAGCCCACGCTGTGTTCCCAAAACAGCCGCATGTTCACGAACCGGGAGGGAATGTCCTGGAAAAGGGGCAGCACGGACACGCCCAGGGCCAGGGTGGTCAACTGCCTGGCTCCCACCACCATCACCGCCCGGGACAGGCTGTCCACCTTGGCCGGGAACCGGCCTTGCACGGCCCGCATGGTCCGGCCGTAAAAGGAACTGTTGACCAGGCGCAACAGCTTGGCCGAAAGGCCCGGATCGCTGCCGATGCTGGCCGCCGCGTCCTCCACCGTGCTGGCCGGGTTTCGCAGCACCTCGTTTATGCGCAGGTACACCTCGGGCGGGGACACGAGCTTGGGCTCGTCGCGCAAAAGCGCCTCGGGCGAGGGCAAGGGATCCGGGGCCGGCTCATCCGGACGGGCCGGCCACCGGGCCTGGGCCTCGGCTTTGCCCGGCGCATCGTCCTGGCGGGCCAGCCGCTCGGCCTCCCGGTCCACGGCCAAGCGCAAAAGGGCTTTTGTGGCCTCGTGCTCCGGGTCCATGCGGCAAAGCCGTTGCCGCACCACGGCCCCGGCCGCTTCCAAGAAATCCGGTCGATCCTCCCCGGCCGCCGGGGCCCTGTCCGCGGCCACGGCCACGGCCGGCAGATTCCAGGCCAGCAGGGATTTGAGGTGGCCGTGGTTCAGGGTGGTGCCCTTGGGCATGAGAAAACGGCCGCCGGGCGTCAGCACGTCCTCGGCCAGCACCATGCCGGGAAGAAGTTCGGAAACGCTGCGCCTGACCATTGTCCCCCGCCGTCGACAAACGCCCGCATCGCGCCTGACGCACGATGCCGGGATCATAAAGGTTTGCCCTTGGCTGTCAAGAAAGGTCAGGAGCGATGGGATCGGATGGGCCGGGCGCTTGGATATGGCCGTCTCCGGCCAGGGCGTCGCCGATCTCCAGCTCCAGGCGGCCGGGATGCGGCGGGTCGGCCACGCCGGGCGAACCGGGCGGATCGAGGCGGAAGGCGCCGTTATTTTCGTTTAAAAAATTGATAAACGCAGCCACTTCGGGATGGTCGGCCACATCCGGCCGCACGCCCTCCACGCGCAACACCGCCCGCTCCCCCGGGACCTGGGCCAGGCGCACGGCCACCCGGCCTGGGGCCGTGTCCAGGGCCTGGCGCAGCAGGGCGGCCACGCCGGTCAGCAGGGGATGCTTGCGGTTGCGCACGGCCACGCCCGCGGCAATGTCGCGCACCACCGGGTCGCTGCCGGTGGCGCGGGGCAGCCGGTCGAGAATGTCGGCCAACTCCAGGTCCACACGGATGGACTGGAGGTAGCGGGACGGCTTGCCGCGCCGCTCGAACGCGCCGCGCCCGCGTTCCAGGTCCCCGGCCATGCCCTCCTTGATCTCGCGCAAGGAACCCAGGGCAGCGGCCAGGCGGGGAAAAATGCGGTCCAAAACCACGGCGCGCAGGGGCTCCAGGGCGGCCGCGGCATCCCCCGTCTCCCCGGCGTCCCGGAGTACGGCGTCAAAGGCCGCCCCAAGCCGGTCCGCCCCGTCAATGATCCGGGAAAGCCGCAGCAGTTCCACGTCCAGGGCCGACAAGGCATTGCCCACGCCATGCAGGTACTGGCCGGCGGCTTCCACCAGGCCGGCCTGAAAGGCCACCTCGGCCTCCTTTTCCCGCAGCCGCTCCCGCAGCCGGGATTCGTGCAGGGCCTTGGTGCGGGCCGACAGCTCGGCCGTACGCTGGGCCACGCGCCGGGCCAGCTCGAGATTGGCCAGTTTCAGCTCGTGTTCGGCCTGACGGCGACGCCTGGCGTCGCGGGCGGCCAGCCAGGCCAGCCCCAGGCTGCCCACGCTCAAAAGGGCCATCATCAGGCGCAAAAGCCCGACCCGCACGCCCAGGGCCGGAGCCAGGACCGACAGGCTGCCGGCGGCCCGCTCGTAGTCCAGGACCACGAACCAGCCCAGGACGATGCAGATGGCCATGACCATGGGCAGCAAAAGATCCAGTTCCCGCCTTGTCCGAGAACCGCCTTTTCTGGGGCTTTGGGGATTGGCGCCGGGAGTCGGTGTTTTCGGCATGGGATTCCTCGGCAACGGGGCCGTGGCACAGACCCTGCCAGATGCGTGCCTTCCGGCGAGAAAAAACCGGCAGCCGCCAATGCCGGCCCTGCGGGGCCCGGGCAGCCGGGAGGCGAAACAGCCGGGCCGGTCGATCCATTATGCGTGGATCGACCAGCCCCAAAATGGATCGGCCCGGTCTATTCGGGCAGGGAAATGCCGAAATCCATGCGCCCGAAGGAATCCAGGCCGTCGTCCATGCCGCTGCCATCCACGTTTTCTTCCAGGACGCGCGGAGCAGCCGTCTTGGTCTTGCGACGACGCCGGGAAATGATCTCCTTGAGCAGCTCATCGCGGCCCATGTAGCAATCCATGCACATGTCGTCGCGGGGGCTGAACTCGGAGACGCGCTTGCGCAGATTGCACACCTTGCACACCCGCGCGTCCGAGGTCTGGGACACGCTTTCCTCGTCCTCGTCCTCTTCCACGGGCGCGTCCACGTCAACCTCGGGCATGGCCTCGACCGGCTCCTCGCGTTCGCGACGCACCGGTTTTTCCTTGCGGGGCCTGGGCGGAGCCTGGCGGGAGGGCGCTTCGGCCTCCCGGGGCTCGGTCTCGATGCGGATCGAGAACGGCCCCTTGCGGGTGCGCACCAGGACCTCCCCTTCGAGCAGCTCGGGGAACAGCTCGGCGAATATCCGCACCAGCTGGAATTTCTTGTCCACGCCCTTGCGGCGCACCCGGATATAGGCCCGGTTGCCCTGCACCGTGGGCCAGATGGCCTTGTCCAGGTTGGGCATGTCGTCTTGCAGGTAGCGTCCTTCGATGACGAAGCCTTCCTCACAGATGTAGTAGTCCGCGCCAGGTTCGCAGTGAAAATAATCCGCCTCGGGGGGTATCTTCTTCCAAGCCAAAGCCGGTCCCTCGTCTGCCGCCTGGGCGGCTGTTTTACAGTCCCAAATCCTGATTGATGCAGATCACCTTGATGCGCCCCCTGGGAAAGGACTTTTCGGTGATGGTCCAGACGTTGCAAATCCGTTCCGGGCTGCCGCAGTCCTCGCAGCGCCCGGTTGTGGCGCACGGCGTTCTCTTGGACAGGCGCATGGCATTGGCCGGGGCGGCGAAATCCTTGATCCGGCGAATGGCCGCCGACAGATCGGGCACGATCTTGTTGCGCCCCACCAGCACCGCCACCTGGCGCGGCCCGAAAGGAATGGCGCAGGCCCGGTTGCCGATCATGTCCAGGTTGACCAGGATGCCGTCCTCGGTGACGGCATTGGTGCCGCTCAAGAAAAAATCCACCAGCAGGGCCTGGCGGCGGCGCTCATAGGCCTGCTCGGCCGAAAGGCTCCGGTCGTAGGGATCCAGGACCGTCAGTTCCGGTACGGCTTTCACCGCCTCGGGCAGACCGGCGGCGGCCAGGGTCGTGGAGCCGCCAAAGGACACCGAGCGGGCGTGGGCCTCGGGCAGCATCTTCTCCAGGACCAGGGTCCTGGCGGCGTCCGCGTCCGGCACCACATGGGCCTCGAAATGGTTGGCCCGAAGCGCGTCGGCCACTTCTTCCAGCCGCTTGGCGTAAAATGCCTCTATGGGAGCCTGCATGCCGTCTCCTTTGGCGCGCCCAGGCGCGCGGCGCAAGACCTTTTAATCGTGTCGTCCAAAAAAGCAAGACGCCAGCTCAGGGATAAAGTTTGCGCAATTCTTGAATGAATTCAGCTACCGTAGGGTCCTTCTTGCCCTGGCGCACCACCACCCACACGCCCCAGGAGACCGGGATATTCCGGTTGCGGCGTTCCCCATAAAAGGCGTCGAGCCCGGAGACGATGCGCCCGGCCGGCATGTCGGCGAAAAAGGCGTCGGACTGCTGCATGATGTTTTCCATGACATCGGAACAGATGGTGTATTCATTTTTGAGCGTGATGCTCAAAATGTTCTCGTTCAGATTAAAGCCGTCGAAAATCCCCAAAACCAGATCGGTCTTCTGGTCCCGGGACAGGCCGGCCCAATAGGCGCCGGCGCGCTTGGCCGCCCCGGCCGGGTCCGGAGCCAGCAGAAACGCGGCCACAACCAGGGCCAATGCCGCGCCAGGAAGCCTTGTCCGCAAAACGCCCTGCTCTCGCGCCATCCCGCTCCCCCTTTCGCCCGTTGCCGACACGCCGGCCGCCCGTGCGGCGTCCGCAAGATGCATTCATACGAGGCTCTTGCAAAAATCAGTCGTTTTTGAAGCCTTCGGCGACCAAAGGGCTCCGCCCTTTGGAAACCCATAATGACTTTAATGCCTTAGGACATAACGTCCCTTGCTGCTTCACGTTCCATTCGATTTCTGCAAAGGCTGCATCCGAATTTTGCGAATAATCTCATAAAATTATTATCTTTTATTGAAAGACATATTCCTGTTTTTCAAGAACGCGGCACTTGCCGGTCCAGCCGGGCGCGCCTCGCCTCGGCCCTCGAAATCCGTGTATCCGGACTTTGCAGCAAGGGCACCGAATAAATTCTTTTTTCCTTACCATCATGCCAATGCCGCTTTCCGGGTTCATTCCTTGTATGACAAGAAAACTGCCGTTTCAACCGGTCAGGCGAAAAAAGAACAGTGCCTCACGTACTCAGCCAGTCCGGGGGCAAATGCCCGGTGGCAATGGGACTGATGCGGTCTCCTTCCGGCGACAGCCATACCGTGAAGCAGGCCGCGTTGCGCAGGGTGATGGCCTTGCGAAAAGCCCGAAACCGGGCCATGGCCCCGGCTATGTCGCTGTCCGGGCCGCACAGAAGCCGCTGCAGCACGCCGCGCAGGAACTGGCCGTGGGAAATCACGGCCACCAGGCCTTCCATGGTCCGGCACCGGGCCACGAACGCCTCCACCCTGTCCCAGAATTCCACAAAGGTCTCGGCCCCCTCGCCGTCACGGGAGTGCGGATCAAGGCGCTGCCAGTACTCGGTCACGGCCCCCTGCCGGTCAATCCGCCGGGTGCCGTCGTAGCGGGCCGGAGCCAGATAGGTGAACTCCTGCACCGGCCATACGGCCACCGGGACGTCGGGAAACCGCCGGCACAGCGGAACGGCGGTCCGCATGGAGCGCTCGTACGTGGAAACGACCACCAGGCGCGGCGGCTCGACAACGACGTCCACCAGGCGCTCGGCCTGACGCCGGCCCAGATCGGTCAGGGGAATGCTCTTGGGGTAGTGCGTCACATCGCCGGCATTGGACGTGCTTTGCCCATGTCGGATGCAGAGGATCGTGGGCATGCCCGCCGCCTAGAGGATGACGAATTGCAGGAAATAGATCCGGACGACGCGGGGGCCGCCAATGGCCTTGTTGAGCACCGCCACCAGTTCGTCCTTGAGCCGGCGCTTGCCGGCGGGGGTGGCCAGGGTGGCCACGGTCTTGTCCCGCAAAAAAAGCAGCACCGCTTCCCGGGCCATGGGCGAAGCGGCCATGGCGGCGCTTTTTTGGTCCACGCACTGGGCCTCGAAAGCCACGTGCAACCGGCGCAGGCCCTCTCCATCCCCGATGTTGACGTCAAGCCCGGGATAAACGGCCGAACCGTCCCTGGCCACGGGCTCGGACTGGGCCGCGACCCGGGCCGGCTGGGCCGCCAGCAGCATCAGGCCGGCCAAAAGGACACCAAGGACAGAGACCACTCGTCTCACGGTCATGCTCCAGCAATGCGCGTTTCCCGGGCCAGGGCCGGCTTAGCGCGAAACGCCCGCCAGGCAAAGCCCCAAGGCCTCAACCGGCAAAAGAAGTCCGTCGCAGGCCAAGGGCCACGGCCAGGGCGGCCACGGCCGCAACCATCAGGAGCGCGGCGGCCGCGCCAAAGCCGAACCGTTCCAGCACCAGCCCCGGCAGGTACGTCCCCAATGCGCCGCCCGAATAGTAAAAGGAAATATACAGGCCATTGACAAGCCCCTTGTGCGCGGACTCCGCTCCATTGAGCAGTCCCGGAGCCAGGGAATGGGACAAAAACATGCCCGAGCACAACACAAAGACCGAGGCGAACAGCGCCAGTTGGGACGGCACGGCGAAAAGCCCCGCCGCCCCGATGACCACCCCCGCCCCCACGGCCACGGCCCGGGTGGCCCCGCCCAGCCATTTGGACAGCCGATGCGAGGAAAGACTCACCAGGATGCCCATAAGGTAGCCGCTGTACATGACCCCGGCCCGCAGGGGCGAATAGCCCCCCTGCAAATGGGCCAACCGGAACGGCAGCAGATTGAGCATGCCGGAAAAAACGAAAAAAAGAAGCCCCACCACCAAATACGCAGACACAAAGCCCGGCTTCCTGAGCACCTGGGGCGCGCTGCGCAGGCGCATCGGGGCAAAGGCCGAACGGGCGTCCGGCGGCAGGGTCAGGCAGGCGGCGGCGCAGGCGGTCAAAGCCAGACCAAGCCCGACAAACGGCAGTCGCCAGCCAAAGAACTGGGCAGACAGGCCCGAGAAAAAACGGCCGAAAAACCCGCCGAAAACCGTGGCCGCAATATAAGCGGCCATGACCCGGCGCAGATTGGCCGGCGAAGCGGACGTGGCCAGATAGGTCATCAGCGCGGTCAACAGCGCCGGCACCAAAAGTCCCTGGACCACCCGGACCGCCAGAAACGGTCCGAATCCCTGGCAAAACGCCAAGGCTCCGGCACACAGGGCCAAAAGCCACAAGGACGCCCCGATAAGCGGCTTGGCCGGCACGGCATCGAGAAAAAGCCCATAAGCCAGGGGAGCCAGGCCCAAAGGCAACATGGTGGCGGTCAAGGCCAGGGCGGCCGTAGCCTCGGATACGCCAAACGCCTCACGCAAAAGCGGCAGCAACGGCTGCGGCGCATAGATGGCGGAAATGCCGCATATCGTGGCGGCATACAAAACAATGAGACTCCCTCTGCCCATGCGGCCCCCCATACTGCGGCGCGGTGCTTCCCATACGCCCTATCGCCGCCCGGGGGAAGAGCCGTGACCGGGGCGCTGCCCCGGACCCCGCTGGGGCGCTGCCCCAGGCCCCGCCGGGACGC
>CAZBER010000050.1:10152-31775 GCA_964490985.1 uncultured Desulfovibrionaceae bacterium | reverse complement strand
GGGAGTCACTCCCCCCGGACCCCCCGACCGGCTTGGCTGGGCGGGAGGGCGTAGCCGGGATGTGGGGCCGGAATTGGGCGGGCGACGCACGCCGCAAAGCCGGCGAGCACGCCCACCCAATTCCGGCCCCACCAGGCCGTCGCCCTTCGGGCGAAGAAAGATTAACGACAGGTACTTCGCGCAACCCGCGAAGCCCTTTGGAAGTTTTTTCGGGGAAGGTGGGGGTCCGGGGAAGGGAACCCCCTTTTTTTCAAAAAAGGGGGTTCCCTTCCCCGGTTCCCTTGACTTTACATTCCCCCTTTGCAAAGGGTGAGGACTTTTGATGGGAGGCTTGGCATGCAGCTGTTCAACACCATATCCCGGGCCAAGGAGCCCTTTGTTTCGCGCCAGCCCGGCAAGGTGGCCATGTATGTGTGCGGCATCACGGCGTATGACTTGTGTCATATCGGCCATGCCCGGTCATCCGTGGTTTTCGATGTTCTGGTGCGCTATCTGAAGTATCTGGGTTATGCGGTGACGTTCGTGCGCAACTTCACCGACGTGGACGACAAGATCATCAAGCGCGCCAATGACGAAGGCGCCTCGTCCGACGCCATTGCGGAAAAGTATATTGCCGCCTTTTACGAGGACATGGACAAGCTCGGCATTCTGCGGGCCGATGCCGAGCCCCGGGCCACCCAGTACATCGGCGAGATGGTGGCTTTGGCCGAGCGGCTGATCGAACGGGGTCATGCCTACCGCACTCCTTCCGGGGACGTCTATTTCCGGGTGCGTTCCTTTGCCGGCTACGGCAAGCTGTCCGGCCGCGATGTGGAGGACATGCGTTCCGGAGCCCGGGTGGCTCCGGGCGAGGAAAAGGAAGACCCGCTGGATTTCGCCTTGTGGAAGGCCTCCAAGCCCGGCGAGCCGGTCTGGGAAAGCCCGTTTGGCCCGGGCCGGCCGGGTTGGCATCTGGAATGCTCGGCCATGAGCGAAAAGCTTTTGGGCTTGCCCATCGACATCCACGGCGGCGGCCAGGATCTCGTCTTTCCGCACCACGAAAACGAGATGGCCCAGAGCGAAGCGGCCACGGACGAACCATTTTGCCGGTTCTGGGTGCACAACGGGTTCGTGCGCATCAATACCGAAAAGATGTCCAAGTCCCTGGGCAATTTCGTCACCATCCGGGACATCTACAAACGCTATCTGCCCGAAGTATTGCGCTTTTTCTTGGTATCCTCCCATTACCGCAGCCCCCTGGACTATTCCAACCAGGCCCTGGACGAGGCTGAAAAGGGCCTCAAGCGCATTTACGCGGCCAAGGCGCAAATGGAGCAGGCCCTAACCCGGTCCAAATGGTCCGAGACCAAGCTGCCGCCGGAGATCGGGGAAGAGCTGGCCAAGCTGGAAGAGGCCTGGACGGCGGCCATGGACGATGACTTGAACACGGCCCAGGCCTTGGGGCACGTGTTCGGCATGGTGCGCCTGGCCGGGCGGGTCATGGAGGACAAGGGCCTGTCCAAGAGCCGGGAGGCGGCGGAACTGCTGCGCCGCATTCTCGGCGATCTGGCTGCCTGGTCCGAGGTGCTCGGGGTCTTTGGCCAGGAGAGCCTGGAATTTCTGGCCGAGCTCAAGGCCAGCCGCACGGCGCGTCTGGGCATTGACCCGGCCCGGGTGGACGCCCTGGTGGCCGAGCGCCAGGAAGCCCGAAAAGCCAAGGATTTTGCCCGCTCCGACGCCATCCGCGACGAACTGTCGGCCCTTGGCGTGACGGTCATGGACACGCCGTCCGGCCCCCAGTGGGACGTGGCCTGAATGGCTGGCCCAGGCTTCCCCTCTCCCCTGTTTTGCCCTAGCTTGGCGGGCAAAACAGGGAGCCCGCCGTGCACGCGGACATCGTCTACATCCATCACAACTGTTTTTTCCTGAAGCTCGGCCCCCGCACCGTTCTGTTCGACTATCCCGCCCCCGAACATTTGCCCGAAGCCGCGGCCCAGGCCGCGGCCAAGATCATGACCGGGGCCGACCTGACCATTTTCATTTCCCACAGCCACGAGGACCATTTTGACCCGGCCATCCTGGAGGCCACAACACTGGCCGCTTCCCGGATTTTCGTGGCCTCGGACGACGTGGCCGATCTCTATCCCGAAAGCCTGCCCGACGATGCCGTGATCGTGGAGCCCGGAGAAACCTATCTGGTGGACGGGTTTCGGGTGGAAACCCTGGAGAGCAACGACCTGGGCGTGGCTTTTTGCATCGAGGACGGACCGGTCAGCATCTATTACGGCGGCGACTTGGCCAACTGGAACTGGCCTGCCGCCACGGCCGCCGCCCTGGGGGCGGTGGAGCGGTTCTGGCAATCGGCCCTGGCCCGTATTGCCCGAGCCCGGGTGGACATCGCGTTTTCCAATGTGGATGCGCGCCTGCCGAGCCTGGCCGGCGGCCCGGAATTCGTGCGCGTCGTCGCCCCCCGGGTGTTCGTGCCCATGCACCTGTTTGGCCGGACGCGTCAGCTGGCGGACCTGGCGGACCGGCTGGCCGCGCCCGGAACCACCATTGCCCGCTATGCCCGGCCCGGGGACGTCTTTTCCGTGGAGCTTTGATCCTCGCCGTTTTCCCGAGCTTCGGAAACGAGCAGGGCCACCGGGAAATCGTGCAATACGTCCTTGAGATAAAGTTCGCCGCCCTGGCCGGCCTGCCCCGCCTGACCGGCCTGTCTGGCCTGCCCGATCTGAACGACGCGACCGGTCATGATTTCATGCAGAGGACCCAGCCCGCCCGGCCCGTTGGCCAGCCGGGTATCCTCCCACATGCCGCCCAGGACGAACCGGCTGTTGCCCTCGGTCAGGCCGGCGATGAGCCGGGGCGTCACCACCAGGGCCGCCTGGCCGGCAATGGTCCGCCAAAAGCCGAAGGCCTGGCCGGCATGGCGACCTTCGAAGCGGGCCGGGGCGTAACCGCCCGTGGCGAACAGCTCTGGCCACTCCTTTCGGGCGGCCAGCCCCCGCCACAGGGCAAAGAGCTTGATCCGCCCGTCCTGGGGCTTGGCCACGAGCTTGCCGCACAGCTTCACCGGATCCTCGGCAAAAGCCTTGGCCAATTCGTCCAGGCGCTTGGCCCTGGCCCCGAAATCCACGGGCTGGCGGTTGTCCGGGTCCACAAAGGACAAATCCCAGTATTCCGTGCCCTGGTAGAGGTCCGGCACGCCCGGGCTGGCCAGCTTGAGCACTGTCTGGGCCAGGGAATAGGAATACCCGAGGTCCGTGACCCGGCGGCACAGCGGCTCGAATTCGGCCATGAAGGCGTTTTTCGGGCTTTCGCGCAGCAAGGCCGCGGCAAAATCCAGAAAAGCCTTCTCGTATTCCAGGTCCGGGGTCAGCCAGTTGGAGTGCTCCTTGCCCTCGCGCACGGCCTTGGTGCAGTACTCGCCCAACCTGCGGCCGAAATCGGGCAGGTCCTCGGCGTTGTCCGGATAATGGGCCAGCAGCGTCTGGTACAGGAAGTATTCGTCGTTTTTATCCGGGGCCGTTTTTCCGCCCACCTTGGTCTTGCGGCGCTGGTTGATCCGGGCAAACCGGGTCAGGGCGGCCCGCCAGGCTTCGGGCAGCTCGGACAAGGCGGCCAGGCGCAGGCGCGCGTCTTCGCCGCGTTTGCTGTCGTGGGTGGCGGTGGCGTTCATGGCCGCGGGCCACTGTTTGGCCCGGGAGGCCATGAAGGCATGGAAATCCCCGTCCGTCAGGCTGAAGGTCCCGGGATCGCCGCCCACCTCATTGAGGCAAAGGAGGCGGTTTAGGACGTAAAAGGCCGTGTCCTCCACGCCCTTGGCCATAAGCGGACCGGTCACCTGCTGAAAGCGCATGGCGAACCGGGTCCACTGCATCTTTTGCTCCTCGGACAGGTGCTCGTCGTATTGCAGGAGCAGAAAGCGCTCCAGGAAATCCAGCTCATAGGAGAGGTCGGTGTTGTGGCGCTTGGCCTGGCGGATGGCCGCGCGCACGAACCCCATGTCCGCCGGCCGGATGACGTCCGGGGAGACATAGGTGCGGTAGACCGGAAAATGGGCCAGGACCTCGGCCAGGGCGCGCTTGGTGGAACGCAGCGTGATGTCGAAGCCCTGGCGGTCCAGGCTGGACACGGCATTGACCAGCCGGGCCATGTTCTCTACGTCGCCGTACATGTGGGTCTCGATGATGCGGCGCTTTTTCCACACCACCACATCGGAAGCCTTCAGGCGGCGGCCGGTGAAGGTCACATAGACCTTTTCAAAAGCCTTCTCATGGGCTCCGTCTACGAAGAGCCGGCAGACCGCGTCCAGAAAATCATAGCCCGTGGTGCCGGCCACGGGCCAGAAGGCCGGCAGGGGCTCGTCGCCGATGAGTATTTTTTCCACCACGATATAGGCCGCGCCCACGCTCTCGCGCAGCCGGCGCAGATAGCGCGAGGGATCGTAGAGGCCGTCGATGTGGTCCACCCGCAGCCCGGTAAAGGCGCCTTCCTGAACCAGCTCGAAAATCTTGCGGTGGGAGTGCCGGAAAACCGCCTCTTCCTCCACCCGCAGGGAGATCAGGTCGTTTATGGAGAAAAACCGGCGGTAGTTGATCTCCTCGCCGGCCACCTTCCAGTAGGACAGGCGGAAATACTGCTCGGCCAGGATGCTTTCCAGAAGCGCCCGGGGGTCGCTTTGGTCCGACTCCTCGGCCGTGCCGTTGACCCGGGCCAGGTTGTCGTAGAGATGCTCGCGCACGGTGTCGCTCGTTTCCAGCAGCTCGAACAGCATCTGCTTGACGAAAAAAATCTGGTCGTAGCGATCGGACAGGGGCTCCTCGGCGGGCAGGGACTTGATGGTGTAGAGGATGCCCAAGAGCTTGATGTAATCCGGCGAATCCCGCCCGATCTTGTGGCGCAGCCGGTCGAGATCCAGGGTCAGAATGCGGACGTAGGAATCGATGCGCAGGGGAAGGCGCAGGTTATAGTATTTGACGAAAAAGCCGTCGGCATCGAAACCAATGGTGATTTCCCCGTTTTCCAGGGTGCGGCCGTAGAAGTTGCCCAGAAACGGGGCCAGCATGCGGCCCTTGATGCTTTCGTAGGGGTGGTCCCAGTCGATGTCGAAAAAGTGGTAGAAGCGGGAGGCCGGGCCGTTTTCCAGGACGTCCACGAGCATGTGGTTGTCGCCCGAAACAGCCATGTGGTTGGGCACGATGTCCTGAATCCAGCCCAAGCCCTGGGCCTTGACCGCCCCGGCCAGGGCGCGGAACCCCTCCTCCCCGCCCAGCTCCGGGTTGATGACCTGATGGTCGCAGACGTCGTAGCCATGGGTGGAGCCCGGCCGGGCCTTGAAAATGGGCGAGGCATAGACATGGGAGACGCCAAGGGCGGCCAGATACGCGAGCACATCCCGGCAGGCCTCGAAACCAAAGGCCGGGGAGAACTGGAGCCGATACGTGGCCAGGGGAGTCGGGGGCATTATCAGATCCTCACCCGAAGCGCTGCCGCCACCTTTTGAAACATGGCGATCCACGGATCCGCCTCGGCCACTCCCTTGCGGGCCTGCTGCACCATGTCCGGAAAGCGGGCGCGGCCCAGGTCAAAGACGATATTCTGGGCTTTCCAGAGATTGAGGCCCATCGGCAGGGTGCGCAGCCATTCCAGGGCTTCCGTGACATTGGCCAGCACCTTGATGTCGTCGGGATTTTCGGCAAAGGCCTGGAGGCGGCGGTTGATCCATTCCGCGGCCTCGTACCCCAGGGCATTGTATTCCAGGTTCAGGCTGAAACGCTGGGCCTCCTTGATGCGCTCCTCCAGGTGTTCCAGGTCCATGGACTCGCCCGCCAGCAACTGCCGGATGTCCGTGTCCACCACAAAGGCGGCGGCCTCCATAAAATGGCGCGGCGGCGGCACGGAAAGCCATTGCAGGAAGTTGAGCACCGGATAGTTGCTCTCGAAAAACTGGCGGTACATGCCCTCGGCCGCCTCATAGGCGGGCCGCAGCACCTCGGCCACGACCTTGCGCTGTTCGTCCCGAAACAGGTGCCAGATGGAAAACGTCTTGTCGCCGAAATGGGCGTCCAGGGTCCGGATGGTGTCGGCCAGGTCGCCGCGCTCAAAGGCCTGGTGCAGGTTCTGCTCCATGTCCTGGAAGGCCTGGGGCTCGCCATGAAAGGACAGGCCGCAGGTCAGGTTCTGGTCTCCGCCATGGACCACGGCAAACTCCACATCAGCGCGCTCCCGGGTGAAGGTGGACACGATACGGGCCCGGCCCGTGCGCAACTGGGAACGGCCGGCCGATTCCCGCAAGCCGAATTCCCCTGTGACCTGATAGCTGCCGAATTCGTATTCCTCGGGATATTCCTCGAAAAGCGAGGAAATGGCGTAATGGGCTCCCACGCGAAGCAGGTCCACGGCGGCCGGCTTGGCGTATTTTTCATAGGCCTCGGCCCCGCTGGAGAGAATGTTGCTCGGCGCCTTGGCCAAGGTTTCGCAAAACGGCGTCTCCAGGTCGACCCCGTCGATCTCCTTGGCCAGTTGGATGGCCCTGGCCGCGTACTGCATGATCTGCACGGTCTCGATGCCGGAAATCTCGTCGAAAAACCACCCGCAACTGGTGAAGATGAGCATGGCAAAGCGCTCCATCTCCAAAAGCTTCAGCGCCGTGACCACATCCTCGGCTGACAGCTTCCTGGCCTGGTGCGCCTGCAAAAAGGCGTCCACCACCTGGCTGGACCGGTCCTCGACCACCTCGATAGAGGCATCGCGGGCCTTCCAGGGATCCTTGAAGTATTGGGGGCCGCGCCGGGAGAAAATGTCGGCGCAGGCGTCGCGCAGCTGGTCCATACCCTCCCGCAGCGGGGCGCGCCATTTCTGGTGCCATCCCGGATGCATGCCCGAATTGCAGCCGCAATCGGCCTTCCAGCGCTCCACGCCATGGGCGCAGCTCCAGGCGGAATTTTCGTATATCTCGACCTCGAACTGGGGCGGATGCCGCTCCAGGTACAGGCCGTAGTTGATCAGCTCCACCGAAGGGTCTTCCTCGATGAGGGACAGGCAGTAGGTCAGGGCCATTTCCCCGGCATTGTGATGATGGCCGTAGGTTTCCCCGTCCGAGGCGATATTGACGATTTGGGGCCAGTCCCGCCCCTCTTCGGTGAAGGCGGCCATGAGCCGCTCCTTGAAGCGTCCGCCGTCGGCCAGCAGGTCCCGGAACGCCAGGTCCTGGGATATGGGGCCGTCGTAGAAAAAGAGCGTCATGGGCTCGCCGTCCGGCAGTTGCACGACATAGGGCGTGGTGGGGTCGATGCGGCTGCCGGACACATCCACCCATTCCTCGTCCCCGATGCGCCGAATTTTGGACGCCTGGTTCTGGGCCAGGATGGTGAAGCGGATACCGGCTTCGCGCAGCAGGGAAAGGGTTTCCAGGTCCACGGCCGTCTCAGGCAGCCACATGCCCTGGGGATCACGGCCGAAGCGGCGGCGAAAATCCGCCACGCCCCAGCCGATCTGGGTGATCTTGTCCCTGCGGTTGGCCAGGGGCATGATCATATGGCTGAAGGCCTGGGCCAGGGCCGACCCATGGCCGCCGAAACGTTCCATGGAAAGCTTGTCCGCCTCGACAATGGACTGATGCAGCTTGGGATGGTGGCGCTCCATCCAGGACAGCAGCGTCGGCCCGAAATTGAAGCTCATTTTGGAATAATTATTGACGATATCAATGATAAACCCGTCGCCGTCCAGAATACGGGAACCGGAATTGGGGCCATAGCACTCGGCCGAGATGCGTTCGTTCCAGTCATGGTACGGATGGGCCGAGTCCTGGACCTCCACCTCGTCGAGCCAGGGATTTTCCCGAGGCGGCTGATAGAAATGACCGTGGATGCAGATATAGCGGTTCATGGCATATCCTCCAGGCTTTTAAAGACAGCAGCCGCAAAGGGCGGCAGGGAAAGCGTTTTGGACAGGCGTTCGGGCAACGGCGTTCGGGAGCCGCCAAAACGCGGGTCAGCAGCGTCCAGGATTTTGACAAAAGCCTCGGGCCGGCCGGGCGTACCCACCATGACCCGGGCCGGTCGCTTGTTGGCGTTAAACAGGCAGAGCCACCGCTCGCCCGCCCCGCGCCGTTCCAGGGCCAAGGCCTTGGCGCCGTCCAAGGGCCAGACCCGGGTCAGGCGGCGGTCCCGCTCCCGAAAGGCAGGGGTGGCGGCGCGAAGGGCCAGCAGGGCCTTGTACCAGGCCAGCAGGGCCTGGCAGCGCGGGGCATCGAGCTTGGCCCAGTCGAGCTTGCTGGCTTCGAAGGTTTCCCGGGCAAAGGGATCGGGCACAGCGCCGCGCCAGCGAAAGGAGGCGAATTCGCGCTTGCGGCCCCGCCGGACCGCGGCCACGAGCCCGGCGTCGAAGTGGCTGATGCAATAGCAAAACGGGCGATCCTCGCCCCACTCCTCGCCCATGAAAAAAAGCGGCGCGCCCGGGGACAGGACCAGCAGAGCCGCAGCCAGCCTGGCCGCCTCCTCCCCCACCAGGGTGATCAAACGGTCGCCCGCGGCCCGGTTGCCGATCTGGTCGTGGTTCTGGAGGCAGTTGACAAAGCGATCCGTGGGCAGGTGGCTGGCCGGACGGCCCCGGTTGCGGCCGAAAAAGGCGGAATAGCGGCCGCTGTAGGCAAACCCCTCGACCATGGCCGCCAGGAGGTCTTCCCGGCTGCCGAAATCGGCGTAATAGCCCCGCTTCTCTCCGGTCAGCAGGGCATGGACCGCATGGTGGAAGTCGTCGTTCCATATGCCGGCAAGGCCCATGCCGCCGGCGGCGAAATCCGTGATCACGGCCGGATCGTTGAGATAGGTTTCGGCCACCAGGAATTTGCAACTGCCGTGGCGGCGATTGTAGGCCGCCACATGCTCGGACAACTCCTGGACCACATGCACCGGACCCTGGTCGAAAATGGCGTGGGTGGCATCCAGGCGCAGGCCGTCGAAATGGTAAACGTCCAGCCAGTACAGGGCGTTTTGGATGAAAAAAGCCCGCACCGCCGGACTGCCCGGGCCGTCGAAGTTGATGGCATCGCCCCAGGGCGTGCGGTAGCGGTCGGTGAAATACGGACCAAAATTCCGGAGGTAATTTCCCTCGGGCCCCAGATGGTTGTAGACCACGTCCAAAACCACGGCCAAGCCCCGGGCGTGGCAGGCGTCGATCAGCCGGGCCAAGCCCTTTGGCCCGCCGTAGGCCGCCGACGGGGCAAAGGGATAGACCCCGTCATAGCCCCAGTTGCGGTCGCCCGGAAACTGGGCCACAGGCATGAGCTCCAGACAGGTGACGCCGAGATCGACCAGATGCGGCAGGCGATCGATAACGGCCTCGAAGGTGCCCTGGGGCGTGAACGTGCCCACGTGGATTTCATAAAAGACCCGGTCTTCCGGGGCCGGCGGGACAAATCCGTGGTCCGTCCAGGCAAAGGCCCGGGTATCCACCAGGGCCGAGGGGCCGTGGACATCGTCCGGCTGGAAGGGCGAGGCCGGGTCGGCCCGGATCACCTCCCCGTCCAGAACGAAGCGGTAGCGCTGCCCGTCGGCAAGGTCCGCAGCCTCGGCCCGGAAATAGCCGCCCGGCAGGGGCTCCATGGGAATGCGGCGGGAGTGGTCGGGAAATTCGAGGGCAACAGTCTTGCGGCTGGGCGCCCACAGGGTGAAGCGCCAGGCATTGGGTCCGGTTCTTTCTGGGCCGACCGGGAGCGCCCCGGGAAGAACTTGCAGCATTACCCAACCCTATGCCGCAAATGCCAGGCCGGGTCAAACCCATGGATACGGAAAAGTTCGTGAAAACGACTAGGCCTTGGCAAAGAGAAAGCGGGCCAGCTCGGACAGGGTGGGCACCACCGGCCCGAGCCCGCCGGCATCCGGGCAAAGGACCGGGCCGTAGCCCAGGCGGTCGGCCTGCTTCAGGCGCGTCTCGTGGCCGGAAACCGGCCGGATGCGGCCGGAAAGGTCCACTTCGCCCCAGAAGACCGCTCCGGCCGGCAGGGGCCTGTCGTAATACGACGAGAGCACGGCAGCGGCGATGCCCAGGTCCAGGCCCGGGTCCTGGATGCGAAGCCCGCCGCCGATCTTGGCGTAAATGTCGCTTTGGCCGAGATTTAGGCGCAAGCGCTTTTCCAGCACGGCCAACAGCAGGTGCAGCCGGCCCACGTCCAGGCCCAGGGCCGCCCGACGGGGCATGGCCAGAAAGGACTTGGCGGCCAGAGCCTGGACTTCCACGGCAAAGGGCCGCCGGCCCTCCACGGCCATGACCACGGCCGAACCGGACACGGCCGGGTCCCGGTCGCCCAGAAAAAACGTGGAGGGATCGGGCACCTCGGACAGCCCTTGCTCGCGCATTTCCATGACCAGCAGTTCGTCGGTGGGGCCGTAGCGGTTTTTGAGCACCCGCAGGATGCGAAACAGATGGCGGCGCTCGCCTTCGAGATAGAGCACGGTGTCGACCATGTGCTCCAGGAGCTTGGGCCCGGCGATCTGGCCTTCCTTGGTCACATGCCCCACCAGGACCAGGCAGGCCTGGCCGCGCTTGGCCGCTTCCACGCAGGCCGCGGCCACGGCGCGCACCTGGGAGACCGAGCCGGCCGCACCCTCGACTTCCGGGGCGTGCATGGTCTGCACCGAATCCACAATGACCAGGTCCGGGGCGGGATCGGCCGCAAGCATGTCCACGGCGGCCGCGGCGTCGGTGGTGGAAGCGGCCAGCAGCCCCTCGTGCAAAACGCCCAGGCGCTGCGCCCTGACCTTGAGCTGGGCCAGGGATTCCTCGCCCGAGACGTACACCACCCGGCGGCCCGAGGCCGCGGCCAGGCCGGCCAATTGCAAAAGCAGCGTGGATTTGCCGATGCCCGGTTCGCCGCCCAAAAGCACGGCGCCGCCCGGGGTGAGCCCGCCGCCGAGCACCCGGTCGAGGCCTTCCATGCCCGTGGGCCACGGCCTAAAATCCAGGGAGGGATGGCTGCCCAGGGGCACGGGCGGGGCGGCCTGGCCGGGACCGGCCAGGCCCCGGGCCGGGGCGGCCTTGGCGGCCTGCTCGGCCATGGTGTTCCAGGCCCCGCACCGGGGGCATTGGCCGCGCCAGGTGGGGGCCGTGGCGCCGCAGGCGGTGCAGGCAAATATGCGTTTGGCCTTGGCGACCATCTACTGCTTGGGCGGGTCCTTGGCGTCGATGACCTTGACCCCGAATTCCTTGACCGCCTCGGGCGGGTCGAAAAACACGATCATAAACGGCGCTTCGCCGCCAGGAACGATGTTGGTGTTGTTGGTCAGGACGCCGACCTGGGACGCCAGGGCGCTTTTGAGTTCGTCGCGGGTCATGACCTGGAGCTGGAAAAGCGACACCGTGTTGCCGGCCAGTTCCTCCTGGACGGCCAGGGTCGCGCCCTTGTCGTCAAAGAGGTTGGCTTCGAGCTTGATCATTTCCTTGGGCGACTTGAAATTGTTGACGGCCTTGCCTTCGATGACGAAAAGCTGCCCCGCTTTTTCGTTGGAGACATAATACTGGCGGACGTTTTGCAGCATGATGTCCTTGACCTTGGCCGTCTCCTCGGCCTTGGGGGCCGGGGCGGCGGCCTCGGGAGCGGGTTTTTCCGCTTCGGGCTTGGCCGGGGCCGTGGCGGCCGGAGGCTCGGTCGGAGCCTTGGCCGCCTTTTTCCCGGGCCACAGGTCCAGGAAATACACGGCGGCCAGGGTGGCCGCGATCACGAGCAGCAGGGACACTCCAATAATAATGGCCCGGCGGCGACGATCTTTTGACAGCTGGCTGCCGGGCAAGGGAATGTCGGCCACGTCTTCCAGGCTGAACCCCGGCCGCACCGGCCGGGTGTCGCGCGCCTCGGGCTCGTCTTCCTCTGCCGGCTGTTCCGGGGCCTCATAGGATTCGGAATGGAAAAAATCGGGCGGGACTTCCGCCGCATCGTCCCGGCCGGGCTCCGGCCGGACGGCAGCCCGGGGCGGGGGGGCCACCGGGGATTCGGCCGGGAAATCGAAATCCGCGAACCCTTCCGGCTCGGCCGGCTGGGGCGCGTCGACATGAAAGACGTGGCGGCACTTGCCGCAACGCAACTTGGCTCCCTGGGGACCGACCTTTTCGTCGGGGAGCCGGAACTTGGCCTGGCAATTCGGACACTCTACGATCATGGTATTTTATCCAATGCCGTTTGCGGTTTTGGGCCAAGTCTATGCAATTGTCGGACCTCTGGCTAGGATATCAGTTCACACACCCCGCGAAGCCGGCGCAGGCGCTCGCCGATGTCCATGCCATACCCCACCAGGAATACGGGCGGGGCCGAAAAGCCGACAAAGTCCACGGTCATGTCCACCTGGCGGCGATAGGGCTTGTCCAGCAGGGAACAGACCTTGAGGCTGGCCGGATTGCGCTTGGAGAGCATGCGCAGCAGGTACTCCAGGGACCGGCCGGTATCCACGATGTCTTCCACCACCAGCACGTCCCGGCCGGCGATGGGGGTTTCCAGGTCCATGAGGAAACGCACCTCGCCCGGCGCTTTCGCCTCGCCGTAGCTGGCCACGCGCACGAAATCGAGCACCGGGCAAAAATCCAGGGCCCGCAGCAGGTCGGCCATGAAAAGGAGCGCGCCCTTGAGCACTCCCACCATGACCACGTCCCGGCCGGCGTAATGGGCCGAAATTTCCCGGCCCAGCTCGGCCACGCGCTTGGCCACGGCCGCTTCGTCAAACACTTCGCGCAGTGTTTCCGACATGGTGTCCCGTATTCCCAGTGCGCCTACATTTCCATGATGAGCGCGGTTTCGTCGCACTCCGGAAACTTGGGGCAGTTGATGCAATCGGCCCAGACTTTCTGGGGCAGCTGTTCCTTTTCCACCTCGACAAAGCCCAGGCGTTCGAAAAAATGCTGGCGATAGGTCAGGGTAAAGACCTTGAAGATGCCAAGGGTCACGGCGTCGCTGACGCAGGCCTCCACCAGCTTGCCGCCCCATCCCTGCTTCTGGACGGTCTCGTCCACGGCCAGGGAGCGGATTTCGGCGATGTCCTCCCAGCAGATGGACAGGGCGCAACAGCCCCGGATGGTCGGGCTGTCGCGCTCGGCCAGGATAAAGAAATCGCGCAGATGGCTGTAGAGCTGGGTAAAGGAACGCGGCAGCAGGAACTCCTTGCGGGCGCAGTGCATAAGCAGCGCATGGATCTGCTTGACGTCCTGGATTCTCGCCTTGCGAATGAAAAGATTGGTCATGAACCGCCGTCTTTGAGCAGGGTTTCGATCACCTGCTTGAGCATCTCGCCGGGCATGTAGCCGGCATGGTTGAGCGCCTGCTGGCCCTTGGCGTCGTAGACCAGGGTCTTGGGGATCATCTTGATCCCGAAGGTGGTCAGCACGTCGGGATCGGCCAGATGGACCGGGAAATTAAACGGCGTCTGCTTGACGAAGCGGAAATACTCCCCCGGGTCCTGATCCAGGGAGATGCCGATAAAGACCACCTTGTCCTCGGGAAAGGCGCGCCGGACCTCGATGAACTCCGGAATCTCCAGGAGGCACGGCTTGCACCAGGAGGCAAAAAAATCCAGGACCACCACCTTGCCCTGGGCGGCGGTGATGGCGTCCAGCACGGCCTGGCCCTTGATGGGCGCCGGGCTGTCGTTCTGGGCCGGGCAGGCACTGCCGCACAAAAGGACCAGGACCAAGGCCAGGCAAAAGGAACGTATGCGCAAAAGCGGCCTCCAACGGTTAAAAGGCGGCCAAAATGCCAGCCGCGCCTGAAACGGGTTTAATCCAAAGCGCCTAGGCCGCGCCAGTTGTTTTTTCCGACCAGGCGGACAGCAGCGCCTTGGCCTGGCGCACGGCGTCCACGGCGTCGGCGGCATGGGCGTCGGCGCCGATGGCCCGGGCAAAGGCCTCGGTCACCACCGCCCCGCCGACCATGATCCGGGACGTTAGTCCCCGCTCCCTGGCCAGGCGCACCGTGTCCTCCATGCGCACCATGGTGGTGGTCATCAGGGCCGACAGGCCGATGATGGCCGCGCCCGAAGCCTCGGCCTCGTCCACGATGCGCGCGGCCGGCACGTCCTTGCCCAGGTCGATGACCTCAAAGCCATGGTTTTTGAGCATCAGGCACACGATGTTCTTGCCGATGTCGTGAATGTCGCCCTCCACCGTGGCCATGACGATGCGGGCCTTCTCCACCCCGGCCGTTTCGGCCAAAAGCGGCTCCAGGCGGGTGAAACCGGCCCGCATGGCCTCGGCCGCCACCAGAAGTTGGGGCAGGAAGAACTCCTTGCGCTCGTAGCGCTCCCCCACTTCCATGATGCCCGGGATGAGGTCCTCGTTTAAGATGTCGCCGGCGGCCCGGCCCTGGGCCAGGGCCTGGTCGATGAGGCCCACGAGCTCCTTGCGCCGGCCCATGACCACGGCCTGGCGCAAGGGGCTTTGTCCCTCGGCCCCGCCGCCTCCGCCGCCCCCCGCTCCCGGGGCCGGGGGCGTTTCGCCGCCGGACGGGCCGGGTTTCCAGGCGCCGTACCGACTGATGAACCGGCCGGCCTGGGGGTCGCGGGCAAGAAGCACTTCCGAGGCGGCGGCGGTCTCCATGAGCCGGGACACATTGGGGTTGGCAATGGCCCCGGCCAGGCCCGCGCCCAGGCACATGGCGAAAAAGGCGGCATTGACCAGCTCCCGGGCCGGCAGGCCAAAGGAGATGTTGGACAGGCCCAGGACCGTGGGCAGGCCCCAGGCCTCCCGGCAATGGCGGATGGTTTCCAGGCAGGCCAGGGCGGATTCGGGCTTGGAGGACACGGTCAGGGCCAGGGCGTCGACCATGATCAGCCGGCGCGGGATGCCCAGGCTCTCGGCCTGAAGCAGCAGTTCCTCGATGATGGTCAGGCGTTCGGCCGCAGACACCGGAAGCTGGCGGCCCTTCAAGGGCAAAAGGATAAACGGCGCGCCGTGGCGGCGGCAGATCGGCCCCAAAAGCTCCATGCGGCCGGGTTCGCCGCTGATGGAATTGACCAGGGGCGTGCCCGGGTAGACCCACAGCCCTTGGGTCAGGGCCTCGGCATTGTTGGAATCCAGGCACAGGGGCGTGCTCTGGCGCTTGACCAGCTCCAGGGCCAGCCCGGGCAGCACCGCCACCTCGTCCACCATGGGCGCGCCCACGTTGACGTCCAGGATGGTGGCCCCGGCCGCCGCCTGTTCCTCGGCCAGGGCCAGGGCGCGGCCGAATTCGCCGGCGGCCAGCTCGGCGGACAGGTCTTTTTTGCCGGTGGGATTGATGCGCTCGCCGATGATGGCGCAGGGCCGGCCGCCGCCCAAAGCCACGGATGTGGCCCGGGAGGTCACGGCCAGGACCGGGCGGTTCGGGGCGGAGGGCCGGGCCCAGGAGCGTCCCGCCAGGGCCCTGGCCAGGGCCGCGATGTGGGCCGGGGTGGTGCCGCAGCAGCCGGACAGGGCCTTGGCCCCCATATCCGCGAACCGGGCGGTTTTGTCGGCGAATTCCGCCGGCCCCATGGGAAAGACCGTGCGGCCATTCTCCAGGCGGGGCACGCCGGCATTGGGCTTGACGAAAAAGGGCGTGGCCAGCCGGGAGGCGAACACCTGACCGATCAGGACCATATCGTCCGGCCCCTGGCCGCAGTTGACGCCGATCAGGTCCACGCCCAGGTTTTCCATGGCGTCGGCAAAGACCTCGGGGCTCGATCCGGTCAGGCTGGAGGCGCCCTCAAAGGTCATGCACACGGCCACAGGCAGGTCGCAGACTTGCCTGGCGGCCAGGACCAGGGCCTTGGCCTCGGCCAGGTCGAAGTGGGTCTCGCCCACGATCAGGTCCACCCCGCCTGCGGCCAGTCCCTCGATCTGCTCGGCAAAGGCGGCCACCAGATCGCGCAGGGAGGCCTTGCCCAAGGGAGCCGCGAAGTGTCCCGTGGGGCCTACCGAGCCGGCCACGAACACGCCCGGCCCGGCCACGGCGCGGGCCAGGCGGGCCATGTCGCGACTGACTCCGGCCACGTCCGTGCCCGGGGGCAATTTGTAGCGGGTGCCGCCAAAGGTGTTGGTCGTGATGACACGGGACCCGGCTTTGATGTATTCCTGGTGAGTGGCCTTGATGGCTTCGGGGTTGGCCAGCCCGAAAAGCTCCGGGGATTGGCCCGGAGCCAGCCCCCGTCCCTGCAGGAGCGTGCCCATGGCCCCGTCGAAAACAAGAATGTCGTCGCTGCAAAGCGCTTGTCTGAAATCGCCCACGCTGTCTCCTTGGCCCGGAGTTTCCCGTTTGTGCCCACAAGGTCGAAACGTGGCCGGTCTACTGAAAAACATTGAAAAGGACAAACCGAAACTTTATAGTGTCGAGTAGCCATGCTAGGCGGCATTTTCAGACAAGCATGTTTCTGCCCGCTTCGCACCCCCGACGCGGTCCGATCCTCGACCATATAACCCAGCCGGTATCCGATGGAACACCCAGACGATCAAGAATTTTTGCCCGATGACGCGGACCTGGAATCCGCCGAAGGCGCACAGTCCCTGGAGCCCGAGGAACTGCCAGAACCCGAGGAACTGCCGGAGCCCGAGGAGGCTCTGGGCGAGGAAGAAAAAGCTCCGGACGAGAACGGACACGCCGTGGGTCCGTTCCGGCTGCCGGTTCCCCGGGCCGGCACGGGCATTTCCACGCGCGATCCGCTCCAGCTCTACTTGCGCGAAATCAGCAAGTTCCCCATGCTCAAACCCGAGGAGGAGCAGGAACTGGCCCGGCTGGTGCGCGACGCCAACGACCAGAAGGCCGCTTTCCGGCTTATTTCCTCCCATCTGCGGCTGGTGGTCAAAATCGCCATGGACTTTCAGCGGCGCTGGATGCAAAACGTCCTGGACCTCATCCAGGAAGGCAATGTCGGACTCATGCGCGCGGTCAAAAAGTTCGACCCGGACAAGGGCATCAAGTTTTCCTATTATGCCGCCTACTGGATCAAGGCCTATATTCTCAAGTACATCATGGACAACTGGCGGATGGTCAAGATCGGGACCACCCAGGCCCAGCGCAAGCTGTTCTACAACTTGAACAAGGAGCGCCAGCGGCTCCAGACCCTGGGCTACGATCCCAGCGCCTCCCAGCTTTCCGAGGCCTTGAATGTCACCGAGTCCGACATCGTGGAAATGGACCAGCGCCTAAGCGGCAACGACCTGTCCCTGGACGTGTCCCTGGGCGAGGACTCCTCTTCCACCCGTCTGGATTTTCTGCCGGCGCTCACTCCCGGCATCGAGGAAATGCTGGCCGACGATGAGATTTCCCGGCAGCTTGAAAAACACATCCAGTCCATCCGGCCCAAGCTCAACGAGAAGGAGCGCGACCTCCTGGACAACCGCATCCTCTCCGACTCCCCCCTGACCCTGCGGGAGATCGGGGCCAAATACGGCATCACCAGGGAGCGGGTGCGCCAGATCGAGGCCCGGCTGCTGGAGAAGCTCAAGGACCATCTCTCCAAACGCATTGAGGATTTTTCCTCGGAATGGATCCACTAAGGAAGAATAGCGGCGTCGGGCGCAGCCCTGGCCGCCGGCCCGAAAACGGCCGGCCACGGGAATGCGCACGCCGCATCGGATACCGTACATGCCTGACGCCACTGCCCGTTTTTTTGCGGCGCGCCTGCCGTTTTTTTTGGTCCTGGCCCTTATGCCCTGCCTGCTCTCCAATTCCTGCGCTTCGAGCCGGTCCGCCCGCCTGGCCTATGCCGGCCGGGAGTTTTCCGCCGCGGCCGAGGAGGATTACCAGTTCCTGATTTATCAGGACCTGCTGCGCCAGGGCAACAAGGAGGAGGCCGCCGAGGCCCTGGCCCGGCTGGCCAGGGAGCACCCCTCCCCGGAAGTGGCCGTGGAGCTGGCCAATCTCCAATGGAGCCAAAACGCCCGGGAAAAGGCCACCGAAACCCTGGAAGCGGCCCTGGCCGCCTTTCCCGAGGCCCGGCAGATCACCTTCTACCTGGCCAATGCCTACCAGATGCGGCGCATGTCCGACCAGGCCGTGAAGACCCTGGAAAATTTCCTGGCCAGGCACCCCACGGACACTTCGGCCATCCAGGAGCTGGCCTCCCTGCTGGAGGATTCCGGCAAGAACCGCGAGGCCCTGGACATCCTGGCCCGCATCCCGGAAGCCGAACGCGGCGGCGCGGCCTGGTTCCTCATGGCCAAGGCTTCCGCAGGCCTCAATCACCACAAGGAAGCCATCCGCCAGTTGCGTGCGGCCCTGGACAAGGACCAGACCATCATGGCCGCCTGGGTGGAGCTTGGCCTGTTGCTGGAGCAGGAAGGCGACCTCAAGGGGGCCGAGGAGTGCTACCAGCGGATGCTGTCCCTGGGCGAGGATTCTCCGGAAGTGCGGGCCAAGCTCGTGCGCCTGGCGCTCAAGCAGAAAAACCCGGCCAAGGCCATGAAAATGCTCCCGGGCGAGCAGGCGGAAAAAAGCCTGCTCCTGGAAGCCATGTCCGCCTTTATCGAGGCCGGCTACCCCAAGCAGGCCCGCCAGGTCCTGGACATGCTTGCGGCCGGCGACCCGTCGAACCCGGAGATGCTTTTTTACAAGGCGGTCCTGGCCTACGAGGGCGAAAAAAATCCCCGGGCGGCCATGAACATCCTGGCCCAGGTGCCCACCGACAATCCCAACTACGACAAGAGCCTGAGCTTTCGCATCCAGATCGCCCTGGAAATCGGGGATACGGCCAAGGCCGAGGCCTTGATCCGCGAAGCCCGGGAGCGCTTTCCCGACAAGACGGAATTCGTGGCCATTGAAGCAGGCCTCAAGGACAAGCTCGGCCGTACCGACGAGGCATCCCAAATCCTGCAAAAGGCCCTGGAAGCGCGGCCCGACGACGTGGACCTGCTCTATCGCTACGGCGTGTCCCTGGAAAAGCTCAAGCGCCGCGACGAAGCCAAGGCCGTCATGGAAAAGATCGTGGCCCTGGACCCGAAAAATCCCGATGCCCTCAACTACCTCGGCTATTCCCTGGCCGAAGAGGGCAAGGACCTGGACAAGGCCCTGACCATGATCCAGACGGCCCTGGAAAAAGAGCCCGACAACCCGTTTTTCCTGGATTCCCTGGCCTGGGTCTTCCATAAGCTCAACCGCAGCCAGGAAGCCCTGGCCGCCATCCAGCGGGCCATCTCCCACAAGGTCAAGGACGCCATCATCTGGGAACATTACGGCGACATCGCCGCCACTGTCGGCCGCAAGGCCGAGGCGGCCAAGGCCTA
Organism: uncultured Desulfovibrionaceae bacterium; assembly: GCA_964490985.1. GTDB lineage: Bacteria > Desulfobacterota > Desulfovibrionia > Desulfovibrionales > Desulfovibrionaceae > Solidesulfovibrio. The sequence goes on along the minus strand of CAZBER010000050.1, from coordinate 12,575 downwards.
CCGCACGGCCCTGGAACTGGGTTCGGATAATCCCGCTGCGGTGAAAAAAAAGCTGGAGGCCCTGTGATGCATCTCCCCCATCCTTGGCTCCGCGTCGTTTTCCTGGGTTGCCTGGCCCTGGCCGCCGCCGGCTGCGCCACGGTCCAGCCCGGCCGCCCCGGTCACGGCCAACCGGCGGCCGACCAGGCCAAGACCGTGTACCAGGCCTTTTTGGCCAACCAGGCCAAAAACGCCAACGTGGCCGCCTTTTCCCTGTCCGGCTCCATGAGTTTTGCCGCCCGCGGCAAAAGCGGCCGCCTCAATTACCGTTTCTACGGCAACCTGGCCAATCCCGTGCGTCTGGACCTGACCACGCCCATGGGCGGCTCCTATGCCCACCTGCGCGAGGACGCCACGGAATTCGCCGCCTACGTGCCCAGCCGCGACACCGTCTACCGCCATGTGGACACCAAGGCCGGCGCGGCTCGTCTGGGCATGCCCCTGCCCTTTAGCCTGCGGGAGCTGGCCGCCATCCTGGTCGGCCGTTTCGGCGAGCTGGCTCCGGCCAAATACGCCTCGGCCAAAGCGGTCCAGGACGGCTACGAATACGCCTTTTCAGGCGACCCGCGCCTGTCTTCCCTGACCCTTGACTTCGCCGGGAAACCGCGACATCTCACCGGGCGGGGAGTGGAACCTTGGCGGGTGGACTTCGAGGATGACGTGGCCGTTGCCGGCCTGGCCGTGCCCGTGGCCCAGCGCATCGTCCTGACCACGCCTGGCGGCAACAACGTCACCATTCGCGTCAAAAGCCTGACTGGCCGGCCGTCGCCCTATCCGGCCGCCGACCTGGAACTGCCCGTTCCCCCCCATGCCGCGACCCGGTCCCTGGAATCCCCGGATTCCGGCGCGCTTCTCCCGGAACTCTAGCACTCGGGGGATCCGCGCCCCCTGCCGCCCTGGCGGCCGAACTTCTTTGCCCGCGGAGCGTGTTCATGCCTCGTACCGTTGTCCTCGGCTCGGATCACGCCGGAGTGGCCCTCAAAGCCGCCCTGGTCGCCCACCTCACCGCCGCCGGCCACCAGGTGGCGGACCTCGGCCCCTCCGACGCCGCCAGCGTGGATTACCCCCATTTCGCCCAGCTCGTGTGCCGCCGCGTGCTCGAAACCCCGGATGCCTGCGGCATCCTCATCTGCGGCACGGGCCTTGGCATGTCCATGGCCGCCAACCGCATCCCCGGCATCCGCGCCGCCGTGTGCGTCAACGAATACCTGGCCCGCATGACCCGGCTGCACAACGACGCCAACGTGCTGTGCCTGGGCGAGCGCGTGCTCGGCCCGGGCCTGGCCGCCTCCATTGCCGACGCCTTTCTGGAAACCGCCTTCGAGGGCGGCCGCCACCAGCGCCGCGTGGACCTGATCGAAACCTGCTGCCCTGTCCCGGCCCGCGCCGATTCCTAAACCGATTTCTCCCAAGGACCCCTCCCCATGACCACCAATGCCGCCGCCATCGATCAAAAGGCCGTCAGCGTCATCAAGGGCCTCATCATGGACGCCACCCGCAAGGCCGCCTCGGGCCATCCGGGCGGGGCCATGTCCTCGGCCGACATGGCCTACGTGCTGACCAAGGATTTCCTGCGCCACGACCCGGCCGACCCGGCCTGGTTTCGCCGCGACCGCTTCGTGCTCTCGGCCGGCCACGAGTCCATGCTGCTCTATTCCCTGCTGGCCTTGCGCGGCATCCTGACCCTGGAGGACCTGGGCCGCTTCCGCCAGTTCGGCAGCCGCACCCCCGGGCACCCGGAAAATTACGAGACCCCGGGCGTGGAATGCACCACCGGCCCCCTGGGCCAGGGCTTTTCCATGGCCGTGGGCATGGCCACGGCCGAGGCCATGCTGCGCGCCCGTCTGGGCGAGGACATCGCCGGGCACCACACCTTTGTCCTGGCCTCGGACGGCGACATCCAGGCCCCGGTCTGCCTGGGCTCGGCCGCCCTGGCCGGCTTGTGGGGCCTAAACCGCCTGATCGTCCTGTACGACAAGAACCAGGTGCAATTGGCCGGCCCCATCAGCCGCTGCGACGCCACGGACCACGCCAAGCTGTTTGCCAGCCTGGGCTGGCGCGTCATCGAGATCGACGGCCACGACCACGCGGCCATCCGCGCCGCCATCGAGGCGGCCAAGGCCGAGGCTGCCCGGCCCACCATCATCATCGGCACCACGGTCATCGCCAAGGGCTCCTGCACCATGGAAGGCGACTGCGCCTCCCACGGCGCGCCCTTCTCCGACACCGAGATCAAGGAGACCAAAAAGCTCCTGGGCCTGCCCGAGGACAAAGCCTTTTACCTGCCCCAGGACGTCCTCGACCACTTCCGCGCCCGCCATGGGGAACTGGCCCGGGCCCGCAAGGACTGGAACGCCCTGCTGGAGGAACGCCTGTCCGCGGAC
>CAZBER010000050.1:0-10142 GCA_964490985.1 uncultured Desulfovibrionaceae bacterium | reverse complement strand
GCACGTCGATCCGCTGGAATGAGCCGGTGTACTCACCCGAATCGATCGGTAGTGTCGTGCACGCATCCGGCTAAGGACCTCCCCGTTGGACCCCGGAGAGCGCCGGGCCCTGCTGGAGGAACGCCTGTCCGCGGACCCCGCCTTCGAGGACCTTTGGCGGCAGATCCGACGCGCCCCGAGCAACCGGACCTTTACCTGGCCCGCCTTTGATCCGGCCAAGGCCGTGGCCACCCGCTCGGCCTGGGGCACGGCCCTGGGCGCGCTCATCGACCAGATGCCGCTTCTGGTCGGCGGCTCGGCCGACCTCGATCCCTCCAACCAGACGGAAAAATTCCGCAAGACCGTCGGCGTGTTCGGCCGCGACAATCCCTTGGGCCGAAACCTGTGCTTCGGCGTGCGGGAATTTCCCATGGGCGCCATTGTCAACGGCATCGCCCTGCACGGCGGGCTCGTTCCCTTCGGGGCCACGTTCCTGATGTTTTCCGACTACGAGCGAAACGCCCTGCGCATGTCGGCCCTGCAACGCCTGCCCGTGCTGCACGTCTTCACCCACGATTCCTTCCACGTGGGCGAGGACGGTCCCACCCACCAGCCTGTGGAGCACGCCAGCTCCTTGCGCCTTATTCCCAACATGCTGGTCCTGCGCCCGGCCGACGCCAACGAAACCTGCGCCGCCCTGGAAGTGGTCCTGACCGGGACCGACCGGCCCGCCTGCCTGCTGCTCACGCGCCAGAACCTGCCAATCCTCGACCACCAGGCCTTCCCCAACCTCAAGGACGGGGTCAAGCGCGGGGCCTACATCCTCAAGGACGCCCCGAACGGCGCGCCGGACATCATTCTTCTGGCCTCGGGCTCGGAAGTGTCCCTGGCCATGGAGGCGGCCGAACTGCTGCCCGACCTGGCCATCCGCATCGTCAGCATGCCCAGCATGGAGCTTTTCAACGAGCAGCCCGAGGCGTATAAAAACACCGTGCTGCCGCCCCATGTGTCCTTCCGGTTCGCCGTGGAAGCCGGCCGGCCGGAACTGTGGTGCCAGTACACCGGAAGCCTGGACCGGGTCCTTGGCCTCTCCCGGTTCGGCGCGTCGGCCCCGGCCGACAAGCTGGCCGAAGCATACGGATTTACGGCCAAACACTTGGCCGCAACGATACAAGCAGCCTTGTCGAAATAAGGACTTCCAGGGCCTTGGCCCCTGGTTTCGCCGGTCATCCAAGGCCCGGGAAGCACGCGTGCTTTCCGGGCCTTGCAGCAACGCGCTGCGTCTCGGCGTCTGGCCCTTTATTGGAAAAATTCTCTCACCCACCCAAAGGAGCATGCCATGGAAGCGCCGGACAGAAACCTCGGATTGGACCTCGTGCGGGTGACCGAAGCGGCGGCGCTCAGCTCCTCACGCTGGCTCGGCCGCGGCGACAAAAACGCCGGCGACCAGTCGGCCGTGGACGCCATGCGCCTGTCCTTCAACACCCTGCCCATCGAGGGCGTCATCATCATCGGCGAGGGCGAGAAGGACGAGGCCCCCATGCTCTACAACGGCGAGCGCGTGGGCAGCGGCCAGGGCATTTCCGTGGACGTGGCCGTGGACCCGGTGGAAGGCACCAACCTGCTGGCCTATGGCCGGCCCAACGCCATCTCCGTGGTGGGCATCGCGCCCCGGGGCTCCATGTTCAATCCCGGGCCGAGCTACTACATGCAAAAGCTGGTGGTCCCGGCCGAGGCCAAGAACGTGGCCGACCTGGACGCGCCCGTGGACGAAAACCTCAAGAAAATCGCCAAGGCCCTGGGCAAGGACGTGGACGACCTGGTGGTCTTCGTCCTGGACAAGCCCCGCCACAAGGAGCTGATCGCCTCCATCCGCCAGGTCGGGGCGCGCATCCAGCTCCATACCGACGGCGACGTGGCCGGCTCGCTCATGGCTGTCGACCCGGACAATGTGGTGGACGTCATGCTCGGCACCGGCGGCACCCCCGAGGGCGTGCTGTCGGCCTGCGCCATCCGGGCCCTGGGCGGCCGCCTGCTGGCCCGGCTCGACCCCCAGAAGGACGACGAGAAAAAGGCCCTGGCCGAGGCCGGCATCGATTGCCGGCAGATTTTCACCGAAGAAACCCTGGTGCGCAGCGACGATACCTATTTCGCGGCCACAGGCATCTCCGGCGGCTCGTTTCTGCGCGGCGTGCGCTTCACCGGCACCCACGCCATCACCCACTCCCTGGTCATGCGGGGCAAGACTGGCACCATGCGGCGCATCGAAACGCGCATCCGCCTGGACAAGCTCATGGAAATCAGCGCTGTCAAGTACGATTGACGCCTCCGGCGGCTGGGGCTCCGCCCCAGACCCCGGCAGGGGCGCTGCCCCTGCACCCCGCCGGGACGCTGTCCCGGACCCTGCCAGGGCTCTGCCCTGGACCCGCCGGGGGGAATCATTCCCCCCGGACCCCCCGACCGGCTTGGCCGTGCGGAGCGGCGCAGACGCATTGTGGGGGCGGAATCGGGCCGGCGACACACGCCGGCCCGATTCTGCCCCACCAGGCCGTCGCCCTTCGGGCGAATATGTCTGATCAGGCGTACTCTTCTAGGACGCTTCGCAATGCATCCCTGTCCACCTCTTGGGTGGCCAGGGGCGGACGCACCGTTTGCGGCAGGCGCGAGCCGAACGGCGACCGGTTGCTTTTGGAAATAACGCCGATGGGAATCCTGTCCCCGAACTCCAGGGCCTTGGCCATGGCCGCCAGCGGGTCCGTGGGGTCATGGTCGTCGCCGAGCTTGTAGCAACGCTCCTTGTACCAGGCAAAGGTGTTGACCTTGTTGAAGGACACGCACGGCTGCAGGATGTCCACCAGGGAAAAGCCGGGATGCCGCACGGCCTGGACAATGAGGTCGGCCAGATGGTCGATCTCCCCGGCAAAGCCCCGGGCCACGAATCCCGCCCCCATGGTCACGGCCACGGCCACGGGATTGAACGGCGCCGAAGGCGCACCCTGGGGCTGGGCGCTGGTCACCTGGCCCTCCAGGGTGGTGGGGCTGGCCTGGCCCTTGGTCAGGCCGTACACTTGGTTGTCGTGGGCCAGAAGCGTGATGTCGATGTTGCGCCGCAGCGTGGCCAGAAAATGGTTGCCGCCCTCGCCGTACGAGCAGCCGTCGCCGGATTCGGCAATGACCGTAAGCTCCGGGTTGGCCAGCTTGATGCCCGTGGCCGGCGGCAAGGCCCGGCCATGCAGGCCGTTGAAGACATTGGCCCGGATATAGTGGGGAGCCTTGGCCGCCTGGCCGATGCCCGAGACGAAAACCACCTGGTGCGGGGCCAGGTCCAGCTCCACCAGAGCCTTGACCACGGCCTTGCGGATGGGAAAATTGCCGCAGCCCGGGCACCAGGCTGTTTCGAAGTCGCCATAATCCTTTTCTGTAACCATACCGAACCTGTGTGTTCTTGAGGGCCGGGCAGGCCATCACCTGCTCGCCGGCCGTTTCATAATCGCCCGACAATATACCCGGCCGTAAAAGGCAACCCGTCATAGCGGGTCACCAGCCCGTCCATGGCATAGCCGGTTTCCTGACGAATGCGCAGGGCCATCTGGCCCTGGAAATTGCCTTCCACCATGACCACGCGCCGGGCCTTGGCAAAGACCGGCAAAAAGGAATCCCCTACCAGGGGATGCACCTGGCTGAAATGGAGCACCGCCGCTTTTTCGCCCTGCTCGTTGAGCACCTCGGCCGCCTCCAGGGCCGCGCCCAGGGTCGAGCCCCAGCAGGCCAGAAGCGTGGCTCCGTCCGGATCGCCGTACACGTCCGGCGGCAGAACCGTTTCCGTCAATCCCGTGAGCTTTCGCATGCGCTTGTCCTGCATGGCCACGCGCACGGCCAGGTCTTCGGTGATGTGCCCGTCCGGCGTGTGCTCGTCGCTGTCGAGCACCACGGTGTATTCGCCGAACCCCGGAACAAGCCGGGGCGAAACGCCGGATTCGGTGATGGCGTAGCGCACGTAGGCGGCCGGGTCCTCGGCGGTCGTGCCCGGCCGGGTCACGGGCGAAAGCTTGTCCAGGTCAAAGGGAGCCACGGCCCGGTGGGAATCGGCCAGGTACTGGTCGGTCAGAATGAAGGCCGGGGATTGGAAGCGCTCGGCCAGGTCCACGGCCCGGTAGGCCAGGTGGAAGCACTGCTCCACCGTGCCCGGAGCGTAGATGGCCCGGGGAAATTCGCCGTGTCCGGCATACAGGACCAGATTGAGGTCGCCCTGGGCGGTGCGGGTGGGCAGCCCGGTGGCCGGCCCGGGCCGCTGGCCCACCACGACCACGATCGGGGTTTCCAGCATGCCGGCCAGGCTGACCCCTTCGCACATGAGCGCGAATCCGCCGCCCGCCGTGGGCACCAAGGCCCGGGCTCCGGCATAGGACGCGCCAAGGGCCATGTTGATGGCCGAAATTTCGTCTTCTGCCTGCTCCACGACAACCCCCAGGCGCTGGCCGTGGTCGATGAGGGCCTGGGCCACGGACGTGGACGGCGTCATGGGGTAAAACGAGCAGAAATTGACGCCCGCGGCCAGCGCGCCCAAGGCAAGGGCCTCGTTGCCGTGGAGCATGAGACGCCTTTCCGTGCGCCGGGGCGGTTCGATGCAGGTAAAGTCGATTTTTTGACCACCGGCCCAGGCCATGGCCGCCTCGAAAACCTGGATGTTGGCGTCCACCACGGCCTGGCCCTTTTTGCCGAACCGCTCGCCGATAAGGCCGGTAATCCAGGATTTGTCCAGGCACAAAAGCGTTCCGAGCACGCCCAGGGCAGCCACGTTTTCATACAGGGGCTTGGGGCAAAGCTCCTTGTAGGGGATGGCCAGGCCACGAAAATCGGAAAGCCCGTGGGCCGCGTCAGTCAGCACCACGGCGCGCGAGGTGAGCCGCTCCTTGTGGATGGCCACGGTTTCGGCCGACAGGGCCACCAGGAGGTCGATGCCCTCGGTGGGCGCCGTGACCGCGCCGGGGCTGACCCGGATGGCAAAGGTGTTGTGGCCGCCCCGGATGCGGGACATGTAATCCTGGCTGACCACGATGTCGTAGCCGGCCCGGACCAGGGCCTTGGCCAGGAATTCGCCCACTGTGACCAGGCCCTGTCCGGCTTCGCCGCCAATGACGATGTTGGTGCCCATTTCGCGCATGCGCTGTTGCTCCTTGGAGAAAGACGAGATGGAACCGGCCGCCCGCGCGCACGGCGGGCGGCCGGAAGCGAAGACGTCGGCTAGGGAATGGTCGGGGGCGTAAAGACCCGGGTGGCCAGGTCCTTGTCCAGCATGAACCAGCCGCCGGGGGTGGATTCCACGAGCTTGAGCTTGGAGATGACATCGGCCACGCTGGCTTCCTCTTCCACCTGCTCGTCGATGAACCATTTGAGGAACGAGGCCGTGCCATGGTCCTTCTCGGCCAGGGCCTGGTCCATGAGGGCATAGATGCGGGCCGTCACGCCCTCCTCGTGCTTGAGGGCCTCCTCGAACACGGCCAGGGGCGAATCCCAGTCATGGGGCGGAGCCTCGATGGCCTGCAAAACGACCCGGCCGCCGCGTTCCACGATATAGTCATAGAACCGCTGGGCGTGGAACTTCTCCTCCTGGTCCTGCACGTGCATCCAGTTGGCAAACCCCATGAGCCCCTTGGCCTCGAAATAGCTGGCCATGGAGACGTAAATGTAGGCGGAATAGAGTTCCCAGTGCACCTGGTCGTTGATGGCCTTTTCCATGGTCTTGGAAAGCATGGCTAATCCTTTTTCCACAAGCCGTGGATGTTGCAGTATTCCCGGGCGGAAACACTGGCGGCGTCAATACAGAACACCGCCTCCGGGGTCTGGCCGGGTTTGAGGAACTGACGATAAGCCTTGCCGTCGGCAATGAGCTCGATCCACTCGATGTAGTGCTTTTCCTCCATGGGATGGGGCACGGCCCCGACCTTGACCACAAAGCCCTTGTCCGTCTTCTCCACCACCGGGACGTGCTTTTCCTTGGCCGCGTCCACCGTGTTTTCGACCATGAGCTTCATGGGCTGGCCGCAGCACACCAGGTCGCCTTCCCCGCCATGCAGGACTTCAATGATATTGCCGCACAGTTCGCATTTGTAGATTTGCAGTTGACTGGCCACGTTCGCTCCTTTCACGCCCCGAGGTTTCTTCCCAGGCGCGGCCCGGCCGGGGCGGACCGGGCCGGCGACGACAAAGCAACACCTTGTAGTTCCATAAAACACTTCTTGGAGCCTTCCGCAACCCCCGGCAACGGGCAGGGCGGGGCGAGCGGTAAAGTTTTGCCGCAAGCCGCCGATCGGGTGTATGCGTTGGCAAAACACGCTCGAAAAGGAAGGGACATGAACAGGGTGAAACGGCGCTTGGCGGCGCTTGTGATGGCGGCCTTCCTCGGAACGGCGGTCTGGGCCGAGGCCGGGCCGGCCCCCCTGCCTGTTCAGATTCCCATCCGGGACATCCACGAGCCGGCCACACCCGATGTTTCGGCCCGGCCGTTCGTGTCCCGGCCGGCCCGGACCAAAACCCGGCGGGCCAAGCCCGTGCGCCGCCACCGACGCCCCGATCCGCCCAAGGCGGCCAGACCGGCTCCCGCGCCCGCTCCTGCGGCCCAGGCCGGCCCCAAGCTGGAGCAGCGCTACGAAGCGCCCACCGAATCCATCATGGTGCCCCCGGCTCCGGCTGCCGCCAGCAACCCCAAGCCGGGCGCGGCCGAATTTCCGCCCCAGCCCGAGCCCGCGCCGGCCCCGGCTCCGGCCAAGCCCTAAGGAGATATCCATGACGACCCGATACAGGAAGCTCTTCTGGTTTCTGCCGCTTTTTGCGCCCCTGCTCATGGGCGCGCTGTGCGGACCGGGCCGAAACGCCCCCCCGCCCCAGTACCCGGAGGTGGCCATGGCCATGGTCGCGGACCTGGACCGCCAGCTCGGGCCGCGCCTGGGCATGTACACCCGGGACAACAGCCGGGGACTGTACTGGCTGGTCATCACCACGCCGGCGGATTTGGGCGACCTGGAACAGGCCTCGCCCCTGGCCCGGCTTTTCGCCCAGGAACTGTATTCGGCCTTCGTGGCCCTGGGCTACAACGTGCAGGAAATCCGCAAAGCCGGGGACATCCTGTTCGACCGCAAGCAGGGGGAATTCGCCCTGACCCGGGACAGCCGCGCCCTGGCCAACAAGCGGGCCACGGCCACCCTGGTGGTGGCCGGCACCTATACCGTGACGCCCGGCGGGGTGCGCTTCAACATCGAAGTCATGGACGCGCGCAACAACAACATCGTGGCCATGAGCAGCCGGACCCTGCCCATGGACGCCACGGTGGGGGCGCTGGCGCGGGGAAACGGAGCGCCGTACGTGGAGCCCACGGTTTCCACCGTCGATCCGGAGACGTTTAAGCGCGAGATGATGCCCTACACCATAACGCGGCACTGGTAGCCGCCAGGCTCACCCAGGGCCGGACCAGGCCGGCCCTGCCGATTTTTGCCCCCCTGCCCCCTCTCCCCTCCGGGCCGGTTTTCGCGTAGAACGCTCCCGGACCACCGGCCCTTTCCGCAAACCAAGCCCTCAGGCGCACGGCGCGCGCCCCCGACACCCATGCATTTCAAACCCATTTTCTACACCTGCCTGACCCTGGCCGCCCTTGTGGTGGGCCTGTTCTTCTCCACCCTGGAACCCGGCCGCCGCGTGGACGCCTGGTCTTCGGACCTGTGGCACGTGCTGGCCGGCAAGCGCTTCGACCCGAGCCACGTGGCCGTGGTGCTGCTCGACGACGAAACCCTGACCGCCGAGCCCGACCGTCCCCTGGTCTTCTGGGGGCCGCTTTACGCCCAGGCCCTGGCCCGACTGCGCCAGGCCGGGGTGGCGGCCATCGGCATGGACATCCAGCCGGCCTTAAGCCCGGTCACCTGGATGGACATCATCGGCGCCGACGCCAGCCGGGACTTTGACCGCGAATTCATGCTGGAGCTGGCCCAGGGCAAGACCATCCTGGCCGCCAGCGTCCAGACCGAGACCGGCGATCCGACCTTCAGCCTGCCGGCCACGGACTATCTGCTGGCCCTGCCCGGCCACGAGGCGGACCTGGGCCTGACCAACGTGCCGCTGGACCGCGACGGCGTGGTGCGCCGCTTCGCGCCGGCGCTCTATTCCAGCGGCGACCCCCGGCTCTCCTTTGCCGCCGCCCTGGCCGCCAAGGCCAATCCCCAGGCTCCGGGCCTGGCCGGCCTCGACGATCCGTCCAGCCTGACGCCGCGTCCCATTCCCTATGCCGGCCCACCCGAAACCTTCCGCCATATCAGCTTTGCGCGGCTGTTGTCCGACAACACCGCCTCGGACCCGGAAATCGCCGCCCTGCGCGGCAAGGTGGTCATCCTGGGCATCGACATCCACGGCGCTCACGACCGCCTGGCCTCGCCCTATTCCCTGCCCCTTTTCGGCGCGCCCAAGGAATTCATGCCCGGCCCGGAAATCCACGCCAACATCGTGGAAGCCCTGCTATCCGGTGGGCCAGGTCGGGGCAACCCTGGCCTGGCTGCCGTTTCTGGCTCTGGCCGCCTGGTGCTGCGCCCATCTCGGGCCGGGCCGCTCGGCCCTGGCCAGCGGCGGCCTGGGGCTGGCCGCCTTCGGCCTGGGCTACGGCCTGTTTCGCCAAGGGCTCCTGTTGCCCCTGGCCGGCCTGGACCTGGGACTGGCCTTCCTATGGGCCGGAGCCAATGCCGTGCGCTTGACGCGCGGCGAGCGCGAAAAAGCCCACATCCGCCACGCCTTCGGCAAGTACGTGTCCGAAGCGGCCCTCACGCGCATCCTGGCCAGCGGCGCGGCCCCGGCCCCGGGAGGTTCCCTGGCCGAGGTCACCATCCTTTTCTCCGACATCCGGGATTTCACCGCCCTAAGCGAAAAGCTCTCGCCCCAGGACGTGGTGGAACTCCTCAATGCCTATTTCTCCAAGGTCTGCGAGATCATCCTGGCCCACGGCGGCATGATCGACAAATTCATCGGCGACGCGGTCATGGCCGTTTTCGGCGCGCCCCTGGCCAATGCCGACCATGCCCGGGAGGCCGTGGCCTCGGCTCTTGGCATGGTCGATGCTGCAAAGGAATTCCAGGGCTGGATGGCCAAACGATTCCCCCACCTCGACGGCTGGAAATTCCGCATTGGCGTGGGGCTGCACTGCGGGCCGGCCGTTGTCGGCAATATCGGCTCCCGCCAGCGCCTGGATTTTACGGTCATCGGCGACACCGTGAACACCGCTTCCCGACTGGAAGGCTTCACCAAGGAAATGGGCTGCCCGGTGGTGGCCAGCCTGGCCGTGGTGGACAAGGCCGGCCCCGGCGTCTTGACGGGAAGGCGGGAGAAGGCCCATGTCAAAGGCAAAAGCGAACCCGTGTCAGCCCTGGAAGTGCTGGGGCTGACCGACACACCGGAGGAAAGATCATGAAATCCACGTGGCGACGCGTCGCCGCCCTGCTCGTTTTTGCGGCCGCGATCTGGTGCGCCCTGCCCCAGGCGGCTCAGGCCGAAGCGCCCCGGCTCGTCTGCCTGGTTTCGGCGGCAACCGGGCAGGTCTCGCTCCTGCCCGCCGACGGCCCCAAAAAGCCCCTGGAAGTCTTCACCCGCCTGCGGGAAGGCGAACGCCTGGAACTGGCCCGGGGGGCCGAGGTCCAGCTGGCTTTTCTGCAAAAAGGCGTGCGCGAAACCTGGTCTGGACCGGCCCTGGTCATCATCACGGCCGAAGGCGGCCAAAGCCCGGACGGCCCCAACGTGCCGGTCACGGACAAACTGCCCCTGCGGGCCAGGCCGGCCGGCGGCGAAGCCTCCTCGATCCTGTCCCAGGGCGGCGAACAGGCCACGGCCCAGGTCAAGACCCGCGACGTGGTCCTGCCCGAAGACAAACCCCTCTCGGACGAGGAAAAGGCCCAACTGGCCGAAGTGGAGCAAAGCGTGGCCCAGATGCGGCAAACCACGGCCCCGGACGACGTGGGACCGGATATCGTGCTCCTCGAAGAGCTGACCCGCCTGGAACAACGCCGCCGCCTGGCCGAAGAACTCAAACGCCTGCGCGAAGCCCACCCCGACAACGCCGCCTTGGCGAATTGGGAACAAGAATAAAAGAAAAGAGAATGCCTCCGGCGGCCCGGGGGGGGGCACCCCCCCCC
>CAZBER010000049.1:0-31789 GCA_964490985.1 uncultured Desulfovibrionaceae bacterium | reverse complement strand
TCCCGCCCGGCCAAGCCGGTCGGGGGGTCCGGGGGGAGTGACTCCCCCCGGCGGGTCCAGGGCAGAGCCCTGGCAGGGTCTGGGGCAGCGCCCCAGCAGGGTCCGGGACGGAGTCCCGGCGGGGCCCGGGGCGGAGCCCCAGCGAGGTCCGGGGCAGCGCCCCGGCCGCCGGAGGCATGAGAGAGGAGCCATGCGTCGTATCGAGGATGCCGATGCCGGGGCGTTGCGGGCGCTGCTGCGCACGTTGCCGCTGTTGGCGGATTTTACCGAGGCGGACCTGGATTTGCTGCTTTCGGCCGGGGCCGTGCGTTTGTACCGGTTCGAGTCCGGGGAGGCGATCGTCGAGGAGGGCAATTACGAGAAGACGTTTTTCGTGCTGCTGCGGGGCGCGGTGCGGGTGCTTAGGGGCAGTCGGCCCGTGGCGGACCTGGAGGCCCGGGGCACGGTCTTTGGCGAGATGAGTTTCGTTTTGGGCAGGGGCCGCACGGCCACGGTGACGGCCACCATGCCTTGCGACTGCCTGGTGGTGGACATGGGCTATGTGGATTTTTTGCCGAGCCCGGAGCGCGAAGACTTTCTGATCCGCATGTTCCGCCGCTTGGCCGTGATCGTGACCGAGCGGCTGGGGTCGGCCAATGCCCGCAAGGCCGAAATCCTGGGAGCCATCCGGGAGCGCCGGGAGGCCTTGCGGGCCCATATTGCCCGGGAGCGGGAGGCCATGGCGGCGCTTGGCCGGGAGCTGGCTTCCTTTGATACCGCCGACGACGAGGCGGTCCTGCGCCAGCTTCTGGACCGGCGGTTCTGAGCTACGGGCGCTTGATGGGCAGCAGGTCGTTTAGTTCGTCGATATAGCTTTTTTCGAGCTGGTTGACCCGGTCGATGTGGGTGCGAAAGATCATGTCCATGCGCGGGTCGAAGAAGCGGTGGCAACTGAAGCTCGACACCGACAGGAAGCCGCGCCGGGCCTTGTGCGCCCCGCCCATGCCCGGGTCGTAGCGGTTGATGCCCTGGCTGATGGCCCAGGCGATGGGGGCGTAGTAGCACAGCTCGAAGTGCAGGAAGGGGATGTCTTCCCGGGCCCCCCAGTAGCGGCCGTAGAGGATGTCGTTTTTGTGGCCGAGCATGGCCAGGCCCACGGGCTCGGGCCGGCCGCGCCGCCAGGCGGCGGCAAAGGCCAGGCGGTGGCGGAAGACCGCGGGCAGGCCCTCGAAAAAGGCGTCGGACAGATAGCGGCAGCCCCAGGGGCCGAACTTGGCGTTGGTCTTTTCGTAGAACTCCCGCATGAGCGGAAAAAACAGGTCCGGGATGTCCGAGCCGGCCACCACTTCCACGGTCACGCCGGCCTCGGCCAGGGCCTTGCGCTCCCGGCGGATGGCCTTGCGGCGGTTGGTGTTGAGCGTGCCCAGGAAGTCGTCGAAGGTGGCGAAGCCGCGGTTGCGCCACAAATAGCTCTGGTGCCGCCAGGTGGTGAAGCCGAAATCCTCGGCCGTGGCGGCGAAATCCGGCTCGGTAAAGAGCAGGGCCGCGCCGTTGACGCCGCTGCCCTGGCAAAACCGCTCCATGACCTCGAAGAGCCGGCGGGAGAGGCGCGTCTGGTTCAGGTTCGGGTCCAGGAGAAAGCGCAGTCCCGTGGCCGGGGTGAAGGGGCTGGCCCCCACCAGCCTCGGGTAGTAGGGCAGCCCCAGGCGCTGGGCCGCCTCGGCCCAGAGCTGGTCGAAGACGAATTCCCCATCGGAGTGCCATTTGAGGTACATGGGCAGGGCGCCCACCAGCCGGCCGTCGGCATGGGCCAGGAGGTGGTGGGGATACCAGCCCCGGGCCGGGGCGGCGCTGCCGGACTGCTCCAGGAGATTGAGCCAGCCCCATTCCAGGAAGGGCGACTCCAGGGGGGCGGCCAGGGCGTCCCAGGCCTGGCTGTCGGCCTCGGCCATGCTCCGGGCGAAACGCAGGGTCAGCGGGTCGTGCGGTACGGTCATTCGTCGCATATACGCGCCGGGCGCGTTTCTGTCATCCCGGATATGCGTCCTGGGGCGGGCGGACAAGGATGGTGGTGCGCCACACCCCGTTTTCGAAATCGAGCCGCGTCCAATGGGGCTTGACGGCCAGGATGGGGGCGTATTTCTCCCATTCGCTGTTGTCCAGGAGCAAAAAGCCGCCCGGCTTTATCCGGTCAAAGGCGCAAAGCGCGCATTCCACCCTCGCCCGGCCGTCGATGCACACGAAGTCCAGGCTGGCCTCGGGGAAATCCAGGATGGCGTCGCTGTAGGCGGCAAACTGCGGCTGGCGGTGGCTATGCCCTGTCTGCCGCCAGATGGCGGGTCGCTCGCCCGGTCGGCCCGGGTCGTCCCCGGGCGGCAGGAAGCGGAGCTCCACGTTGCGGATGCCGTGGCGGGCCAGGCTTGCGGCCAGACGGCGTCGCCATTTCGCCTTGTGCTCCACGGTCACCAGCCGGGCGACCCGGCTGGCCAGAAAGAGCGTGCTGCGGCCGCAGCCCCATTCGAAACCGACCATGTCCGGACGCAGGTTCCGGGCCAGCCAGCGCACGGCTCCGGCATTGAGCCAGGGATAGGCGGGGTCGAGGGCCAGGCGGCAGGCTGTGGGCAGGTAGAGGACGGCCCGGGCCAGGCGGCGCAGGCGCTCGCCCGGCGTGTCGCGTCCCGGCGTGTAGCGGATGAGCATGTTGGCGCGCGGGCCGGAGCGCTCCTTTTCAGGAGGCGTACGCGCCCATGGCGGCCTGGGCGTCGGCGTGGATGGCAAAGACCTTGCCCAGGTCGGCGATGCGCAGCACCTTGGCCACGCCTTCGGACAGGGAGCACAGGGCCAGGGAGCCGCCTTCGGGCAGCAGGCGGTTGCGGATGGTGATCAGGGTGCCGATGGCGCTGGAATCCATGAATTCCACGCCAGAGAGGTCCAGCACCAAGGTCCGGGGTGTCGGCTTGAGGGAGGGGGCCAGGCAGCGCTGGAAATCCGGGCACACGGTGTAGTCGAACATTTTGGGCAGGCCGGCCGCAATGGTGAGCGGGCCGTGCCGGGTGACGGTCAGGTCCATGTCTCCTCCAGGTCGCCGCCAGGCGACAATTTCATTCTACATGGGAGCGCCCGGCCGGGCAAGGCGGCCATGGCCCGGGCTGCGGGGATTTTCCCCTTTCACCGGCGGACGTTTTCGGGCATGAAGGGGACGGCCGAACCTTGGGTGGGGCCGGATTCGACCCTCTTTGCGCGACAAAGGAACCGCTTCATGAACAGGGATCAGGATCGTCGCACGGCGTCGCCCCCGTTGCCAAGCGCCTGCTCGGAGACGGTGTGCGCCATGCTGGACCGGGTGGGCGTGCCCCGGGATTCCAAGTGGCGGGGGCTTATTCTCTACATGCGCAGCATCAAGCACTACGATTTCCTGGACAACGAGCAGAAGGAGCAGTTTCAGGCCCTGGTCATGGAAGTGCTGCGGGTCAAGGATTTTTCCGAAGACAAGTTCCAGGAGGTCATCAAGGCCAACGCGCGCATCTTGAGCGCGCCCTGGAACCGGACCCTGACCCGGACGCTCCAGGAGACCGCCACCTTGGTCCAGGAATTCCAGGATACGCTTTTTCGCCACAAAGGGAGCGTGCTCAGCCTGGAGGACATGACCATCGGGGCCGTGGAGTCCGGCGGCGACGTGGACCGCATGCTCGGCACCATCCGGCGCGGATTTTCGGAAATGGCGACCATGATCGAGGAAGACGCGGCGCGCATGGCCGAGATGAGCCGCACCGACGCCCTGACCAACATCCACAACCGCCGGGCCTTTGACGAGCACATGGCCAAGGCCGTGGCCGCGGCCGCGGAAAGCGGCCAGCCCTTGTCCCTTTTCATGTGCGACATCGACCATTTCAAGCGTTTCAACGACGAGCACGGCCACCGCATCGGCGACCAGGCCTTGTCCGTGGTGGGCTCCATTCTCAAGGGCTTTGCCGACGAGATGCAGGTCATCGAAAACCGGGAGGTCTTTCCGGCCCGCTATGGCGGCGAGGAATTCGCCGTGGCCCTGGCCAACACGAAAAAGGACGCGGCCAAGGAACTGGCCGAGAGCATCCGGCGCAAGATCGAGCGTTACAATTTCGTCATCCGCGACCCGGACGGCCAGATCCTGGCCTCGGGCATCAAGATCAACGTGAGCATCGGCGTGGCCGAACTGCTGGAAGACTGCCCGGTTCCGGGTACGGACCACCTGGTGGATGCGGCGGACAAGGCCCTGTACCTGGCCAAGTCCTCGGGCCGCAACCAGGTGCGGGCCTTTACGCGCAAGACTTCGACCTGATGGTTTCCGGCCGGGGCGCATCGGCGGCCCGGCCGGACCCCTCTCCTACAGCGATTTCTGGAAAATCCGTTCCACCACGGTCTCGTCCACCCGGATGGGGGCCAGGGGCAGGAGCATCTTGGACAGCGAGGACTTGAGCGTCATCCTGGTCAGGGCCGGCACGTCGGCGCCGGTGAAGTAGGCGGACATGCTCGTGGGCTGGCCGATGACCGCGAACCAGGCCTTGATCCGGGCCACGGCCTCGTCGACCTCGCCCGGAACGCCGGATAGGCCCGGAGCGATGGGAGCCAGGATTTCGGCCAGGATTTCGGGCACGGCCGGATAGATCTCCCGGATCATGGCCGGCATGAGGATGCCCAGGCCGTCGCCGTGGGTGACGCCGGAATTGAGCGCGCTCATGGCGTGCTCCAGGGCGTGGGTGATGTGGAGCAGGCCCAGATCGAAGCTGATGCCGGCAATGGCCGAGGCGTACATGAGCCAGTAGCGGGCCGTGAGGTTGCCGGGCTGGGCAATGGCCGTGGGCAGGTAGGTGGCGACGAGCCGGGTGGCCTCCTTGGCCAGGACGATGGAGTAGGGCGAGGCGGTGATGGCCGTGGCCGCCTCCACGGCGTGGCTGAGGGCGTCGATGGCCGTGGACACGGTCTGCTTGACGGGCATGGTGACCGTGAGCCTGGGGTCCTCGATGGTGAACGTGGGGTAGAGGTGGGGCGAATTGATGGCCGGCTTGTCCTCGCCGTCGGACTGGGCCACGGCAAAGGCGTCGCATTCCGAGCCCGTGCCGTGGGAGGTGTTGATGGCCACAATGGGCACGGCGGCCTTGATGGCCGCCCCTTTTTCGTAGAAGTCCACGGCCCTTTTGCCCGGATGGCGCAGGAGCACGGCAGCGGTCTTGGCCGTGTCCATGGAGCTGCCGCCGCCGATGGCCAGGACCACGTCCGCCTCGTGGGCCGCGCCCATGGCGGCCGCGCTTTCGCAGTTGGCATAGGTGGGATTGGGCCGCACGTTGTCGTAGTGGGTCCATACCGCGTGCTTGTCCAAAAGCGGCTGCACGGTGGCCCAGGCGCCGCTGGCTTTATAGGCCACGGGATCGGTGACCACCAGGATGCGGTTTTGCCCTTTCTCGGCCAGGCCGGCCAGGATGCCGTCAAGCTTGGCCAATGCGCCGATGCCGAAATACGTCACAGGCCTTGTGGGTTGCAGGACAAAGACCTTGTTGATGTCGATTTTTCCTTCCCAACTGCCCATTGCCGACCTCCCTGTTGCGATCACTGGCAAGCGAAAAGCTCTTCATCTCAGACAGGGTACTGATCAATTCCCGTGCCATTTGTTTTCCAGTGTGATTTGAAGGGTTCCATTAGTTTACCGGTGTGTCTGGGAGTGACAAATCACCCCGAAGCCGGCCGGCCGGCCTGGCTCCGATCTTCGCGGCCCGGCCGGAACCGGCCTGGGACGGCATTTTGGAGGGTTGGGGTAAAAAAGATACACAGCGTGAAGAAGCTGGGAATTATTGGCCCAGAAGGGGCGGGGGGGGTGCGGGGCGGACGCGGTCCTAGTGCATGCCCGGAGCCGCCTTGGCTCCCATGGGCGGCTTTTTGATGATCCACATGAGCACGGTCAGGCCCACGAACATGAGCCCCTGGGCGTGGAAGACGTCGTAAAAGGCCATGGCGTTGGCCTGCTGGAGCAGCAGCTTGTAGAGGGTCGCGCCGGCCATCTGGGTGGCGTCGTAGAGCCCCAGGACCTTGGGCGCGAGATAGGCTTTGAGGCCCTCCAGGGCCGTCTGGTAGGAAAGGTCGTAGGGGGTCAGGTTCTCGATGAGCCGGGCCTGGTGGAACTGGGCCCGCCTGGCCAGAAGCGTGGTGACAAAGGCCACGCCAAAAGAGCCGCCCAGGTTTCGCAGCAGGTTGAACACGGCCGAGGCGTTGTTCATGCCTTCCTTGGGAATGTAGGCCATGGCCAGGTAGTTTAAGGGCACAAAGAAGAAGGCAATGCCCACGGCCTGGATGTTGCGGGCGTTGATCGCCGTGCCGAGGTCGATGCCCAGCGAAAACCGGGCCATGTTGAAAAGCGAATAGGCGCTGATCACCAGGCCGACAAAAAGCAGAAGCCGGGCGTCGACCTTCTGGGTGAGTTTGCCCACCACGGGCAGCACCAGGAGCATGATCAGTCCCCCGGGGCCGAGCACCACACCGGCCAGAAAGGCGGTGTAGCCCATGAGGCTTTGCAGGTAGAGGGGCAAGACCACAATGGCCCCGAAAAAGGCGAAGAACCCGAAAAACATGACGATGTTGCCCGTGGCGAAGCTGCGGTCGCGAAACACCTTGAGGTCCACCACCGGGTTTTTGGACAAAAGCTCCCAGGCCACGAAAGCCACCAGGGTCACGCCGGCAATGCAGGCCAGGATCAGGATGAAGTCCGAGGCGAACCAGTCTTCCTGCTGGCCCTTGTCCAGGACGATCTGCAGACAGCCCAGGCCCACGCTGAGAAGGGCCAGGCCCGCGTAGTCCACGGATTCGCCGGCCTTGCGGCGCTGCAGATAGGGCGGGTCCGTGATGTAGAGCCACAGCATGCCCAGGGCAACGAGGCCCACGGGCACGTTGATGTAAAAAATCCAGCGCCAGGAATAGTTGTCCGTGATGTAGCCGCCAAGCAGCGGCCCGATGATGGGGCCGAGCACGGCCCCCATGGCAAAGACCGACATGGCCATGCCCCGCTCCTGGGGCGGAAAGGCCTCCAGCAAAACGGCCTGGGACATGGGTTGCAGGCCGCCGCCGCCAATGCCCTGGATGATGCGGAAAAAGACCAGCATGCCAAGGCTCGTGGCCAGGCCGCAGAGCATGGACGCGACCGTGAACAGGATCACGGACAGGAGCAGGTAGTTCTTGCGGCCGAACAGCTTGGACAAAAAGCCGCTTATGGGAATGATGATGGCGTTGGAAACCAGATAGGAGGTCAGCACCCAGGTGACCTCGTCCTGGCCGGCCGACAGGCTGCCCTGGATATGGCCCAGGGCCACGTTGGCAATGGACGTGTCCAGGATTTCGATCAGGGTGGGGACCATCACCGCGATGGTCACCAGCCATTTGTTGGCCTGCCGCTCCGCCATGACCTTACCGGGTGTGGATGGTGGGCACCACGCTCATGCCCAGGCGCAGGCCCGGCAGGTCGCCGTTGTTGGCCTTGTCGAAGACGATTTTGACCGGGATGCGCTGCACGATCTTGACGTAGTTGCCCGAGGCGTTTTCCGGGGGGAACAGGGAAAAGACCGACCCCGTGCCGGCCATGATGGAGTCCACCACCCCGGTGATGGCGTGGTCGGGATAGGTGTCCACCTCCACGGTCACGGGCTGGCCTGGATGCACGTCGCGCAGTTGCGTTTCCTTGTAATTGGCCGTGACCCACAGCTCCTTGGGGTCCAGGGGCACGATGGTCATGAGGGCCTGGCCGGCGGCCACCAGCCGTCCGGACTCGATCTGCTTCTTGGTCACATGGCCGGCCACCGGGGAGACGATCTTGGCGTAGGACAGGTTGAGCTCGGCCTGGCGGACCCGCTCCCTGGCCAGGTCTGCCTTGGCCCGCTGGGCCGCGGCCTCCTTGTCCTGGATCACGGCCTGGTCCTGGCCGGTTTCGGCCAGGGCGATCTCGGCCCGCAGCCGCTTGATGTCGGCCTGGATGGCGTCCAGGCGGCGGCTGGCCCCCTCGGCCTTGGCCCGGGCCGCCCGCAACTGGGCCTCGTGGCCCCGGCGCTTGTTTTCGATGGCGTCCAGGTCCGACTGGGACACCACGTCCTTGTGCCGCAACTCGCCGATGCGCCTGAAGTCGAGCTGGTCCTGGTCGACCTGGGCCTGGCATTGGGCCGCGTCCTGCTCGGCTGCGTCGCGTTCCTTGACGGCCTGCTCCAGGCTGCGCTGCTGGCTTTCGAGCTGGGCCTTGGCCCCGGTCACCTTGGAGGAGGTCTGGGAGAGCTGGAGCGGCACGCCCAGCTCCTGGGCGGCCAATTGGCTTTCGGCCGAGGCCAGGTCGGCCCGGGCCTGGGCCAGGGCCACTTCGTAATCCGTGGGATCGAGGGCCACCAGCACCTGGCCGGCTTCCACCTTCTGGTTGTCTTCCACGGGCACGTCGTCGACATAGCCCGACACCCGGGGCGTGATGGGGTAGACGTGGCCGTCCACAAAGGCGTCGTCCGTGCTGACCTGGCCCCGGACATAGAGGTAGTAGCCAAGACTTATCACGACCAGGCCGGCCGTGAGGCCGAGCAGAATGCGGCGTTTCTTGGATGGCGCGCTATCGGGCTTGTGCTGCTTGCGGAAAAACGGCTTCATGAATTGTCCTTGGTTTCGAGCAGGGCGTCCAGGCGGGCCTCGATGCGCCCCAGAATGCGCGCCAGTTCTTCCCGGTCGGCCGGGGTGAGGTCGGCGAAAACCGCGTCGGCATAGGTCAGGGCCAGGGGGACCAGGGTCCTGACCGCGGCATCTCCGGCCGGGGTCAGGAAAATGCGGTGGCTGCGGCGGTCCCGGCCGTCGCGGCGGCGGGTGACGAGCGCCTTTTGCTCCAGCCGGTCCAGGATGCGGGTGATGGTGGTCTTGTCCTTGACCGTGCAGTCCCCGAGTTCGCACTGGGTCTGGCCCGGGCGCACATAGAGCCGGTAGAGCACCACCCACTGCTCCGGGGTCACGTGGTGGCCGGCCGCCTCGAAGGTCCGGCGCAGGCCGATTTTCAGGCGAGCCGAAGCATGGCCGAGGCGATAGCCCACGGCGCTGTCGATGTCGTAGCGAAGTACATCCGGCATGGAGGCGCTTCCTGGAAAGTTGTCGGGCGGAAAATAAACATGGCAACTATTGCCGTCAAGACGGCAGGCGCACTTTTGAACGGGAAAGGGAAGGCCGTCACGGCGCGGGCAGGGTTGGCGCGTCCGGCTTATTTGGCGCGCAGCAGCAGCACCGGGACATCGATTTCGTGCTGGACGCGGCTGGCGGTCCAGCCGAACAGGAGGTCGGCCAGGAATTTATGGCCGTGGGTGCTCATGGCCACCAGGTCACAGCCTTTTTGTTCCACCCATTTGATGATTTCCGTGGCCGGGTCGCCGTAGGCGAGCTCGGTTTCCGCCAGGATGCCGGCGTTGGCGAATTCCTGCTGCACCTGGGCCAGGTAGGCCGCGTCCTGTTCGACCTCGGGGCTTACGGCCTCGTCGCCGAAGGTGCGGGCGGCCCAGCCGTCGGCCACGTGCAGGAGCGCCACCCGGCTGCCCATCACCGCGGCCAGTTGCTTGACATGCTCGATGATCGCCCGGTCGGTGGGCGTGGCGTCCAGGGTGACAAGGATGGCATCGTACATAGGGTTCCCCGCAGTGTGGCGTCGTGGTTAGCCGCCCGTGATCGCCCGCCAGGCGTCCCGCAGCGATTCGGGCAGGCCGTAGACGTCCATGCCCGTGATGATGATGGCGCTGGCCCAGCCGGCGGCCAGCAGGAAGCGGCCGCTTTTCCACTGGCCCATGCGCCGGCGCGAGCTGGTGAAGTGCAGCAGCGGAAACATGGCGAACGGCAGTTGCAGGGCCAGGATGACCTGGCTGAGCACGATCAGGTCGGTGACGCTGCCGTCCCCGCGCACGGCGATGATCAGGATGGCGGGGCCGATGGCCAGCAGCCGGGTGATCAGGCGGCGCACGGCCGGCCGCAGCCGCCATTGCATGAATCCTTCCATCACCACCTGTCCGGCCAGGGTGCCGGTGATGGTGCTGCTCTGGCCGCTGGCCAGAAGGGCCACGGCGAAAAGCAGGCTGGCCGCGGTCGTGCCGAGCAGGGGGGACAGGGTGAGGTAGGCCACGCGGATCCAGTCGCTGTCGGGACTGAATCCCACCACTTGTCCGCTTGGCAGGGTGACGCTGGTCTTGCCGTAAAAGACCAGGGCCGCCAGGACGAGGATGGCCGCGTTCACGAAAAAGGCGAGGGTGAGGGCCACGCTGGAATCGATGGTGTTGAACCGGATGGCTGCCCGGATCGCGGCTTCGTCTTTCTGAAACTTCCGGCTCTGCACCAGGGCGGAATGCAGGTACAGGTTGTGGGGCATGACCGTGGCCCCGATGATGCCGATGGCCACGTAGAGCATGCCGTTTTCACGGAGGTGGGGGGTGGCCATCGCCCGGGCCAGCTCCAGGAAGTTCGGCGCGGTCTGGGGAAGGATAAAGATCTCGATATAATAGCATAAGGAGATGGTGATCACCAGGACGGTGACAATGGCCTCGATAAGCCGCATGCCGAGGTTCTGGAAGGCGAGCAGCAGGAGCACGTCCAGGGCGGTGATGGCCAGGGCCCACAGCAAGGGGATGTGAAAGAGCAGATTGATGGCCACGGCGCTGCCCAGGGCTTCGGCCAGGTCCGTGCCCATGATGGCCGCTTCGCAAAGCAGCCAGTTGGGCAACCGGGTCCAGGAGGGGTACCAGTCGCGACAGCACTGGGCCAGGTCCTTTCCCGTGACCACGCCCAGGCGCGCGGCCAGCACTTGCAAAAAGACGGCCATGATGCTGGCCAGCCCGACCACCCAGAGCAGGCCGTAGCGGAACTCGGCGCCGCCCTGCAGGTCCGTGCCCCAGTTGCCGGGGTCCATGTAGCCGACGCTCACCAGCAGGGCCGGGCCGACGAACGAACGCCACTGCTTCCAGAACCCGGCGTCGGGACTCGGAACCGGAACCGAGCCATGGACTTCCTCCAGGGACATGTGGCTGCCGCGACTCCCGGCCGGCCGTTCCCGGTCTTGTTCCACGACGAGGCTGCTTTCTGCGGATCGAGGTTTCATGGCAGCGGAACCTATCAGGGATTCGTGAAAGGATTCAAGGGAAACCTGGTCCGGCGCAGGGCCGGCCCCCTTGAAGCCCATAAAAAACGCCGCCGGTCGGGCGAACCCGGCCGGCGGCGTCTTCCCCTCGCAAACCGTCACACTACATCTTTTTGGCTTTGGCCTTGCCCTTCTTCACGGTCTTGGCCGGGGCCGCCTGGTCCGGGCCGGGATAGTTCTTCACCACGCCGCCCATCTTCATGCACTGCTCCACGCTGGAGGTCATGGTCACATTGCCGCCCACATCGCACTGCCAGGTTGTCGGGGCTTTTTTGGCCGCCTTGCCCTTGCCTTTGGCGAAAGCCGGAACAGCCGACAGGACCAGGGTGAGCGCCATGGCCGCAATCACGAACTTTTTCATGGGAACCCTCCTCGAACGAATAATTTTTTCGTGAATATAACGGCCCGTTTTGGAGCGCAAGAGAGGGTTTCGCATCACCAGTGCGCCATGCCGTTTTGCAGCCGGACGGCCGCGATAAACAGGCGGGGTTGGAAAAACGGCGTGCCGCAAAAAATCGCCTGTAGAGCGCCATGGCCGTGGTGCATTGCCGGAAGGCCGGTCTGCAATTTTACGCCATGCCCTCTGTTGTCCGGAGAATGCTGTACAAAAGATGCTCCTTCGCCCGGGGCCGGTGTCGTGGCCATGCGGCAGAGGCGTTCCCGGTTGCACGGAAAAGAGGCTTTCCCATATCCATGACGCCAAGCCTGATAAACAGGGAGCCCCAACCGGTTCTTCCCGATTTTCGCGGCGGAAAAAAACGCGGCCCGAACGTGGTTTTTCCGCTCCCGGACGTGACGCGCCGCCGCAAAAGAGGCAGGATGGAAATGCTTGCTCTGCAAAGGAGGCGTTATGGATCTCAAACTGCAAGGAAAAAAGGCGGTGGTGACGGCTTCCACGGCCGGCATCGGCCTGGCCGTGGCCACGGCCCTGGCCCGGGAAGGGGCCGAGGTGGCCATTACCGGCCGGACCCGGCAGCGCGTGGAAGCGGCCCGGGAGCGGATCGACAGAAGCGCGCCTGGGGCGCACACCGTGGGCGTGGCCGCGGACCTGGCCACTGCGGCCGGGGCCGAGGCGTTGCTTTCGGCCGTGCCTGAGACCGACATCCTGGTCAACAACCTCGGCGTGTACAAGCAGGCGCCCTTCGGGGAGATCACCGACGAGGACTGGGCCTCGATGTTTAACGTCAACGTCACAAGCGGAGCCCGGCTGGCCCGGCGCTACATGCCGGGCATGTTCGCCCGGGGCTGGGGGCGGGTCCTCTTCGTGTCCAGCGAGTCGGGCATCAACATTCCGGTGGAGATGATCCACTACGGCGTGACCAAGACGGCCGTCCTGGCCCTAAGCCGCGGCCTGGCCCTGACCACCGTGGGCACGGCCGTGACCGTCAACGCCCTGCTGCCCGGCCCCACCCTGACCGAGGGCGTGGGGGACATGCTGGAGGAACTGGCCCGGCAGCATGGCGGCGACAGGAAGGCGGCGGAGCGCGAATTTTTCACGCGCCTGCGGCCAAGCTCGCTGCTCAAGCGCTTCGAGGACCCCATGGAGATCGGCGAGCTGGCCGCCTTCGTGGCCAGTCCCCTGGCTTCGGGCATCAACGGGGCGGCCCTGCGGGTGGACGGCGGAATCGTCAACATGCCGTTTTGACCGCCGGGCATGGCCCGTGTTCCGGAACGCCGGCCTCCCTTGACCCCAGGGCCGCAAGCCGGCAAAACCCGGCAGGGCGGCTTTTTCCCGCCCCCGCCAACCCCAACGCCGGAGCCCGCCATGCCCGTCACCGTTGTCGACCACCCCCTGGTGCGCCACAAGCTGGGACTTTTGCGCGAAAAGACCCTGGACACCAAAAATTTCCGGGACCTGGCCGGGGAGATCGCCCGGCTTTTGACCTATGAGGCCACCAAGGACCTGACGACCGAAAAAAAGATCATTCACGGCTGGGCCGGACCCGTGGAAGTGGACCAGGTGGCGGGCAAGAAGATCACCGTGGTCCCCATCCTGCGGGCGGGCCTGGGCATGATGGACGGCGTGCTCGACCTGGTGCCCGGGGCCAAGGTGAGCGTGGTCGGCATGTACCGCAACGAGGAGACCCTGGAGCCGGTGCGCTACTACGTCAAGCTGGCCAAAAAGCTGCACAAGCGCCAGGCCCTGATCCTCGATCCCATGCTGGCCACGGGCGGCACGCTCATTGCCACCATCAATCTGCTCAAGGAGGCCGGCTGCCGCCGCATCAAGGGCCTGTTTCTGGTGTGCGCCCCGGAAGGCCTGGCCCGCCTGGAAGCCGAGCACCCCGACGTGGAGGTGTTCACGGCCGCCATTGACGAACGCCTCAACGAGCACGGCTACATCCTGCCCGGCCTGGGCGACGCCGGGGACAAGATTTTCGGCACCAAATAATTCCAGAGCGGCTTTTGCAGAAAGAGTCGTTGTGGAAGCCTTCGGCGACCACAGGGCTGCGCCCTTTGGAAACCCAGAATGGATGCATGGTGTTGCAGCGTGGCCTCCCTTGCTGTTTCACGTTGTGTTTGATTGTTGCAAAAGCCTCATAGGTATGACGGCGTAACGCTACGAGCCCTGACCAGGAGGACGGCCATGCAGGCCCCGACCGATTCGGATTACCGGCTGCGGCTGCGGGATTTTCCCGTGGGCGCGCAAATGCTTTTCGTGGCCTTCGGCGCCCTGGTCCTGGTGCCGCTTCTGACGGGCTTAAATCCCAACGTAGCCCTGTTTTGCGCCGGCCTGGGCACCATCCTCTACCAGGTCCTGACGCAATTTCGCATTCCCATCTTCCTGGGCTCGTCCTTCGCCTTTATCGCGCCCATCATGTACTGCGTCCAGAACTACGGCGTCCCGGCCACCATGGGCGGCCTGGCCGCCGTGGGCCTGGTCTACGGCCTGGCCGCGCTTTTGATCAAACTGCGGGGCGTGGACATCCTAAGCCGGCTGTTGCCCACCATCGTCACCGGCCCGGTCATCATGGTCATCGGCCTGATATTGGCTCCGGTCGGCGTTTTCATGGCCATGGGCAAGACCGGCGACGGGGCCAGGGTCCTGTACCCCGAAAACGTGGCCATGGGCGTGTCGCTTTTCTCCCTGGCCGTCACCGTGCTGGTGGCCATCCGGGGCCGGGGCATCTTGCGCCTGGTGCCGATTTTGTGCGGCATCGGGGCCGGGTATGTGGCCAGCCTGTTTCTGGGCCTGGTGGATTTCACGCCCGTGGCCCAGGCCCCCTGGTTCGCGGCGCCCCCATTCACGGCCCCGGCCTTTCGCCTGGACGCCATCATCAACATCCTGCCCGTGGCCATTGCCCCCATTATCGAGCACTTCGGCGGCATCCTGGCCATCGGCTCGGTGACCGGACGCAACTACCTGGAAAAACCCGGCGTGCACCGCTCGCTTCTGGGCGACGGCGTGGCCACGGCCCTGGCCGGCTGCCTGGGCGGACCGCCCCTGACCACCTACGCCGAGGTCACCGGAGCCGTGGCCCTGACCAAGATCTACAATCCGGCGCTCATGACCTGGGCCGCGGTCACGGCCGTGTGCCTGGCCTTTGTGGGCAAGCTCGGCGCTCTGCTGACGACCATTCCCACCCCGGTCATGGGCGGCATCATGCTGCTTTTATTCGGCGCCATCATGGTGGTGGGGCTCAACTCCCTGGTGCGGGAGGGCACGGATCTGATGGAGCCGCGCAACATGGTCATCGTGGCCCTGATCGTGGTCCTGGGCATGGGCAAGATGACCTTCTCCATCGGCGGGGTGCACCTGGAGGGCATCGGCCTGGCCGGCGTGGCCGGCGTGGTGCTCAACGCCATCCTGCCCCGGTCGCGGCGGCAGGAATAGGCAAGCGCCGTTGCGGCGCGGTTTTTCGGCCCACAGGCCGTCGAGGCCCCGGACAGGCGTCCGGGGCCTCTTTTTTGTTCGCGCCAAGCATATTTTTTACGCAAAGCCTTTCACTGCCGCCTGGCATGCGATATGCTGGAAGGCCAAGCCAAGCGGAGGTTACGCATATGTTTGTCGAAAAAATTGTCCTTGTTTCCCTGGTAGTTGCCTTCTGCTTCGCCTTTTCGCGTCTGGCCGAGGCGGTCATGAAAGCCAAACAGGCCGATTAACAACCTCAAAAAGATAACTTCCTCTTCGCCATGCCGCGTCCGGCCGGAGCCCTCCTGGCCGGACGCGGTCCCTCGTTGCGATCCCATCAAAACGGTCCTGCGTTTTCTGTTTTGTCACGGAGTTTCGGGCTTGCCCCGGTTTCCTTGATTCCGGCCTTGGCCGCGGCCACGACACCGCCGCTTCACCGGAGAAACAGGGAGCGGCGTTTCTTCCTGCCGCGTTCCTGGGCTGTGCTCCGGTCCTGAAATGCTTGCGCCGCGGACCGGTCTTTCGGGCAAGGCCAGGGAAAATTCCTGTGGCCAGGCGAAAATTCCTATGGCCAAGCGAAAATTTTTTATTGCCTTTGCCGCTTCCTCTTGTATGTTTCCCATTATGAAACCCTTCCCCCGTCGAGGCGATTCGCCCACGTTGCGTCGCGGCATCCCGATGGCCTTGTTCCTGTGGACGGCAGTGGCGGCTGGCCTGGCCCTGGCTGCTCCAGCCCGGGCCGCCACCTACTACGTGGACCCTTCGGGATCCGGAGCAGGGGGAACGACCTGGGCCACGGCCTTTACCACCGTGCAGGCCGGACTGGCTGCCGCCGTCCAAAGCGGCGACACCGTGGAAATCTCGGCCGGGACGTACACGGAAAACCTGGCCACGGTGCACGCCGGAGTGACGGTGCAAGGCAGCACGGCCTCGGGGCACAGCGGCACGGTGACCATCAAGGGAAGCAACGGCCAGGTGGCCCTGAGCGTGAACCATCAGACCACCTGGCGGCGGATCACTGTCGACGCCTCGGCCAATACCAATGACGGCGTCTACGCGGTGGTGATCGAAAGCGCTGCCGCAGCCACGGCTTTCGATCAGTGCGTCATCGGCCCGGGCCGGCGGCTGCTCAACATCAAGGCCGGGACCGCGTTTACCCGCTGCACCATCAGCGACGCCCGGGTCTCCGGCACAAGCCCTGTTGTTTACATCAACGCCGGCACGGGCGACGTGAGCTTTTCCTACTGCCTCCTGTCCGATGCGGGCTACGGCTACATCCACGCCCAGACGGCCGATCGGGTGGACTTTAACAACTGCCTGCTGGCCGGATTCGGCGGCTCGGTGCTCTACGTGCATCCGACCGCCGTCATCCCGAGCGGCATCTTCTGGACCAACTGTCTGGCCCTGGCCAATGGCGTGCGCAGCAACGGCATCATTCAAAACGACAGCGCCACCGTCGCCGTGACCCTGACCAAGGGCCTGGTCCAGCCCCGCACGCCGTTTAACCTGTCCGGGGTCAAATACACCGGCAATGTGACCGAATCCGGAGCGCTTTCCGGTTCGCCGCTTCTGACCCACGGCCGGCGCAAGGCGCTCATCAACATCGGCATCGACGACGAGGTCAGCATCGATATGTGGCGCGACGTGGCCACGGAATGCGACCGCTACGGCTTCAAGACCACCCTGGCCCTCAACACTGCGGCCGTGCAGTCCGGCGACTGGCCGATCCTCCAGGGCCTGGTCAACAACGGCCACGAGGTGGCCAGCCATACCGCCCATCACGTCTACCTGGCCGATCTCGGCCTGTTTTCCATCCGATACATAGGCGCCGGCAGTGCGGCCACCTTGACCATAGACCGTTCGGTCTCGCCGCCGCTCCTGACGACCTCGGTGACCGGAGCCCCGGCGGACAACGTCACCCTGTCCCTGGGAACTTCGCAAACCGTGGCGGACGTCAAAGCGTACTTCGACACCCTGTCCACCAAATACATCTGCACCCTGGTCACGGTCAGCGGAACTTCCTACGACAGCGGCCGCTGGCTGTCCCAGGACGCCCAGGCCGTGGCCGGCGCGGACATCAAGTCCGCAGCCCGGCTCGTCTCCGCGGACCGGGATGCGGCCAAGCACGACGAACTGACCGTGCCCAAGCAGCTCATTGAGGCCAATCTGCACAATGCCTCGGGCGGCTCGTATTCCTGCGACGCCTTTGTCTATCCCTACGAAGGCGTCAACGACGCGGCCATCGCCGACGTGCACGCCGCCGGCTACAAGGTGGCCCGGTCCAATGCCGACGGCTTTTTCGCCATGGGCTCCCCGGACGGCTACAACCTCCTCAATATCCTGTGCACCGAGCCGCACCTCATTTTCGGGACGACCTGGACCGAGGCCGAGTTGCGCAACATGGTCTCGGCCGTGCTGGAATGGACCAAGTTCACGGGCGTGGCCATTTCCCTGTTCAGCCACGCCCAGCCCGAGGAATTCACGTTTGCCCAATGGCAGACCCTGCTCGGAATCATGGCCGAGGACCCGGACGTTTCGGTGGTGACCCTGCGCCAGATCTACGACTACGTCAGCGCCAACGGCCAGACGAGCGACGGCGGCATCACCTATGTCCGCACCGCGGCCTGGCCTGCTGTGGCCAACTACCGGCCCAGGACCGGTTCGCCGCTGATCGACGCCGGCCAGCCGTACGGCACGGCCATGACGGATTTCGGCGGCGCTGTGGTGCCGGCGGGAACCATTCCGAGCGTGGGCCTGTATCAAACCTCGCAGTCGAGTTCCGGGGGCGGGGTGCTGCCGGCCATCTATGGCCTGCTGTTGCTGCAATAGGCGTCGGGCATGCCCTGTTTTGCCCGCCTGATCGCCATGCTGTCCGCCCGGTCGGCGGCCCCGGAGGGACGCCGCCGCTCTGCACCGGCCGGTCGGCCCGCCGTTGGTGGGGCTGGTCCCGCTGCTGTGGGCAGAGCCTTTCGACAGTGGCGGGCCGCTGTTGGCCCGATGGCAACTGTACTGGTCGACTTTGTCGACTGGCGCATTTTTTCCAATACACAGGAGGATAATGGAAACCATGTTTGGGTGAAATAAGGCTTGCGTCGGTCCTGGAAAATCGATTACATAAGTACCGTAACAGATGTTCAAGGAGAAGGCGGTGTTGTCGACTGGGCCACATGGTGGGAACGGAGCTCTCGGAGCCTTGGCGCTTTTTTTGCACTGTTGTCGGGGGCGGCAACAGGGGCAAACCCGGGAGCCGTCCCGACGAATCCTGTAACGAGCCTGCATCCGGGCTGGAGTTTGGACGTTTCGTTGCTCTTTGTCGTGAGCGCCTGCATGGGAGTCGGAAGATTCTTCCATGTCGCGCGGACACGGACACGGGCGCGGCCTGACGCCGACGCGCCAGGGGCGCGGCATGGGGAAACCCCGGCAGCGGCGCGCCTGTGGACGAAGCAGTGGTGTCACGCTTCGTTAAGAAAGTGAGAAAGTGAAACGTCGCAGTGTGGTATGGCCGGTCCGGACAGCCGTGCGTCGTGCGGCCGCTTTCGCAGAACAGAAATACTTTCGGGAGAAAGACGTTTATGGAAATATTTCCTCGCGAAAAGCCGGATCGGCGCTACCTCCCCGATATCCCCTCCAAGCAGGCCTCCCGGCGCGAGTTCGGCGCCCGCTACTTTGCCGAAGCCAATGTGGACGTCTACTCCAAGGACGGAAAATACCGCTATTGCTCCGGCAAGGTCGTTGACCTGGGCGAGGGCGGCATGCTGCTGGCCTCCAGCCGCACCCTCAATGTGGGCGACAAGGTCGTCCTGCGCTTTTTTTTGAGCGAAGGCACCATGCCCGAAGGCTACGAGTCCTTCATCAAGCTGCCGGCCACCGTGGTGCGGGTGGATCGCACCACCGGCAACGTGGGTTTCAAGTTCGAAAAAAGCATCACCGAATACCTCAAGCGCAAACGCTGGCGCAATTTCGAGGCCACGGCCCTGCTGGGCATTTTTTTGAGCCTGATCGGCGTCTGGTACATCAAGCGCGAAAGCCTGTTCTACTTCTGGTTCGATGTGCCGGTTTTCCTCTACGGCCTGTGCGCGGTCTTTTATCTGCTCACCCGGTTCCTGTTCGCCGCCCTGTACCGCTCCTACCCCGTGGACCCCAACTACACCCCGAGCGTCTCCATCATCGTGCCCTGCTTCAACGAGGAAGAGTGGATCGAAAAGACGATCCGCGGCTGCCTCAACCAGCGCTATCCCGAGGACAAGCTGGAAGTGATCGTGGTGGACGACGGCAGCACGGACAACTCCGTGGCCGTGCTGCGGGCGGTCAAGGAAAAGGTGGCCGACGAGGTGGGGGACCGTCTGGTCCTGCACGTCTTTGACCACAACCAGGGCAAGCGCCACGCCCTGGCCGCCGGCTCCCGCATGGCCCATGGCGAGGTCGTGGTCTTTGTGGACTCGGACAGCTTCCTGGAGCCCGACGCGGTGCTCAAGATCGTGCAGCCGCTCAAAAATTCCAGGATCGGCGCGGTCACCGGGCGCTGCGAAGTGGAAAACAAGTGGACCAATTTCCTGACCAAGATGCAGGCTGTGCGCTATTTCATCGGGTTTCGCATCTTCAAGGCGGCCGAGAGCATCTTTGATGTGGTCACCTGCCTGTCCGGCCCCCTGGCCGCCTATCGCAAGGACGTGCTCATGCGCTACCTCGACGAATGGGTGGACCAGAAGTTCCTGGGCCAGCCGGCCACCTTCGGCGACGACCGCAGCCTGACGAACTTCGTCCTGCACAGCCACTACGCCGTGTACCAGCACACGGCCGTGACCCACACCATCGTGCCGTCCACCTACTGGAAGTTCTACAAGCAGCAGATGCGCTGGAAGCGGTCCTGGCTGCGGGAAAGCCTGCGCGCCTGCAAGTTCATGTGGTACAAAGAGCCGTTCATGGCCATCTCCTTCTACCTGGGCATGCTCCTGCCCATCCTGGCTCCTGTTGTCGTTTTGCGGGCCTTTGTCTTCATGCCCGTGGCCTACGGCATCTATCCCATCATGTACCTGGCCGGCGTGTTTCTCATGAGCATGATGATGTGCACGTCCTATCTTCTCATAAAACGGTCGAATCTTTGGATATACGGCATCCCGTTCTGCTTTTTCTATCTCTTTGTTCTCCTGTGGCAGATCGTATGGGCTTTGCTGACATTCTGGTATTCAGGCTGGGGAACCCGGCAATCCAAGCATGACAAGAGCATGGCTATGGGATGAGGGTCCTTCCGGTCAGTGGAAGCGCCTACGAAAACTCCAGCAACAGGACGCAGCATATGAGAAAGGCCATACGCTACTGCATTCAATACGGCATCCTGGCCGTGTTCGTCTTCTTCATCTACCAGACGGCCTTCAAACGGGATGTCCCGCCCGTGCACAACCGGGACCTCTGGAGCCAGCGGGACGGGTTCGTGGCCATTTCCTACGGCGGCATCACCGTGGAAGACAGCAACCGGGTCCTGGTGACCAAAACCCGCTTGCGCGAACAGTTGGAGACCCTGGCCAAGGCCGGCTACCAGACCGTCACCACCCAGGACATTCTGGACTTTTACAAAAACAACAAGCCCTTGCCGGACAAGGCCCTGTATCTGATGTTCGAGGGCGGTCGCAAGGACAGCGTGCTTTTCAGCCAGCCCGTCCTGACCAAAGTGGGCTACAACGCCGCCCTGTACCTCTACGGCGACCGGCTGACCGGCTGGAACCGGTTTTTCGTGCGCAATACGGAGCTGCGCAAGATCGCGGACAACCCGTTTTGGGACGTCAACTCCATGGGCTATCATTCGAGCCTGATCAACCTGACGCCCTCGGGCCGCTACGACTACTACCTGACGAGCTATCTCCTGGAGTCCGACGGCAAGCCCGCGGAAGCGCCCGAGGCCTTTGACAAGCGGGTCGAGGAGGACTACCAGCTCGCCGCTTCCTCCCTGGACAAGCTCGCCGGCAAGCCGCCGCACGGCTACGTGTTCATGCCCGCCAACACCCTGGGCGTCAGCCTGCCCGAAGCCATAGCCAAGCCCAACGAGGAAGACCTGGCCCGGTTTTTCCCCCTGGCCTTCACCCGGGTCGGCGAGAGCTACAATGCCCGGGAAGCCAATCCCCTGGCCCTAAGCCGCATGCAGGTCGGTCCGGAATGGTCCGCCGAGCGGCTGCTGCTGGAAATCGAATCCCGCATGCCCAAGTCCTCGTTCATGGATTTTTCCGAATCCGTGAAGCAGGGACTGTGGCAGGTCTATTTCGGCGACATGGGGACAAAAGGCCAGGAACTGGTCCTGACCAGCCCCAAGGACAAGGACGCCTTCGCCCGGTTGCGCGGCTCGGAAAGCTTTGAGAACTTCATCTGCGAGGTCAAGACCAATCCCGCCCCGGACGGCGCCAGCCTCGTCTACCTGCGCTACCGCAACGCCGGCTCGTTCGTGCGCGTGCAGACCACGGCCGACCGGGTGCTGATCCAGGAGAAAAACGGCCCCGCCCTCAACACCATCTACCAGACCCTGTTCCGCTATACCCTGCCCGTGGAACAGACCGGACCCATCAGCTACTTCTTCTGCGTCAAGGGCAACCGGCTCATTGTGCGGGTCAACGGCACCAGCATCGGCTCGTACCCCATCCCCCTGTCGCCGGAGACCAACCGGGGCAGCTTCGCCCTGGGCTCCCTGGGGGCGGGCACGGCCCACGCGGCGGTCTTCTCGGACCTCAAGCTGCGCACCTTCCCGCCGCGCTGGGTGCAGGCCGGGCAGGTGGCCGACGTTCCCATGGACACGGCCGAAACCCTGACCACCATGATCCTGCCGGCCGCCTCCCTCCAGGCCGACCCGGTCAGGGACGCGGCGGCCCTGGTGGCGGCGGCCACCAACGGCGTGGCCGTGTTCCTGGACATGCCCGAGGCCGACAAGGCGTCCGTGGAGGACACGTTGCGGTTCGTGGAGTCGGCGCCGGGCGCCATTGTCTTCTCCAAGCTGCTGCGCGGCTTCGTGCTGCCCCTGGACCGGTTCGAGGATGCGGCCACGCTGCGGGACGTGGCGGCCGCCATCCACGCCAAGGGCTATGAAGTGGCCCTGCGCCTCTCGCCCCGGTCCAAGGCCCGGCTCGTGGCCATGGACCTGAAGATCGACCCGGACTGGCTGCTGTTCGATCTGCCCGCCTCCCTCGAGGAAGAGGACATGGTGGTTCTGCGCAACCGGTATGACAAGGCGCGCATGCTCTTCCGCGTCTTTGCTCCCAGCGGATCAAAAACCGTCTATTATGACGTGAAGGGGTAGCGTTCCATGATCGCCCGACTGCTTGTCACCCTGTTGTTGCTCCTGGCCCTGTCCGCGCCTGCCGGAGCGGTCCAGTCCTCGGTGATGACCCTGCTGCAGCAGTCGCAGCAGGCCGCGGCCCGGGGGCAGGTGGACCAGGCCCTGGAAATGGTCGATGAAGCCCTGCGCCAGGACCCGGCCTATCTGCCGCTGTGGAACCACAAGGCCGCTCTGCAGATCCGCAAGAAAAACTACGACGGGGCCCTTGAAACCCTGGCCATTCCGCTCAAGGTGGAGCCGGGCAATGCCCAGACCAATACCCTGTATCTCCAGGCCCTGCTGCGCAGCGCCGAGCAGGGCGGCGGCAAGGCCGCGGCCCTGAACCAGTACCTGTCCGGCGTAAGCGAGGATACGGGCTCGGTCCTGCTGCTCCATCTGCTCACCCAGCCCCAGGCCAAGTCGGATTTGACCCGTTTCCTCTCCCTGTGGAAGCCGACCTCGGCCGAGGGCCGGGCCATTGCCCAGATGGCCTCGGGCTATGCCGCGGGAGAAACCGGCGCCCTGCGCCAGCTCTCCACGGCCAGCGCCTCCGCCGGCCGCAAGGAAGTCCTGGGCGCCCTGCAATTCTACGCCGGCAAGGACATGCTGGCCGAAAAACGCTTTGACCTGGCCCGGTCACTGCTCGAACGCGCCCAGCAAAACGGGTACGACCCGGTGGCCACCAGCGGCGAGCTCGGCTGGGTCTACTACAACCAGGGCGACCCGGCCAAGGCCGCCGACCTGTGGGAACAGGACTGGCGCAGCGCGCCGG
Source organism: uncultured Desulfovibrionaceae bacterium (assembly GCA_964490985.1). Lineage (GTDB taxonomy): Bacteria > Desulfobacterota > Desulfovibrionia > Desulfovibrionales > Desulfovibrionaceae > Solidesulfovibrio. Next base: position 8,739 of record CAZBER010000049.1, on the reverse strand, counting down.
ACATCGGCCGCCGGGCCGCCTGGATCGCCGACGCCCGCCTGGCCGCCAAGGACTACAAGCGGGCCAGCGCCTTTCTGGAGACGAGCCTGCAGTTTGATCCCAAAAATCCCGTGATGCAGGGCCAGTACCTCATGGCCCTGCGCATGACCGGCCAGGACAGCGCTGCCGCCGGCTTCGAGCAAAAGCTCAAAAACGAGGGCGGCGAGGACGGGCTGGCCTACGGCCAGGCCCTGTACCAGTGGCGCAAGGGCGACTACGCCGGCGCGGCCGCGGCCCTGCGCCGCATCAAGGAGCGCAAGCCCTTCCGGGACCAGTTCGCCCAACTGGCCAACGAACTGGTGGAGCACCTGGGCGAGACGGCCGATTCGAGCAAGGCCATCGAGGACGTGCGCAACCTGATCGAGGGCCTGGACGTCAAGCCGGGCATCATGCGCGACCTGGGCTGGAAAAAGTGGTCCCAGCGCAATTACGGGGCGGCCGTGGAGTTCTGGAAGGACGCCCTGTCCGGCGGCCTGGCCCCGGACGATCCCCTGGCGGCCCGCATCGTGCCGCTTCTGATCGAGCAGGGCAGGACCAAGGACGCCCTGGAAATCCTGCGCAAGCGCGCCCCCGAGGTCACGCCCCTGGGGCTGGCCTGGTCCGCGGCCGGCCAGAATCGCTGGGATCTGGTCACCAAGATTCTGGCTTCCGGTCCGGGCGGGCCGGGCGGGGCCTATGCCGACCTGTACCTGGCCCTGGCCCATCTGCAAAACGGCGAAGTGCCCCAGGCCCTGGACCGGCTGCATGCCCTGCAAAATCTGAATGCCGGGGCCTTTGGCCGGGTGACGGTCAGCGGATTCAATGCCGACGGTCGGGTGATCAAGGCCGAGCTCACGCCGGCCGTGGCCACGGACCTGTACCTGCGCATCGCCAAGTCCATCGCCACCCAGGAGATCGTGGACGCCTTTTTCTTCCTCACGCCGCCGTCCTGGGCCACGGGCGCTTCGCCCAAGGCCCTGGCCGCCATCCAGTCCCAGGCCGGCAAGGTCATGTGGCGCGTGGGCAACATGGACGAGGCCGCCAAATTCCTGGAAGCGGCCATCAAGCTCGATGCCGGCGAAAACCAGGCCCGGCTGTACCTGGCCCTTTTGCGCAAGCGCCAGGGCCGGGGCGAGGAAGCGTCCCGGCTCTTGGCCGAAGGCCTCAAGGGGGCCTCGCCCTTTGACCAGAATTACGTGCTCGGCGAATTCGCCCTGCTGGACAACCAGCCGGCCAAGGCCCTGGAGCACTTCCGCGCCTGCCTGGATCTGGCCCCCAATGACGACCTCATGCGCATGCGCGTCATCACCCTGCTGGTGAACATGAACCGCTTTGCCGAGGCCCGGCAGTACGCCCAGTGGTACGAAAAGAAGGTCGCCTCCGGGGACAAGGCGGTGCGCGCCACCACGGCCGTGGTCCGCCTGGAGCTCGGCGACCCGTCCTCCTCGGCCGCCCTGTACGGCAAGCTTCTGGCCGAGAATCCCAAGTCCATGGACTACCTGGCTGGCCTGGGCCGGGCGCTCAACCGCCAAAACCGCTTCCAGGAGACGGTCAAGGCCCTGGCCCCGGCCTACGAAGCCTCGGGCGATCCGGCCCTGGGCGCCATCCTGTGCGACGCCTCCATGGGCCTGGGAGACTACAAGGGCGTGGTGCGCTACGCCGAGATCGGCCTCAAGCGCAATCCCAAGGACAAGGAACTGCTGCGCCTGGCCGCCGAGGCCTCGGAATTCACCCGCGACCTGGCCGCCTGCGAAGGCTATGCCCGGCGCTATGTGGCCATTGATCCGGATTCCCTGACCATGCAGAACCTGCTCGGCCGGGCGCTCCTCGACCAGGGGAAATATCCCGAGGCCGAGGCCCAGTTCCAGGCCATGCTGGCCCGCAACCCCCGGCACCTGACCTCCCTGCGCGGACTGCTGAGCGTCTACCAGCTCACCGGAGACGCCAAAAAGGCCTATCAGGTGGCCAAGACCTTAAATGCTGTGGCCCCGGACGACGCCGCCGTGCGCATGAAGTACGCCATTGCCGCCGCCGCCGACCACAGCTTCCGCCCGGCCTATCCCACCCTGGAAAAACTGCGCGCCTTTGGCCCCAATGCCTCGGTCCTGTGCCTCTATTATAGCGATGTGCGCGACACCGAGGCTCCCGGCGTGGTGCGCCTGTCCCAGGTCGTCAGCCACATCCAGGCCCTCAAGGCCCGGGGCGCGGTGTTTCTGGGCATCGACGACCTGGCCGCCAAGCCGCGCGGCGATGCGGCGCTCAAGGCCAAGACGGGCAAGGAGCCGCTGGTCCTTATCATCGTGGATCGCACCTCGCCCGAGGTGCTGGCCAAGATCGACCATGCCCTGGCCAATGCCGGCGGCAAGGCCACCCTGGTGGTCGGCGGCGAATCCCTGGTGCCCGGGACGCCCTATCTGCCGGATTACGACCAGGTGGCCCGGCTGTCCAAAAACGGCCGCTGGTCGCTTATGCTCACGGACCACAATCCGCCCCAGGTGCCGACCCAGGACGGCCGGTCCGCCTCGCTGTGGAGCCAGGGCGGCCAGACCGCCCCGGCCGAGTCCCAGGAAGCCATGGCCGCCCGCCTGGCCGGACGCCTGCGCGCCCTTGATCCCAAGGGCGAGGTTCTGGGCAAGGCCCGGCCGGCCTTCTTCTATCCCGGCGGCAATCCCCCGGACGAACTCCTGGCCGTGGACGCCGCCAAGCGGGCCGCCTACGACAAGGCCGTGGCCGACCACTTCCCCCTGGCCTTTGACCTGAGCGCCGAGGGCTACTGGACGCCGGTGACCGATCCGCGCGCCATCCCGGCCCGGGCCGTGCTCCCGTCCTGGGATGCGGCCGCCCTGGACCGCTACCTCGATCAGGGCAACCCCTCGCACCAGGTTTCCCTGGAGCTGGCCAAGGTCAATTCCTGGCACGAGCAGCTGGCCCAGGCCGACAACCTGTACAAGGAAGCGGCGGCCCTGGGCGTCAATCCGGCGGAAGTGACCTACAACCACGCCGTCAACGCCTACTACGAATACGACGATCCCACGGCCGTGGCCCTGGCCAAAAAGGCCGTGGAGCTGGACCCGACCTCGGAGCGGGCCAAGATCCAGCTGGAGCGGGCCGAGCTGCGCACCCGGCCCCAGGCCCAGGCCCAGGCCACCACCTGGTGGGACAGCGACAACCGCCGCTACTGGTGGTACGGCCTTGGCGGCAACGTCCACATCCTCGACAGCCTGGTGGCCTTTGCCAAGGCCGGCGGCGTGGAGTGGTCCATCGAGAGCTACCAGCGCCGGGGCCAGATCCTCAAGGCCCTGAACTCGACGGCCCAGTCCGGCACGATATCCGCCGAAAATCTGCAAAGCATCGCCAACGCCCGCCATTCCCAGTATCTGTCCGGCCAGGACCTGACCGTGGGCGCGCGCTGGTTCTTCTATCCGGAATACTGGGTGGAAGTGCAGGGCCAGCTCACCGGCACCAACGGCGGTCCGGCCCCCTGGGCCAACTTCCAGGCCACGGCCCACGGCCCCATCGGCCCCAGGGGCCTCAAGATCGACGGCTCCTGGGACCTGCAGTACGCCTATGAGCGCATCGACACCGTGGAGGCCATCTCGGCCCAGATCATGGCCAACCGGCTCAGCCTTTTCACCCACAACCGCATCCTGGACTTCTGGGACCTGTTCCTGAACCTTCACGGCATCTCCCGCACCGACGGCAACCAGTCCGGCTACATCGACGGCCGCCTCCTGCGCCGGCTGTGGGAGTTCCCCATGATCTCGCTGGGGTACGCCTTCCAGTTCGCCACCAGCGACCGCGATCCCATCGAATACTGGGCGCCCTTGGATCTGGCCACCCACTTGGCCTATGCCTCCTTCGGCTACGCGCCCACCAATTGGTTCAACTTCAACGGTAGCGTGGGGTACGGCACGTCCCGTGACCGCAACAACGATTGGCGCGAAGTGTGGCGCGTCAACGCCGGCATGGACGTGACCATGCGGGAGCGCTTGAAGTTTTCCCTCAAGTACTCCTACTTCAGTACGCCCAACTACAACCTCAATGAAGCATGGGCAGGCATAACGTACACCTTCCGTTGATTCCCGTCGGGCCGAAGCGCCAGGGCCAGGCCCTGGCGCTGGCCCTCTGTTGCGCCCTGGCCGTCATGGCCGGCTGCGTCCAACCCACTCATCACGCCGTGGCCGCGGCCGCCTCCGAGCGCCTGGACGCCTGGATCGCCGACTGGGATCTGCAGCGCGGCATGGCCGAATGGAAGGCCAATCCCGGCCTTTTCGACGCCGTGCACGTGTTTGCGGCCTATTTCGACGACAAGGATGCGCCTTTTCTGGCCCAGGACTGGGAGCGGCTGCTTGGCGGCAACGTGAAAAGCGTTTTCGGAAGCACCCCAACCTATCTCACCGTGGTCAACGACCTGGCCCCCATGCCGGGCAAGCCCGGCAAGCTCAAGGACCCGGCCCTGGTGCATCGGCTGGTGTCCGACCCGGCCGTCCGGGAGCGGCACATCGTCGCCTTGCTCGACCTGGCCGGACGTTACAAGTTCACGGGCCTGGAGATCGACTATGAAAACGTCGATCCCGCCGACTGGCCGGATTTCCTGACCTTCGTGGCCGCCCTGCAACAGGCGGCCCAGGGGCGCGGCCTGGCCCTGTCCGTGGTGTTGCAGCCCCAGTCCCGCTATCTGACCAAACCCTTGCCCGCCGGCCCGCTCTACGTGCTGATGGGCTACAACCTGTTCGGGTCCCATTCGGGTCCCGGCCCCAAGGCCACGCCGTCCTTCCTGGCCGAACAGGCCAGCGCCTTGCGTTCCCTGGGCGTCCTGGACCATTCGGCCCTGGCCCTGGCCACTGGCGGGTTCGACTGGACCGAGGGCAAGGCCGCCAAGCAGCTGACCGAGACCGAGGCCGCCGACGTGGTGGCCAAGCGCCAGGCCAGTTCCAGCCGCCAGGCCGGAGACGGCTACCTCGTCTCCCGCTACCGCGACGAGAAGGGCCAGGCCCATGAAGTGTGGCATGCCGACGCCGAGACCCTGGCCACCCTGTGGAAGGCTTCCGCGTCCGCCGGGTTTAAGCGCCTGGCCGTCTGGCGGCTCGGGGGCAATGCCCCGGGGCTCTTCGACATGCTGCGAAGCCTCAAGCGTTCCATGGGAGGATAATGTCGTGCGCTTGTTTTCCCGCGCCGCCCTGGGCGGCGGTCTGATCGTGTTTTGCCTTCTGGCCCTGGCCGGCGCGGCCGCGGCCCAAGGCCTTCTTCCCACCACGACCGGCGTTCCCTTGCCGGGCAAGGGACCCCGGGCCTACGTCAATATCATCATCGACGACGTTCCCAACCTGGCCCTGTGGTCGCAGCTCGCCGAAGACTGCGACAAATACGGCATGAAGACCACCCTGGCCGTGAACACCGCCAAGGCCACGCCCCAGGACTACGCCCTCATGGCCAAGCACATCGCCAATGGCCACGAGATCGCCGACCATACCCGCAACCACGTGCCCGTGGCCCCGGGCGGGGTCATCAAGCTGCGCTACTTCACCCCCCAGGCCAAGTCCGCCACGGCCGTGGTCGAGGGTGGGGCGACGAAACGGCTGAAGATCCTGGTGGACGGCTCTGCCGAGCCCATCGCCAACCTGGACCTGTCCGAAGGCGGGCGCTACCAGACCCTCAAGCAGGTGATGGAAGCCTTGAACGACGTCCGGGGGGTGACCGCCGAGCTGGGCGATCCCTACAACGCCAACATCCAGTCCCGGTTCCTGGCCGACCGGGACAAGGTGGACATCTTCTTCAAAAACGGCCTGGTGCCCCTGTTCGTGGACGAGGAAGCCCATTCCACGTACGAGATGGGCGAAGGCAGAAAAGACATCGAGGCGGCCCTTCCCGGCTATGCCTGCGATTCCATGGTCTATCCCTTCCTGGTCACCGATGCCCTCACCCGCGACGTGGCCCGCAACCTCGGCTTCAAATGCGGCCGCGTGGGCACGGCCGGATACGCCGCCCTGGGGTCGCCCGCAGGCTATGACCTCTTCCAGATCTGGGCCGGCAAGCCCCGGGACCTCTTCGGCACGGACACCGCCAGCCCCGACTTTGCCGCCAAGGTCGCGGCCTTCCTGAAACGGATCAAGGAAGTGGGCGGGGTGTGCTGTCTGTATTCCCACGGCCCGGATGAATTCACCAACGAGCAATGGCAGGCCCTGCTGCCGCTTCTGGCCAAGGACAAGGAAGTGGCCTACGTGACCCTGCGCGACCTGGGCAAGTACGTGACCGCCAATGCCCAGCTCAAGGGCGGCAAGTATTATCTGGTCCAGGGAAAATAACTCCGGACCTTCCGCGCCGATGCCAGGCCCGCTCCCGACAGCCTCGGGAGCGGGCTTTTTTGTGCCCGGCGCGTCGGAAAGCCGCTTGACCGCAACCCTTGCCGTGGTGGATAGTCGGGCCAATACTCACCACAACGACATGAAGGCATCATGCATTTTCCGCTTTTGAGCGTTTCACCTCCCCGCTGCTAGGGGAGGAGCTTTCCCGGCCGAATGGCATGGACAAACCGGTTGGCATAGCCGGTTTCCCTTGATTGCGGCCTGTCTTTCTCCCCCTCCCGATCCCCTGGTTTGTCGCAGGATGGACTGATCCTGCCGTTTCGCACCCTTGCAAGCCGCACCATGCGGCTCCCTCGGAGGGGATGTCATGCAGCGCTTTTTGCCGCTGGCGGGACTGTGTCTCGCCGTGTTTCTGGCCATGACCGGCATGGGCATGGCCGGGGTGGCCCTGCCCGGAAAATATCTGCACGCCTCGGGCACCATGCGGTCCGCCGGCTGGCTGGCCGCGATATTCGCCCTGTCCTCCATGCTGTGCCAGTATCCGGCCGGCCGGCTGGCGGACCGGCTCGGCTACCATCGCATTCTGGCTGCCGGGTTTCTGCTCATGGCCGCCTCGGCCGCGGTCTACGGCATGGCCGGTGCCACCTGGGCCATCTATGCCGGCCGGTTCCTTCAGGGCGCCGGTGAAGCGCCGGTCTGGGCCTGCGCGCCGGCTCTTCTGGGCCGCCTGTATCCCGGCATGCGGGGTCGGGCCATGGGGTTTTACAACGCGGCCTTTCATGTCGGCCTGCTGCTCGGCCCGGTCATGGGCTCCCGCGCCATGGCCGGCCTGGGCAGCGACCCCTTTGCCTGCTTTGCCTGGCTTTGCCTGGGAGCCATGCTGCTGGCCCTGGTCACGGTCGGCCACGGCAAGTCGCTCCAGACAACGCAGCCGGTTCCCGCAGCCGCCTTGCTCCCCATGCTGTCCCGCCTGTGGCCCATGGCCTGCGGCCTGCCGCTCCTGGGAGCCGTCTACGGCCTGTTGACCAGCAGTCTGCCTGTGCATCTGACCATGCAGGCCGGATTTTCCCAAAAGGATCTGGGAGACTTCCTCTTTTGGACCTATTCGGGGATTGCCGTTTCGCAGGGCCTTGCCGGCAGGCTTTCCGACCAATACGGTCGTGCGCCGTTCATGATTGCGGGACTTATGGGCGTCGGCGGCGGGTTGTGGGGCGTGCTTTGGGCCGCAAAGCCCTTGTTCCTGCCCGCTGCCGCCCTGTTGGGGCTGGGGCTGGGCGCGTTTGCCGTGGCGTCCATGGCCCAGGTCAACGAGGCCAGCCCGGACACGGCTCAGGGAACAGCTTCGGGGCTGTACTACCTGGTCTGGGGCAGCGGCTATTTTGCCGGACCCTTGCTGGTCAATGGCCTGGGCCTGGAAGCCGGGGTCACGGCTGTGGCCTCTGGCGCCTGCTGCGCCGCCCTGTGCATCGCCGTACGCGCCATGGGCTGCAAACAGCCCTGACGCAACAATGGCGCAAAGAGCGCCCGGCCCGCCCGAGGCGCTCCTTTCTTGACTTCCCCGGGGCGCGGCCGGATAACCGGAAACGCCAGGAAAACCGGCTGCCCGCCCTCGGGCCGCGCCCCCAAGGAGAGTCCATGCTCATGGTCGGCACGCCGTGCTACAACGGCACGGTCACAGTTCCCTATTTGCGGTCCCTCGTGGCCATGATCGGCTTTCTGGAAAAGCAGGGCCTGCCGGTGGGACTCCTGACCCCTTCCCACGAGAGCCTCATCACCCGGGCCCGAAACCTCATTGCCAACGAGTTCCTGCGCCAGGAGCAGTACACCCACCTGCTTTTCGTCGACGCGGACATCGGCTTTCCCCCGGAACTGCCCTGGAAATATCTGCAGGCCGACAAGGACGTGGTGTGCGGCATCTATCCGGTCAAACACCTGGACACGGAAAAGCTGCGCTCCATCCGGCCCTCGGCCCTGACCCGGGTGGCCGAGGCGGCCTCCATGCACTACGCGGTCAAGCTCAAACACGGCGGCCGGCCGGACCCTGTCACCGGCCTTTTGCCCGTGGAATACGGGGCCACCGGATTTATGTGCATCAAACGACGCGTCCTCGCGCGCATGGCCGAAGTCTATCCCGAACTGCGCTTCGACCGCTCCTACACCAACGACGAGAAACCCGATAACGTGGCCTTCTTCGATACCTGCATCGACCCCGAAACCCGGGAATACCTGCCCGAAGACTACGCCTTCTGCCGCCGCTGGACCGCCCTGGGCGGGGAAATCCACGCCGACGTCCACAGCATCTTCACCCATGTGGGCAACTACGAATATACCGGCAATTTCACTGCCTTTTTGGCGCATTTGGGGGATGGAGGCGGTAGGGGAGAAGAAGAGAAGATGCCTCCGGCGGCCGGGGGGG
>CAZBER010000048.1:22535-32041 GCA_964490985.1 uncultured Desulfovibrionaceae bacterium | reverse complement strand
CCGCAACTCCCGCACGATGCGGGTCTTGTCCTCGGGCAGGACCTGGGCGTGGAAGTCCCGCAGGCCCAGGCGCTCGGCGGCCATGGCGGCCGGCTCCCGAGCGTCGCCGGTGAGCATGACCAGGTGTTCGACCCCCCGGTCGGCCAGCTCGGCCAGCACCCGGGGCGCCTGAGGCACCAGCGGGTCCTCGATGGCGATGACCCCGGCCACGGCCTCACCCACGGCCAGATACAGGGCGGACAGGCCGGACAGTCCCGCCTCGGCCAGAAGCGCGTCGGCCTGGGACACGTCCAGCCCCTCGTCGTCCTCGATGAAATGCCGGCTGCCCAGGCGCACCCGTTTCTGGCCCACCATGGAGGACAGGCCATGGGCCAGGATGTAGTCCACCTCGGCGTGGAACTCCCGGTGGGTGACCCCTTCCTCCTCGGCCTGGCGCACCACGGCCCGGGCCACGGGGTGGGGGAAATGCTCCTCCAGGCAGGCGGCCAGCTTGAGCACGGAGCGGCGGTCGTAGCCGGGCAGGGCCATGACCGCGGCCACATGGGGCCGGGCCTCGGTCAGGGTGCCGGTCTTGTCAAAGACAAAGGTGTCGGCCAGGGCCACCTGTTCCAGGAATTTTCCGCCCTTGACCAGGATGCCGCTGCCGGCGGCCTCGCGCATGGCGGCCAGCACGGACAGGGGCGCGGAAAGCTTGATGGCGCAGGAAAAATCCACCAGGAGCACGGCCGAGGCCAGGCGCGGACTGCGGGTGAGGACAAACACGGCCACACTGGCGGCCAGGGTCCAGGGCACCACGGCGTCGGCAAAGCGTTCGGCTATGGCCTGGGCCTTGGCCTTGAAGTTCTCGGACTCCTCGATGATGGACACCATCTTCTGAATGCGGGTGTCGCCCCCGGCCCGGGCCACGCGCACGACCAGGCTCCCTTCCTCCAGCACCGTGCCGGCAAAGACCGTATGGCCCAGCCGCTTGTGCACGGGCAGGGGCTCGCCGGTCATGGAAGCCTGGTTGATCAGCCCCTCGCCCTCGGCCACCACCCCGTCCACGGGGATGGCGTTGCCCATGGTGACAATGGCCAGATCGCCGGGCACGACTTCCGAGGCCGGGATGCGGCGGGGTTCGCCGTCCCGGCGCACCCACACGGAATCAAAGGAGGCGGTCAGGGACTGGGCCAGGCTTTCCCGGGACCGCTTGCGCGTGGTCTGTTCCAGGAATTCGCCGAGCCCGAGCAAAATGGCGATGCCGGCAGCGGCCCGAAAATCCCGGCGCAGAATGGACACGCCAATGGCCAGGGCGTCGAGGACCTCCACATTGACCTTGCCGCGGGACAGGGCCGCGGCCCCGCGCCGCAGGTACGGAAACACCCGGCGCAGGAGCAGGATGGGGCGGAAAATCCGGGGCAGCAGGAAGCGCAGCATGAGCATGCCGGCTTCCCGGACCAGGGTGGCCACCGGAGAGGCCGGGGCCTCGGGTTGGGCCGGGACGGCCGAACGGGAGGTGGCCCGGGCCGGCGCGAAAGCCGCCTTGGCCGGCGCGGCGACGAAGCGGCGCGGGCGCGACCCGTTTTGGGTCATGGCCAAAAGCGCGGCCCGGGCGGGCGCGCCCTCGTAACGGACCAGCACCCCAAGGGTGCGGGACGAAGCAGACACTTCGGCCACGCCGGGCAGGGCGGACATGGCCTCGGTCAGGCTCGACGCCCCGGCGGCGAAAACCGCCGCCGAGGCGAAACGCAGGCGCAAACGGCCCGGGATATCATGGACAATAGCGCAGTGAGGCATGCAAAAGGCTCCGAGTGCGTCGGCGCTTAGGCCGTTTCTCCGTCAGGCGCCACAGCCGGGGAGGCCTTGGTTTCCTCGCGGGCTTCCTTGACGTGTTTGGCCTCGGCCAGCAGGTCTTCGATGTTTTCCTTGGCCCGCTCCAGCACGGCAGCGGTCTTGTCCTTGAGGTCCATGCCATGGGAAAGCAGATCGGCCATGGCCGGACGCACGGAGAATTTGCCTTTGCCCAGGGCCACGGCGCCCAGCGCCCCCAAGGCCACACCGGCCGCGAAAAAGAGTCCGCTTTTCAGATAGTCGTTCATTGTTCCTCCCGTCCTCGGTCTTGCGGGCGTCGGCCTGGGAAGGCCGGCCCATGTCCTTTATGATAAGAATGGATATCAAAACGAACAGGGTGGGTGTATGGAAATTGATAATCGTTGTCAACAAAAAATGCGGCCGCTGGTTGCGATGTTGCCTGGGCCGCGAAATGCGAAACCGCCGGACCAGGGTATTCCGGTCCGGCGGTTCGAGCGGTCGGGCAACAGGCTGGGACTCAATATCCCTCTTCGTGTTCCAGTTCTTCCTGGCCGACGGGGTGGCGGAAGGTGTGCACGGTCCAGACCTGGTAGGCGATGACGATGGGCACGAAGACCAGGGCCACGCCGAGCATGATGGACAGGGTCAGGGTCGAGGAGGCCGAGTTGGCAATGGTCAGGGACCAGGCCGGGTCGAGGCTCGAGGGAAGCAGGGCCGGGAAGATGCCCACCACGCCGAAAAGGGCCGTGCCGCCGATAAGCACGGCCGAGGCCGCCCACGAGGCCAGCACCCGGCCCTGCGCCCGGTACGTCTGGGTCAGGATCAGGCCGGCCACGGGCACGAGCAGCAGCACGAAGAGAACCGGATGGGCCAGGTAGTTGTCGAAAAGCTTGGTGGCGAAAAACGAGAACACCAGGAAGGCCACGATGACCGCGGCCAGGATGGGCCAGAGCTTGCCGGCCACGGCCAAGGCCCGGGCGCGGATGTCGCCCATGGTCTTGAATGCCAGCCACAGGGCGCCGTGGTAGACGAAAAGCAGCACAAAGAGCACGCCCCCGGCCAGGCCGTAGGGATTGAGCAGGGTCAGGAGATTGCCCTGGAAGATGCCGTCCTGGTCCAGGGGAAGGCCCTTGAAGATGTTGGCAAAGGCCACGCCCAGAAGCAGGGCCGGCAGAAAGCTGCCCAGGAAGTTGCAGAAGTCCCATAGTTTGCGCCAGGAGTCGCTTGCCACCTTGGAGCGGAACTCAAAGGACACGCCCCGGATGATCAGCGAAAAAAGCAGCAGCATCAGCGGCGTGTACAGGCCCGAGAACATGACGGCGTAGGTCTTGGGGAAGGCGGCGAAGGTCACGCCGCCGGCCGTGATCAGCCACACCTCGTTGCCGTCCCAAAACGGCCCCATGGAGATGTACATGGTGCGCCGTTCGGTCTCGTTTTTGGCGAAAAACGGCCCCATGGCGCCGATGCCCAGGTCATAGCCGTCCAGGACGAAATAGATCGCCCACAACACTCCCCACAGGATGAACCATATTGTTTCCAAGTACATGGTCGTTCTCCTTTTTGCCTCCGGCCGGCCAGGCCGGGTTCGGGCGCGCGTTGGGTTTCGCGCCCAGTGCGTGCCTTACGCCGGGTCCTTGCGGGCGAAGGTGGCCAGCAGATAGATATCCAGGACCGCCAGGAAGATGTAGACGATGAAAAAGGCCGCCAGGCTGATGGCCACCTGGGAGGGCGCGATGAGGGACACCGCGTCCTTGGTGCGCATGAGCCCGTAGACGATCCACGGCTGGCGGCCCACCTCGGCCACGGCCCAGCCGGCCTGAAGGGCCAGGTAGGGCACGGGGATGGCGTAGATCATGAGCCGCAGCAGGCCAGGCGCGGCCTCGGCCGGCTGATGGCGCATGATGAAGGCCAGGACGCCGACCACGAGCATGATCATGCCGAGCCCCACCATGAGCCGGAAGGAAACAAAGGTCAGGGTCACGGGCGGGCGGTCTTCCTTGGGGAAGTCCTTGAGGCCCTTGACCTCGGCCGAGGGGTCGTTGAAGGCCATGAGGCTCAAGACGCTCGGAATGCGGCCGATCTGGATGCTGTTGCGCTCATTGTCCGGGTCCGGGACGGAGATCAGGTACATGGGGGCGTTTTTGGACGTCTCCCAGTGGGACTCCATGGCCGCCAGCTTGGTGGGCTGGAAGTGGGCCACGATGTTGCCCTGGAAATGGCCGACCACGGTCACGAGCACCGAGGAGACCAGGGCGACGGTGGCTCCGATGCGGAAGGACTTGGTGAAAAAGTCGATGTTTTGGCGGCGCAGCAGGTGCCAGGCCGAGGCCCCCACCACGAAAAATCCGGCCAGGGCATAGGCTCCGATGACCACGTGCAGGAATTCGTTCCAGGCGTAGCCGTTGGTGATGACGTCGATGAAGCTCGAAAGCTCGGCCCGGCCGTTGCGCAGGACATAGCCCACCGGCCGCTGCATGAAGCCGTTGGCCAGGATGATCCAGATGGCCGACAGGTTGGCGGCAAGGGCCACCAGCCACATGACCGTGGCGTGGAGCTTGGGCGAGATCTTGTTCCAGCCGAAAATCCACACGCCGATGAAGGTGGATTCCAGAAAAAAGGCGGCCGTGGCCTCGATGGCCAGAAGCGAGCCGAAGATGTCGCCCACATAGGCCGAGTAGCGCGACCAGTTGGTGCCGAACTGGAACTCCAGGGTCAGCCCGGTGACCACGCCCAGGGTGAAGTTGATGATGAAAAGCTTGCCCCAGAATTTGGCCATCCGTTTGTACGTTTCGTCACCCGTGCGCACGAACTTGGTCTCCATGTAGGCCACGATGAGGGAGAGCCCAAGGGTGAGCGGCACGAAAATGAAGTGAATGAACGTCGCAAAGGCGAACTGCAACCGGGAAAGTAGCAAGGTATCCATGGTCTTTCTCCTTTTTCCTCCACTGTTTCGATTTATTTCAACGGCCCCGAGGACCGTTTCCCGGATGGACACGATTCCTGATCGGCCAGTTCGGCCAGGCTGATGCCGGCCAGGGTGCCGCGAAGCTGGTCCCTGGCCTTTTCCCAGACCCGGTGCACGGCGCACAGGGGCTGCCGGTCGCATGTCCCGGGCCGATGCAGGCAATCGTTTAGAAATATTTCGCCGTCGATGGCCTCCACCACCCGCAACAGGGTGAGGTCTTCCGGCCGCCCCACCAGCTCGTAGCCGCCATGGGCTCCCTGGCGGATGGCGATGATGCCGGCGCGGGCCAGATTCTGGGCCACTTTTCCCAGAAATTGGGCCGGAATGTCCATGGCCTCGGCGATTTCCTTGCGGCCGATGATCGGGCGGTCCCGGTTTATGGCCAGGTAGAGGACGCATCGGATGGCGTATTCGCCGGCTCTGGTCAGACGCATGCAAGCCTCTAAATTGGATTAATCGGACTTGATTTATCTTGTATTCGGGCCACGAAAACCCGTCAATGCATTTTTTCAGGGAAGCTGATTTTTTTCGAAGCCTTTCCGTGCCTGCCGGGAGCCGGCTCCGAAAAAAGACCTTGCCCGCGCCGTACCACGAAATGAACAGTATGCCCAGCGAAAAAGCGAATTTTTCACCCGCCGCCTGGGAGATGAAGATGTCTCCGGCGGTCGAAAGCGCGTTGTCCCTTCCGTCAGCCTGATACCCCTTGTGTGCGCCGAAGGCGCTGGCGTTCGTGGGGCCGGAATTGCCTGGGCGTCAAGGCGGCTTTGCGCCTTGTGTCGCCCAGGCAATTCCGGCCCCACCGACGGTCACTCGCCCGCAGCCCACCATCCCGCCCGGCCAAGCGGTAATGGGGGTCCGGGGGGCCTCGCTCCCCGGCGGGTCCAGGGCAGAGCCCTGGCAGGGTCCGGGACAGCGTCCCGGCGGAGTCTGGGGCAGCGCCCCAGCCGCCGGAGGCGATTTCGCTACCGCAGTCCCAAGGCGTAGGTATCGATGATGTAGCGGGCCACGCTGCGGCGGGGGGAGAGGGCCGGGGGCAGGCGGTCGGCGCGAAACCAGTGGGCTTCGTCGAGTTCGGCCTTGTCCACCACGATGTCGCCGCCGGCGCAGTCGGCGGAAAATCCGACCATGATCTGGCTGGGGAAGGGCCAGTTCTGGCTGCACAGGTAGCGGATGTTGGTCACGGCCAGGCCGGTTTCCTCCAGGACTTCCCGGGCCACGCATTCTTCCAGGGATTCGCCGAATTCGACGTAGCCGGCCACGAGCCCGAATTGGCCCAGGGGCCATTCGGGCTTGCGGACCAGGAGGAACTCGTCGCCGCGCCGCACGAGCACGATCACGCACGGGTGGATATGGGGGTAGAATTCCTGGTCGCAGGCCGGGCAGCGCACGCCGAAACTTCGGGGAATGCCGTGGGGCGCGCCGCCGCAGACCGGGCAGACGCGGCTGCGGTCCCGCCAGTGGAGGATTTGCCGGGCCAGGCCGGCCAGGGTGAGCAGGCGGTCGTCCAGGGGGGAGTTTCGGAAGGCGGCCGGGGCCGGGACCAGGGAGGCGGGAAGGGGCGCGTCCGGGGCGAGGCGTCCGGCCCGAAGGGGCTGGCCGTGCCAGGCGCCGCAAAAAACAGGCGGGGTGGCCCAGGTCTGGTGCGGGGGAAAACCGTCGGGCAGGCTGCCGAAGGGCAGGGCCAGTGCGCCGGCGGTTTGGCGCACCACCAGGGCGTCGCCCCGGAGGATGAGCCAGTGGCCCGCCACGTCCGGACGGTCCTGGTCCGGGGTGCCGGCGGCAAAGGCGTCCTGGATGACCGCCCGGTTGAAGGGGAGAAGGGGTGCTTCCGGATAAGGCATGGGGAACTCGGTTTTTTGTTGCCGATGACGCCGTGCGGCAAAGCGCCGCGCCAAGCCATGGTACGCACTCGGGCGGACCTTGGCTATCCCGATCCGGCGCCCTTGGCGCGCCGGCCTGCCGAGGGAGAGGCGCGAGGTTGCGGGCTGGCCCGAAGCGGAAGCTGAAAATTTTTGGAAAGAATTTTGTGCATTAGGAACATGAAGCAGGGAGGCCGCAAAAAAGTTCAAAAAGCAGTAGCCAAAAAAAAGCTGCTTGTGCTAACGATGGTAAACCCTCCACTCCATGCTGGAGAGGGGAGGAAGGATGGCCGGTCATGAAGGAGAAGAAGAAGCTCTGATCGTGCACGCATTGGAGCGGAGAAAACCAGCAGGGACAGCACAAATAAAAATTTGCCATGGTGTATCGTAAATGCTTTCAACTTATCAGGAGGTCTCATACCGACACCCAGAAAACTCCACGATGGCAGGGTATCTGTGGATGCCGCGAACGACTCGCCTGAAAGCGCAAAGGAGATCGTCATGGGAAAATACATTCTTGCCTGGTTGCTGGGAGTTCCGGTTGTGGTGCTGGTCATCATCTATCTGCTGTTTCATTGATAAAAAGGAAGATTAAAACAACGTGTTCTTGAAGGAGGCGCGCAATGCCAAAGAAAACTTCCCTGCTTGGGATCGTGTCCCTATCCACCGTGTTTCTTCTGGGTGTTGCGCAGCCGGGCGTGGCGCAAACCACCCCCCAGCCGTCTCCGCCTCCGAACAGGCAGGCGGCCCAGCCCGCACCTCCCGAGACCATGGCCCCGCAATCCGGTCCGGACATGGACAACACCAAGGTGAACAAGGGGATTCGGCA
The DNA here is from genome assembly GCA_964490985.1 of uncultured Desulfovibrionaceae bacterium. GTDB lineage: Bacteria > Desulfobacterota > Desulfovibrionia > Desulfovibrionales > Desulfovibrionaceae > Solidesulfovibrio. Next base: position 24,597 of record CAZBER010000048.1, on the reverse strand, counting down.
GTCGGGCGGACCCACGGCAGACCAGCAGGGTTCCTCGAAGCAGGACCGCGACGTCACGCAGCGGATACGCCAGGCCGTAACCAATGACAAAAGCCTTTCCACCTATGCCCACAACGTCAAGATCATTACGGAAAACGGCAAAGTGACGTTGCAGGGACCGGTGCGCTCGGAAGCGGAGAAATCCAACATCGAGGAAAAGGCCGCCTCTGTGGCGGGACGGGAAAACGTGGTCAGCAAGATTACCATCGCGCCTAAACAATGACCGGCAAGCCAAGGAGCACAGACCATGGAAAACAAGAAAATCGCCGTTTATGGATTGTATGCGAACCGCGCCCAGGTTGAAGAGGCCGTGGACGCCCTGCGCCTGGCCGAATTCCGCAATACGGACATCTCGGTGCTTTTCCCCGAGGGCGACGACACCCGAAGCTTTGCCCATGAAAAGGGGAGCAAGGCTCCCGAAGGCGCGGCCACGGGCGCGGGCGCGGGCGTGGTGATCGGCGGCGCGCTGGGATGGCTGGCGGGCATCGGCAGCCTGGCCATTCCCGGCGTCGGCCCCCTGATCGCGGCCGGCCCCATTGTGGCCTTGCTGGCCGGGGCCGGGGTGGGCGGAACCGTCGGCGGCATCGCCGGGGCGCTCATTGGCATGGGCATTCCGGAATACGAGGCCAAGCGCTACGAGAGCCGCATCCGGGAAGGCGGCATCCTGCTGTCCGTGCACGCCGACAACGGGGAGTGGCGGGACAAGGCCGAGGAGATTCTGGAACGAACCGGGGCCGAGGGCGTGTCCAACAAGGCCGAAGCCTGAGTGCAGCACAACGACAATCGACCTCGTGTGACGCTCCGTCCGAAAGCGTAACGGAGTTTTCCGAATTCCACACGAGGCGTCCCCGTGGGGCCGCCTGACCGGCATGCCGGGTCAGGCGAGCCCCACGGTATTTTTGCGGCCTCCCGCAAGTCCGGCGGGACCGGCGCGTCCGGCCGTCCGGAGCCGGCCTTGACGCTTGGCGGCCGCCCTGGCACTGCCGGATGGATTGCCTGTGCGCCGGAAGGCGCGGGAGGACATCCATGCCGGATCAGTATGCCCATGCCGAAGCGATTTACCGGGCCGGCCTGGCCCGGGTCGATCCCCTGGCCATGATGGAGCGGGTGCTGGCGCTTCACGGCGACGTGCTGCGCGTGGCCACGGAAACCGAATGCCACGAGTACACGCTGTCGCGATACCGCCGCATCCTGGTCCTGGGGGCGGGCAAGGCCTCGGCCCGCATGGCCCTTGGCCTGGAGCGAACCCTGGGCGACCGTCTGGCGGGCGGGGTGGTGGCGGTCAAGGAAGGCCATCTGGAGCCCCTTTCCCGGGTCAGGCTCCTGGAGGCGGCCCATCCGGTGCCGGACGAGCGCAGCGCCCAAGCCGCCCGGGCCCTTTTGGACCTGGCCCATGAAGCCGGGCCGGACGATCTGGTCATCGTGCTGGTTTCGGGCGGCGGGTCGGCCATCCTGGCCGCGCCCGCAAGCGCGCCCGGCCATGACCTGACCCTGGCCGACAAGCAGGCCGTCACCCGGACCCTTCTGGCCAGCGGAGCCACCATCCAGGAAGTCAATTGCGTGCGCAAGAAGCTCTCGGCCATCAAGGGCGGCCGCCTGGCCCAGGCCATTGCCCCGGCCCACAGCCTGAGCCTGCTCCTTTCGGACGTGGTGGGCGACGATCTGGACACCATTGCCAGCGGCCCCACGGTGCCGGATTCCACCACCAGCGAACAGGCCCTGGAGGTGCTTGCGCGCTACGGCCTGCTTGGCGCTCCGGACAAAATCCCCTCGCCGGTGGAGGCGCTGTTGCGCGCCCAGGCCCAGGGATTGGCCCCGGAGACGCCCAAGGCCCATGATCCGGCCTTTGTCCACAGCCGCTCCGTGCTGATCGGCACCAATTTCCAGGCCCTGCTGGCGGCCCGGGAGAAGGCCCAAAGCCTGGGCTACAACACCTTGCTCCTGACCTCCCACCTTACGGGCGAAGCCCGGGAGATGGCCAACCTCTTTCTGGGCGTGGCCAAGGATATCGCGGCCCATGGCG
>CAZBER010000048.1:0-22525 GCA_964490985.1 uncultured Desulfovibrionaceae bacterium | reverse complement strand
CTCGCCGCCATGGCCCTGTCGGCTCAGCGGTCCGGGGGCCATGGACCGGTCTGTCTCATTTCCGGGGGAGAGACCACCGTGACCCTGCGGGGAGCGGGCAAGGGCGGGCGCAACCAGGAAATGGCCCTGGCCTTTCTGGCCGGCCTGGCCAAGGGAGCCCGGGACGCCGAGGAGGCCGTGTTCCTGGCCGCCTCCACCGACGGCAGCGACGGCCCCACCGACGCCACCGGAGCCATGGCCTCCCTGGATATCCTGCGCCAGGGGCAACGGCTTGGCCTGTCGCCGGAGGCCTACCTGGCCGTCAACGACGCCTACCACTATTTCGAGGCCGTGGGGCGGCTTCTGGTCACCGGCCCGACCAACACCAACGTCTGCGACATCAAGGTGCTGCTGGTGCCGTAGCCGGGCCGGCCGGCGCAGGAACGAAAAAGGCCGTCACCCCAGGCGGCCGGGGTGACGGCAAGAAAGAATGCGAGTCCGTCGGAACTGCCTCCGGCGGACAGGGCGCCAGGCTAGCGCAGGACCTTTTTGACCACCGCCACCAGCTGGTCCGGGGTAAAGGGCTTGACGATCCAGCCCGTGGCCCCGGCGGCCTTGCCTTCCATCTTCTTGGCGGCCTGGGATTCGGTGGTGAGCATGATAATGGGAATGAACTTGTAGGCGGCCTGGGCCCGGATGCCCTTGATGAGCCCGATGCCGTCGAGATTGGGCATGTTGAGGTCGGTGATGACCATGTCCACGGTTCCGGTAAGCTTGCTCAGGGCATCCTTGCCGTCCGTGGCCTCGATGACCTCGTAGCCTTCCTTTTTGAGCGTGAAGGCCACCATCTGGCGGACGCTGGCCGAGTCGTCCACGGTCATGATTCGCTTAGCCATCGCGTCCCTCGTCCGAGAAGAAGGTTTTGAGGCGTGGGGATTGGTTGAAGCCGGAAACCCGGGCGGCATCCCGCACGGCCGGGGACAGCTCCCCGACGCGCGTCAAGGTTTTGCCGCACGCTTCCATGGTCAGGGCCGCGGAAAGGAGCAGCTGCAGGAGCGTGATGTCGACTTCCGTGACCTCGGCAAGATCCAGGGCCAGGCCCTCGGGCGCGTCCGCCGCCGCCAGCATGGCGTCGCGCAACTGCCGGGCATGCTCCACCGTGCATTTTCCCGAAAGGCCGATGACCACTTGGCCGTCCTCGCGCCGTTGCACCAGTTCCATGGCGCCCATGCTCCTTGTCCGGGTTGGGGTTACTGGGCCAGTGTACGGGAGGCGCCCCCGGCATGCAAGCGGGAGTCCTCCTGGTCCCGGGCAAAGCGGACCAGTTGGGGAACGTCCAGGATCAGGGAAATGCTCCCGTCGCCGTTTATGGTGGTGCCGGAAATCCATTTCAGGTGCCGGTAGCAGTCGTCCAGGCTCTTGATCACGGCCTGCTGCCGGCCGATGACCTTGTCCACGCAAAAGCCCACCATCTCGCCCTCGGTCTCGGTGATGACCACCCGTTCGTAGGCGGGCTGCTCGCCCGGCGCGTCGAACAGGCGGCGCAGGCTGACCAGGGGGATCATTTCGCCCATGCGCTCGATGGTCTCCACGGTGCGGGGCCGGCCGGTCACGAAGCGCTCCTGGAACCCGCGCAGGTTGGCCAGGGGCACGATAAAGGAATCCCGGCCCACGGTGACGCAAAAGCCGTCGATAATGGCCAGGGTCAGGGGGAGCCGGATGGTCACGATGGTGCCCCGGGACAGGACGCTTTCCACTTCCACCGCGCCGCGCAGGGCTTCGATGTTGCGTTTGACCACGTCCATGCCCACGCCCCGGCCGGAAAGGTCCGAAACCGCGGCGGCCGTGGAAAAGCCGGGCAGAAAGATCAGGCCATAGGCGTCCTTGTCCGAAATCTCCGCGTCCGGGGACAAAAGCCCCCGTTCCACCGCTTTTTGGCGCACCACGGCCGCGTCAATGCCCCGGCCGTCGTCTTGTATGGCAATGACCACATTGCCGCCCGAATGGCTGGCGGACAGGGTGATGCGGCCCCGGGGCGGCTTGCCCGCGTCCTGGCGCGCGGTCGGGGACTCGATGCCGTGGTCGAGGCTGTTGCGCAACAGGTGAATGAGCGGGTCCTTGAGGCGGTCGATGACCGTCTTGTCCAGCTCGGTATCCCCGCCCAAAGCCTCGAATTCCACTTCCTTGCCGAGGGAGGCCGACACGTCGCGCACCAGGCGCGCGAACTGGCTGAACACCGTGCCGATGGGCAGCATGCGAAGCCCCAGGGCCACGTCGCGCATGGCGTCGGTGAGCCGTTCCAGGTCCTCGTCCACGGCGGCGGCCGCCTCGATGTCCCGGGCCTTGACCGCCTGGCGCAGCCTGGACTGGAGAATGACCAGCTCGCCGGCCATGTTCACCACCGAGTCCAGCCGGGCCGCGTCCACGCGCAGGGTGGCGGCCGCCTTTTCCGGGGCCGGGGACGTGGCCGCATCCCGCCGGGCCGCCTTGCCCACCTTGGCCGCGACCTTGGCCTTGGCCGCCCCGATGGCGTTCAGCTTGGCGTCCAGGGCCTGGCGCAGCCGGGGCAGGACCGCGGCGGGTTCGTCGGTGGCCGCCTCGGAGAAGGCAGGAAGCAGTTCTTCCAGGTCCGAGGCCCGCAGGGGGCCTTCGTGGATACGTTCGATAAGCAGCCGGGAGTCGCCTTCGACAAAGATAAAGACGTCGCGAAGGCTGTTGAGGCTGCACGGCGAGCGCAACAGGACGTCAAAGACGCCGTAGGCGCGCTCGGGGTCGAAGTCCGGATCATCCAGAAAGGGCGGCTCCTCGCCGTGGCGCAGGGTGCGCACCAGGCCCATGGTGTCGAGTTCGGCCAGGAGTCGGACCGGGTCGTTGCCGGTCAAAAGGATGTCCGGGGAGGGAACGAACCGCAGCCAGTAGATGCCGGGCGGGCCGGGCAGGGGATCGCAGGCGCAGCGGAAGGCCTCGTCGCCGTCTCCGGCTTGGGCCGCGGCAGATGCGGCCTGGGGCGGGGAAGCCGTCGGGCTGGCGGCTTCCCTGGGGAGAAAGGCTGCAAACGAGGCCAGAAGGGCGTCCGAAGCGGCCTTGGTCTCGGGGTCGGCCTTGCCTGCCGGGGCTTCGAGCAGGGCCAGGATGTGGTCCTTGGCCGCCAGGGTCAGGCTCAAAAGCTCCTTGGTTACCGGCAACTGGCCGGACCGGACCCGGTCCAGGAGCGTTTCCACGTCATGGGTGAAGCGGGATATCTCCTCGAACCCGAACATGCCCCCGCCGCCCTTGATGGTGTGCATGGCCCGGAAGCAGGCATCCACGCGTTCCATGTCGGCGGGATCGTTTTCCAGGTCGAGCAGGCCCCGCTCCAGTTCGCCGAGCAGTTCCCGGGTCTCGTCCACATAGACCGCAATGGACGGGTCAAGGTCGCTCATTTTTCCCCTCCGCCGCTTGCGCCGCCGCAGCCTTTGACCGGCTAAAACCGCTCAAACTGTTCATCGGCGCCCACCGCTTCGTCCAGGTCCAGGGAGACGAAGGCCTTTTGGGGCTTGGCCGCCACGGCCTTGGCCGGGGCGCGGCGCGCCTCCGGCTTGCCTTTGCGCGGGGCCGGGGCCAGGGCCGGAGGGGTGCGGCGGGTGTCTTCCAGCCGGAAAAAGGCCACGCTGGCCTGGAGCTGTTCGGCCTGGGCCGAAAGCTCCTCGGACGTGGAGGCCAGTTCCTCGGCGGCCGAGGCGTTTTGCTGGATGACCTGGTCGAGCTGCTGCAGGGCCTTGTTCACCTGGGCGCCGCCCGCGGACTGCTCCTGGCTGGCCGCGTTTATTTCCTGGACCAGGTCGGCGGTGCGCTGGATGTCGGGCACGAGCTTGCCCAAAAGCTCGCCGGCGCGTTCGGCCACGCTGGTGGAACTGCGGGAGAGCTGGGTGATCTCCGAGGCCGCGGCCTGGCTGCGCTCGGCCAGCTTTCGCACCTCGGCGGCCACCACGGCGAATCCCCGGCCGTGCTCGCCGGCCCGGGCCGCCTCCACGGCGGCATTGAGGGCCAGGAGGTCGGTTTGCCGGGCGATTTCCTCGATAATGGAAATCTTGCTGGCAATGTCCTTCATGGCCGTTACGGCCTGGGCCACGGCCTGTCCGGATTCCCGGGCGTCGCTGGCGGCCTTGACCGCGATGGATTCGGTCTGCCGGGCATTGTCGGCGTTCTGGCTGATGCTGGAGGCCATTTCCTCCATGGCCGAGGAGGATTCCTCCACGGCCGAAGCCTGCTCCGTGGCTCCCTGGGACAGGGATTCGGCCGAGGCGCTCATCTCCTCGCTGCCCGAGGCCACGTTTTCCGCTCCGGACTGGACCTCGCCCACCACGTCGCGCAGCCGATCAACCATTTCGGCCATGCTGCGCAGCATGACGTCCTTGTCCGAGCGGACGGCCACGTTGACCGTCAGGTCGCCGTCGGCCAGGCGGGCGGCAATGTCGGCGGTGGTGCGCTCGGCCTCGATCATGCGCCCCATGGCGGCCAGGAGCTTGCCGATCTCATCGGCGCTGTCCGCCGTGACATCCACATCCAGGTCGCCGTGGGACACGGCCTCGGCCACGCCAATGGCCTTGGCCACGCCGCGCACAATGGCCCGGGTGATGAGCACGGCGAACACCAGGCCCAAAACCACGGCCGCCAGGGCGACGGCCAGGTTCGACAGGTTGGTGGTTCTGGCTTCGTCCACCATTTTTTCGTGCTGGGTTTCCACGGCCTCGTCAGCCACCTGTCCGGCCTTGTCGGCCGCAACGGCCATTTCCTTGGCCGTCGCCGCCTGGGCCTCGCTGGCCTGGATAAAGCCGCCCATGCGGTTTTTGTAGGTTTCGGCCCTGGCGATGATGTCCGTCAGCAGGGCCTTGTCCTCGCTGCCGGAAAGCAGGGCCTGCAGCTCCTTGCCCGCGGCAATGACCTGCTCCTGCAGGATCCTGGCGTTTTCCATCCGGCCCTTGTCGCCCTTCCACAGGAAATAGAGCACCTCGATGCGGGATTGCAGAAACTGCTGCACGAGTTGGTCGAGGCGTTGTTGCGCCGTGGCGATTCGGCTTGCGGAGGCGGCGTCGAGGCCGGCTTTTTCGTGGGAGCCGGCCAGGCGGCCGGCCAGGGTCTCGGCTCCCTGTTGCAGGGCGGCGGCTGCCTCCACAACGGTTTTGAGCGTTTCTTCCCGAGCCTTGTCGCTTTCCAGGTAGCGGTTCAGGCCCGCGTCATAGGCGGCCACGGCCGCGATGATGGCATCCATGCGTTCCCGGTTGCGCGAATCGGCCAGGTGCGGCTTGAGGGCCTGGGCGCCTTCCCGGGCTTCGCTCAAGTCCTTGCGAAATTTTTCCAGACGGGCGGGATCCTTGGTATTCATGAAATAGAGCATATCCAGGCGCGCTGCCGTAATCCCGTCGCTTATGTCGTTTACCTTGCTGGTTTTTTCATACCGGTCGCGCATGCCGGCCGAGCCCAGGTAGGCCACGGCGGCTACGGCGATGGTGAAGACAATGAGCAGGCCGAACCCCAGTCCGAGTTTGAAGGCGATGCCGCGATTTTTGAGCATGACGGTCTCCCTTGCGCGCTGGCGTCTACTGCAACAGGTCCTCGTCCGTTGTCGCCCCGGCCGTCTCGGGCGCCCCCTGGCCTGCCTCGGACACGATCTGGGACAAGTCCTGGATTTCCTCGTTGGAAAAGACCTTGTCCACGTCGAGAATGAGCAGGAATCGATCACCGTGCTTGCCGATGCCCCGGATGAAATCCGCGCGCACGGCGGCTCCCATGCGCGGCGGCGGATCGATGCGGTCGGTCTCCAGTTCCAGGACTTCCTTGACCGAGTCGGCCAGGGCGCCCATGACCGAAACCGTTTCGTCCTTTTTGATCTCCACAATGACGATGCGGGTGTTGAGGGTGCGTTCCACCCGGCCCAGGCCGAATTTCATCTTGAGGTCAATGACCGGCACGGCGCTGCCCCGCACATTGACCACGCCGCGCATGAATTCCGGCGTCTGGGGAATCCGGGTGACCTCGGTGAAGTCGAGGATTTCCCGAACCGAAAAAATATCAATGGCAAAGAGCTCGTTGCCGAGCGTCATGGTCAGGAAGCGTTGGCTGTCGGTCTGGGCTTCGTTTGCCATCATGGTCCTCCCGGACGGGCATGGGGGTAGGCCCCAGCGTTGTCACATGGTCTTTGGGTTTTTTTTAGACTTTTATGCATAATCTTAAATAATACAACACCTTTTTGCGTGACTGCGCCTCTTAGTGCGTTTCGCCGAAAATGATGCGCCGCAACGCATCCTCCAGGACCTGGCGGTCGACGCGGCCCAAAAGCCGCAGGCATTCTTCTCCATTTTGGTAGAGAACAAAGGTCGGCGTGCCGGAAAGGCCCAACTGTTGCCCGAACGCGCCGTGCTCTTCGGCATCGAGCAGGCGCAGGGCCAGGGATTCTCCGAAGGTCAGGCGGATGTGCCCCAGGGTTTCCATGACCGAGGCAAAGGAATCGTCGAACCGGATATAGGCCAGGACGACCGGGCGGTTTTCCCGCAGCACGGCAGCCTGGAAATCGGGTGGTCCGATATGGGGAAACCAGACCATGACGCCTCCCTGGGTTGGCGTTTGGGGTCGTGATTTGCCGGCAATAAGGGAAAGGCAAGGATGGTGCCAGGCCAGCATCCTTGAAAAAGACTTTAAAACAAGGATGTTAATGGGCAGGAGGAGCGGCGGGTCTGTCGTCTCCCCCTGTAACGTGTGACACTTGTGTATCACTGCCTGGTGACGGAAGTGTCACATGGTTAGGCGCGGCCGGATCATTTCATGAGCTTGCGGTACAGGGTCTGGCGGCTCAAACCCAGCAGGCGGGCGGCCTTGGCTTTGTTGCCGCCAGCTTGGGCCAGGGCTTCCTCGATGCTGGCCGGCGTGGCGACCGGAACGCGCGGTCGGGGGCTGTCCGGGACGGATGGGGGGGCGTCGCGGAAATCCGGCGGCAGATGCTCCAGTTCGACCACCCCGCCGGGACACAGGATGCAGGCGTGCTCCAGCACGTGCTTGAGCTCGCGCACGTTGCCCGGCCAGGCATGCCCGGCCAGCCGGTCCAAGACCGCGGCCGAGGCCCCGGACAGGCTTTTTCCCAGGGAAGCGCCGAAGCGGGAGAGGAAAAAGGCGGCCAGGGCCGGCAGGTCGTCGAGCCGTTCCCGCAGGGGCGGCAGGGTCAGGACCATGACCTTGAGGCGGTAGTAGAGGTCCTCGCGGAAAAGTCCCCGCCGCAACCGCTCCTCCAGGTTGGCGTTGGTGGCGGCCACGACCCGGGCGTCGGACCGGATGGTCTTGGTTTCGCCCAATCGCTCGAATTCCCGCTTTTCCAGGAACCGGAGCAGCTTCAGTTGGATATGGGGAGAGATGTCCCCGATTTCATCCAGGAAGATGGTGCCGCCCTGGGCGGCCTCGAAGCGGCCGGTCTTGTGGCGCACGGCCCCGGTGAAAGCGCCCTTGGCATGGCCGAAGAGTTCGGATTCCAGAAGGCCTTCCGGCAGGGCCGAGCAGTTGACCGTAATCAGCGGGGCCTGGCAGCGCCGGCCGCCCCGGTGCAGGGCCTCGGCAATGCATTCTTTGCCGGTTCCCGACTCGCCGGTGATCAGCACCGTGGTGTCGAGGTCGGCCAGGCGCCTGACCATGTCCAGCACGCCGCGCATGCGCGGGCTTCCGGCCACGATATGGGGCATGGGCGCGGCGTTTCGCACCCGGCGTTCCAGGTCTTCCAGCCGGGTGACGTCGCGCAGCACCAGGACCGCCCCCAGCCGGGCCCCGGCGGCATCGGTCAGGGGCGCGGCGTTTAAGACCAAAATGGCGTCCCGGCCCTGGCGCGGGCAGACCACGCGGTATTCCTCCACGGCCAGGCCCGAGTCCAGGGTGCGGCGCAGGACGCCCAGACAGCGTTCCTGGCAGCCCGGCCGGGGCGGGGTTATGGGAAGGCCGGGCGCAAGGTCCAGCATTTCCGGGCACACCCGGGCGCAGGCGGCATTGCGCTGGCGCAGGCGGAAATGCTCGTCCACGGACACGATGGCGTCGGGAATGCCCCGGACAACCGCCTCCAGGTGCAGGCGCAGCCGTTCCTTTTCCTGCATGGACCGGCGCAGGGCCGCTTCCGCCCGCCTCTGGCGGGTGATGTCGTAGATGATGGAAAAAAGGAACGTTTGGCCGCACAGGCGGATGGGGCCGGAAAATACGGAGACGTCCCGGACTTCGCCGCCGGCCAGGTGGTGGCGGAACCGGTAGGGCCGGCCATGGGTGCCCTGGGGCCGGTTCATGAGGTTGCGCAGGGCCTTTTGGGGCATGCGGTTGATGTCGAAGATGGTGAGCCGGCGAAACTGTTCCAGGCGGTAGCCGTAAAAGGCCACGGCCGCCGGGTTGGCGTCCATGATGCGGCCCGTGGCCGGATCGATCAGGAGCTTTATGGCCGCGTTGGCGTGGAACATGTCATGAAAGCCGGACGTGGCCGCGTTCGGAGACTGTCCGCCGGGCCGGGGGCCGCCAAGGCCGGTCAGGCGCACGAGCGGCGGCGCGGGATCGAGCCGGGCCAGTCCCGCACTCAGGGCCGCCACGGCGGCCGCGTCCAGGCCCGGCCCGGCCAGGACCAGGCCGAATGGCCGGATTCGGGCCATTTCCAGGGCTACCGCCACGCTTGGGGCCGGGCACGGCGCGTCCCTGGCCGCCTGATCGGCGGCAAGGGACGGGGAGACAGCGGCCGACGGATCGACCAGCAGCACGGCAAGGCCGGCCAGCGGCCCGGGAATCGGCATTGACATATGGCCCATGCCTACCGCATCCACGTACGAGAGGGAAGAAGGGCCGTGACCGCCGGTGCGGTCCGGCCGTATCCGAAGGACTCCACATTTAAACGAAATAGGCCTACAATGGGCCAAAACGAGGGAGAAAGCCATGCCCCCCAAGCGCGTGACCACGGCAGCCGTGGGCAAGACCCTGGAGGACCGGCGCGATGCGGCCCGCGAAGCGGCGCTCAAGGAGCTCAAGGCGCTGCGCGCCGATCTGGCCACCCTGGAAGCCATTTTGTCCGGACGGCGCAAGAAAGGGGATTTCTCGCTGTTCGACGTGGCCCACGGGGCATTCGAGATTTTTCGCCTGGCCGAGGCCTCGTTCGAGGCCGAGGCGCTGTTGACCGAATGCTCCCGGGAGCTGGAATCGGCCAAGGCCCTGGAGTTCCTGGAGCGGCACGGGGCCACGGAACTGGTGAGGCCGGCCGGCTGGCACTGGATTTCGCCCAAGGGCGAGATGCATTTTCTGGGCAAGGCCGACGAAACGGACAAAGCGGCGGCCAAGCTGGCGGACATCCTGCAAAGCGGCCGGCGGGCCAAGCCCCGCGGCAAGGCGGCCGACGCCCAGCCGGCCGGCGAGGCCGCCCCGGCCGAGGACGCGACCCCGGTCGCGGCCCAACCGGCCCAGGAGTGAGTGGCCTGGAAAGGGTACTTAAAAAACATTGCCATGTTTTTTAAGGGCGCAGCAGCCGGCCCAGGAGTGAGTGGCCAGGGCAGGATACGGGTGGGGACCTCGGGCTGGCAGTATCCCCATTGGCGGGGGCCGTTCTATCCGCCCGGGCTGCCGCCATCCGACTGGTTCGCCTTTTACGCCGAACGTTTTGGCTCGGTGGAAATAAACGCCAGCTTCTATCGCCGGCCCACGCAGAAGGCCGTGGCCCGCTGGAAAAGCGCCGCGCCGGACGGTTTCGTTTTCGCGGTCAAGGCCCATCGGGGCATTACGCATTTCAAGAAGCTCAAAAATGCCGGCCAGGCCGTGGCCGATTTCCTGGAGGCCGTTTCCGGGCTTGGCAAGGCCCTGGGCCCCATCCTTTTTCAGTTGCCGCCGCACTGGCGTTTCGACGTTGCCCGGCTGCGGGATTTTCTGGCCGAACTGCCGGCCGGGCAGCGCTTCGCCTTTGAGCTGCGGGACCCGTCCTGGATCAACGACGCGGCCCTGGCCCTCCTGGCCGAGGCCAAAGCGGCGTTTTGCGTCTATGACCTGGCCGGGTTTCGCTCGCCCGTGGCGGTGACGGCGCCGTTCGCCTACATCCGCCTGCACGGGCCGGGCGCCGCCTATCAGGGGCGCTACGGCCAGGCCGGGCTTGCCTTCTGGGCGCAAATAGCCAACGATTGGGCCGGGCAGGGATGCGACGTCTATTGCTATTTCGACAACGATCAGGGCGGATTCGCCGCCATGGACGCGGCTTTACTGGCCGCCATGCTGGAGAGCAAGGCGTGAGCGCAGCAAGGATGTTGAGAGAGCCGGCGCGCCGGCTGGTGGGGCTGGTTTTGATCGGCATCCTGGCCGTGGGACTGGCGGGCTGTTCGGATGACGCCCCGCCCCGGGAACCGAATGATGCCGTGCAGGGCAAAACGCCCGTGGTGCGGCCCGAGGACGTGCACCGCAAGGACTCGGGCGGGGCTGCGGTCCTGGCCCCGGACTACCGGCGGGATCTGGCCGCGGGCATGGCCGAGGAGGAAGCCCTGGACCAGGCCGCGCCCGTTCCCGCCAAACCGGCGGCGGCAAGCCCCCGGCTCGGGGGCGCTGCCGCGCCGTCCGCCATCAGGACCGAAGCCAAGATCGAACCCGAACCCGAGGCGCCCCTGGCCCCGTCCATGACCGGAGCCACGGGCGGCTTTCCCGTGACCGGCTGCCGCCAGTTGGTGGTGATCGTGGCTTCGGATTTCGACGCCACCCGGGGGACGCTGCGCCGGTTTACCCGGGCCGGGGCCGATGCGCCCTGGCGCGAGGCCGGAAGCATAGAGACGTGCGCCCTGGGCCGGGGTGGCCTGGCCGTGGGCCGGGGCCTGACTCCGCCGTTTCCCGGCCCGACCAAGCACGAAGGCGACGGCCGCACCCCGGCCGGGCTTTTCAGCTTGCCCGAGGCTTTTGGCTACGCCGCTGCGGAGACGGCCAGGACGGCCGGGGTGCGCCTGCCGTATGTGGCCGTGGATGACAAGACGTCCTGCGTGACCGATCCGGACTCCAGGCTGTGGGGCCGCATTGTCGGCCCCGAGGACCGGCCGGCCAAGGGCAGGCTTCGCCAGGACCGCATGGTGCGAAACGACGGGGCTAATGTCTGGGGCCTGGTCATCGGCCACAACCGGCAACGGCCCGTGCCCGGGGCCGGGTCGTGCGTGTTTTTGAATGTCCGGCCGGCCGGCGGTCCGCCCACCGGCGGCGGCATCGGCTGTCCCGAGTCCGTGACCGCCGCCTTGGTCGCCTGGCTCGACCCGGCGGCCGAGCCGGTATTGGCCGTTTTGCCCCAGAAGCAGTACCAGGAGGTCAAGACGGCCTGGGGTCTGCCGTAGGCGGCGAAAGCGACGGGGCGTGGGCGGCCAGGATGCGCCGGATCACGTCCGTGGTGGAAAGCCCGGGCAAAAGCGGCAGGCTGACCACCCGGCCGCCCCGGCCTGCCACCACCTCGCGGCCGACAATGGCCGCAACGTCCCAGTCCCCGCCCTTGACCAGAACGTCGGGCAAAAGGGCCGCAATCAGCTCCAGGGGCGTGTCCTCGCCAAAGGCCGTCACCCAGTCCACGCAGGAAAGCCCGGCCAGGACAAAGGCGCGCTGGGCTAGGGGCGTCACCGGCCGGGTCGGGCCCTTGAGCCGCGTCACGGACGCGTCGTCGTTGACCCCCACCACCAGCATGTCGCCCAAGGCCCTGGCCCGGGCCAGCAGGTCCACATGGCCGGCATGAAGCAGGTCGAAGCAGCCGTTGGTGAAAACGACCCTCCGGCCCGGCCGCAGGCGGGCCACGGTCCGGACAAGGTCCTGCCGGCCCAGGATTTTGGGATGCTCAAGCATGGCGCTTGCGGCGCAGGCGTTCCTCGCGTCCGAAAAAGGCCAGCTCCAGCCAGTCCAGGCCGAAGACAAGGGCCTCCTCCTCGTCGGACAGGATGCGCTCCTGGCGCGCGGCGTCGATTTCCACCAGATTGAAGAGCCCCATCTTGCCGATGAATTCCTGGAAGGCGTCGGGCTGGTACTGGGCCAGCCAGACCATCTGGGCCTGCTTGGCCGAAAGGGCCGCGCCCTTGCCCCGGGCCAGGGCCATCAGCAGCATGTAGCGGTCGTTGTAGTGGTTGTAGGCGGCCAGGTCCTGGTCGGCCAGCCAGTCCGGCGCGGTCCAGGTCGACGCCTGCTCGAAGCCCTGGCAGTGGGGTTCGCGCACCACGAAAAACTGTTCCACCACTTCGGCGGCCTGGCCCAGGCGGGTGGCCCGGCCCAGGGGATAGGTGCGGCAGGCCCCGGGACGGTCGGCGTAGACCTTGCAGCCGGCCTCGGACACGAACGGGCAGCGCTTTTGGCGCTCTTCGCGCATCTTGAGCCGCAGCATGGGAAAGCCCGTGTCCGGAGCGGTAAAGCGCGTGGCGAAATGGTTGATGAAGTCAATGGCTGCAATGCCCAGGGCCTTGCGCAGGCGCAGGGCGTCGTAGGGCGTGAGCATGAGGTTTAAGTCGCTGCAACAGGCATTGAAGCAGGGCACGGCCGGATGGCAGGCGAACTGGAAGGCCTGCCCGGGCTTGAGCTCGGGCAGGGATTTGAGGAAAGCGTCCGTGGCGTCGGCTTCCGAAGCGGCCACGGCCTCGTTGAGATCTTTCATGCGGCAAGCCTCCTCGCGGGCTTCTACGTCCGCTGCCCCACCTTGGCAAGGCCACGGCGCGCCGCCTTGACAACCCCCGGGAAAACAGGAAGTTTGCCGTGTGCTCGATCATACGCCGGCGCCAGGCTGTTGCTTGGCCAGGCAGGGGTCGGGTTTTGCGGAACACCTCGTTTGCCCGGGTCGGCCGCGCCTGGCGGCCGGTTGTGGGGTCCGGGCGGGCCTTCGGGAATGCCGCGCGGCCAGGGGCTTGCGCCGGGGACAGGATGCAGCTGGGTTTTTCCTTGCGACTTCAAAACCGCCTTTTGGAACTCGACCGGATCGCCGATGCCGTGGAGGCCTTTGGCGAGGCCCATCGCCTGTCCCCCAAGCTGCGCTACCAGATCCGCCTGGTCCTCGACGAACTGCTCACCAATACCATTACCTACGGCTACGGCGCGGAAGGGGGGCATGTCATCGAGGTGGCCATGACCCAGGAGGGCGGGACGTTGCGTTTCATGCTGGAAGACGACGCCCGGCCGTTCGACCCCTTGTCGGCCAAGGCCCCGGACACGGCGTCCCCGGCCGACGATCGGCGCATCGGCGGGCTTGGCATCCATCTGGTGCGCACCATCATGGATCGTGTCGCGTATGAGCGCGTGGGGGAGAAGAACCGGTTGATTCTGGAGAAGGACATCGATTAACCTGAAATGGGGGGCGTTATGCAACTTGTGGAGCGGGAGAGCGGTGAGGTGATCGTGCTGGAGCTTGGCGGGAGGCTCGACAGCAACACGTCCAAGGTCCTGGAGGACAAGGTCATGGAGATTCTCGGCCAGGGCCGCAAAAAGGTGCTCATGGACTTCAAGGACGTGGATTACATCAATTCCACCGGGCTTCGCGTCCTGCTCCTGGCCCTGCAGCAGCTCAAGAAAATCCAGGGCACCCTGGTTTTGTCCACCATCAAGGACTACATGAAGGAAGTGTTCGAGATTTCCGGCTACACCGAGATTTTTCCCATCTACGCCACCCAGGAGGAGGCCCTGGCCCATTTTTCCTGAACCGTCCGTCGCGCCTGTTGCACTGGAAGCGATGCATCGAGGTGACCCATGAGGATACTTGCCGTCGTATGCCTGCTGCTGGCCGTGGGCTTTGGCCGGGCGGCCCTGGCCGCGGACGCGCCCCAGGAACTGGCCGGGCTGCGGCTGGGCGGAAGCGTGGAGGCCCCGGGCGAAGCGCCGGGCGCAAGCGATGCGGACCGGCGATTCCACCGGCCGTACCTGGGCATGCGGGCCGTGGCTCCGGTGGCGGGCTTTCGCTCGGGCTACGTGGACTTCGGCCTGTGCGCCAAGCCCGGGCGCATTGTGCGCATCAAGATGACCTATGCCGACGATTCCCTGGAATTTTTCAACCGCCTCCTGGACGCGCTCAAAAAACGCTACGGCGCGCCCAAGGAGTGGCGCGGCAATGCCCTGGGCACCCTGCGCACCTGGAAATGGAGCCTTCACAGCGCCGGCGGCCAGGCCGTAAGCCTCATTCTCATGCACTACGAAGGCGCGGACGGGGCCTTTACCGACGGCAACTCCATCCGCATCGCGGCCACGGACATGGTGCGCGAGGAACAGCAGTGCCAGGCGGCGCGCGACGGCGTGCCCCGTCGGGTCTCCACCCCCAAGAGCGGCACGCCCGGGGAGCCGCACGACCTGGACTGGTTCTTGCCGCATTAGGATACAAGAAGGCAGCATTGTGACCAATTCGCTTCTGGAATCGCGTTTTTTGGCCAAGCGGGCCGATCTGTCCGGACTTTTGGGCCGGCTGGCCGAGCTCATGGCCCTGGCCGGCCGGGCGGACCTGTCGGAAACCGCCGCTGCCTTGCTGGCCCACATGGCCGAGCCGTTCCTGTTCGTGGTGGTGGGCGAGGTCAAGACCGGCAAGAGCAGCCTGATTAACGCCCTGCTCGGCACCGATGCCTCGGCCGTGGCCCCGGACCCGTGCACGGACCGCATCCGCATCATCGGGCACGGGGACGCGCCGGGCGAAACCGAGGCCGGACCCCTGGTTTCCCGGGTTTCCCTCCCCAACCCCATCCTGGACGGCATTGCCATTGTGGACACGCCGGGCGTGGACAGCATCATCGACCGCCACCAG
The DNA here is from genome assembly GCA_964490985.1 of uncultured Desulfovibrionaceae bacterium. Lineage (GTDB taxonomy): Bacteria > Desulfobacterota > Desulfovibrionia > Desulfovibrionales > Desulfovibrionaceae > Solidesulfovibrio. Next base: position 7,803 of record CAZBER010000048.1, on the reverse strand, counting down.
GAGATCACCGAGGGATTCATTCCCCGGGCCGATTTGGTGCTGTTCGTGTTTTCGGCCATCAATCCCTATTCCCGCTCGGCCTGGGAGTTTTTCGACCTGGTGGCCGAAACCTGGCGGCGCAAGGTGGTGTTTGTGCTCAACCAGGCGGATTTGGCCACGCCCGAGCAACTGACGGTCAACACGGCCCGGCTGCGGGAGCTGGCCCATGCCCGGGGGCTGGCCGATCCGGCCGTCTTTGCGGTGTCATCGACGGTCAGCCGCCAGGACCCGGAGCAGGGAGGCATCGAGGCCCTGCGCCGGCATATCCGGGCCATGGCCGAAGGCGGCGGCCATTACGCCAAAAAGCTCGACGCCACCCGGACCTCGGCCCTGCGGGTGCTGACGGTCCTGGGCGACGCCCTGGCCGGACAGAGCCGGGATCTGGAGGCGGATGCGGCCGAGGCCGGGCGCATCCGGTCCCGCCTGGCCGCGGCCCGGCAAGCGGCCGACCGGGAGGCCGAGGTGCTGCGGACCCGGGTGGAGGCGGCCTACAGCCGTCTGGCCGGGGAATTCGAGGCGGCGTTTGCGGCCGAGCTGACGTTTACGGGCATGCTGGGCCGGTCCCTGGCCGGCATTTTCCGCCGCAAGGGCCAGGCCGGCCCGGCGGCCCGGCTGCGGGAGCTGGGCGAGGCCTTTGCCCGGGACCTGGAGCGCGAGGTGGACGACATCGCCCGCCAGGGCGCGCAGCATATTTTCGAGAGCATAAGCGGCCATGCCCGGATGCTGCTGGAGTCCTTGCGCCTGCGCCGGGCCGAGGCGTCCGGCCATGACGCCGACGCCCTGGCCTCCCAGCGCGACCGGGTCCTGGCCGAGGTGGCCGACCGGGTGGAGGCGCTTCTGGCCGAGGGCGGCCCCATGGCCGGCATTGCCCCCAAGGACGTCACGGGCATGGATCCCCGGGCGGCCGTGGGCGGCGCTTTGGTGGTTCTGGGGACCATTTTCGCGGTGGCTGTCAAAAGCGTGGTCATTGACGTCACCGGCGGGGTGGTGGCGGCGGCCGGGGCGCTTTTGGCCGGCAGCGCCCTGTACTGGCAGCGGCCCAGGCTCTTGCGCGAGATGCGCCGCCGCCTGGCCGCCGGGGGCGAGCGCCTGCGCCAGGAGCTGGGCGAGCGCCTGGCCGCCCGCCTGGACCGGATATTTCGGGAGCTGGGCGACCGGTTCCAGCCCTTTTTCACGGACATCGACGCCCGGACCGAGACCCTGTCCACCCTGGAGACCCGGCGGGCCGAACTGCAGGCCGCCCTGACCGCCTTCGAAACGCACTGACGCATCTGAGCCCGCGCTGCCGCGGCTTCTGCAAAAAGCCGTTTTGACGCCTTCGGCGGCCAAAGGGCCTTGCCCTTTGGAGTCCCAATAAAGGACTCGGGCGTCATGGCGCGGCGTTTAGTGGCGAAAAATTCCTACAACAGGCCCAGCGTAACCAGTTTGTTGAGCAGTTCCGAACGGTTGGGCGGCTTTTGCAGGTAGGCGGACACCTGGCCGTCGAACAGCGCGGCCATGGTGTTGGCCTCGTCGTCCATGGATGTGACCATGATGGCCCGGGCGCGTTTTGCCGCGGCCAGGCCGGCCGCTGCCTCGACCTCGCGGATGCGGGCCAGGGTCTCGTGCCCGTCCATGCGGGGCATGATGATGTCCAAAAAGACCACGTCAAAGGGCGCGCCCGCCGCAATGGCCCGGGCCACGGCCGCCACGGCCTCTTCTCCGGAAGCGCTCATGGCGCACTCGGCCACTCCGGCCAGTTGCGCGGCCAGCACGTGCCGGCTGGCCGGATCGTCGTCCACCACAAGGACCCGCATGAACCCCTCCTTGGGATGTCTTGGCGTTCCATTTACGCGAAGAAAAAGAGCTTCTCAAGAAAAACCCGTGGCGTCTCGCCGGCCCCGGCCGGACGTTGTCCCTTCTTGCCGGTTTCCTCCGGGATATCACGCCACTTTCCCGTGCCTTCTTGCAAAACCGCCCGTCCGGGCTACGGTGGACGAGCCCATGGGGTCGCGCCCGAGGCACCCACCATGTGGGGCGATCCCCTTGCCCAACAGGAGGAAGGCCATGGATTGTATCGAAGTGGATGCGGCGCGGTGCAACAAGGACGGCCTGTGCGTGGCCGTATGCCCCAGCGGAGCGCTGGCGGCGGATGCGGATGGCGGCCCGGTTGCGGCCGATGCCGAGGCCTGCATTGCCTGCGGCCATTGTGTGGCCGTGTGCCCCCGGGATGCCCTGCGCCTGCCGCATCTGCCTGCCGAAGGCACCCGGCCCGCGGTTCGCTCCTTTCCGGACCCCGCGGCAGTGGACGGCCTGTTGCGCGGCCGGCGCTCCATCCGCGCCTACAGCGATCGGCCTGTCTCCCGGGAAACCCTGGCCGAATTGGTTGACGTGGCCCGCTACGCCCCAACCGCCGTCAATGTCCAGGAAGTGCGGTGGATCGTGACCGCCGACCCGCAAAAGGTCCGGGAACTGGCCGGCCTGATTGCGGCCTGGGCCGGGGAGTCCGGCAATCTGCCGGGCTATGTGGCCAAGTACCTGGCGCGGTGGAACCAGGGAATCGACACGTTCCTGCGCGGCGCGCCGGCCCTGGCCGTGGCCCACACCGCGGATGACGCGCCCTGGGGCGCAATCGACAGCGCCATTGCCCTGACGTTTATGGAATTGGCCGCGGTCTCCCGGGGGCTCGGGGCGTGCTGGGCCGGATTTTTGACCCGGGTTGCCGGCCTGTACGCGCCCATGCGCCAGGCCCTTGGCCTGCCCCAGGGCCACACCGTGCGCGGCGGGCTCATGCTCGGCTATCCCAAATTCCGCTACGCCGCCGTGCCGCCCCGCAACCCGGCCGGCCTGACCTGGATCTGAATGATCCCGTAGGGCTCGGACACAGGACCTAAGCCAGGGCCTTGACCACCACCAGGGTGATGTCGTCGTCCCGGGGAGCCCCGGCCTGGAAATCCGTCACATCCTGGTGCACGGCGGCGATGATGGCCTCGGCCGTGGCCGAAGCATGGCGGCGCAACACCTCCCGGAAGCGCTTCTTGCCGTACATGGCGTCGTCCGGGTTCCGGGCTTCCCAGATGCCGTCCGTGCCGATGACCAGCACCTGGCCGGGGCGCAGTCCCGGGCGATGCTGTTCGGTGTACGCGAAGTCCTCCATCACGCCCAGGGGAATGCCCGGCCCCATGAGCTCTTCGAAGGCGTCCGTGGCCGGGTCGTAGAGCAGGGCCGGGTCGTGTCCGGCCCGGGACCAAATCAGGCTTCCGGCCGGGGCCAGGCCGCCTGCCTCCAGGCGCAGGTAGAACAGCGTGATGAACCGGCCGGAATCGGACGTGTCCTGGCACAGCAGGCTGTTGACCAGGGTCAGAAGCGCCGCCGGCCCGGACTCGGCTCCCACCCGGCCGCGCAAAAGCGCCCGGCCCGTGGCCATGAACAGGGCCGCCGAAATGCCGTGCCCGGTCACGTCGCCCAGGGCCACGTCGCAGCCGTGGCTGTTTTGGGGCGAAAACTGGAGATAGTCGAAATAGTCGCCCCCGGTTTCGTCGCAATAAAACGTGGCCCCGGCGATATCCAGACCCGCCAGGTGCGGCGGAGCCTTGGGCAGGAGGTTTTGCTGCACTTCCATGGCCAAAAGCATGTCCTGCTTGAGGCGAAGCCGCTCCGAAAGCTGGGGGGCCATGTCGTTGAAGGCCTGGGCCAGGTCGGCCAGTTCGTCCCGGCCCGAAACCGGAGCCCGGGCCGTCAGGTCGCCTTCGGCCAGCTTGCGGGCCGCGCCGCACAGGGCGGTCACCGGCCGGGTCACGGCCCTGGCCCCGAAAAAGGCCAGCCCCACGGCGGCGGCGACCGCGGCCAGGGCAAAGGAAACCACCACCGCCATCATGCGCTGGGTGCGGCCGAGGATGGACGCTTCGGCCGAAGCCGCCTGGCGCAGCACGGCCTGGCGCGGCACCATGACCAGAAGTCCGGCCGGGGTGTCGGGAAAGGGCTTGAAGGCGGCGAAAATCTGGTGGCCGGCCATGGTCATGGTGACCAGGTCCGGGCGTTTGGCGTCAATGTCCTCGGCCAGCCGGGTCAGGCTGGCGGCATCGTCCGAGTCCAGGCGCTTGGGAGCCACCGGAGTGTCCCATTTCTGGGTTTGCCCCAGAAAGTCGCGGTTGCCCAGCACCAGGACGTCGCGGCCGCCGGGCCGCTCGGCGGTGGTGACGATGAGGGCGCGCACCCCTTCGCCCCAGCGCTTGGACAAATCGCTTTCGGGCAGCATGGCTTCCAGGGGCGCGTCCAGCCCGGCCACGCCCAGGAACTTCCCGTCCGGGCCGCGCACGGGCCGGGACACCGTGGCCGTCAGCCGGCCGGTGGAGGCGTCGACCAGAATCCGCCAGGCGGCGGCATTCCGCTCCAGGGCCGCCTGGTACCATTCCCGGCTGCGGGCGTCGTAGCCGGGCGGCATGGCCCCATGGCCGGGAAAGGTGCACATGAGGCCGTCTTCCAGGGCCACGTAGGCCCAAAGGAACGCGTCGCCCAGATTTTGGCGCAGGGTGGACAGGGTGGGCAAAAGGGCGGTGAGGCGCTTGGCTTCGGCCTCGGCCGCCTGGGCCGAAAGCCCGGCCGGCCGGTGGAAGGACGGTGTGTCGGCCGTGGCCGCCACGGACGGGGCCGAGGCGTCGGTCAGGCGCGACAGGCCCGGCGGCAGCCTGTCGGCGGCGTCGAAGGCCTCGTCGAAATAGACCGGTCCGGCCGGGGCCGGCGGTCCGGTCATGGCCCGGCTGGCCTCCTCGGCCAAAAAGGCCAGGGACAACTCCAGCATCTGGCGGTTGTCGTTTAAATCCTCGCCGATCAGCTCCACCATGAGCGAGAGTTCCCGCTCGGCGGAATGCTTGAACGCCTCGGCGGCTCCGCCGGCGATCTCGTCGCCCATGAGCCGCGCCTGGCGCAGGGCGTAAAAGCTGGTGGCCACCAGGGGCGGCAGCACCAGGGCCAACAGGATGACAAGCAGCTTGGTTCGGATGCGCATGGGACTCCCGGCATGGCGTCACGCGGGCTCGTTGAGCCTGGCTTTTTCTGTAGACGGTCGGAGAGGCCTTGACAAGGCGCAGCGCCAAGCCCTTGACGGCAAGGGCTCAAGGGAGTAACCACCTCCGTTCGCCTTGCTCTTTCCGATGGGTGCCCACCCGGGAGGAAGGGCCATGGACCACAAGGAGGAACCATGCGAAAATACGAAGCCTTGCTGCTGCTCTCTCCGGAGCTGGCAACCGACAACCGCCAGGAAATCATCGAGAACCTCAAGGGCGTGCTCGAGCGCCAGGATGCCTCGATGCTGGCCGTGGACGAATGGGGCATGCGCGACCTGGCCTACCCCGTGCAGAAAAAGACCCGCGGCCATTACACCCGTTTCGAATTCGCCGCCCCGCCCACGGCCATTGCCGAATTCGAGCGCATCGTGCGCATCACCGACGGCATCATGAAATTCGTCACCGTCAAGCTCGCCGACAAGTTCGTGCCCGAGGGGGTCTAAGCCATGGCGTTCAAGAAAAAGTTCACCCCGAAAAAGAAGTTCTGCCGCTTCTGCGCCAACAAGCATCTGCCCATTGACTACAAGCGCCCGGACATCCTCAAGGATTTCGTCACGGATCGGGGCAAGATCATCGCCCGCCGCATCACCGGCACCTGCGCCAAGTGCCAGCGCCGCCTCACCCTTGAGATCAAGCGCGCCCGCCAGATGGCGCTTCTGTACTATACGGCCACCCACAGCGCCGAACTTCTGAAGAAAATGTAAGGAAGGGACGCCATGCAACTCATTTTACGCGCGGACGTGGAAAACCTCGGCCGCCTCGGCGACACCGTCACGGTCAAGCCGGGCTACGGCCGCAACTATCTGATTCCCCAGGGCCTGGCCATGCTGGCCTCTGCCGCCAACCTGCGCCGTTTCGAAAACGAGCGCAAAAAGCTCCAGGCCAAGCGCGACGCCCTGTCCGCCGCGGCCCAGTCCCTGGCCGACAAGCTGGCCGCCGCCTCGGTGGTCATCGAGGTCCGGGTGGGCGAGGGCGACAAGCTTTACGGCTCGGTCACCTCGGCTATCATTGCCGACAATTTGGCCGCCCAGGGCGTCGAGATCGACCGCAAGAAGATCGTCCTCGACGAGCCCATCCGGGCCCTTGGCCAGTACGAAGTCGAAGTCAAACTCCTGCCCGACGTGCGCGGCAAGGTCCAGGTGTCGGTCGTGCGCCAGGGCGGCGGCGAGGAAGAGGTCGTGGCCGAGGAACAGGCGGCTCAAGAAAGTGGACAGCCCGAGGAAGAAACCGCGGAGTAGCAAGGCTCCCGCCCCGGTCGGCGGCGGCGCGCCCCTGACCGGCCAGGACCTGGAGCGGGTCTCCGCCGACGTCCTGAAAAAAGTCCCCCCCCAGAACCACGAAGCCGAACAGGCGGTGCTGGGGGGGGTACTCCTTAAAAATTCCATCCTTTTCAACCTCATCGACCTCATCGGTGAGGACGATTTCTATTCCCCGGCCCACAAGCGCATCTTCCAGGCCATCCTGGAACTGTCGCGCAAAAACGCCCCCATCGACCTGGTGTCCCTGGCCGAGGCCCTGCGCGCCGGCGGCTGCCTCGATGAGGTGGGCGGGCCGGTCTACCTGGCCGAGCTGGCGTCTTCCACCATCAGCGCCGCCAACGCCCTGCACCACGCCGGCATTGTCCGGGAAAAGTCCATCCAGCGAAAGCTGATCTCCACCGCCGTGGACATCATCTCCCGCTGCTACGAAGGCGGGCAGGAAACCGACCGGCTTTTGGACGAATCCGAGCAGGCCATCTTCTCCATTGCCGATGCCCGCACCACCAAGGGCGTGCACTCCTCCAAGGACCTCATCACCCGGGTCTTCGAGCAGATCGAAAAGCGCATGGAGACCAAGGAGCTGGTCACCGGCGTGCCCACGGGCTACTACCAGTTCGACGAATATACCGCCGGCCTCCAGCCGTCCGACCTCGTCATCATCGCCGGCCGCCCCTCCATGGGCAAGACCGCCTTTGCCATGAACGTGGCCATGCGCGCCGCGGCCATACACGGTGTGCCCACGGCCATCTTCTCCCTGGAAATGTCCATGGAGCAGATCATGCAACGCATGCTGTGCTGCTGGGGCAAGGTGGACCTGGCCCGCCTGCGCCGGGGCCGGCTGGACGACGAGGACTGGTCGCGCCTCTACGACGCCGCCAACCACCTGTCCCTTGCCCCCATTTTCGTGGACGACACCGCCGCCATCACCACCATGGAGATGCGCGCCCGCTGCCGCCGCCTCAAGGCCGAGCACGGCCTGGGCCTTATCGTGGTGGACTACCTCCAGCTCATGCGCGCCTCGCGGCACATCGATTCCCGCGAACAGGAAATTTCCGACATCTCGCGCAGCCTCAAAGCCCTGGCCAAGGAACTCCACGTGCCCGTGATCGCCCTGTCGCAGCTCAACCGCAAGGTCGAGGAACGCGCCGACAAACGCCCCATGATGTCGGACCTGCGCGAATCCGGAGCCATCGAACAGGACGCCGACGTCATCATCTTCCTCTACCGGGCCGCGGCCTACAAGAAAAAAGAGGAACTCACCCCCGAGGACAACGTGGCCGAAGTCATCATCGGCAAACAGCGAAACGGCCCCACCGGCATGGTCAAACTGCTGTTCCTCAAGGAGTCCACGGCCTTCGAAAACCTTTCCGACATTCCCCCGCCCTCGGAAATGGGCCTGGGCTAACCGGGGCGCTGCCCCGGACCCTGCCAGGGCTCTGCCCTGGACCCGCCGGGGGGAG
>CAZBER010000047.1:28107-32476 GCA_964490985.1 uncultured Desulfovibrionaceae bacterium | reverse complement strand
CCGCCGGGGAGCGAGGCCCCCCGGACCCCCGTTACCGCTTGGCCGGGCGGGATGGCGGAGTTGGAAAATGGGGCCGCAATTGCCCTGGCGACACAAGGCGCAAAGCCGCCTTGACGCCAGGGCAATTGCGGCCCCACCACGCCGTCGCCCTTCGGGCGAATGGAAAGAGGGGACAAAAAAGATTTTCTTTTTTAAGGAAATGAGGAGATACTCCGCGAGCTTGGCGGTATGTCAGGTCGAAAATTGCAGGGGGTCTGCGGCAACTTATGTCCGGCATTGTTTCGGAAGATGATTTTCTGGCCCTGGTGGACCGGCATTTCCCGCGCCGCCACGCCGGCGTGGTTCTGGGCCGGGGCGACGACGCCGCCATGGTGGCCTGGCCGGGAAGCGCGTGCGTCACCACCGACCTGTTCCTGGAGGACGTGCACTACCGCCGCGCCTATTTCACCCCGCATGAGGTGGGCCACAAGGCTCTGGCCGTCAATGTCAGCGATGTGGCGGCCATGGGTTGTCGGCCCCTGGGCTTTGTCATGGGGCTCATCTGTCCGGCCGGCGTGGACGCGGTCTTTTGGGACGGCGTGCTGACCGGCATGGCCGCCCTGGCCGACGCTTACGACCTGCCCCTGGTCGGCGGCGACCTGGACCGGGGGCCATGCACCGGCCTGTCCATCACCATCTGGGGCGAGCCAGGCCCTTCGGGTCGGTTTCTGACCCGGGGCAGCGCGGCCGTGGATGACGTGCTTGTTGTGGTGGGCGACCTGGGCCTGGCCCGGGTGGGCCTGACCGTGCTGGAGGAACACGGCCGCTCGGCCGAAAACGACTGGCCGGCTGCCGTGGCCGCCCATGTCCGCCCCGTCCCCCGGGTGGCCGAGGGCCTGGCCCTGGCCGACCTGCCGGGTGTTTCGGCCGGCATGGACGTTTCCGACGGCCTGGCCCGGGACCTGCCCCGTTTCCTGCCGTCCGGGGCCGGCGCGGACCTGGAAATCGGGCCGCACGCCATCCACCCCGAGGTGGCGGCCTTTGCCGCCGGCCGGGGCCTCGACCCGGCCATGGAAACCGTTCTGGGCGGCGAGGACTATGCCCTGCTCGGCGCGGTGCGTCCCGCCGACTGGCCCCTGGTGCGCCGGGCCGTGCCCCAGGCCCGGGTGGTAGGCCGCGTTTCCGGGGAGCCCGGCATCCGGGTCAACGGCGTTCGCCTGACCGCGCGCGGCTTCGACCATTTCGGATAACGCCCGGATACCACATGGGACTGCTTTTTTTCGGCGCCGTGTGCATCAGTTTCTCGGCCGTCTTCGTCAAGCTGGCCGGCGTCGCCCCGGCTGTTTCCGCTTTCTACCGGCTTTTTATCGGCGGCATCACGCTCTTGGCCCTGCTTTTGGCCACCGGCAACGGCCAGGCCGCCCGGCGCGCCCTGGCCTGGCCGGCCCTCTTGTGCGCCGTATTTTTCACCGGCGACCTGCTGTGCTGGCACGCCAGCATCAATTATGTCGGCCCGGGCCTGGCCACCCTGGTCGGCAACTTCCAGGTCTTTCTGGTCGCAACCATAACCGCTGTCCAGGCTCGCCGCGCCCCGCGCCTTGATTTTCTGGCGGCCATGGCCCTGGCCATGGCCGGGCTCTATCTGGTGGTGGGCCGGGGATTTAGCTCCCAGACGTCGGAGTTTCGCCTGGGCATTTATTTGGGCCTCGCAACCGCCGTCTTTTACGCCGGCTACATCCTGGCCCTGAAACAGGCCGTGTCCGATGGAAGCCGGGCCGGCCCCCTGGCGGCCATGGCCGTCTTGTCCCTGGCCGGCGCGGCCATTTTGGCCCTGGTGGCCGTCTGGCGCGGCGATTCCTTTCTTTTGCCCTCGGCCCAAAGCCTTCTGTCCCTGCTCGGCCTGGGCCTGGTGGGACAGGGCATCGGCTGGCTGGCCATTTCCTTTGGCCTGTCCCGGACCCGGCCGGCCGTGGCCGGGCTGGTGCTCCTCCTGCAGCCGACCTTGTCCTATGTCTGGGACGTGCTTTTTTTCCACAAGCCCACCGGTCTGGTGGAGCTTTGCGGCGTGGCCCTGGCCCTTGGCGGCATCTATCTCGGCTCATCCCGAACCGAACCCGGCAAATCCTAAGGAGACAGCCATGGACATGACCCTTCGCGTCCTCGGTCTGGTGCGTTCGCCTCTTGATGATCCGGCAACCGCTCCCCGCTTTGAAACCGAAAACGCGCCTCCGGCCGAGCTGGTCATGGACCCGGCCTACCGCCTGGCCGCCAAGGGGCTGGCCGTGGGCCAGGAGATCCTGGTCCTCACCTGGTTCCACCTGGCCGACCGCTCCTGCCTGGAAGTGCATCCCCGGCGGGACCCGGACCGTCCCATGCGCGGCGTTTTCGACACCCGCTCCCCGGACCGGCCCAACCCCATCGGCCTGCACAAGGTGCGCATCACGGCCATTGCCGGCGACGTCATTGCCGTGGACGCCATGGAGGCCGTGGACGGCACGCCGGTCATCGACATCAAGCCCGCTGAGGGAGATCAGCCCCAGGGATAGACGGCCTATGGCGGTGCAACGAAAAGAATCTGCCGACACGGGTTACGGCTTGCCTTGACTCCGCAAAATGCTTTAATGAAACGAGAAGCACCACAGACCCCACAAAAGGAGCCCCCCATGTCCAAGCAAGAACCCGTCAAAAAGGTCAATGCCGTCATCTGCGCCTACTTCGCCCACACCGGCTACCTGACCAAGGAGGAAGCCAAGGAGCTGTGCGGCCTGGACGAAAGCCACTTCGAGGAGGCCTATGCCAAGGCCGGCAACATCTTCAACAAGATCGGTTCGGAACCGGACAAGGGCATGGGCAAGCTGTTCGACCACTTGGCCAAGGAAGTGGATGAATACATGAAAAACATCAGCGGATACGGCATCGCCTAGCCGGCTGGTAACGGATACGCTTCGGCCCGGGCAACAGCCCGGGCCGGGGCGCGGCGTCCCCATGCCAGATGCCTCCGCCGGCCGACCCCAGACCCGGCCGGGACTCCTGGCCGCCATGGGCGCGGCCCTTGACCAGGGCCGCGTAAGCTCCCCTTCGCCGTTGCCCTCCTGGACCGGCCCCCTCTTCCACGCCCTCCACGCCTTTCTCGAAAACCGCTGCCTGCTTCTGGCCTCGGCCCTGTCCTACACCACGGTCCTGTCCCTGGTGCCGTTTCTGGCCGTGGCCTTTTCCATTGCCAAGGGCCTGGGCCTCTACAACGCCCCCCAGGTCCACGACGTGCTCCTGCGCCTGACCGCCAACCGGATGGAAGTGGTTGAGCATATCCTGGAATACATCCAGAACACCAACGTCAAGACCCTGGGGGCCATTGGCACGGCCATGCTCCTGGTCACGGCGGTTTCCCTGCTGTCCACCGTGGAGGGAGCCTTAAACGCCTTGTGGAAGGCCGAGAGCGAACGCGCCCTGTGGACCCGCTTCACCGGCTATCTCGCCTTGATCGTGGTCTGTCCGGTGCTCCTGTTCGCGGCCTTAAGCGCCACGGCCTCCCTGCAAGGCTCGGCCGTAAGCCAATGGATGCTGGGCTTTTCCTTGGCCCATTTCGCGGTCAAAATTTTCTTGGCGCTCCTGCCCTTTCTGATCATCTGGACGATCTTTTTCCTGCTCTACAAATTTCTACCCAATACCGAGGTCAACATCCGGCCGGCCCTGATCGGGGCCGTATCGGCCGGCTCCATCTGGCAGATCGTCCAATGGGCCTACATCAAGTTCCAGTTCGGCGCGGCCAGCTACAACGCCATTTACGGCAGCTTCGCCCAAATTCCCCTGCTGCTGCTGTGGCTCTACGTCAGCTGGGTCATTGTGCTGCTCGGCGCCCAGATCAGCCACACCGTCCAGCGCTACGGCCAGGACGTTTCCCTGGCCCAGGCCGCCGACCTGACCCAGGCCGACCGTCACGCCCTGGGCCTGCTGCTGTCCCTGGTCGCGGCCCGGGCCGCCGCCGAGCGCCGCCTGCCGCCGCCGGTTCCCGTTCTGGCCGGCCGCCTGGGCCTGCCCGTGGCCGTGGTGGAGGGAATTTTGGGTATTCTGGCCCAGGCCGGGCTTCTGGCCGAGACCGCGGCCTCCACCCAGGGACGCATCTTCGTTCCCCTGGCCCGGCCCGAGGACGTGCCGGCCGCGGAGGTTCTCCAGGCTCTGGACGGCTATGGCGACCCGCAACGCTCCTCGGCCTGGATCAACATCCCGAGATCTGGGGAACTCACGGCTGGGAGCACCTTTCATCCGACGGCCATTACGAGATTGCGTCCATTCCCCGGTACACCCTGGACGGATTACACCAGGCGCGGGGTTGGGCGGAAGAAAATGGCTGGGCCGCCCATCTCGAAAGCAAGCCGGCCGGGCTGGCATT
>CAZBER010000047.1:0-28097 GCA_964490985.1 uncultured Desulfovibrionaceae bacterium | reverse complement strand
CGGCCTGGATCAACCGCTTTGACGTGGCCCGCGACCTCCTGCGGACCGTGGATACCCGCAGCCAAGAGCCGACCCTGGCCAAACTCGCGGAACGGTTCGGGCCGGCTCTCGACGGCCTGAAGGCCTCTTCCGGCTAGGGCCCCGGCTTTCTTTTTTCCCCCGATTCCGCTACAGGCCGGCCAGTCCCATCCCTTTTTGAGGAGTGTGCCATGCCGTCCCTGTGGTTTTGGGTCGCCTATGCCGCGTTTGGAGCCGTGGCCGGCATCATTGCCGGGCTTTTGGGCGTGGGCGGCGGCATTGTCGTGGTCCCGGCCCTGTACTGGTTTTTCACGGCCCAGGGCCTGCCCCAGGATGTCATCATGCAGATGGCCCTGGGCACCTCCCTGGCCTCCATCGTCTTCACCTCGGTGTCCAGCTTCCGGGCGCATCACCGGCGCCAAGCCGTGCTGTGGCCCATTGTGCGCAGCATCACCCCGGGCATTTTAGTGGGCACCTTTGCCGGCACCTGGGTGGCGGCCCGGCTGCCCACCAGTTTTCTCAAGGCCTTTTTCGTGTGCTTCCTCTATTACGTGTCCTTGCAGATGCTGTTGAACATCAAGCCCAAACCCTCGCGCCAGGTGCCGGGCCTGGCCGGCATGTCCGGCGCGGGCATGGCCATCGGCGCGGTATCGAGCCTGGTCGGCATCGGCGGCGGCACCATGTCGGTGCCGTTTATGGTCTGGTGCAACGTGCCCATGCACATAGCCGTGGGCACCTCGGCGGCCATCGGGTTTCCCATCGCCCTGGCCGGGGCCCTGGGCTACATCGTCAACGGCCTGACCGTAGCCAACCTTCCGTCGTCTTCCCTGGGGTTTATTTACCTGCCGGCCCTTATCGGCGTGGCCGCGGCCAGCATCCTGACCGCGCCCTACGGGGCCAGGCTGGCCCATGCCTTGCCCGTGGCCACGCTCAAACGTTTTTTCGCGGTGTTCCTGCTGGCCATGGCCACGCGCATGCTGTGGGGGATGTTCGGCTAGGCGGTCCTAGATCCTTATGCGGATGCCCCGGCGATGCAGGGCCAGGGCCAAGCCGAAAAAGGCCAGGGTGAAGCACGCGGCCAGGACCAGGGCGGCGTTTTCCGGCGAAAGCCAGGCGGACAGGCTTTCCATCACCGCCTCCTGCAGGGTCTGGCCGCCCGAAACGGGGATCAGGCTGACGGCGCGCGAAACGAGGCTCGAAGCCACGTACAGGGTGATGGCGTTTTCGCCGTAGATGCGAAAAAACGTCACAGCGCGGCTGGCGGCAGGTTGTTGCGAGGCCCAGAGGCAGCCGGCCAGGATGCCCAGGGCCGCGCCGCAGGCAAAAAGAATGAACGAGCTGGTCCACAGCCAGCGGTTGAAGGGGAAAACCAGGCCCCAGGCCAGGCCGACCGCTGTCAGGGCCATGCTCCACGGCCCCAGGCATCGGATCGCCTCGGCCCCGTCGCCGCGTCGGCCCAGCTCCCGGCCGGCCAGCACTCCGGCCAGGGCCATGGCCAGGGCCGGCATGGTGCTTAAAAGCCCCTCCGGGTCCCACTCGTTTTCCTGGACCCACAAATGGCCGCCCAAAAGCTTCCCATCCACCCAGGCGGCGATGTTGCCGTTTTGTATGGACAAATCCGGCGGCCCCCAATCCGGCACCGGCGTGCCCGCCAGCAAAATCCAATAGCCCAGCAGCAACACGGCAATGAGTCCGGCCATGGCCCGGGAGGAGCTGCGCAAGGCGACCAGGGTGGCCAGCAGGGAAACCAGGCCGATGCGTTGCAACACGCCCGGAATGCGCAGGGTGGCCAGATCGAAGTACGGAAAGCCGTTGACCAAAAGGCCCAGGCCAAAAAGGATGGCCGCGCGCTTGGCGGCATGCCGCACCACATCCGGTCCCCGGCTCCCGTCGGCCAGGCGGCGCCCCAGGGACAGGGCCACGCTCACGCCCACCAGGAACAGGAAAAACGGAAAGATCATGTCCACGGGTGTAAACCCGTCCCACCAGGCATGGCGCAGCAGGGCATAGCGTTGCAGGGGATCGCCCGGCGCGCTGACCAGGATCATAAACGCCATGGTCAGTCCCCGCAGGGCGTCCACGCCGGGAATGCGGCGGTTTGCGTGCCGGGCCGTGTCCCGGGTCGCGCCCAGGACGCGGCAGTGTCCGGGGAAGGCAAGGGGGCAAACGAGCTTATCCATTTTGCCCCCATAGACCTCTTTTTTCCGGGCGGCAACCGTTTGGCGCGGCCGAGGCCCAAGCTTGCAAGATTGTAGTCTTGCCTTACGCCCACGTGCATCTTGACCGTCCCCGGGCTCCAGGCTACCCGTTTCGTCAATCCAGCCAAGGAGTTCGCCATGGTGCAAAGCCTCTTGGGCCTTTTCGTCCTGCTCGGCCTGGCCTTGGCCTGCGGCGAGCGCAAGGCCGTCATTCCCTGGCGCATGGTCGTGGGCGGACTCGGCCTGCAGGTGGCCATTGCCGCCTTCATGCTCAAGGCCCCGTTTTTGCGGGGCGTTTTCATGGGCTTAAACAAGCTGGTGGCGGCCATGGACACGGCCACCCGGGCCGGCACGGCCTTCGTGTTCGGCTACGTAGGCGGCGCGCCCGCCCCCTTTGCCGTCACGGACCAGAGCGCGGCCTTTATCCTGGGCTTCCAGGCCCTGCCCTTGGTCATTGTCATCGCCGCCCTGACCGCGCTGCTTTATTACTGGAACATCCTGCCCTGGGTGGTGCGGGCCTTTTCCCTGCTCCTGGAAAAGACCATGGGCATCGGCGGGGTGCTGGGCGTGGGGGCCGGGGGCTGCATTTTCCTCGGCATGATCGAATCGCCGCTTCTGATTCGCCCCTACATCCTGCATATGACCAGAAGCGAGCTCTTTGCCCTCATGGCCACGGGCCTGTCCTGCATTGCCGGCACCATGCTCATGCTGTACGCCACAGTGCTTGGCTCGGTCATTCCCGACGCCGCCGGGCATATCCTCACGGCCTCGGTCATCCATGCCCCGGCCGCCCTGCTGGTGGCGGCGCTCATGGTGCCGGAAACCGAGCCGCCGACCCTGGGCCGGGAGCTGCCCGCCTCCCCGGCCAGTGGGGCCATGGACGCGGTGGTTTCGGGCACGGCCGAGGGGCTGCGGCTTTTCTGGAGCATCGTGGCCACGCTGCTCGTGTTCGTGGCCCTGGTGAAGCTGGCCAACATCAGCCTGGGCGCGCTGCCGGACATCGGCGGCGGGCCGCTGACCCTGGAGCGCATGCTGGGCCTGGTCATGGCCCCGGTGGCCTGGCTCCTGGGCGTGCCCTGGGCCGAGGCGGCCACGGCCGGGTCGCTTCTGGGCACCAAGATCGTGGTCAACGAATTCATTGCCTTCATGGACATGGCCCGGCTGCCCGCGGACGCGCTTTCCCAGCATGCCCGGCTGATTTTGGCCTATGCCATGTGCAGCTTCGCCAACCTGGGGAGCCTGGGCATCCTGCTGGCCGGCCTGGGATCGCTGTGCCCCCAGCGCAAGGCGGAAATCGCGGGCATGGGCGGCAAGGCGCTTTTGGCCGGCGTCCTGGCCTCGCTTATGACCGGAACCGTGGTGGGGATGCTGACGGCGTTTTAGGCCAGGCCCGCGCCGCTTAAGAGCATGACAAAGCGTTTGTACAGATCGAGGTCAAAGGAGCCGGCCATGTTGTCGCGCATGATGCGCAGCGCCTCAAAGGGCCGCACCGACCCGGCGTACACCCGCTTGGAGGTCAGGGCGTCGTAGGCGTCGGCCAGGGACACGACCCGCACATGCAGCGGAATGGCCTCGCCGGAAATCCCCCGGGGATACCCCTGGCCGTCGAGCTTTTCGTGGTGCATGAGGATGCAGTCCCGGGCCAGGCGGGACAGGGACAGGTTGCGGCAACGTTTGATGCCCAAAACAGGGTGTTCGCGTATGGCCAGAAATTCTTCCGGTGAAAGCCGGCCGGACTTGTGGAGAATGGTCAGGGGAACGTCTTCCTTGCCCGCGTCATGGAGCAGCGCGCCCACTCCGGCCTGAACGATGGTCGGAGCGGGCAGGCCCAGGGATCTGAGCAAAAAGACGGTGTACACAAAGACATGCACGCCGTGGCTGTACACCTCGTAGTCATGCTTCATGATCGCGGCCAGGCGCGCCAGTCCCGCCTCGGTGGCCAGAAACTCCACGCTGGCCCGCACATAGGCCATGAAAAGCCGATTTTCGGCGTCGCCGATGCCCTGGGGAAGCCTGTCGCGAATCAGGGTGCGGACGATGTCGCAGGTATTGTGATAACAGACAACGGCCTTTTCCCGGAGCCCCATGTCGTCGCCGAGCAAGGCCCCGGCCAGGTGCCGCCGCATGTACTCCCGGTAGGCGTCCTGAGCATCCCGGTGGATGTAGACCACGTCCACGCCGTGCTGCTCAAGCAGGCTGCGCTGCTTTGCGGTAAACAGTTCCCCGCTGGTGGCGAAAAGCACGTGGCTGTCGCCATGGCGCAAATAAATCTCGAAGCTTCTTGTGGTGTTAGGGAAGATGTGCCCGATGGGGATGGGATGGTATTCGCTGCACGGGGCAGCAGAGGGCGGCGGCGACAGCGGCGTCATGACGTGTTTGACTTTGTAATATTGTTATCCGGACAGCCCTCTCTCTTGTTGCCGGACCCGCCAAGGCCCCCGCGCAGGGGTTCGAAATGAGCAACAATTGCGACAGCCACAGGTATTGCATTGCCTTGCGGTCAACATCATCCCGGGCGCTTTGCAAGAGCCGGACCTTGCCTGGTCCCCCGCCGCTGCGTCGCTGTCTCGGCTTTTGGACCAATTTCACCTCCAGGAGGCTGTTTTAGTTGACGCGGGTCGTTTGTTTCCGCTAGTCGGTTACATCCGTGTTCAAAAAAATAGTTGCCCCTGCCCTGGCGATCCTCGCCCTTGTCGTCTGTTCCCGGCTCGTTGCCCTCTCGGGACTCTATACGCCGTTTCTTATCCAGTATTTTCAGGCAGTTTACACGGATCCGGTCAACGGAACCCCCAATCCGGTCAACATTTTCCAGTTTCAGCCGGGCTTCGTGGGACGCTGGTTGTCCGGCGACACCACATTGCGCCTGCCCCGCCCCGAAACGCCGGGAACGGTCCTGGTGGTCCGCGGCGCATCGCTGCAGGACAACCAGACCGTCGAGGCCGTGGTGGACGGCGAGGCGCACTATCAGTTCACCTTGCACAATACCGCCCTGACCGAGATGCGCATCCCCCTGCCCGCCGAACCGGCATCCGGACCGGCCGAGGTGCGCCTGGTCTCCCCGACCTCCCATCTGCCCGGCGATGTCCGGGACCTGGCGCTGATCATCGACGTCCTGGCCTACGAGCCCTGCCCCAGCGCCGCGGTGGACGCCAGCAACACCGCGATTTTCGTCAAAGGCCAAACCTGGCCCCAATACCGCAACATGCTGGGGGACATCCTGGGGGACATGACCCAAATGGTCCTGCGCGGCTGGGACGCGGCCTGGTATGCCAGCGTGGTCACCGAAGGCTACCGCTTCCGCCTGGAGCACCCCCAATCCCACTACAACGTCAATTTTTTTCCTCTGTATCCTTTGCTGGGCCTGGCCGCGCAACACGCCCTGGACTGGCCGGCCGAGCCGGCCCTGCTGCTGGTGGCCAATGTCTTGTTTCTGGTCGCGCTTTTTACCCTCTATTATTTCGTGGCCACGCGCCACGATCCCCAGGCGGCCCTGACCGCCGTGACCGCCCTGTGCTTTTTCCCTGGGGCCTTTTTCTTTTCCATTCCCTATTCCGAATCCCTCATGCTGCTTTTGACCATCGTGTTTTTGCTGCTGGCCGACAAAAACCGCTGGTGGCTGGCGGCCGTTTGCGGCGGGCTGGCCTCGGCCACGCGCATGATCGGCGTGTCCTTTGCCTGCGTCTTTGCCTACCGGTTCCTGCGCGAGAAGGCCTGGCGCTCCCGGGACGCCTCCCTGCGCCTGTCCGGCCAGGGCCTGGTCTCGATTTCCGGGTTTCTCCTCTACAGCGCCTACCAGTGGTACGCCTTCGGCATGCCCTTTGCCGCCTCCTACACCACCAAAAACGCCTGGAAGGTCCCCACCGAGGATTGGATTTCGGCCATGTTCACGGCCAAGCCCATGGTGGCCCTGGTCCATGAACTGACCCGAAACCCCTTCTCGGCCATCCATCTCAACAACACCAACGTCCTGCTGTTCCTGGCCGTTGCCCTGGTGGGCGGCCTCATGGCCAAAAAACTCGGCCCGGTTGCCACCATTGTAACGTTTTCCCAGCTTGTGTTCATTTATATTTCATTCGCAGGACTGAATCTTTTCTCCACAACACGATACTTGACCGTTATCGCGCCGTTTTTTATCGGCCTTGGCCTGCTGTTCAGCCGGCAGCTCAAGGCCTATTTCCCGATCCTTGTGGCCTACTTCAGTATTTCCCTGTACCTGATCGCCTTTTTCTGGAGCGGGGGCATCCTGTCATGAGGCAGGCGTCCCTCTCTGCCTTCCGGGATCGGGACAGACGCGTCGCCGGCCAGGCAGGGCGGCATGACATGCGCATGGAACACCCCGACGCAGTGCCTTCTCTCCAGTCCGAACCGGATGCCGTCGAAGTCTCGGTGGTCATGCCCTGCCTCAACGAGGCGGACACCGTGGCCGTGTGCGTCAAAAAGGCCCTGGCCGGTCTGGCCGCAGCCAAGGCCGTGGGCGAAGTCATCGTGGCGGACAACGGCAGCACGGACGGTTCCCGGGAACTGGCCCGACAGGCCGGCGCCCGGGTCGTGGACGTGCCCGGCAAGGGCTACGGCCGGGCGCTCATGGGCGGCATTGCCGCTGCCCGGGGGCAATGGGTCATCATGGGCGATGCCGACGATTCCTACGACTTTACGGCCATCCCGCTTTTCGTGGACAAGCTGCGCCAGGGGTTCGACCTGGTCATGGGCTGCCGGCTGCCGGGCGGCGGCGGCACCATCGCGCCCGGGGCCATGCCGGTGTTGCATCGCCTCATCGGCAATCCGCTTTTTTCGTTCATGGTCAAGGCCATGTTCAAGGCCCCCATCCATGACGTTTACTGCGGCCTGCGCGGCTTTTCCCGGGAATTTTACCAGCGGCTCGGCATGCGCTGCCCGGGCATGGAATTCGCCACGGAAATGGTCATCAAGGCCAGCCTTTTTACCGGCCGCATTGCCGAGGCCCCCATCACCCTGCATCCCGACGGCCGCAAGGCCCATGCCCCGCACCTCAAGACCTTCCGGGACGGCTGGCGCACCCTGCGCTTTTTCCTGATGCTAAGCCCCCGCTGGCTCTATCTCATTCCGGGCTGCCTGCTTGGCCTGCTCGGCCTGCTGGGGTTCGCGCTCATTTTACCGGGCTTTTCCCTGTTTGGCGTGAATATCGAAATGCACAGCCTGCTGGTGTCGACCCTGGCCTTGCTGCTGGGAGCCCAGACCATCCAGTTCGGCATTTTGACCAAGCTTTTCGCCATCGGCGAAGGGCTTTTGCCCAAATCGCCGTGGCTGACGCGCTTTCTTCGGGCCAGCACCCTGGAGCGCCTCATCCTCCTTGGCGCCTTGGCCTTTCTCGTCGGCCTGGCGCTTATCGGCTACGCCGGCCTGATCTGGTGGCGGCTCCATTTCGGCCCCCTGGACTATGCCCACACCATGCGCCTGGTCATACCGGGCATGACCCTGGCGGCCCTGGGCGTCCAGACGGCCCTGTTCGGCTTTTTCCTGGACATGCTGCGGAGCAAGCACCCATGAGCCTCGTGGACCGCCTGCACGAACATCGGGTCCATGCCCGCCGGGTCCGGGTGCTGTGCCAGGAGATCGCGCCGCTTTTGCCCCGGGCCGGCACGGTCCTGGACGTGGGCTGCGGCGACGGCCTGCTGACTTCGCTGCTGGCAACCCAGCGGCCGGACCTGCGCTTTTTCGGTCTGGACGTTTTGATGCGCACCAGGCCCGGCCTGCCGGCCTGCCGCTTCGACGGCCGGCATCTGCCCCTGGCGACGGCCAGCGTGGACGCGGTCCTTTTCGTGGACGTGCTGCACCATGCCGACAGCGCCGGGGACCTTTTGGCCGAGGCCCGGCGCGTTACCCGGGGCTCGGTCATCATCAAGGACCACCTCCTCGACCCGCCTTTGGCCGGCCCCAGGCTCAAATTCATGGATTATGTCGGCAACGCCCGGCACGGGGTGGCCCTTCCCCACCGCTACCTGCGAAGGGCCCAATGGGAGGAGGCCTTTGCCGCCGTGGGCCTTGGCATTGCCGTTTTTACCAGCGACTTCGCCCTCTATCCCGCCCCGGCCTCCTGGCTGTTCGGGGGCAGGCTGCACTTCCTGGCCCGGCTGGACAAGCGATGAACCCTTCAATCACGGTGTGGCTGGCGGCGGACGTGGATACGGACGCTGTCTGGGAAGCGGCCTACAGCCGGTTCGAGACCCCTGACCAGGAGCGGGCCAAATTCCGAAGCCGGCTGCGGCGCCTGGGGGCCGGAAATTGGCCCCGCCAGGCCCGGGTCGTGGAACTCTTCTGCGGCCGGGGAAACGGGCTTTGCGCCCTGGAAGAGCTGGGGTTTGCCAATCTGGAGGGCGTCGACCTGTCGGCCAGGCTTCTGGCTGCCTACGACGGACCGGCCAGGCTCTATCAGGGGGATTGCCGCTCTCTGGGATTTCCCGACGCCAGCCGGGATGTGGTCGTCATCCATGGCGGGCTGCACCATCTGCCGGACTTCCCCCAGGGCCTTGCCGCCGCGTTGTCGGAAATCGAGCGGATACTGGTCCCCGGCGGCCTCCTGGCCCTGGTGGAGCCGTGGCTTACGCCCTTTTTGCGCGGCGTGCACGGCCTTTGCGCCAGTTCGCTCCTGCGGCGGGCCTGGCCCAGGCTCGATGCCCTGGCCGCCATGATCGAGGGCGAAAAATCCCTGTATTTTCCCTGGCTGGAAAACCCTTCGCCCATCCTCTCCCTGCTTGGGCAACATTTCGATGTCCAGAAGCAACGCCTGACCTGGGGCAAGCTTCTGTTCGTCGGGCGCAGGCGGTAATTCCCTTTCTCAATTATGACGTCAGGGGCTTTTGCAAAAAGAGCCGTTTTTGAAGCCTTCGGCGACCAAAGGGCTCCGCCCTTTGGAAACCCATAATGGATTTAGCGCGTTACAACTTAACGTCCATAGTTGTTTCACGTTACGTTCGCTTTTTGCAAAAGCCTCGCCAATTCTGATTTAGAAAAAAATTCTTTTTTTCCGATGCCTGTCGCTCCCAGGCCCCCAAACGAAAGGCGCGGCAGCCCGGCCGCCCCGGTCAAGCGGCCGGACGCTGCCGGGCGGCGGTATCCGGATCGTGCCGGATGTCGAAGGGAAAATCAGGCCGGCTCACTCCACCACAAAGGAGACCTTGGCCGTGACCCGGTAGAGGGTGATCCGGTTGTCCTCGACCTTGGCCTGAAGATCCCGGACATACACGGACTTGATGTTCCGCACGCTTTTGGACGCCTCCTTGATGGCACTCAGCGTCGCGTCTTCCCAGCTTTTTTCGGATTGCGACAGCAGCTCGATGACTTTCACGACAGCCATGTTCGCCTCCCCTGGTTGCGGTTTCGCTTTTTGACGCATGCCATCATGCCGCTTGGCGCAAGGCGCGGGAAGGGGAGCAACCGGGGAGATATCGGGTAGAAAAGCACCCCCTGAAAGCGGCTCGTTCCGGACCGCAACCCACCGAGGGCGCGCCACCCACCGTTTCAGCGGGATTTGTTTCCGGTCCCCAGACGTTGGCCAGGCGGCGTCCCGGCTTCCTCCCCCAGGAAATCCTGAATGTCCTCCCGAGGCGCTTCGCCCTCCAGAATCCGTCCCTCCATGGAAGCCAGATCGGGCAGGGCTTCCGACGGCGCGGCCGCCTCGGCCGCGGCCTGCAGCCTGGTGGCGCAGTCCCGGCACAGGGGCGTCCAGGGCATGGCCCGCAGCCGGGCCGGATCGATATCCTGGCCGCATTCCGTGCACCGACCGTAAGCCCCGGCCCCGATGCGGGCCAGGGCGTCGTACACCGCGCGCAGCCTGTCCAGGATAAGCTCTTCCTGCTGCTCCACAACCGGCCGGTCCATATCCTTTTGGCCGCGCTCCAGAAACTCCGGATCCTGGACGGACAGGCGCTGGCGTTCTTTTCCCAATTCCTCGCGCTGCGCTTCCAAGGATTGCCGGGCTTGGTCCAGGGCGGCCTGGAATTCCTCGATCTGTGGCGTGGTCACCATGGCTTTCCTCTTTGTGTTGGGCCTGTGTTCCGCTTTCTCGGCATTACCCAAAATATTCCCGGCCGTTTTCCCGGTAAAGGGTACAAAAGCGGGAGTTACCGGGTAGGCCGGCTTCCCCGGGCGGTCCGCGGCGCAGCCGGTTTTTGAGGAAAACCGCGAAAGTCCCTTGCCAGAGACCCCATCTGCGGTATGATTGGCGGCAAGCTCCGGCCTCCTTGGCGTCGGGCCGTTTTCTCCGCCGCGCAAAGGCCTCTCCCCCTGTCCCTGCTTCGCCGACGCCCTGAGGCTTGCCGTCAACCTGGTCACCAAAAGGGGGATCGACATGGCGCTGGAAAGGGGACAGGAGACCGCCGTCCGCCGGGCCGAAAAGCTGCTGCCGGAAGAGCAGTCGCTTCCGGATATGGCCGCGGCCCTGCGGCAGATCATCGCCATCATGGACCGGGACAAGCAGGAACTGCGCGACGGCCTGGCCAGCCGCATCCAGGACGACATCCTGCCGGTGCTGGGCCGCATGGCCCGGGAGAATTCGGCCGAAATCCGCAAGACCTATTGCCATCTGCTCGAGGACTTGCTTGTGGGCCTCACCGAGGGCGGGAGCCGGGAACTGGACGCCGACCTGCTCCGCCTGACCCCCACCGAGCTTACGGTCTGCCAGTACATCAAGGCCAACCGCAGCACCAGCGAAGTGGCGGACCTCATGCGCCTGTCCCTGGAGACCGTGCAGACGCACCGCAAAAACATCCGCCGCAAACTGGGCCTGGTGCGCCAGCGCATTTCCCTGCAGTCCTATCTCAGGGCCAAGCGGAATCTTTGAGGCCCGTCGGCCGCCTCAGGCCAGCAGCGGCGCGATGACGGCCTGAAGCACCCTCTGGGCGTCTCCAGGCGCAAGCTGCACCATCACGCCGCGCTGGCCGGCATTGATGATCACGTACGGTTCGGCCAGGGCCGCCGCCTCCATGGCCACCGGGACCTTCTTGCGCGAGCCGAAGGGGCTGATGCCGCCCACGTGGTAGCCCGTCACCTTTTCGGCCTCGGCCGGCGGCAGCATCCTGGCCGTCTTGCCGCCAAAGGCCGCTGCCACCCGCTTCATGCTGAGCTCCCCGTCGGACGGGACCACGGTGCAGGCCGGTTTTCCGTCCACCGCCACCATGAGCGTTTTGAGCACCCGCGAAGGCGGCTCGCCAATGGCCGCGGCCGCCTGCAGCCCGATCCGCTCGGCCCCGGCCGCATAGGCATACTGGCGCGTGGTAAAGGAAATGCCGGCCCTGGCCAAAACCTGCGTCGCCCGCGTGCTCTTGGACATGGGTCCATACTTCCCGCTTCCAGCCCGTAACGCAAGAAGGGGGCGGGGCATCACGGCCCGACCCCCCTAAATTCTCTGATGCTCCCGGCTTCCGTTTTCCTGGACAGCCTTTCCTCGACAACATGGGGCGACACGGTTCCTTGCTTTCACAAGGGGTTCGTCTCGCGACTTTCCGGTCGAGCATACCGGACCTGTACAACCATGGGCTTGGAGTCGCCGCCGCATTCGAAAAAAGGCTTGTGGCATGGTTTGAGCTCCAGTCACCCTGCCATTTTGGGCGACACGCCACAGCGCTTGGATGCCCCTGAATAACATCGCCTCTGCCACTGCAAGGCCTTCTTCCGGCAAGATGGGGCGACCTGTCTCCCTACTTGGTTGGCAGGGTGTTTGTCTCGCGACTTCCCGGCTAGCATACCGGGCCTGTACGGCAATGGAGCTTGGAGTCGCCGCCGCATCCGGCAGAAGGCTTTGGCGGCAAGCATTCGGGAATCCGGTCGCCCTCGAGGGGCTGCCCGGAGTATGGCTCCGGCGAGGGTTTTCACCGAGGTTCCCTGGCATCCGCCAAATACCATCTGTCGATTTTACTCGCTCCCCAGCAAGCGGGAGAGGCCAAGGCCTCCCCCGCCGCCTGATGCATGGTCGCCGGCAAGATGGTTGCGTCCAATGGCCCGAAGGCCCGATTTACAGTCGGATGGAGACGGCAACCGCATCCGGCGGCAATTTGAGAGCCGACAAGATTCAGGGGACCAAGCGGCGGAGGTTGTCAACTCCTGATTGGAGTCCTCACGGCATTCGGCCCGGTTGCTACACCTGGACGTCCTCGATCGCCTGTACCCAGTACTCCGGGGCCAACTCGCCCCGGGAGGCCAGGGCGATCACCTCGAACACCGCATCCGAAAACCCCCCCACGTTGATGACGCCCGGTTCGTTAGGCGCCTGGGTAGTCAGTCCTGGCACGATGTCCAGGCAGATAAGCCTGGCCTTGGGGTTGCGGGACCTGAAAACGCGCCACTGCCGCATAAACTCTGTCCCGCGCCCGCTGCCGGCATCCACCCAGGATTCGTTGTCCGAGACGATCACCACCATATCCGCCTTGGCCCGTGCCGCATTAAGCCGGACCAGCGGCGCGGAGCAGTTGGTCCCTCCCCCGCCCACGGCCGCAAGCTGCCGGGTCAAGGTGGTCAGGCTGTCCCGGGGGTTGAGGTCAAGCTCGATCACCTCCTGTTCGAACGGCAGGATGCGCGCCCCAGGGTTCTTTCGGGCCAGGCAGGCCGTAATCAGGGCCGCCACCGCCACGCACATCACACTGCCCGTGGAACTCCCCCTGTACCCGGTCACCGGACTTTGCATGGAGCCGGACACGTCCGGGCACAACACCAGGTTTCCCTCAACCCTTGGCGCATTGGCCATGGCCAGTTCGAGGGCGTCCCACAAGGCCTCGCGAATCGCCGCTGGAACCGCGCCATCCAGGGCCGAGCAAGCTGCCAGCAACTGGTAAGGTTGCACACGAGCCTTCTCGACCTGACCAGGGTCCTGCAGCCGCTCGGCCAGCACCGCGACGACCGACGCATCGCCGAACACCCCGTGTCGGGCAAAGGTGTTCAGGTTCATGCGCAGCGTCTGCCATCCGGCATTCAGGGCAATGGCGGTCCATTCCCGCACGCCCAGGTCCAGGCTGGTCAGCATCTGGAAGGGAACGTCGGGAACCGGCCCAGTGGGGTCGTGCTTGAACGCCTCGAATGCGCGGACCAGTTCGGGCAGTGCGGCAAGATCGACATCCCGGCCGACCAGGTACCCGTAGAACGCTTCCCGCTTTGGGTCGGCCGGCCTGGGGTGCACCATCTTCAGCACATCGGCCATGGACGGAGACTGCCCCACACTGTCGCGAAACAGGGCCGCGTCGCCGCGCCGGCCAATCCATTCCCGGACCAGGCGCTTGGGCCTGGAGCCCATGGACTTGCGTCCGGTAACCCCGCTGCGCATGATCTGCACAAAGGTGCGCAGCATCCGCCCGCTGTCGATCACCCTTGGGAAAACACGCTCCAGCAGATCGCCATCCATTGAGGCCAGCACGGCGCAAAGGAGCGCGGGCATGTCCTTCATGCGCCCCTGTTCCCGGGCGTAGACCGCTGCCTTGGCGATAAACGCCGGCTCCACTTCCTTGCATAGAGCCAAGGCCCAGCCGAGCTGCGTCTGGGCATCGGTATAGAAGGTGCCGTTCAGGCAGCCGGTCGCGGCCAACTGCGCCAGGCCATGCCGGGCAGGAAATCGGTACGCCGGAGCGCCTGCGGCATTCCAGGCATTCACCGCCGGGATAAGCGGTCCCCTGTTGGATGCGAAAAGCATCTTGTTGGCCATGACGGGCTCCCTCCTTGCCAAGCGGCCGATTGCCGCTGCGGTCAGCCGCTTGCGCGGCATTCGTATCTCAATCCTCGGGCCGTTCTCCGGCCGGAGCCATCTTCACGATCCTGGGGTCGAATCGCGCCACCACATCCACCAGATCGCCCTGCTCGGCCATGACCGTCTCGATGTCCTTGTAGGCCAGGGGAATCTCGTCCAGCCCCGCCGAAAGGAGCCGCACTCCGGCCCGGTCGAGCAATTCGCGCGCGGTTTCCCAATTGAAGGCCTCCACGGCCTTGGTCCTGGACATCTTCCGCCCCGCGCCGTGTGCGCTCGACGACAGGGATTCGGCCACCCCCTTGCCCCGCACGACAAACCCGGCAGTGGCCATGGTTCCGGGAACCACGGCCAGGGAACCGGCATGCGCCGGAGTGGCGCCCTTGCGGTGGACAACCACCTCCTGGCCGAAGTGTTCCTCGATCCAGGCAAAGTTGTGGTGGTTCTCCACCACCGCCAGGGCCTTCGCCCCCAGATGCTCAAGCACCCCCTCGTGAATGAGCTGGTGGTTGGCCCTGGCATACCGGCCCATGAGCCGCATGGCGGCCAGGTATTCCCGCCCTTCGTGACTGCCCAGATCGAACCAGGCCAGGTGCATCAGTTCGCGCGGCAATTCCGGGTGCAGGCGCATAGCCAGGCCGCTGTAGTATTCCGCGATCAGCCCGCCTGTTCCCCTAGACCCCGAGTGGGTCAGCAAGGCCAGGTAGTTGCCTGCCGGCAGTCCCAGGTCCGGCTCGCTTAGGGTGAGCAGCCCGAATTCGGCGAAATGGTTCCCCGAGCCCGACGTGCCCAGCTGGTTGGCCGCCCTGGTTTTGAGCTCCGCAACAAACGGGGAAAAGCTCCAATCCTCGTCCATCACCGGGTGCTGCTTGCGACGGGAGCCCCGGTATTCGGCGCCCACGCCGAATTTGGTCTTGCGTTCCAGGGCTTCGGCCAACGCGTCGCCAGTTTTCTTCAGCAGGGCGACCGGGGCATCAAGCACGCTCAGGTGCATCCGACAGGCGATATCCACACCCACGGCATACGGGATCACGGCGTCCTGGACAGCCAGGACGCCTCCAATGGGCAGACCATAGCCCATGTGCGCGTCCGGCATGAGCGCTCCGGCCACGGCCACGGGCAGCCTCCTGGCGTTCTCCAGTTGCTCCAGGGCCTTGGGATCGGGATCACGGCCCCACACCGTGGCCGGCGCCTTGGTCTCCCGTTCCTTCCAGGAACCCAGGGCCGCGTTGGCCAGAAGTATCGCCCTGGCCAATCCGCCTCGCTGCACGTCATCCAGCCAGGCCTCTGGGGTCGCGGCAACCTCGCCGATGCAACTCCTGGCCATCGTGTCGCCGAGTCCCTGGCCGCGCAGCTCCCGGTAAAGGCTCTTGGCCGACTCCAGGCTCACGGCGGCGTGGGGAATGCCCAGCAGCAGAACATCCTTGGTCTTCATGGTCGTTTCCTTGTCTTCCGGCCTGGGCCGGGATGCAACAAAGCAATCCATGGCCGCACAACGCGGCCTCGGCGCGGTTCAGGATGGCGGGAAGCGGGATGGGAGGGAGGACTGGGGATTAAAAAATAAAAAATCTCCAAGGATCCCATGCCCGCGACGTCGCCGGCTCACCCTGGAGACAAGAAGGTTGGTATTCTCCGTGAGGGTTATCCTGCCTGGCGCACCTCCGTTCCATAACCTGGGGCGTTCAGGAAGCAATTATGCGAAAACAGCATGCGCACAGCCTCATCCGGCACGTTTTCGAGTTTTCTGATGAGCGACCAGAGCACTGAGGGCCGGGCCTTCAGGGCGTCCGTGATGTCGCTGGGTATCTTGCCGCAAAGAATCATTAAGGTATCCGATTCCAGGCCCAGCTCTTGGGCCAGGGCGTTGAGTTTGGCCTCCGACAAAGGCGCGTTCTCGCCGCGTTCCACCTTGCTCAGGTAGGAGGGCTCAATGCCCAGCCGTCCCGCAAGCTTGCGCAGGGAGAATCGTTTGTCGGTCTTATTCAGTTCCAGCCGCCGGTGACGAATGTATTCACCAAGGGTCATTCAAAGTGTGTCCTGTGTCCTACACGCTTTCGGCTTGAGCCCAATGCCTTATGTCCCGACGCTTGTCAAGAACTTTCGGCGACTTTTTTGCTCCAGAGATAGAGCTGCAACACCACTCGCGGCAGACAGTTCTTTGCCATATTAACTTTTCTGTATTTTGCAGCATCCCAGCAGGACACTCGGCATGATCCGCCTATTCCCCTCTGAAACACGCTGCCAACCGGCTCAAATCCGCTTTTCATGAGACCCCGTGCGGCTTCCAGGATGGATACGCACCACAGTGCCGCCGTCTTCCGGCTTTCACCCATCCGCAAGACTCTTGCTTCCTGCAAAAAAGTCGAATATGCTTTCTTCCCTGCGTGGCCGCGCTGGATCGGAGGAATACCCGGTCCAGGCATCCAAGGATTGTTCCTGTCGCGGCGCTCCGCGCCTTCCGACCTTTGCTCCTCAGGAGCCACAACGGCGTTCCTTGAGCCCTGTCTGTGGCTCTTGCAGGAAAGACGTTGCCATGTTGCCTGTCCGCCCCTTCGCCAAGTGGCGGCTCTTGGGTGCTTTACGCCGCAGCGAGCGCACCGGGGTGGAGATGCGTCGCTCTTGCCGGGCTGCGGCAGGACCCCAGGCTTAAGAATCTGTAACCGGAGGAGGATGGAGGTATGCGAAACAGTGTTGCGGGCGTCCTGCTGGCCGTTTTGCTGGCGGCCACAAGCAGCATGGCCCTGGCCGCCAGCGAAGTGAAGATGGTCGGCGACGCGCGTGTTTACGGAGTCTACTTCAGCGGCCACAACTTCACGGGCTGGAACGATGGCGCCTGGACCTCCAATACCCCGACCTGGACCAGGGCCGGCACCAAGACCGAGGACACCTTCGAAATCTGGCAGCGCCTGCGGGTGCGCACCGACTTCGTGGCCAACGAGGCCGTGAAGTTTCGCCTGGGCATCAAGATCGACAACATCTGGGGCAACGGCACCTACACCGCCGCCAACCCGGACACCACAGGCATCGTGGTCTACCAGGCCTTCCTGCAGTACAAGTGGCCCGGCTGCGATGTGGAGGTCACCGCCGGCCTCCAGGACCTGACGTTTCCCCAGAGCGCCATTTTCAGCGGCAGCCTGATCTTCGACGACACGGCCGCCGCCCTGACCGTCAAGACCAGCCTCATCCCGGAAACCCTGGGCCTGGTGGCCGGTTTTGCGCGCATGATCGACACCAACCGCACCTATGACCCCACCACCACCCAGGTCGGCGACGAACTGGATTTCTACTTCCTGACCCTGCCCATCACAGTGACGGGATTCAAGGCCACGCCCTGGGGCATGGTCGGCGTGGCGGGCAAGAATGCCGGCTATTACACCACTTTCGCCTCCTCCTTTGGCCAGGCCTCCTTTGCCGAGGACCTGCTCTCCGCCGGCACCTTGATTTCCCCGACCAAGTGGAAAAACAACCAGAACGTTTACTTCTGGGGCGGCAGCACCTTTGAGGTCAGCGCCCTGGATCCGGTCAGGTTCTACGCCGATGTGATCTATGGCGGCGGGGCCATGAGCGACCGCAAAAAGAGCCGGCGCAGCGGCTGGTTTATCGATTTCGGAACCGAATACACGGGTTGGGACCTGCTCACGCCCCAGGCCTTTGCCTGGTGGGGCACGGGCGAGGACAGCTCCACGGCCAACGGTTCCGAGCGCATGCCCCATACGCGTCCCACCTGGGGCCCGGGCGGCGGCTCGTTCCTGTTTGACGGCGGCCAGCTCCTGGCCAGGAACTCCAACATGGGCGTGGACCCGGTGGGGACCTACGGCGCGGCGGCGTCTCTCAAAAACATCACCTTCGTGCCCAAGCTGACCCACACCCTGACCTTTGCCTATATCCACGGCAACAATTCGCCCCGGGCCATGCGCTTCCTGAACTCCTATCTCGGAGCCGGAGACCTGTACGCCGGAAGCAACCCCTACTTCATGATGGGCCGCGACCTGACCAGCCACGAACATGAGGTCGCCTTGAACCTGGACAGCGAATACGCGCTCTACGAGAACCTGAACATTCGCATGGAAACCGGCTGGGCCAAGGGCGAATTCGAAAAAAGCGTCTGGGGCCGCCGCCTGGTCAACAAGGCCAACGACATGGGCGGCACCTGGAAATTCGCCCTGGGCTTCACCTACAAATACTAAGGCGAGCAAACGTTGCCGGGCGAACCGGAAAACGGTCCGCATCGCCCGCCATCGCCCGCCATGGCCCGCCAAGCGGCCGGTCCCGAAAGGGACCGGCCGCTTTTTGCTTCGCTGCATTGCGTGATGGCGGGGGACCACATCACACATCAACGCAAAAAGGGGCCGGACCATCCCGGTCCGACCCCTCGAAAGGTCCTGGTGCTCCCGGCGCGATTCGAACGCACGGCCTATCGCTTAGGAGGCGATCGCTCTATCCACCTGAGCTACGGGAGCAGCGCATGAAACGATGTTCATGCTTTCTTCAGCTTGGCCGTCGCCACGGCCTGTCCGGCACCGGCAACACCCCGTTTCCCTTACACAATTCCGGATGACCGATAACGGCTTTCGCCGGCGGGAAATCCAAATGCGGCAATTGACGCGCGCGGAACAAACTTTACTATTTGCGCGGCTTCGTCTTGTCAAGGAAGCCCAAGGCCGCGCCGACGCATAGCGTCGGCCCGTGCCCGGGCGCAAATGCCGGACGCCGGTTTACAACCTGTGCAAACGGCGTATACAGGCAAAATAGCCCAAGACAGGACGGCCCAGGGCGACAACGCCCATACCATCCCACGAGGCGGCCGCTCCCGAATATGGAGCCGGCCCAAAGGAGCAGGAGTTCACCATGGCGAAACGAATCCTCGTCCCCCTGACCGCCGCGCTGATGCTTTTGGCCTGGACCGCCGTGGCCATGGCCCGGGTCCCCCTTCCCGACATCACCGAACTGGTGGAAAAGGATGGGCCTGCGGTCGTCAACATCTCCACCACCAAGACCGTCAAGGCCCAGGAAAACATGCGGGACCTGATGGAACAGTTCCGCAAACGCGGCACGCCCTTTGACGACTTCTTCGACCAGTTCGAGAAATTCTTCGGTCCCCAGGGACGCGGCGGCCGGCCTCACAAGCAGCGCTCCCTGGGCTCGGGCTTTGTCATCTCGGCCGACGGCTACATCGTGACCAACAACCACGTCATCGACAACGCCGACGAGGTCAAGGTTCAGTTCAAGAACAACGAAAAGCCGCTGCCAGCCAAGATCGTGGGCCGCGACCAGGAGACCGACCTGGCCCTGCTCAAGATCGACGGCAAGTCCAACCTGCCCTACCTGGAATTCGGCGATTCCAACAAGATGAAGGTCGGGGCCTGGGTGCTGGCCATCGGCAACCCCTTTGGTCTGGAAAATACTGTCACCCTGGGCATCATCAGCGCCAAGGGCCGCATCATCGGGGCCGGCCCCTTTGACAACTTCATCCAGACCGACGCCTCCATCAACCCCGGCAACTCCGGCGGACCGCTGATTGACCTCGACGGCAAGGTCGTGGGCATCAACACCGCCATCGTGGCCTCGGGCCAGGGCATCGGCTTTGCCATTCCCTCGGATATGGCCAAGGACGTCATCGCCCAGTTACGCGAAGGCAAGACCGTCAAGCGCGGCTGGCTCGGCGTGACCATTCAGGACATCGATGAAAATACGGCCAAGGCGCTGGGCCTGCAAAACACCCAGGGCTCCCTGGTCACCTCGGTGCTGGAAGGCCAGCCCGCGGCCAAGGCCGGGGTCAAGACCGGCGATGTCATCACGGCCGTGGGCGGCGAGAAGATCGAGGATTCCAATCAGCTTCTGCGCCGCGTGGCCGCCATCAAGCCCGGCGAATCCGTGGAGCTCACCCTCATGCGCAAGGGCTCCCCGGTCACCGTGTCCGTGACCCTGGGCGAGCGTGACGCCAAAAAGCTGTCCCAGGCCGCGCCTTCCGAGGAAGAAGGCGGCGAAGAAGGCGCTCCGGAAAAGTCCGCCACAATCATCGGCCTGTCCCTGCGCGGCGTCAATCCCCAGGAGGCCAAGGCCCTGGGCATGGACAAGCCCCAAGGCGTGCTGGTAACGGAAGTGGCTGACGGCTCCGAGGCCGAACAGGCCGATGTGCGCCCCGGCGACGTCGTCCTGGAAGTGAACCAGCGCCCGGTCAATTCGCCCGATGACTTCAAGAGTGTGGTCAACGACGACGGCAAGAAAAAGGGCGTGGTCATGCTGCTCATCAAGCGCCAGCGCCAGAACATCTTCCGGACCGTGCCGCTTAAGGACTTGAAATAAACTCCGGCCGGACGCGGGCGACGACCGTCGTCCGCGTCCGGTCCACAACAGGTCTCCCATGTCGCCGCCCCCCATCTGTGCCGAGGAAACAGCCATTCCCGTCCCCTGCAAGGTCAATCTGTTCCTGCGGGTGGGCGACCGGCGGCCGGACGGCTATCACGCCATCGAGACCTTTTTCCTGCCCCTGCCCGAACCGGCCGACGCCTTTTACATCCGCCGCTACGACGAAAGCGGGGATATCGACTTCACCTGTTCCGACCCGGAACTGGAAACCGAGGGCAAC
Organism: uncultured Desulfovibrionaceae bacterium; assembly: GCA_964490985.1. Lineage (GTDB taxonomy): Bacteria > Desulfobacterota > Desulfovibrionia > Desulfovibrionales > Desulfovibrionaceae > Solidesulfovibrio. The sequence goes on along the minus strand of CAZBER010000047.1, from coordinate 7,588 downwards.
CTGGTGGTGCGGGCCTACCGCGCCTTTGCCGCGGCCACGGGCTTTTCCCCGCGCCTGGACGTGGGCCTCAAAAAACGCATCCCCCACGGCGCGGGCCTGGGCGGCGGCAGCTCCGACGCCGCCTCCATGCTGCGCTACCTAAACGACCGGGCCGGCCCGGCCGCCCTGTCCGAACCGGACCTGGCCGACCTGGCCCTGAGCCTGGGGGCCGACGTGCCCTTTTTCCTGCTGGGCCGCCCGGCCCTGGCCTCGGGCGTGGGCGAACGGCTTGAGCCGGCCGATCCCGGCCTGGCCGGCTTTTACGTGGTGCTGGTCTGTCCTTCCCTCCGGGTTCCCACGGCCTGGGCCTACGCCGCCCTGGACGCCGCCCGAACTTTCCCGGCCAAACCCGGCGGAGAGTTCTTGACAAGCGTTTTTGAGGGAAATAAAAAGGCGTTTTGCGTGACCGGGAGACCTTTGCGAAACGACTTTGAACCGGTCGTTTTCGCCGCCCACCCGGAACTCGGGCGGGTCAAGGAACGCCTGCTGGCCCTGGGGGCGGCGGGCGCCCTTCTTTCCGGCAGCGGTTCCGCGGTATTTGGCCTGTTTCGGGAACGCCACAAGGCGGTCCTGGCCATGGCGGAACTGTCCGGAAACGGTCCCCGGGCCTTTGTCGCGTCCCTCTGATCCCGGGCGCGCCACGGGCAAAGCGCATGCGTTTTGTCCGCCCCCTGGGCGGATCGGTTGCTGGGGCGTCGCCAAGTTGGTAAGGCACGGGGTTTTGGTCCCCGCATTCGTGGGTTCGAGTCCTACCGCCCCAGCCAAATTTCCGTCACGCATGGCAGCCGCCAAGGCGGCTTGCCGTCCGGCAGCGCCGGCGAACAATGAACCTTTCGAGGCTTCGGCATGGCCCAAGGCGATCTGAAAATTTTGACGGGCACGTCCAATCCCTCCCTGGCCGCGGCCATCTGCGACCACCTCGGGTGCACCTTGCTGCCGTCCAAGGTCGGCACTTTCAGCGACGGCGAAATCCGCGTGGAGATCGGCGCCAATGTCCGGGGCTGCGACATCTACGTGGTCCAATCCACCTCCAATCCGGTCAACTACAACCTGATGGAGCTGTGCCTGATCCTCGACGCCCTAAAGCGCGCCAGCGCCCAGCGCGTCACGGCCGTGGTGCCCTACTACGGCTATGCCCGCCAGGACCGCAAGGTGGTGCCCCGCGCGCCCATCAGCGCCAAGCTGGTGGCCGATTTCCTCACCGTGGCCGGCATGAACCGCCTGCTCACCATTGACCTGCACGCCGGCCAGATCCAGGGTTTTTTCAACCTGCCCGTGGACAACCTGTTCGCCGCGCCCATCATGTCCGAATATTTCAAGGAATTTGCCGGCCAGGACCTGTGCGTGGTGTCCCCGGACGCCGGCGGCGTGGAACGGGCGCGCGCCTTTGCCAAACGCCTGGGCGGCACCCTGGCCATCATCGACAAACGCCGCGACGCCCCCAACCAGGCCCAGGCCATGCACGTCATCGGCGATGTTTCGGGCAAGCTGTGCGTGGTCATCGACGACATGATCGACACCGCCGGCACCATGTGCCAGGCCGGCGTGGTCCTGCTGGAAAACGGCGCCCGGGAGGTCATGGCCTGCGCCACCCACCCGGTGCTCTCCGGCCCGGCCATCGAGCGCCTGGAGGCTTCGCCGTTCACCCAGATCGTCACCACCAACACCATTCCCTTGAATGAAAAGGCCAAGGCCTGCTCCAAGATCAAAATCCTGTCCATAGCCGGACTCTTGGCCAAGGCCATCCATAACATCCACACCGAGTCCTCGGTGAGCGTGCTTTTCACCTAGCCGGAAACCACGCTCCGCCTGACCGGAAATCATGTTTCGCCCTTGGGCGCAAAGGAGATACCCGATATGAAAGAGACCCTGTCCCTCTCGGTCAAGCCCCGCTCGGGCCTCGGCAAGGGGGCCAACCGGAAGCTGCGCGCCGAGGATATGGTTCCCGGCGTCTATTACGATGCCAAAGGCGTCAACATTCCGGTCATGGTCGAGCACCTGCCCCTGCAAAAGCTTTACGCCAGGACCGCTTCCGCCCATGTCTTCGATCTGCTGATCGAATCCGAATCCGGCCAGGAGACCAAGCCGTCCCTGGTCTGGAAACTCCAGATGCACCCCACCAAGTCCCGCATCACCCATGTGGACTTTTACGGCGTGGACCTGGCCAAGGAAATTCGGGTGCACATCCCCGTGGAAGTGGTGGGCAAGGCCGCCGGCATGGTCAAGGGCGGCGCGCTGGAGATCTACCGCGAAACCATCGAGGTCGAGTGCCTGCCCCTGGCCACTCCGGACAAGGTGGTCATCGACATCACCGCCCTGGACGTCAACCAGAACGTCCAGGTGGCGGACGTCACCTTGCCCGAGGGCGTGAAGGCCGTCTATGACGACAACTTCGCCATCCTGGGCATAGTCCTGCCCACGGCCGAGGAAACCACGGAAGCCGCCGCCGAGGCCTAGCCTGCGGATGGTTTGCATTGCCTGCACGGCGGGGCGCACCCTGGCGCGCCCCGCCTCTTCCTTCTCCGTATTCGCGGGCGCTTCCGGGCGCGCCGCGTCCTGGGCGCCATGGCCGTAAGCGCCTGCATCGTGGGCCTGGGCAATCCCGGCCCCAGGTATGCCACAACCCGCCACAATTTCGGTTTCATGGCCCTGGACGCCCTGGTAGCCCGGTCCCGGGAGCTTGGCGGCGCGCCCCGGCCAGCCCTGACCGCGCGCAAGGACCTGGAGGCCGCCACCCTGTCCCTGCCCGTGCTGCCGGGCGGCGGGTTTGCCCAGTTCGTGTGCGTCAAGCCCCTGACCTTCATGAATTTAAGCGGCCGGGCCGTGCGCGCGGTCTGTGACTTTTACAGGCTTGAGCCCGAGTCCGTGCTGGCCATCCACGACGAGCTGGACCTGCCCCTGGGCCGCCTGCGCCTCAAGCGCGGCGGCGGCAACGCCGGCCACAACGGCCTCAAATCCCTGACCCAGGAATTGGGCTCCCCGGATTTTTACCGCCTGCGCCTGGGCATCGGCCGGCCTTTGCCCGGCCGCGACGTGGCGGGCTACGTGCTCGAACCCTTCCGCCCCGAGGAAATGGCCGTGGTGGAGCGCGTCCTGCCGGCGGCAGTGGAAGGCGTCATGGCTCTTTTCGAGGACGGCCTGGAAGCGGCCATGCGCCGGGTCAATGGGTTCGACGCCGCCGTCTAGCCGCGCGGCCTTGAAAAACAGGAACATGTTTTTCAAAAAAATTAATAATATTATGCTGTTGCCCTCAAAATGCGGATGCACGAATTTTGCGTACGCCGCTGGTCTTGGCTCCGCCGCCGGAAGGCGTGGACACAGGGCGACAAGTGCGCTACTTTGATTTCAAGACAGCAATCGTGTACTTCTCGCACGTCGTTTCTCCCGTGAAGGAGCCCGCCGGTGTTTTCCGTGGAACAGCTCGTGGTGTATCCAGCCCAGGGAGTGGGCAGGGTCGAACGGATCGAGACCCAGGCCATTGGCGGGGCTTCCGCGGACTTTTTCATTGTGCGCATCCTGAGCAACAATGTGACCCTGATGGTGCCGGTCAAAAACGCCGCCAACGTGGGGCTGCGGTCCCTGTGCACGGCCGAACAGGGCCGCGCCATCCTCGAATCCCTCAAGGACCGCTCGGATTTCACCGGCTACACCGGGCAGAACTGGAACCGCCGCTACCGCGAATATTCCGAAAAGCTCAAAAGCGGGGATCTGGCCGATGTGGCCTACGTGCTCAAGGAATTGCTGCTGATCGGCCAGAACAAGGAACTGTCCTTTGGCGAACGCCGGCTCCTGGAGCAGGCCACCAACCTGCTCACCCTGGAACTGGCCCTGGCTTTGGGCAAGGAACAGCAGGAAATCAAGGACATCATCAATGAGATGTTCGCCGATGTCCTGCAACCCAAGCCCGAGGAATGACCCGCGTCTTCGTATTCCGGGATTGAAGACGGCCGGGCCTGCCCTTGACACTTCCCGGAAAAAGTATATGAATCAATTCAGGCCGTCATCGGTCTGTCCTCCACTGCCCAGGTTCCCGTAAACAAGCGAGTTTATACGCCGCGTCCACACGGACGGCTTTGCCAAACTCACGCTGCATCGGGTTTTTCTTTCACTTCAATACGCGCACTACAGCGCCGGGCTATTTTTGTGAGCAACGCACCAAAACGCCGCGGGCGTCCTCCCCAGTCCCCTACCGGGCCCATGCTTTCCGAACCCATCGAAAGCGACGACATTTTGCAGCCGCAGACTGTCAAGCCGGGTCTCATGGAGACGTCGATGAATCTTTCCGAGCTCAAACTCAAAAGCATGTCCGAGCTCATGGACCTGGCCGTCCAGTACAACGTCGAAAACCCCAACGGCATGCGCAAGCAGGAGCTCATCTTCGCCCTCCTGCAAAGCTGCGCCTCCCAGAACGGGTCCATTTTCGGCGAAGGCGTCCTGGAAATCCTGCCCGATGGCTTCGGTTTCCTGCGTTCGCCCATGTACAGCTACATGCCCGGTCCCGACGACATCTACGTGTCGCCCTCCCAGATCCGCCGTTTCGGACTGCGCAAGGGCGATGTGGTCTCGGGCCAGATCCGGCCCCCCAAGGAGGGCGAACGCTATTTCGCCTTGCTCCGCGTGGGCGAGATCGGTTTCGCCCCGCCCGAGGCCTCCCGCAACCTCGTCCTCTTCGACAACCTGACGCCGCTGTACCCGGACAAGCGGTTCGTCATCGAAAACGGGGCCGAAAATTACTCCTCCCGGGTCATCGACCTCCTCGCCCCCATCGGGCACGGCCAGCGCGGCATCATCGTGGCCCCGCCGCGCACCGGCAAGACCATGCTCCTGCAGACCATCGCCAACTCCATCAACGCCAACCGTCCGGACGTCTTCCTCATCGTGCTGCTCATCGACGAGCGTCCCGAGGAAGTCACGGACATGGAGCGCACGGTCAAGGCCGAGGTCGTGTCCTCCACCTTCGACGAGCCGCCCCAGCGCCATGTCCAGGTGGCCGAAATGGTCATCGAAAAGGCCAAGCGCCTAGTGGAGCGCAAGATCGACGTGGTGATCCTGCTCGACAGCATCACCCGCCTGGGCCGGGCCTACAACGCCGTCACCCCGTCCTCGGGCCGGGTGCTGTCCGGCGGCCTGGACGCCAACGCCCTGCAGCGGCCCAAGCGCTTCTTCGGCGCGGCCCGCAACATCGAAGGCGGCGGGTCCCTGACCATCATCGCCACCGCGCTTATCGATACCGGCTCCCGCATGGACGAAGTCATCTTCGAAGAGTTCAAGGGCACCGGCAACATGGAAATCTACCTGGACCGCCACCTGGCCGAAAAACGCGTCTTCCCGGCCATTGACATCAACCGCTCCGGCACCCGCAAGGAAGAGCTGCTCCTGGACACCGACGTGCTCAACCGCGTCTGGATCCTGCGCAAGCTCCTGGCGCCCATGAGCCCCATCGATTCCATGGAATTCCTCCTGGACAAGATGCGCGGCACCAAGAGCAACCGGGAATTCCTGGACCTCATGAACCGCTAGGCGCGCGAGAAAAAAGCCCGGTCCCTACCAGGCCGGGCCGGACCCGGCTTTTCTTCCCGCCCGGAACGGAGTATACGGGGGCCATGACCGTCAAACGCTTCCGTCCGCGTCCGGGTGCTATCCGACGTATGGCGGCGGCCTTGGCCGCCGCTTGGCTTTTCTGCGCCGCCGCCCTGGTCCCCCAGGCCCGGGCCAGCCTCTTCTCCTTTGACCTCAAGGACGAAAAGGAACTCGGCGAAAAATTCAACGCCCTGGTCCGGGCCCGGATGCCGCTCATCCAGGACACCGAGATCGACGACTACGTCACCGGCGTGGTCCAGCGCCTGGCCAAGTCCAAGCCGCCCCAGCTGTTCCCCTTCACCGTCAGCGTGGTCAAGGACAATGCGCTCAACGCTTTCGCCGGGCCGGCGGGCTATGTCTTCGTCTTTACCGGCCTGCTTTTGAACCTCGACCACGAATCCGAACTGGCCGGCGTCCTGGCCCACGAACTGGGGCACGTCTCCCAGCGCCACATCGCCAAGCGTGTGGGCGAGATGCAGGCGCTCACCATCGGCCAACTCGTGGGCGTCCTGGCCGGGGTCGTGCTCGGCCAGGCCACGAAAAACTCCGATCTCGGCGGGGCCATCGCCGTGGGCTCCCAGGCCGCCGCCACCCACGCCCTGCTCAAGTACTCCCGCGACGACGAACGCGAAGCCGACGAAGTGGGCATGACCAACCTCGTGGCCGCCGGCTATCCGCCCCGAGGCCTCATCGAGGCCTTCGAAACCATGCAGCGGCTCAAGTTCCTCCAAGGCACGGCCGGTTCCATCCCTACCTACCTGAGCACCCACCCGGGCCTGGCCGAACGCATCTCCTACCTCAAGGACCGCATCAACCTGCTGCCCAAGGACATCCAGAACCGCAAGGATGACGATGCCGCCTTCAAGCGCGCCCAGACCCTGACCCGGGCCCGCTATACCGACGCCAAAAACGCCGTGGCCTACTACCGCAAGCTCGGCGACAAGCTCACCAGCCTGGACAAGCTCGGCCTGGCCATTGCCCTGTCCCGCTCCCTGGACGACGTCAGCCAAGCCAAACCCGCCTTCGAGGACGCCCTGGCCAGCGCCCCAGACGATCCCCTGTTTTTGCGCGAAGCCGGCCGCTTCTACCTCAAAATCCGCGATTTCGCCCGGGCCAAGACCCTTCTCCAGGCCGCCGTGCGCCAGAACTCCAACGATATCGACGCCAACTACGAATACGGCCGCCTGCTGGCCCAGGAAGGCGACTACAAGGGAGCCGTCGCCTACCTGGAACAGGTGCGCATGCGCGTGCCCGACAATGCCGAAGTCCGGGCCACCTACGGCCAGGTCCTCGGCCAGGCCGGCGACGTCTTCCACGCCTTCCTCAACCTCGCCTACGCCGCCATCTACGAAAACAATCCCCGCCAGGCCCAATTCCAAATGGACAAGGCCAAGGCCGCAGCCAAAACCGACGCCGACCGCCATGAACTGGTCCGACTGGAAGAAACCTTCAAAAAGCGCTCCGAGTTCTGGAAAAAAAGGATCTTTGAATGAACGACTCCCTGCTCGTCCGCCTGCCCAAGGGCGAAGACCTCCTGACCGCCCTCATTGCCGTGTGCCGCGAAAAAAACATCACCAAGGGCCACGTCAGCCTTATCGGCGCCCTGGAAAAAGCCGTGCTCGGCTACTACCCCCAGGACACCCGGAAATACGTCACCCATACCCTCGACGCCGGCACCGAAATCCTGGCCGGACTGGGCAACGTCTCCCTCAAGGACGGCCAACCCATCGTTCACCTGCACCTGACCCTGCTCCAGGGCGATTTCACCATCACCGGCGGCCACGCCATGTCCGGCAACATCATCTTCGCCTGCGAGGCCTGCATCACCCCCCTGGCCGGCCCCAGCCTGCACCGCGGCCTGGACGCCGCCACCGGCCTGCCCCTCTGGGAGCAGACCGGGATGTAGGCGGGAGATGCCTCCGGCGGCCGGGGCTCCGCCCCGGACCCGGCTGGGGCGCTGCCCCAGACC
>CAZBER010000046.1:0-33662 GCA_964490985.1 uncultured Desulfovibrionaceae bacterium | reverse complement strand
GCGACCAAAGGGCTTTGCCCTTTGGAAACCCATAATGGATTCAGAACGTTACAATGCAACGCCCATTGCTGTTTCACGTTACGAGGGAGGCTTCCATGTCCCTGCCGTTCTCCCGTTCCCGGCTCCCGGCCTTCCTGCTGGCCTGCCTGTGCGCCCTGGCGTCGACGTGTTGGGCCCAAGCGGCCGGGCCGGCCAAAACCATAGGCGGTCCCTGCCGCTATGTCGGCTATCCCGGCACGGCCACGATCCTGGCGGTCACGCCGCAACCGCCGGGCCAATCGGATCATCCCCCAACGCCCTATCCGCCCCTGTCCGTAACCTTCAGGTTCACGGCCAAGGCGGCCATCATCCGGCAAGGCATCCACGAGGCCGGCAAGGTCCAGACCCTGACCCTGGTCAACGGCATGCCGCCCGGCCCGCGTTTTGTGGCCAAATACGGCATCCGGCCGGGCCGGTCGTTTCCCTGCGTGCTCAACGTCATCCGCCAGGGCGCGTGCACGCCGGTGGTGTACGTCTTCCCGGGCATCGATCGGACGGACTCTTTCGAATTGCGGCGCTAAAGCCCGAGGCTCTTGCAACAAGAGCTGTTTTTGCAGCCTGTGGTTTCCAAAGGGCTCCGCCCTTTGGAAACCCGTAATGGATTGAAAGCGCTACAACACAACATCCATAAACAGCGTCCCCGGGACGCGGCGCAACAGGTGCCGCGTCCCGGGGACGACAAAAGGCCGGGCCACGGTCGAGGGATCAGAACATGTCCTTCTCGGTCTCGGCGATGGTCGTGTCGATGACGTCCTTGAGTTCCTTGGGCAGGCCCATGATGTCCACGTTGAGAAATCCCCGGACAATGGTGGAGGTGGCCTCGGTCTCGTCCAGGCCCCGGGCCATCAGGTACTCGATCTCTTCCTGGGCGATCTTGCCCACGGCCGCCTCGTGGGAGAGCTCCACCCCGTCCACGGCGCCGAACAGTTCGGGAATGGCGTGGATCACCCCGCCGCCCAGAAGCAGACCCTTGCACTCCAGATGCCCCTTGGCCGGCACGCTGTTGCCGCCGATGTAGCCCCGGGAGATGATGGTGCCGCCCGAGGCAATGGTGCGGGCGATGATCTCGCCCTTGGTATCCGGGGCATTGAGCTCGACGCGGCTGCCGGAATCCACATAGGAGTTCTTGGGGGCCACGATGACGGAATTGAAGCGGGCCACGGCTCCCCGGCCGTTTAAGCGAATGGCCGGATAGGACTGCAGGTCCTTGACGGGCTTGAGCAGCACGTAGTTGTTGAGGAAAACGCCGCCCTCCTCCACCACGCCGCCGGTGCGGGGCCGCACCACCGTGGATTCGGCCCAGTTGTGGATCATGGTGAAGGTGAGCTTGGCGTTTTTGCCTATGAAAAATTCGGAAATGCCCAGATGGGCCGCGCCCTTGGAGCCGTGGGCCACGGAGCAGCCGGTGATGATGTGCAGCTCCGAGTCGTCTTCCACAATGACCACATTGTGGACGTTTTGGCCCACCATGTCGCCCTTGAGAAACAGGCACGACTGGACAGGCTCCTTGATCTTGGCCCCCTTTTGGGTGCGCACGAAATAGCCGCCATGGAGGTTTTCGGCGGCGGATCGGGTGAACTCGTCCTTGTTCGGGTCCACCTGGGTCCAGAACCGGCCGGGCAGGCCGTCGTACTTGGCCAGGGCGTCCTTGATGTCCAGGATTTCCACGCCGGGCTGCATGCTTTTGCAGTGCACCCGGCCGTGGTCGATCTGCAGGTAGGTGCCGGCGCGCTCCCGCTCTTCCACGTCCACGCCGGACATGAGCATTTCGGCCTTGTCCGCCGCGTCCAACTGGCGCAGGTCGGGAATCTCGCCCAAGGTGGAGCCGCCGAAGCGGAAGGCCCCCAGGTCTATCTTTTCCATGGAAAACTTCCTTTGGCTATTGCAGGCAGCGCACGCATTCCTGGTAGCCGTAGTGGCTGATGTGATCCAGGATGTCGCGGGGATTGGCTTCGCAGCACAGGTGGCCGTCGTAGAGCACCTGTCCCCGGTCGGCGTTCAAGTATTCCAGAATGTAGCCGGTATGGGTGATGATGAGCCCGGAAACAGGGCGCTTGCGCACCTTCTGCTCCTTCATGCTGGACTCCGGCCTGGGCTCGATGCCGCCGGTCAAAAGTTCCCGCACGGTGGTGCCGATGAGCTTCATGTTTTCCAGGTCCACGCCGGACTCGGGCTCGTCGAAAAGGAGCAGATACGGCTTTTGGGCCATGAGCTGCAGCAGTTCGGAACGCTTGATTTCGCCGCCGGAGAAGCCGGCATTGATGTCGCGTTCCAAAAACGTGTCCATGTTGACCTTGCGGGCCAGCCCCTCCACGTCCGTCGCGCCCTGGCGGGAGCACATGGACACCAGATGCCGGGTCTTCAAGCCATGGATGGTGGGCGGGCGCTGGAAGGACATGCCGATGCCCAGGCGGGCCCGCTCATAGATCGGGGCGTGGGTGATGTCGTGGCCCCGAAACAGGATGCGGCCCCGGGTGATCTCGTAGTTGCCAAACCCCATCAGCGTCATGAGCAGGGTGGTCTTGCCCGAACCATTGGGGCCAAACAGGATAAAGGTTTCATTCTCGGCGATGTGCAGGTTGATGCCTTCAAGCACCTTGCGTTGGCCGATTTTCACGTGCAAGTCTTCAATGCGAAGCATGATTCCCTCGCTTTCAAGCGCCCCAGGCGCGTTTCTCCGGTGACGCTCTACGGAAAAATCGGGATGAAGTCCACTCGGCAAGTCGGGGAGAAGACGGGCAAAATCTGTCAGGCGTGATCGTAGGCGCGCACGATGGAGGCCAGTTCGTCGCAGTCGTACGGTTTGGCCAGGAAGTCCCGCACGCCGAAGCGGCTGAAGAAATCCAGGTGCTGGCGCAGGCCGTAGCCGGTCACCACCACAATGGGAATATCGGCGTACCAGGAACGCGCCCCGCGCACCTGGCCAATGAATTCCCGACCGTCCATCACGGGCAGGCGCATATCCAGAAGCACCAGATCAAAGGACTGCCGGTCCATGGCTTCCAGGGCCGCCTGGCCGTCGGGCACGGCGGTTATTTCGTGGCCTTCGTCTTCCAGGGTCTGGCGGGCCAGAATGGCATGATTGAAATCGTCTTCGGCAAGCAGAATACGCAGCATGGGCTGAGTTTCCTCCGCTTTCCATTCTGCATGATCCATGCCTGCCACTCTTTTAATAACCTACCTGGATTTCTTGGCTTTCTTACAAACAGCCGAACCGTTTTCGGTCCTCTATTTCCAGTTTTACGGGAAAACAGGACTCTTATTTACGCATTCAACCGGGCCGCCTGGACCTCGGGCTTTTTGGCCGGCGCGCGCCGGGAGCCCGTAATGATGGCGTAAAAAGCCGGCACGAACCGGTCCAAGACCTCGGCCACGCCCCACAGCAGGACAATGGTGGCCAGGCCGGAGAGCCAATAAAAGGCGATCTGCTGCGCGTCTCCCGCAGGCTGCCAGACAGCCAGAAGCCGCGTCTGCAGGGTGGAGATGGTGGGCTCGTGGGCCAGGTAGACGAAAAAGCTGTGCCGGGCGCTGCGGTGCAGGACCCAACTGTCGCGAATGGCGGGAAAGGCGGCCATGCGCCAGAAAAAAACCAGGCCAAGCACCAGGTTGCACTTGAACAGGAACTGGTACACGCCCTCGGGCAGTCCCAAGGCCGCCCGAAAGACCAGCACCGCAGTCAGGGCCACGAAGCCCCAGGAGCCGGCCCGCTGCCACCAGGACACCCCCATAAGGGGCAACCTGGCCCGGGCCAGATAGCCGCCCAGGTAAAAGGCGAAGAAGTCGCCGTAATAGGAATAGGCCGCAGGGCTTAGGCCGGTCCACAAGACGAACAGGGTGATGAGCCCCACATTGGGGGCCTCCTTGAAGAGCACCAGCAGGACCGGGGAAAGCAGGAAAACCAGCAGCAGATCGCGCAAAAACCACAAGGGATAGACAAGCGGCAAGGTGCCGATGCCCAAGACCTTGGCAAAAAAGCCTTCCTCGACCAGATAGCGCCAGGACCCGATCATTTCGATGCTGCCCACGAAATAGAGCCAGGCCGCCAGCCCCAGGTTGAACAGCAGATACGGGATGAGCAGGGACACGAATTTCTTGCGCAGCATGTCCCCATAGGCCGCCAGGGACAATTCGAACTTGCGCAAAAAAAGAAAACCGGAAATGGCGAAAAAAAGCGGCACGCCCACGAAATCCACATGCCGGTTGAACACCTCCAGCATGAAATCCGTGGCCGGCCCGGGGCCGCCGATGCGGACCGTAACCCCCCTGGCTCCGTGGGCCAGAACGATCAAGCCGATGAGGATGATGCGCAGGACGTCGATGCGCTTGGAAACGTCACGGTCAATAGGTTCCCGGGCCGGCCCGAGCAGCCAGGCCGGTTTGACGGTATCGTTGGGCAAAACTGCGGCTCCTTGGGAATGTCGCGGCGCGCGCCGCGCGGCTCGGGTGTGCCACGTCCAATGCTGGGGATCAATGGGCGTAGGCGAGCATCTTTTTCAATTTGGCCTGGGTGATGTTGTAGCCTTCCTCGCGCAAAATCAGCGCGAAGCTCTCGATAAGCCGCTGCGTGGCGTATTCTTTCTTCGTGATCTTGGGCGAGTTCATGATCTCCCGCAGGACGAGGTCGAACATGTAGACGCACTGGGCCAGATCGTGAATGTCTTTTTCCGCCATGGGACGAGCTCCACTGGAGCCGAGGCGGCGTCAGCGGTCCGGACGGCCCATGGCCGCGTCCGGCGCGATGTCGGCCACAAGCCGTTTGAGACGCGTGCCGTCGACCAGGCCTTGCCGGTAGGCTATGGCCACATAATCCCGGCGGATGCGGGCGCATAGGTTCTGGATGTCTTCGGCCAAGCCCTTGGCCTTATCCCCTTCGCCTTCCCGGGCCAGGGCCTCCAGGGCCCATATCCGGCCATCGAGCTCCTTCATGTGGGCGACCATTTCCTCGTCCATGGTCTGGCCGTTGACAAGGTCCTCGATCCTGGAGTGAATCAGATCCGGCAACGTCGCCTTGATGGTCTCCATGTCCCTCCCCCTTGCCGCTTCGGTCAGCAAAGCGGCCCATACGTCCGGCGGCGAGCCGGACGGGCTTGGCACGATGGCACGACCTATAAACCAACATTGCGTCGGTGTAAAATACGAGCGAAAGGATTGTCAGGCCTTGATGGCGGCCAGGCTGGCCTCAATGGTCCCGCGGGCGGCCAAACCGTGCAGCCAGGCCTGGGGAATGGCCGTCATGCCCTGGGCGGCTCCCAGGACCATGCCGGCCAGAAGCCCGCGAGCGGCGGAATCTCCGCCAGCCATGACGTTTTCCGTCAGACACCGGGGCAAATCCCGGCTGTATCGGGCAATGAGGTGGATCACCGCGGGCATGGCCTCGCTTATGGTGCAGGAGCGGCCGAAGCGGCCAAGGGCTTCCACGGTGTCGGTGCCGGCCGAATCCAGGCCGTCGGCCAGCCACTGGCCTATGGGGGCGCTGGCGTAGCCGGCCTCGGCCGCCGCCGCCAGGGCCGCGACCGGAGATTTGCCGCCGAGCACGCCCCAGGCCGTGCGGGCGAAAAATTCCGCCGCCTCGATAACCTGAGCATGGTTGTGGGTCATTTTCGTCTGGCTGCGGCTAGCTTCCACCAATCCGGTCAGATCATCGCCCAGGGCAAACACCAGGGGCGCCACCCGGCTGGCCCCGGCCAGGTCATTGGAGTTGGAGCCGGAATTGTCCGGACCTTCACCGAATTCAAAAATTTTCAGGGTCATGCGGGTGGCGCCGTCCACATAGCCCGTATAGCCGCGAAACAGTTCCCGCCACCGGGAAGCGAAATCGTCCAGATCAAACGTTCCCCGGGCAGCCACGGATTGCAGCAGCACCAGGGTCTGGTCGCCGTAATGGGTCAGGTCGCCGGCCTTTTTTCCGGCATGGTAACCGTCCGGAGCCGGGTCCACATAGTTTTCCACCCGGCCGAACCGCGCGGCCAGGGCCTTGGGGTCGTATTCCCAGTGCGGCCCGAGCGACAGGGCATCGCCGATAAACGAGGCCAGGACCATGGCTTTGGCTCTGTCAGGCATAGCTCCTCCAGTTTGCCTTCGCTCTGGTTCATACTCCTTTCCTCGGGAATTACCAAGTCCCTGCTGCCGAACAATTGCCCGGCCGCGCGGCCCAAGAAAGGGGCTTTGCTGCTCTCCTGGTTCGATTCTGATTGACTTATCGCAGGCATGTGATGCAACACTAAACAATCACCATTCCCTGACCAGGAGGATCGCCATGGCCATCAGATGCACCAAGAAACCCCTATTGTTGACGTTTGTCGGAGCATTGCTTCTTTTGGGCGCATCCGGCTGCGTCCGCTCCCAGCCCGTGACCTACAACGCCCCGGAACCCGAACGGGTGACGGCCAGGCAGTTCGGCCGCACCGAAACCGGCGTGCGCTATTATGTGGACAGCCGGGGCGTACAGCACGTCATTGCCCGCGAAGTGTCCGATCCCTCGGCGGGCGGCGGCATCTACTATTATGTCGAGAACGACGAGCATCCCTACTTCCTCGACGCCAGCGGCCAGCTCTATTATCGCGACCCGTGGGGAAGGATTTACCCTATTGAGGCCATAAATCCCGGCAACGTCGCCTACGGCACAGGCCCGTACGTGGGACTTCCCTACGGGGGCGAAACATACGGAGGCGCGACGTACGGGGGCGCTGTCCAGGGCGCCGGAGCGCCCATGATGGAGCCGGCATGGCCGGCGACCACAGGGGAATCCTGCGCCAGCCAGTATGAAAAATGCATGAGTGGGTGCCAGGGCATATCGCCGCGCCAAGCCTATGATCGCCCCAACTGCATCAGCAATTGCGAGGTGATCCGGAGCCAATGCCTCAATCGCCAGCCCTGACGTGAACGTAGAGTTTTTTGAGGGGACCCGGACTCTCCCCATGCGTTCGGGTCCCCTCCTTTCCCCGACCGGTCAACCGATCAAAGGGACGCTGCAGGCCGTTGACCTTCCCGGTGCCTTCCCACCGTTCGGCCTAGCTTCTTCTGATGTTGTACACGCCGCGCCCCTGGGCCACATGCTGGTCCGGATTGCTCTCCGACCAGAGAACGACCCGGGCGTTTCCGACGCGATTGCCGATGCGGTTGATCGTTGCCTCGGCATAGAGGTCGCTGGCAGTGGCGGGATGCAGATAATCGACCAGCAGGTCAATGGTGGCGATGCGGTCATCGAGCCGGCACCGGGTCCAGACGGCGAAACCGGCGCAGACATCGGCCAGGGTGGAGATGACGCCGCCATGGAGGGCGGGGCGGCGCGTGTCGCCTACGAGGTCTTCCCGAAACGGGATATACAGCTTCACCTTCCCGACAGTGACTTCCGCCACTTTGATGCCAAGCATTTTTTGAAACGGAAGACCGTTTTCTATAAGCTGCGACAGCACCTTCAAATCCATATCGCTTCCTTTGGCGCTCGGATGTCCGCATGCGGCACCGCACCATAAGCAACCATGGGAGCAACGCAAGCCTTTCCCTTCCCGTGTCCCTGGCGACGCCGGCGTCACCCGCCAAAGGGGTGACCCAGACGGCGACGGTGCATGATGCAGGGACACGGGGATACCTGCCCCGCTCTCAGGAGGCCTGGCCGCCAAAACGGCATCAAGCCTGCCGACGGACACGGGGCTGACGATATGGTCCGCTCATGGGGCTGTCCCTGCCCGCGCCCTGGTAACGACGATGGACAGGCGGCGGACGGCTTCTAGAAGGATGTGCGCCGCATCACGCTCCCGCGCCACCAGTCGCGCAACCGGCCCCACCATCCGGATGGCATGGCGTTGGCGGCAGGCATGTCTGCCACGCGCGCAAACCGCAGGCGTGGCGGCTCGTCGGGAAACGATCCCCGGGCTTCGCGCGCCGCCGCGACCAGAGAGGCCACGGCCAAAAGCGCGGCCTCGGACACCTGCCGGCCCTGGGACGGGGAAAGCTCCCGGCCCATGTCGCGCAGCAGTTCCAGGGCGCTTCTGGCCTGTACCAGCCCGCGCAGGAGCAAGTCCGTGGTCCGCCCGACCTCCCCGCTCCACCAGCGCGGCGGCTCGTGGCGCTGGCACCGCTCATACTGGGCCGCCAGCCATTCCAGGAGCAGCGGCGATCCCATGACATGGCAGAACCCGGGCACCAGGGGCAGCGGGATGCACCCGTCCGCCGCCTCGTCGAACCAGCCGCCTACGGTCTGGCGGTTGCGGTCCATGGCGGCCGCGATGGCGTCCAGGTCCAGGCCGGACAGGCGACGCATGATCTGGAGCACCTGCAGGCAGGTCGCGTCTTCAAGGGCTTGGCCAGGCATCATGACGCTTTCCTCCCAGAGTATTCGCGGTTTCTGCTTTGCGAAGCGGCTCCTTTTCGGACATGGATCGCAGACCCGCGCCAACAATTCCCGCACCTTAAGCCGCCCGCTTTGGTGGGCCGGTCCGGCCTGGGTGCGAATCAGTTGCTGTGACTGCGCGACCGCTGTTTGGGTCCGGGTTTTCCCGGCTCCCGGGGTTCGGGCAGCAACTCGGCCGGAATGCCGAGGTCGATCAGCTTTTGAATATGGGCGGGCGTGGCCCGGCGGCCGGCGATGATATTGGACAGCGTGGTCTTGGAAAACCCGGCATCAGCGGCTAAGTCCTTGAAAACAATGCGCCGTTCGACCAGCCAGGCCCGGCATCGATCTTGACGCGTAGGGGTAATTGTGTGAACAGGTTCACAGAAATTCATAGCTGAACCTCTTTCGGTTCGGGATCAGGACGGGCAAGGTCCTGGTTAGCGAAAACGTGTCCCTTGAATTTGTGCGCTAGCCAGAAACTCGGAGTTTTTCAACAAAAAATCGTATAATATGGTAAAAAATCGTAGAACAGAAGAACCCGAGTATGCCGATTTTTCAAAACGTCTCAGAGAGTTAATTCAGAAGCTCGGTGTTGAAAAAAAAGATTTTGCCCGTGCGGGCGCCATCGCCCCGCAGACGTTGACGGGCTACCTGGAAGGCACGAGCCAACCGAAACAAGAAGTTTTGTCGAATTGGTTTCGAGTTTTTAATGTCAATTTAAACTGGCTCGTCGCCGGCCATGGAGATGTTTTCCTTACAGAAACGCCTGCTCCAACAGAACCGGCCCCTTTGGAGGAATTTTCCAAGGATCTTTCACCGACCCAGCGCGAAATGCTCACCTACAAGCGCCTCCAGACGGAGCTGGGCACACCCAAGGAGCGGATTGCCAACGGCCTGGATGCCATTATCATGGGCAAGTGCGTGGGCGAGAAAAAGACGACCTATGGCGTGGCCGAGGCAGAAAGGGATGGGGGGTATAAGGTCCAGGAGGATGGGGCGGAGTTTGGGGAAGGGATTTGAGAGAGCACAAGAGCGGGACTCCACTGCGTCGCTTTCGCCTGCCGCAGGCGCAACAAAACCATGCTGCGCATTTCGAGCATTCATGACACGCTTTCAGAGTTAAAAAAGTTTGAGACGCCATCAGCGACAAAGCATGCTTTGGCTTGGTCGGGTGGCAATATCTTCCCAACCCTGTTCATTCACCGGCAGGTGCTTGGAAAACCAGCGGCTGAAAAATGGAAGCCGGATGATGCGAGAGTGTCACGTCCGGTTCTGGGGAGGCCGAGGGTGAGATTCCCTCGGCCGTCTCACCGTTGCTGCCAACTGGGGCTGATTTCTTTCTTTTCCCTACCGATTTTATTGCGATTTTACTCCGGATGGGTCAACGGCCCTGTCCAGGGCAAATACCCGGCGGCCGCGTTTGTTTGGGGGAGATCGGACTTTCCGCGGCACAGACATTTTATTTTAAGATATCGTATAACGACTTTATACTATAATTTTTGCTATACTTGAGTAATTAAGTTGACAATACGACTGCGATGCACCATGCTGTAATTCTTCAAAGGCAGTATGAAAAACAACCTATATTAAGCCTTGTTTGCACCAATCGGTGATTTTATAAATGAGCGATGAGGGCTTTTCCAAAAAATACCTGAAGGAATTAACGACTGCGGAAAAAATGCCACACCCCTTGAAAACCGGATTCTTGCAAACAAAAAAACTTTTATTGCACATCTCACAATGTGAAAAAATGAAGGAGATAAAGCGAACGACAACGTATGCGCTGTTTTGATTATGAAATATACTTCCATGTTCTGATAGGTACATCTCTTAGCTATCTGCACAAGAAGGAAGGATGGCGTAACATAAAAGCAACTTTGAAGGATTACCTGACGGTAAAAAACTCTATTCAGCGGTATAATTCCTGTATCTCTCCTGCATTGAGGTGGTAACATCGTTTTTTCAAAGCCATGAAAGAGGCTGTTGTCGAGCGGCTTAGGGGAAAATCGACAAAATGCGATCTGTCCAATAAACAAGTTTCAGATTTTATTGGGGCCGATTAATCCTCTGTGACTGCGCCTTGCTTCTTCTGGAGGTAATATGGATATAGCCTACTATAAGACATTTATCCTTGTTGCCAAATATGGGAGCATTTCGATCGCCAGCGAGGAGGTTCACCTCACGCAACCTGCGGTCACCAAACAGATTCGCGCTATTGAATCCCTTTATAATATCAAGTTATTCGAACGGGGAAGCCGGCTGACGCTCACGGAAGAGGGAAAAGCCCTCCTTGGTTATGCGAATCAGATTGTTGACCATTTCAATGAATCGTTTACGGCTGTCGGTGAGATCGGCGAACAGGTGCGGGGTTCGCTCCGTTTTGGCTCCAATCTCACACTTGGCATATATGTCCTGCCTGCGCTCATTCAGCAATTTTCCGATATCTATCCCCAGGTGAAGGTAGATATCTTCTTGCATAATTCCGAACACATCATTCGTGCCGTCAAGAAAAAGGAACTGAATTTCGGCTTCATCAGCACCGATGTCGATGACAAGGATGTCGTGCGCCAACTCTTTTACAAAGATCGCATCGTGGCCGTTGCGGCAAGTACCCTTGGCTTGCGCAATGAACCTATACAATGGGATAACTTGCAAAACCTGTCGTATATTACTCGGGAACGAGGATCGGATATACGCGAAGCGGTCGAATTTTGGTTGAAAAAAGATAATATTACACTGAATCCGCACTTGGTGTTTAACAATACGGAGGCAATCAAGGAGTGCATCCGTAGTGGCAAATGTTTTTCCTTTCTGCCGCATTGTTGCGTTAAGACCTGGATCCATCTTGGTATTTTTGATGTTTTGTGTTTGCCTCGCTTTCATCCTGTCCAGGAGTTTTATATCTATCATTATAAAGGCCGCAAATTTTCCCGGCCTGAACGGTTTTTCCTCGAATTTCTCGCAAAGGCCATCGCCATCAAGGCCAGAAATACCTCCGGTCGAGGCGCGAGCGCCGCCCCGCTTGCGCAGTGTTTCGAGTAACAGGGGCAGTGGAGGCGGGATCGAAGCAAAATAATGCCATGGAACCATGGGCCTCCCCCGGTCAAGCCAGGGGAGGCCCATGGTTCCATATGTTTCTTCATAACCATGCTTCGAGCTACTTCCCTCCTGCCCCGCCCATCATGAGCCCGGTCTGGCTGTTAAGCAATTGCAGAGAAAAATAAAACACCACGCAAACAACAATAAGAAAAGTTATGCGCCGCAACCACTTCTTCCATGGCACATTCCTTTCCCGATAAACTTCCGCATATCCCATCTTACCCTCCCGTGACCGTTCACGCCTTGGCGCTGCGAGCCTCCAACAAGGCCGAAAATGCTTTTTGGGCTTCTCCGTCCACCGTTTCTATGGCTTCACGCTGCAGTTCCAGAAAACGTCTGCTGGTGAAATGCTTGAAGCTGCGCGGCCGCGGCAGGTCGATCACCAGTTCTTTTTTCACCCTGGCCGGTCGCACTGTCAGGAAAAAAGCATGGTCGCCGAGAAAGATCGCCTCTTCGAGTTCCGCCGTAATAAAAAGGATCGTCACCCCGGTTTCCTCGAAAAGTTTGATGATATATTCCTGCATGATCTGCCGCGTCATGGCGTCGAGACCGCGGAACGGCTCATCCAAAAGCAAGACCTTGGGTTCGTTGATCAACGCCCGTATCAGTTCGGCCCGGCGTTGCATGCCTCCGGAAAGCTGACTCGGGTAGCATTCCTCAAATCCGGTAAGCCCGACCATCTTGATGAGCGCTTCGGCCTTTTCCGCCACCTCCATGAGATCCTTGCCCTGGACCATGGGGCCATAAATGGTGTTTTCCCAAAGATTCTTCCAGGGGAGAAGGGCCGTTTCCTGGAAAACGACCAGCCTGTCCGAATGGGCGCCTACGATAGGCTGTCCATCAATGAGACAGCTGCCGATATCCGGCCGCATGTAGCCGCCAAGGATATTGATCAGCGTGGTCTTTCCGCAACCGGATGGCCCGCAAAGACAGGTGAAAGAGCCTTTTTTAATTGTAAAATTGACACCCTCCAGGACCTCTTTGCCGGGTCCGAAAGATTTATAGACACCATTGATGTCGATCTCGCCGGGATTCAGAGTGGACGCGACAAGTTTTTCAGTCGTTACAGAAGCCATAGACTGCTCCTTAGAATAATTTTCGCCACGGCATGGCTTGAGTCGCCAGTCTGCGGACAATGCTGCTGAAGAGGTAGCCGCAGGCGCCGATGACGAACATGCCAAGGATAATGCGCGGATAGGTGATGAGAATGTAGGCTTCCCAGGTCATGTAGCCGAGGCCGTACCCGCCGGCCACCATCTCGGCAGCCACCACCATGACCCAGGTCAGGCCCATGCCCACGGTCATGCCGGTGAAGATGGAGGGCATCGCGCCGGGCAAGATCACGTGGCGCAGGAGATCCCGCGGCGAGGTGCCCAGGGAGAGGGCGCCGTTGATGTAGTAGCTGGGGATCTGTTCGACGCCGAGCAAGGTGTTGAGGACGATCGGGAAAAACGCGCCGAGAAACACCAGAAACACGATGCTCTGCTCGGTCTCGGGAAACATGATCACTGAAAGCGGAATCCAGGAGATGACGGGAATCGGCCGCAACGTTTCGAAGATGGGAAACGCGAAGCTTTTGACATTCCGCTTCCAGCCCATGAACAAGCCCAGGAGAATGCCGCAAACACACGCCGTCGTGAACCCCACGAAAACCCGTCCCATGCTGAACAGGACGTTGAACAGGAACACTTTCGTGGGAATGTACTTCGCGGCCTCTTGCAATACGCTAAACGGAGTCGGTACCCGGCTCAGCGGCGGGATCTTGTAGATCGTCATGATATGCCAGATCAGGACGAACCCGGCCAAGGCCAGGATCTTGCGGAGATTGGACCAGTTGAAAACTCCCCGCACCATCCGGCGGACGAATTTCTCGGCCGCCGAGTATTCATGATAGTGGCTGGAAATCCTTTGAACTCCCAACGACGGATCGAACTGCGCCTCTGTTTCGTTTACCATCATGGTGCACCTCGCATACCACCGGGGTAACCCCCTCTTGCAGCCTTTCCCGACAGCCGGACGGCCACGCACCGTCTGCGCCCGACCAAACGGCCTGCCAAGAAACACAACGGATGCCGTGCAAAGCGTTGTTTCCGCCTCCACGGCCATCGCCGCAACAGCCTACCTGGCCAGCTCACGCTCTCCTCTTTCGAACGCTTTGCGGGCCTCCTCATGCACGGCTTCCATGGCTTCCTGACGCAACTCGAGGAAGCGGTCCGAAACCTTGACCTGGATGTCGCGTGGCCGCGGAATGTCGACGTCTATCCACTTTTTCACCGTCCCGGGCCGGCTCGTCATCACCAGGACGCGATCGGCCAGATAGATGGATTCATCAATGTCATGGGTGATGAACATGATGGTCTTCCCGATGACATCGAAGAGGTCGAGCAGGTATTTGTGCATGACGGATTTCGTCATGGCGTCCAGAGCCCGGAACGGCTCGTCCATGAGCAGGATCTTCGGTTCGTTGATCAGCGCCCGCACGATCTCGACGCGACGCTGCATGCCCGAGGAAATGTTCATGGGATATTCGTTTTCAAAACCCTCCAGGCCGGCGATGCAAAGCAGTTCCCGCCCCTTGGCCAGGATGTCCGATTTTCCCTGCCTGCCCTGCATCATGGGACCGAAGCAGACATTTTCCAAAACGGTCTTCCACGGGAAAAGCGCGCCGAGCTGGAACACGACCACCCGGTCCGGCCCCGGGGTGAGCTTCTGGTGCGGCGCGGCCACGCAGGCCCCGTCAACGCAGATTTCCCCTTCCGTCGTGGTATCGAACCCGGCAAGCACATTAAGAAAGGTCGTCTTGCCGCATCCCGAAGGCCCGACAATAGCCACGAATTCCCCTGGCTTGATTTCGAAACTGCACTGATTCACGGCCAAGACATTCGCCCCCAAGGGGTCGTATATCTTGGTGACATTTCGTATTTCGATGTGACCATCAGTAGCCCGTGCCATTGTATGTCACTCCTCATTCTGCGCGAAACCGGACGGCCGGGACGGCGCAAAGGAACCCGGCTCATGCGCGTTACGACGAATAAATCCTTCTCCAGGCGAGATACTTGCCGGCCAACGCCCGGATGATGGC
Source organism: uncultured Desulfovibrionaceae bacterium (assembly GCA_964490985.1). Taxonomy (GTDB): domain Bacteria; phylum Desulfobacterota; class Desulfovibrionia; order Desulfovibrionales; family Desulfovibrionaceae; genus Solidesulfovibrio. Next base: position 19,107 of record CAZBER010000046.1, on the reverse strand, counting down.
GCTGCAGGCGTAACCGAGCACACCAATGCTGACCATGGAGAGGATGATCTCGGGATAGCGGATCAGGTTGTAGCTTTCCCAGGTGAGATACCCCAGGCCGTACTGGCCGGCGATCATTTCGGCCGCAACCACGGCCACCCAGGAAATGCCAATGCCAAGCGACAGCCCGGTAAAGATGGCGGGCATGGCCCCCGGAAGCACCACGTGCCGAAACACCTGCCAGCGCGACGCTCCCAGGCACCAGGCCGCCCGAAACAGGGATTGGTCGATGCACTCCACGCCAAGGCGCGCGTTGAGCAGCACCACGAAAAAGGCGCCCGTGAAGGTAATGAAGACGATGCTGTATTCGAGTTCGGCAAAGATGATGATGGACAGCGGCACCCAGGCCACGGGCGGCACGGGACGCAGCAGTTCGAATACCGGCATGAACAGGTCGCTGCAGACCTTGTTCCAGCCCATGAGCAGCCCGAGGGGAATGGCCACGACCGAGGCGAGCACAAACCCCAAGACCACCCGATACAGACTGAAGAAGATGCTCTTGTAATACCAGGCGTCCCGCACCCGCTCCAGGGCGGCCTTGAAGGAGACGATCGGATCCGGGAGCTTGTCCATCACCGTGTGGGACAGCGTGTACCAAAACACCAGGAAAAACAGCCCGCCGACGAGGCCCAGCAGCCAATCCTGGCGTCGGACCCTGGCCGCCTTTTCCTTTCTTCTCAGGTAGACTTCCGCATATTGGGCCTCAACGGCCGAGCGCATCAGGCGCATCGCCGGCCCTTCGCTCCGTTGCGACCCCGCCATCGCGGCAGTGGCCGCGCCGCGTTCCTCCAGTGGATACTCCATTTGCTCCGATTGCATCTGTCACACGCCTCCTTTCCCAGTTACAGGCCGCGCGCCACCGCCTTTCGACGGCTTTGCGCCCGAGGTTCGGGGACATTACTGATCGCTCTCCCCCTTTTCCGGCAGGACGGCAGGCCCGATCCGGCGGCTGGTCCGCTGCATCGCGGCTCTGCTCCAGGTGAGGGACGCCATGTCGCTGAACCTCTCGCGCTACTTGACGCGCGTGGCGTTCCAGGGTTTTTCGACCAGATCGAGGGACTCGTAGGTTTTCCAGGAATGCCGGGCCGTCTGGTCCGGACGGACCGGATTGGGGAACCCGGGCAGCCTGTCGGAGGTCCACTGCCCCTTCTCCTGAAGCGCCTTGATGGCCAAGCCCAGGATGCTGTCATCAGCCCAGGAATCCACATACTTGTCCGGGTCTTCCGAACGCTTGCCGGAAAGGAACTTGTATTCGCGCCACATCCTGGCCACGCCCTTGAGGTGTTCCTTGACCTGGGCGCCGATGCGGCCGTCCCAGGCCATCATGTCTATGGTGGCCCGGACCACCGGTCCCGGGACTTCGGTGATGTCGCTGGAAATGTAGTATGCGGCCAGGTCGGGATCGTTGTAGAACATATCCCGGCATTCTTCCTCGGACTGCAGGTAGGCGTAGATGATGTCGGGCCGGTCCCGCAGCCAGTCGAAGATGGCCAGGGTCGCGCCGACGACGCGGAACGTGTGTTCCACGGCCTTGGGATTGTACTTTTTGCACGTGCAGGCCATGTCCTGGCCGGTGATCCAGCGCGTGGCGATGCCTCGCTGTTCGAGCCAGCTCGGATAGGGTTCCCAGGTGACGGCGGCGGCGATGTTGTTGGCGCGCAGGTTGGTCACCTCGAGTTCCGTGGACTGATCGAGGAGGTTGGGCTTGACCCCGGTCTGGTAGGCCCAGGTCAGGGCCTGGCGATGCGAGAACGAGCCAAAGGGCGTCCCGATGCGCTCGCCTTCCAGTCCGCCGGGCTCCTTGACCTTGCCGGATTCGATGAGATCATTGCGCACGCAAAAGGCGCAGGTTTCCCCGACGTCGTAGCCGGTGACCTCCACCATGTCGCAGTTCACGGTATCGCCGGAACGCAAGGCCGGGGTCTCGGCCATGTAGCCGAGCTGGTTTTTGCCCGCGACCATGTTGTTGTTGATCAACGGCCCGGACAAGGAGCGGAACCAGACGACCTTGCTCCCCTTGGGAAGGTATTTTTCCCAGATCTGGGCCTGTTTATTGAGGGACGAGGTCCAGTACGGGGTGCAATAGGGCTGGTAGCCGATCGTCAGGGTCACCGGCTCGCCGATTTTCCCGAACTTGCCCGTGGGCTCCCCGTATTTCCTGGCTGCGGCAAGCAGTGCGTCCGGAACGGTTTTCTCGGACTGGGCATAGGCTTTCCAGCCTGCCGCACCGCCGAGGGGATTGGGCACCATTCCCAACACGGTCGGGAACAGCGCGCCCATTCCCGCGATCTTCATAAACGCCCTGCGCGACAATCCGACAGCAGCCCTCGTTTCCTTTTCTCTGGACATAAAGCCCTCCTCGGTGTGGTTGAGGGTGACGGTTCTCCCCACATCAGAGCATGTCTTTCTCCATTGCCTTGCTGTCTAAGCGGTATACCTCGATACGCACCACTGCCGCTGTTGCGCGCCGTTGCCGGGCATGATCGGCAAACAGCCGGCCAGGGTTGACCATTGCCGATCAGCCCTGGCCGGAGTCGGGAGTCCGTCCGCTGCCGGCCGCGACGAATGCCGTGCTACTTGATCAGATAGGGCACCTCCTCGACGGTGAGGGCCTGGACCGGACAGACGAAGGTACAGACATCGCAGTACCAGCAGTCATCCCGGAATGCGACGCTGGCAATGTTATCGTCGTTCAGGCGCAAAACGTCCCTGGGGCAGTAGTCGATGCACAGGCTGCACCCAACGCACTTCTCCGGGTCCACCTTTATCCATTGGTACTTCTTCTCGGTGCATTCCATTGTCTAGTCCCCCTTTTTCCCAGGAACGATACGCGGCGGAACGTCATATCCTTCCCTCTTGAATTTTTCCTCGATCCAGGGATCGCGGATGTCGTTTTTCGGATGGACATAACCCTTGCCGATCTCGAGGTGCATCTCGGGATATTCGTAGTCGAGCTTGACCGGGAAATGCCACTTGTGGGGCGGAATGGTCTTCTCGCCGGTGAGCATCTTGCCGGTGGCGGTGTCCTTTTTGATCACCACCCACTTGTCTTCCCAGTAGGTCTCGCGTTGCGGATAGGACAGGCGGTAGTGCCCCAGGCCCCAGCGACTCTCGGTGCGATGCAGCGAGGCCCGCGCGGCCATTTCGGCGCAGGTGATGATGCTTTGCACTTCCGTGACCTTGATGAGGTCATGGTAGGAATCGACCTTGATGCGCTGCATGTCCTCGCGGATCATGCGTTCCGTCCACCAGAGCAGCTTTTCCATGAGGGGATCGCTCTTGGGCGGGGTCAGGTACTGGCTGATCTTGGACCGGATCTTGTACTCGACCTGGTCCACGGGCACACCTTCCTCGGCCAAAAGGGGCTTGCGGAGCTCCTCGACGATCTGACCGAGGTCGACCGTGATGTCGGCGGCCGGATGCTCCATGGCGTACTCGGCGGCCTTCTCGCCGGCGATGGCGCCGAAAACGAAGGCCCCGGTCAGGTACTGGTGGGGCACGGCGGCGCAGTCGCCGGCGGCGTAGAGGCCGGGAACCGTCGTTTCCGTGTCCTTGTTGACGAGGATGCCGGACATGCTGTGGCCGCTGCACAGGGAGATCTCCTCCAAGCCCTGCTCGACCGAGTCCCAGCACCGGTAGTTTTCCTTGCGCTGCTTGTGGAACTCGCCGCGCAGGGTCCGCTCGGTCCCCCAGAGGATCTTTTCCAGGCCTTCGATAGTCTCTTCGGGCAGATGGTCCATCTTGAGATAAATGGGACCGCGGCCCTCCTGGAATTCGCGCCACACGGCCAGGAACATGTCGCCGGACCAGTAGCCGTGGGTCCAATAGCGCTCGCCCAGGGCGTTGACGCCGTAGCCGCCGCGGGGAATGACCACATAGCCGCAGGCCGGGCCGTTGAAATCCTTCATGAGCAGGTTGGTCTGGAAGCACTCGAGGTTCACCAGTTCGGCCCCGGCGTCGTAGGCCATGGCGAAGCCCTCGCCGGTATTGCCCGGGAACTCGTAGATGCCGCTGAGGTAGCCGTCACGGGGCAGGCCGAACTTGCCCACAGCGCCTGCCGTGAGGATCACGGTGGGCGTTTTCACATAAAAGAATTCGCCCGACCGCATGTTGAAGCCGAGGACGCCGGCGATGCGGCCATCCCGGGTGATCAGCTTGGCGGCGGGAGTCCTGTCCAGAACGGTCACGCCGAGGGCGCGAACGCGCTTGGCCAGGGCGCGCTTGATGTCCTCGCCGTCCATGGCCAGATAGAGGGGATGCTCGGTCGGGTGGAGGTAGCTGGCCTTGTAGTTGCCATTTTCGTCGATCGGGAAGAGGTCGCCGGGTTCGCGGCCGGTGAAGTCCTCCAGGTCCTTGATCACCTGCAGGCTCTTTTCGCCCAGGACATAGGCGCATTCCTGGTCGAGGACGCCTTCGGTCACCTTGGTCAGGGCCTCGACGACGTTTTCGGGCGTTCCGTAGCCCGGGACCGCGACAATGTTGAGGGCGTCCATTCCCCGGCCAATAGCCCCGGAGGTCTCGATCGGCCCCTTGTCCAAGATCACGACCTTCGCGTCCGGGTTCCGCTTCTTGGCCTTGATAGCCGCCATGGTCCCGGCGCTGCCGCCACCGACGATCACTACATCGGCCATGAGGGTTGTGAGTTCCATTCCATTCCTCCTGAGACAGGCTGCTGAGGTACTGCGGGTTGCGCATCAGGCCCTGCGTTTGGTCCTTGCGTCGCCCACTCCAGGTTGTGTGACCCCAGCTAACCTCTCTGTTTTAATATGGTCAAATTCATATTTTTTATTTTTTTTATAACCAAAAGTGAGGCCATTACGATTCAGGTCTTGCCTCGTAATTTTCGTCTGTTGTGGCTATATTGCAGCGGACAATGTTTTATGCATCGGGTATTTTATTGCCGAGGCCGTCCTTCTAAAAGAAGGGCGGCCTCGTTTTTGCTCGCGACGACATGGCCATTGGACCCCCTCGGCGGCGGTACACTATAAGGGGGCGTGGGGGAGAATAGACGGGGGACGAATAGGGGACCGGCTTGAAAAAATGAAAGCGGAATGCCTGTCGTATGGACAAGCATTCCGCTTAAAAAGTCTATGAATTCTACCTGGTGCGAGAGGGGGGGCTCGAACCCCCATGCCTTGCGGCGCCAGATCCTAAATCTGGTGCGTCTCCCGGTTCCGCCACTCTCGCACGCCGCTTCGCCAGCAGGTGAACGGATTTCTTTACGTCAGTTGCCTGCGCCGCGCAATTAAAGAAACGGCTCGGCCACACGCAAGGCCACGGCTTTAATTCTGGCCAGGACCTCCGGCGCATTTCGCCCCAGAATCCGGATCAGGGGCTCCTTGCCCACGGCCCCATAATCCCATATGGCGGCCACGGTCGCCGGCTCCGGATGGCCGGCCAGGGCCAGCCGGACCCCCTGCTCCAGGCTCTGGGCCTCGAGCTCCGAAAGTTCGGCGAAATCAAAGGACATGGCCACAAGCCCGGTGGCTTCCAGGGCCGCCAGAATTTCCTCATCGCAACGGATGGCCGCAGCGCAGCGCACCTCCGGCACCACCGAGGCAGCGGCCAGCACCACCCGGGCCGTACGCTCGGACGCGCCAAAGGCCGGACAGCCGGCCCGGCTCAGCCGACCCCGGCGATCCCGGCATATCCGGCCGGAAAAAGCGGCCACGTCATCCAATCCCTCGGCATACGGCACGGCCAGGGCCACATTGAGGCCCACATCCGGAATCAGCCGAAACAGGCCTTCCAGGCGGGAAAGCGCCCATCCGGACCGCTCCAGTTCGCCAAGCACGGCCAAGCCCTCCCGTTGCCGGAAAAACGGAGCCAGATGATTGACCGGCCCATCTCCGCCGCCCAGGTCATAGGCGGCGCGAAGAGCCAGTTGCAGGTAGTCCCGGGCCGCTTCCACGGCCTGGGGCAGGGGCTTGCCCAGGCCCAGATGGGCGGCGATGGCCGCGGCCAGGGTGCAGCCCGTGCCATGGGTGTTGCGGGTGGATACATGGGGCCGCACAAGGCCCCGGACCTGACCGTCGGCAGTCAGCAGCCAGTCCGTCAGCACGGCCTCGCCCGCCTCGTTTTCGGGCTCGAAATGCCCACCCTTGAGCAGCACCGCCTTGGCCCCGCGACCAAGGAGCCGCTCCATGGCCTCCCGGGCGTCCTCTGGCGTCCTGATCTCCATTTCCGCCAAGAGCTCGGCTTCCTGGCGGTTGGGGGTCACCAGGTCGGCCAACGGGAGGATGCGGGCCTTCAAGGCCTCCACGGCCTCGGGCAAAAGCAGGCGCGTCCCGGACTGGGCCACGCACACCGGGTCCACCACCAGGGGAAAATCCTTGGCCGAAAGCTCCCCGGCCACGGCCTCGATGATGGGAGCCGAAAAGAGCATGCCGGTTTTGGCCGCTCCGATGGGAAAATCGTCCAGCACCGCCCGCAGCTGCGCGGCCACAAAGGACGGCGACGGGGCCTCGATGGCCGAAACGGCCCGGGTATTCTGGGCGGTCAGGGCGGTTATGACCGACAGGCCATAGCAACCCTGCATCATGAAAGTCTTGAGGTCGGCCTGAATGCCGGCCCCGCCGCCGGAATCAGATCCGGCCACGGTCAAAACGCAAGGCGGCCGCATATGTTTTCTCCCCAGCGGAAGGCCTATTCCAACCCTTCTTCACTCTCCCGAATCTTGCGCAGGCTCAGTCCGCTTTTGGCCAGAACCAGCGAGCCGGCCACGGTCACCGGAATGTACTGGACCATGTGCAGCACGAGCCCGGCGGCCAGGGCCTGGGCCCGGTCCACGCCGAAAAGGCCCAGGGAAAAAACCACCGCCGCCTCGAACACCCCCAGGGCGCCGGGCGAGGACGGCATGGCCATGCCCAGGGCCGAAACCACGAACACGGCCGCGGCATGGCCCCAGGACAGGGGCAGGTTGGCCACCCAGAGCAGCACCAGAAAGGTGGAACCGGCGTAGAGCACCCAGCACAGCGCCGTATACAGGCCAAGCACGGCCAGAAAGGACGGCGTCACCCCGTGCAGCACCTGGAGCTTGAGTTCGGCCAAAAATTCGCCCAGCCGGTTGAACGGCATCTTGTCAATAACGCGGCCCACGAAATCCGGAAAGGTGCGCACCACCCACAGGGCCACCCATATGCCGCCAACAGCGGCGGCCAGAGGCACAAAGGCCATTTTGAGCTTGAAGTGGAAAGCCACCACCAGGCCCATGGCCAGGATGGCGTTCAAGTCGAAAAACCGTTCCCAAAAGACCATGGTGATGCTGCGCGACAGGGAGAAGCGGCATTCCCGGCGCAGGTAAAAGGCCTTGGCCAGTTCCCCGAGCTTGGCCGGCATGATGTTGTTGACGGCCATGGACATGAGAAAAGCCTTAAAGCACAGCCAGTTGCCGGCCTTGAAGCCGGAAAGGTAGTCCAGGCGCAGAGCCATGACGCCGTAGCCGACAAAGGAAAAGATCGTGGTCCACAAAAGCGCCCAGTCGTCGTACTGCACAAGCGTTTCCCACAACTGGCGGAAATCCAGACCCCAGAAGGCATAGACCAGGCAGCCCCCGACCAGGGCCAGGCGCACAAGGAACCCGGCGGCTTTTTTCACGAGCATGGAGGGCCGTCGCTTTGGGTATCAGGGACGCGGCGCGCCCCAAACGGATCAGGCATTGAAAAGCTCCCGCAGCCGATAATTGAGATGGGTATACCGCCGTTCGCCGCCGGCGTTTCGCAGGCCGAGGTTCAGGGCCCGCCGGCTGCCGATGAGCACGGCCAGGCGCTTGGCCCGGGTCAGGGCGGTGTAGATGAGATTGCGGCGCAACATGACGTAATGCTGGGTCAACAGGGGAACCACCACGGCCGGATATTCGCTGCCCTGGGACTTGTGAATGCTGATGGCATAGGCCGGGGCCAGTTCGTCCAGTTCGGTGCGGTCATAGGCCACGCTTCTGCCGTCAAAAGAGACCAGCACCTCCCCTTCCCCGGGGTCCACATCCACGATATTGCCCAAGTCGCCGTTGAACACGTCCTTCTCATAATCGTTTTTGGTCTGGAGCACCCGGTCGCCCAGCCGAAACCGAACCGATCCCCGCACCACCTCCGGCCCCTTGGGATTGAGGCGGGCACGCAGGGTCTCGTTGAGCGCCTGGGTGCCGGCCTCGCCCTTGTGCATGGGCGAGAGCACCTGGACGTCGCGCATGGGGTCCAGGCCATAGACGCGGGGGATGCGGTCGCACACGAGCCCGGCGATCATATCCCGGACTATAGCCGGATCGTCCTGCTCCACCCAAAAAAAATCCGCTTCCGGCGGCGGCTTGCTCGCGGCCTGGGGAAAGAGCCCCTGGTTGATGCGGTGCGCGTTGACCACGATCATGCTTTGCTGGGCCTGGCGAAAAATCCGGGTCAGGCGAGCGCTGCCCACGGCCTGGCTGCCCAGGATGTCGCCCAGCACGTTGCCCGCCCCTACCGACGGCAACTGGTCCGCGTCGCCGACCAGGATGAGCCGGGCCGTCCAGGGCAAGGCCCGCAACATATGGGCGCACAGCCTGGCGTCGAGCATGCTGGCTTCGTCCACCAGCAGCACGTCGGTCTTGAGCTTGTTGTCTTCGCCCAGGGCAAACGACCCGTCCGGCGTTGACTGCAAAAGCCGGTGCAAGGTGGCCGCCGGGAACCCCGTGGCCTCGGCCAGCCGCTTGGCGGCCCGGCCCGTGGGCGCGGCAAGTTTGACTTTTAACGACAGCTTGTCAAGGGCCGTGACCACCATGCGGGTGATGGTGGTCTTGCCCGTGCCCGGGCCGCCGGTGATGACAAAAACCTTGTTGGCGCAAGCATCCACGGCCGCCTGGCGCTGCTCCGGGGAAAGCTGGAGCCGGGCCTCGGATTCCAGGCGCGGCAGGAGCTTTTCCACCTTGCCGCGCAGGCCGGCCCCGGGATGGGTGGCCAGATCGCGCAGGCGCTGGGCGATCTCCACCTCCAGGGCGTAGAAATGGCGCAGATACACGGCCGATTCAATGTTCTGGGCGGCAAGCGCCTCCACCTTGACGCGCTTGAGCTCCTCCAGGGCGCCAAGCCCTTCTTCCAGGACCTCACACGAGACCTCGCCGAGCATGGCCGCGGTCCGTTCAAAAAGCGCGTCCTTGGGCGCAAACATGTGCCCCTGGTCGCCCATGGTGAAAAGGACGTAGACCAGAGCGGCCTGGACGCGCTGCGGGCTGTCCGGGGCAAAGCCCAGGCGAAGGGCCATGTTGTCGGCGGTCTTGAAGCCGATGCCCCGGATTTCGTAGGCCAGCTCGTAGGGATTGGCCTGGATGCGGGCCTGGGCGGCATTGCCGTAGAGTTTGAAGATCTTGCCGGCATAGGTGGTCGGAATGTCGTGGGTCTGCAAAAAGAGCATGAGCGAGCGGACCTCATGCTGGGCGTCCCACGACTCCTTGATTTCCTTGAGCTTCTTGCGGCCCACCCCTTCCACGGCCAAAAGCCGCTCCGGCTCGGTCTCCAGGATGTCCAGCACCTTCTCGCCAAAGGCTTCCACCATGCGCCCGGCCAGCACGTCGCCCACGCCCTTGATCATGCCCGAGGAGAGATAGCGCCGGATGCCGTTGATGGTGGCCGGCATCACCCGATCGCAGGTTTCCACCAGGAACTGGCGGCCGTATTTGGGATGGGTGACCCAGGAGCCGGTCAGGCGCAGCATTTCCCCGGGCGTGACCCGGCCCAGATGGCCTATGATGGCAAACGGCCCGGGTTCGTCGCTGGAGCGCACCTTGGCGATCAGGTAGTTGCTGCCTTCATTGAAGAAGGTGACGCTTTGGACTTCGGCCGAAAGTTCGGTGGCCATGGGGAAACGGGCGCGGCCGGCCTAGAGGTCCTGGCGGTAGCGCATGGACTGGGACAGGGTTTCCTTGTCCACGTATTTGACCTCGGCCCCAAGGGGGATGCCCTGGGCCAGCCGCGTCAGCCGCACGCCGGGAAACTCCCGGTCCAGGAGGTTCTTGATGTGGGAGGCCGTGGATTCGGCGGCAAGCGTGGCCCCCAGGGCCAAAATACACTCGCTGACCGAGCCCTCGGCCAAACGGGAGCGCAGGGCGTCCAGGCGCAACTGGCCCGGCGTCACCCCTTCCAGGGGATCGAGCAGGCCGCCCAGCACCAGATAAGAGCCGTTATACTGGGCGGTTTCCTCGATGAGCATGATCGAATCCCACTGGGACACCAGGCAGAGCTGGTCCGGATTGCGGGTGGGATCGGCGCACACCGGGCACACCGGGGTCTCGGACAGGCCGGCGCAGCGCGAACACAGGCACAGGCGCTCGCGCAGGCGCAAAATGCCCTCGCCCAGGGATTCGGCCCGCTGCCGGGGCCATTCCAGAAGCGTCATGGCCACCCGCAGGGCGGATTTCGGCCCAAGCCCGGGCAACCGGGCCAACTGCTCCACCAGCTCGACCAGGGGAGCCGGCAGTGTCTTTTGGATTGCCATATGAAATAAATAAAGGAGATGTCACGCCTCCGGCGGCCAAAGGGCTTCGCCCTTTGGAATCCCAATAACGGGATGCTGCCCACGCCGACAGGTCGGTGGACTGCCCTCCCATGGGGGTGGTCCAGGAGGGGTCGCGCCCCTCCTGGCCGCCGGAGGCATCTCCCCCTACAGTTCCCCTAGAACAACCCCGGCACCTTGATGCCGCCGGTGACCTGGCCCATTTCCTCTTCCATCATGGCCTTGGCTTTTTTGAGCCCGTCGTTGACCGCGGCCAGCACCAGGTCCTGGAGCATTTCCACGTCATTGGGGTCCACGGCGGCCTTGTCGATGCGCAGCGATTTGAGCTCGTTGGCCCCGGAGACCACGGCCGTGACCATGCCGCCGCCGGCCGAGCCTTCCACGGTGCGCAGCTGCAGGTCTTCCTGGAGCTTGGCCATTTTTTTCTGCATGATCTGGGCTTGGCGGACCAGTTCGTTCATTCCCTTCATGGTGTTTCCTCCGCCCGCTCAGCGGGGTTTTCGTTCGATGACTTCGGCGTCAAAGGCCGAAATAGCCTGGCGCACTTCGGGCCGGCCGTCGATATATTCCCTGATGTCCTGAGGCGACACGCGGTCCCGGCCATTTGCCGTTTCCACGCGCACGATCACGCCAGCTCCGAAATAGTCGGCGGCCAGGGCCGAAAGCTGGCGAAATTTTTCGGGTTGGGTGAGCTGGCCGCAGTGGAAGGCGTTTTCGCAGGCCAGCACCAGTTGGCCTGGCTCGGGGTCCGGAACAAAGGTTCCCTGGGCCTTTCTGAGACCGGCGATCTCGGCCCCCTGGTCGAGCAGGCAGCGCAAAAACCCTTCCCAGTTCCTGGGGCCGGCCGGAGCTCGCGGCGCTTCGGCCGGAGCGGTCGGGGAATCGGACTGCCGGGGCGCGGTCAAGGGCGGGGTCGGCGTTGCGGCCGGCGTGGACGCCTGGCGGGGGGCTGGCCGGGAGGCCGGAGCCTGGGGCCGAACCGGCGCGGCCGGGCGGCCAGGGGGCGGCCCTGGGCGCGTCGCAGTCTGGCCAGCCTGGGGGGACGGCGGCGCGGTGCAGGAGGCCAGGTTTTGCAAGGGCAAAAGACGGGGCAGATAGGCCAGGTTCAAAAGGAGCAGTTCCAGGGACAGGGCCGGCTCCAGGCTGGTCAGCACCCGGCGCTGCCCCTCCAGGGTCATCTGCCAGCAGGCGTGGATATGGGCCGGATCGAACCGATTGGCCCAGTCCAGCCAGAGCCCGGCCTCCTCGGCCGGCAGGTCCACCACGGACAGGCCCCGCTCGCCGGCCTGGCGCAACAGGAAAAGGTTTCGCCACACCCCGGCCAGCTCCCGCAGGAAAAACCCGATGTCCAGGCCCTTGTCCAGGACCTGGCGCAGGACTTCCACCACGGCCGGCCCGTCCTGGGCGTGGATGGATTCGATGAGCCCGAAAAAGACTTCCTGGCCGGCCAGGCCCAGCACGCCCCGGGCGTCGGCCTCGGTCAGCTCCGCGCCGCCCAGGGCCAGAACCTGGGCCAGAAGCGACATGGAGTCGCGCACGCTGCCCGCCCCGCGCCGGGCAATGAGGCTGACGGCCTTGGCCTCGAACGCAATGTCCTCCCGCTCAAGCAGGCCGCACAGGTGGGCCTCCAGCTCGGACTGAGCCAGGCGCTTGAACAGGAAATGCTGGCACCGGCTGATGATGGTGGCCGGAAATTTGTGGGGCTCGGTGGTGGCCAGGATGAAGGTGACCCGGGCCGGAGGCTCTTCCAGGGTCTTTAACAGCGCGTTGAAGGCCTGCATGGTGAGCATGTGGGCCTCGTCGATGATAAAGACCTTGTAGCGGCTGTTGAGCGGCGCATAGCCCACGTCTTCCTTGAGCCGCCGGGCGTCGTCCACCTTGCCGTGGGTGGCGGCGTCGATCTCGATGACGTCCGGGGAGACGCCGGCCGTGATCTGGCGGCACTGCAGGCACACGTTGCAGGGTTCGCCCGTGGGCGCGGTTTCGCAGTTGAGCGCCTTGGCCAGAATGCGGGCCAGGGTGGTCTTGCCCACGCCCCGGGTGCCGCTGAAGAGATAGGCCGGCGCGATCTTGTCCTCGGCCGCGGCCCGGGACAGGATGCGCTTGACGGCCTCCTGGCCGGCCACCTCGGCGAAACGCTGGGGGCGGTATTTGGCGGTAAGGCTTGACGTGCTCATGCGATGATCCGGGCGGCCTCGACGCAACAGGCGAAGCCGCCCGGGAAATGGTTACAGGCTGAACTTGTGGAGCCAGTCGGCGTGGGCCTTGTCCTCGCCCTTGACCACCTTGAAAAAGGCGGCCTGAATGGCCTTGGCCACGGGACCGGCGTGCCCCTCGCCGATGATGCGGCGGTCCACCTCGCGGATGGGCGTCAGCTCGGCGGCCGTGCCGGTGAAAAACACTTCGTCGGCCATGTACAGCTCATCGCGGGTGAAAAGCTGCTCCACCACGGTATAGCCCAGTTCCCGGGCCAGCGTCATGACGCAGTCGCGGGTGATGCCGGACAGGATGGAGGTCAGGGGCGGAGTCTTGACCACGCCGTTTCGCACAATGAAGATATTTTCCCCCGAGCCCTCGGACACATAGCCCGTGGGGTCGAGCATGAGGGCCTCGTCGTAGCCGTCGGCCAGGGCCTCGGTCTTGGCCAGCACGGAGTTGACGTAATTGCCCACCACCTTGGCCTTGGTCATCATGGCGTTGACGTGGTGGCGGGTGTAGCTCGAGGTGCGGATGCGGATGCCCTTTTCCAGGGCTTCGGCCCCAAGATACGCGCCCCACGGCCATACGGCAATGGCTACGCGGATGGGGTTGGCGCCGGGGTTGACGCCCATGGCCGCGCCCGAACCCACGAAGACCAGGGGTCGGATGTAGGCGGCAGGCATCTTGTTGGCCCGAAGCGTTTCCACGCAGGCGTCGATGATCTGTTCCTGGGTAAAGGGAATGCTGATCCCCACGACCTTGGCCGAACCGAAAAGCCGGTCCACATGCTCCTTGAGACGGAAAACCGCCGAGGAGCCGTCGGCGCACTGATACGCCCGGATGCCTTCGAATACGCCCAGGCCGTAGTGCAAGGTATGGGTCAGGACGTGCACATTGGCTTCGTCCCAAGGCGTCATCGTGCCGTCCATCCAGATGAAATCAGTCCGTAGCCCCATGGTCCTTCCCCCGTAAGATGTACGTTTGTCGGGAAATATCCCGCATCCGGCCATCCCTGCCGCGCTGGCGGCGACCGGATTGTAAACGCGGCAGATTAGGGAATTCAAGAAGGAGGGTCAAGGGCGGCCGGGCCGGGACGACCGCCACTTGGAACCAATGCGGACGGCAAATATGCGCCCTGTTCTTGCCGCGCTCCTCCAAGCCGGGTATGAGGGAAATATTCGGGGTTCCCCCCGCCACCGGCCTGCCTCCGGCCCGGGAAAAGCCGGGGCAGCCACGGCCGCCAACGCATGCCCGGCATGCCCAAAGGAGCGCCCTCATGCAACTGTTCCTCTCGCCCCAGCCCGTCATCGCCCTGATCGCCGGTATCCTGATCCTGATCATCCCGCGCCTGCTCAATTACATCGTGGCCATCTACCTCATCATCGTGGGCATCCTGGGCCTTCTCCACGGCCGGATGTGAAGGACCGCATTTTTTTACCCGGCTTTTTTCCGGAGGAATCGCCATGAAGGCCATGCTCGTGACCCTTCCCCTGATCCTGTTCGCCTTGGCTTGGCTGCTGCCGGCTTCCGCCAGCGGGGCCGTCCAATCCAAGAAGCTCGAATACCAGGATGGCGGCGCCACCCTGCAAGGCTATCTGGCCTGGGACGATGCGGTCTCGGGCAAGCGGCCCGCCATCCTGGTGCTCCCCGAATGGTGGGGGGTAAACGACTATATCCGGCAGCGGGCCGACATGCTGGCCAAGCTAGGGTACGTGGCCCTGGCTGTCGACATGTACGGCCAGGGGCAGGTGACCGAGCATCCCGGCCAAGCCAAGGAATGGGCCGAAAAGATCATGGCCGACGTGGGAGCCTGGCGGCAACGGGCCATGGCCGCTTTGAAGGCGCTGCGCGACCAGCCCATGGTCGATCCCGGCCGTGTGGCCGCCATCGGCTATTGCTTCGGCGGGTCCACGGTCATGCAGATGGCCTACGCCGGGGCGGACCTGGCCGGCGTGGCCAGCTTCCACGGCTCCCTGCCCGTGGCCCGACGCCGGAGCGCGCGGCAAGATCAAGGCCAGGGTCCTGGCCGCCCATGGCGCGGCCGACGCCTTTGTGCCGCCGGAGCGCGTCCAGGCCTTTGAAAAGGGCCTGGAGGCAGCCGGCGCGGATTGGGAACTGGTGACCTACGGCGGCGCGCACCATGCCTTCACCAACCCCAAGGCCGATGCCTACGGCCTGGACAACGTTTCCTACAACGCCGCGGCGGACCGCCGTTCCTGGCAACTGCTGCAGGATTTCCTCAAGGAGATTTTCGAGAAACCCTGAAGGCATGCAAGGCGCGGGGCGGGAGCATGGCCTTGACTTCCGGCGCGGCGTGGGCAGTTTGAAAGGCAATGCCCACGTCCGCCGGCAACTTCTTTGTTGCCCCGCCATCCTCCCCTGCCGGTTGTCACCCTTGCCGGCTTCCGCTATCTCCGGACCAGGAAATTTCGCCTGCATGCCCATAACCCTCCCCTTTTCCCCGGACGCGCCCTGGCTGGCCCCGCTGGCCGGGTTTTCCGATCTGCCGTTCCGGCTGCTGTGCCGCGAACTCGGCGCGGCCTGCGCCGTGACCGAAATGGTCAGCGCCAAAGGCCTTTTTTTCGACTCGCGCAACACCAAACGGCTCCTGGATACGCATCCGGCCGATGCGCCCCTGGCAGTCCAGCTCTTCGGAGCCGATCCGGACTACCTGAGCCGGGCCGTGGACGCCTTGTCCGGGCAAGGCTACGCCTTTTTCGACCTCAACTGCGGCTGTTCGGTGAAAAAGGTCGTCAAGACCGGAGCCGGAGCAGCCCTGCTGACCGACCCGCAACGCCTCCTGGCCTGTGCCCGGGCCATGGCCCAGGTCGCCGGCCCCGGCCGGGTGGGCGTCAAGCTGCGCCTTGGCCCCAAGCCCCCCTCCGGGGTGGCCCTGGACCTGGCCCCGCGCCTGGCCGAGGCCGGCGCGGCCTGGCTGACCCTGCACCCCCGCCACGCCAGCCAGGGCTTTTCCGGCCTGGCCGACCGCCACAGCCTGGCCGCGTTCGTGGCCGCCTCGCCCCTGCCGGTCCTGGCCAGCGGCGACCTCTTGACCGCCGCGGACGCGCTCTCCTGCCTGGCCGCAACCGGTGCGGCCGGGGTCATGTTCGCCCGGGGCGCCCTGGCCGATCCCCGCGTTTTCACGGCCTTTGCCAATGCCCATCGGATCGCCGCAGGCCTGGCTCCCCTGCCCGTGCCGCCCATCTGCGACGTCATCCGCCGCCATGCCGCCCTGTGCCAGGAGCACGGCAATGATGGCCGGGCGCTCTTGCGCATGCGCACGGCCGTGCCCCGCTACCTGCGGGAACTGCCGGGCTGCCGCGCCTTGCGGGCCAAGCTGTGCCACTGTACGTCCTGGGCTGCCTTTGACGACATCATAAACGAAGCCGAGCGCTTAAGCCTCGGCCATGCCGCCATTACGGGAGACGCCGCATGAAGCTTTTGCGGGCCCAAACAGCCGGTTTTTGCATGGGCGTGGATCTGGCCCTGAAAAAACTCGCCTCGCTCCTGGAAAAGCCGGGCGATCCGGACACCCCCTCCGTCATCCTCACCTTCGGCCCCATTATCCACAATCCCCAGGTCCTGGCCGAATACGCGGCCAAGGGCGTGGGCACGGTCCATGCCCCGGAAGACATCCCGGCCGGGGCCACGGTGGTCATCCGGGCCCACGGCATTCCCGAACCCGTGCGCCGGGCCATCGAGGTCCGGGGGGCGCGCCTGGTGGACGCCACCTGCCCCAAGGTCAAAAAGGCCCAAACCCTCATTTCCGCCCAGGCCAGGCAGGGCAAGGTGCTGCTTTTGTTCGGCGAGGAAGACCATCCCGAGGTCAAGGGGCTTCTGAGCTACGCCACGGCCGGAGCCCATGTCTTCGGCTCCGTGGACGAACTGACCGCCATGGAGCTGCCGCACGGCCCGAGCTATTTCCTGGCCGCCCAGACTACCCAGGACGAGCAGGAGTTCCTGCGCATCAAGCAATACTTGAAGGAACGCTTCGGCCAGGAATTGACCGTGCTGTCCACCATCTGCAACGCCACCATGAACCGCCAGCAGGAAGCCATGGACCTGGCCGGCAGCGTGGACTTCATGGTGGTGGTGGGCGGCCGCGATTCCGGCAACACCCGCCGGCTGGCCCAGGTGGCCCAGGCCGCGGGCACGCCCTGCATCCACGTGGAGACGGCCGACGAGCTTTCACCGGAAATCCTCGCCGGCAAACACATAATCGGCTTGACAGCCGGGGCCTCAACCCCCAAAAAAATAATCGACCACGTACAAAAGGTGCTGGAATCCTTTTAGCCCAAACGGCGTCCCCCGGAGAACCCCATGGCCCAGACCAACATCCTGCTCGAAGCCGGCACCAACGAACTGGAGATCGTGGAATTTTACATCGACGAGCCCACGGCCTCCTCGTTTACGGCCAACGCTCCGGAAGCTTCGGGCCTGTACCGGGGGTATTACGGCGTCAACGTGGCCAAGGTGCTGGAAATCATCCGCCTGCCCAAGGTCACGGCCATGCCCGAGGTGTCCCACCCCAGCGTGCTCGGGGCGTTCAACCTGCGAAACCACATCATTCCGCTGGTGGACCTGAGCATCTGGCTCGACAAGGTGCGTCAGCCCTCGGATTCGCCCAAGGTCATTGTCACGGAATTCAACAACGTGACCACCTCGTTTCTGGTGTCCGGGGTCACCCGCATCCACCGCATGAGCTGGGAATCGGTGGAGCCGCCCAACCGCTACGTGTCCAAAATGAGCGGTGACAGCATCACCGGCGTGGTCAAGCTGGAAGACCGCATCGTGTTTCTGCTCGACCTGGAAAAAATCGTGGCCGACCTCAACCCCAACCTGGGGCTGCGCCTGGACATGAGCATCGAATGGAGCTCCACCAGCCGCTACCGGGCCCTGGTGGCCGACGACTCGGTGCTGGTGCGGGAGATGCTCAAGGATTTGCTGCAAAAAGCCGGTTTTGACGTCACGGCCGTGCAAAATGGCCGGGAAGCCTGGGAAACGCTCTTGCAGATCAAGTCCGCCGGCGAATCGGAACACCGGCCCGTGACCGACTACGTGCAGATCATGGTGGCCGACATCGAGATGCCGGCCATGGACGGCCACAACCTGACCAAGCGTATCAAGGAGGACGCGGTCCTGCGTCCCCTGCCCGTCATCCTGTTCTCGTCGCTGATCACGGACAAGCTGCGCCACAAGGGCGAAGCCGTGGGCGCGGACGACCAGATCTCCAAGCCCGACGTCAGCCAGTTGGCCATGCGGGCCAAGGCGCTGATCGAGCAGAAAATAGGCGCGAAAACAGCAGCCTGAGTTGCCGGCCGGCTAGCAGATGCGCGGTAGTTGCTCGCCTTCGAGCATGCCGAGCAGCCGCTTGCCGCCCAGGCGCGTCATCAGGGCCACCTTGCCCGGGTGCTCGGCCGTCACCTGGCCGATGCGAACCGCCCCAGCCCCCAACGGATCGGCCCGCAAAACCGCCAAGGCCGCCTCGGCCCCGGCCTCGGGCAGGATGCACAGGAACTTGCCCTCGTTGGCCAGATACAACGGGTCCAGGCCAAGCACGGCGCAGCCGCCGGCCACGGCCGGATCAATGGGAATGGCCGTTTCCTCCAGTTCCACGCCCACGCCCGACTGGCCGGCAATCTCGTTTAAGGTGGTGGCCAGCCCGCCCCGGGTGGGGTCGCGCAACACGTGCACCCCGGGCACGGCGGCCAAAAGCTTCTCCACCAGGCCGCACAGGGCCGCGCTGTCGCTGACCACCGGCGACTCGAAGGAAAGGCCCTCCCGGGTGGACAGGATGGCCAGCCCATGGTCGCCCATGGTGCCGGAAACGAGCACCACATCCCCAGGCTCGGCCCGATGGCCGCTGGGGGCCGGATCGACCAGCACTTCCCCGATGCCCGTGGTGTTGATGAAAATCTTGTCCGCCGCGCCGCGCGGCACCACCTTGGTGTCGCCGGCCACCACCCGCACCCCGGCCTTTCTGGCCGCCTGGCCCATGGATTCCACGATCCGCTCCAAGGCCTCCAGGTCCAACCCTTCTTCCAGAATAAAGCCGCAGGTCAGATACAACGGCCGCGCCCCCAACATGGCCACGTCGTTGACCGTGCCGTGTACGGACAGGGAGCCGATGTCGCCGCCCGGAAAAAAAATCGGGTCCACCACAAAGGAATCCGTGCTGACGGCTACCGGCCCGGACAGGGAAAGCAACGCGGCATCGTCCATGCGGGCCAATATGTCATTGCCCAGGTGCTTGAAAAACAAGTCGTTCACCAGCCGATGCGAAGCCCGCCCGCCACTGCCGTAATCCAAAAGCACCTTGGCCATGTTGCGTATGCCTCCTGGCGAGGGGAGCGAAGACCGGGGGAGGGAACCCCCTTTTTTTGAAAAAAA
>CAZBER010000045.1:6301-34096 GCA_964490985.1 uncultured Desulfovibrionaceae bacterium | reverse complement strand
CCGCCAACCGCCAGGCCGGCATTGTTCCCCGGACCGTGAAAAAGGCCATGGACAGCGTCTTGGACACCCTGTACGGCCAGGCCCGGGATGCGGCTTACGGCCAGGCCCCGGCCGGCGGCGCGGCCCGGGCCGTGGTGCGGGAAGAGGCCGGGACTTACGGGGCCATGTCCAAAAAGGCCATGGAGAAAAAAATCAAGATCATGGAGCGGGAGATGCGCCAGGCGGCCAAGGCCTTGGAATTCGAAAAGGCGGCCGAGCTGCGCGACCGCCTGGTGGTGCTTCGGGAACGGCTGATGGAACTGTCCTGACATGGCCCGTCGCGCCCTTCGCCTGCAGAGCCGGGCCTTGCGCCTGCGGCATCGCTTTGGCTCCTGGGGGCCGCTCATCGGCGGCTTTACCGCCCTTGCCCTGGTGTTTCTCCTGGGCGTGGCCGGCTACATGCGCGTGGAGGGCTGGAGCTTTTTCGACAGCCTCTACCAGGTGGTCATCACCCTTTCCACCGTGGGCTTCCAGGAAGTCTATCCCCTGTCCCGAAACGGCCGCGTCCTGACCATGCTGCTCATCGTCTCGGGCGTGGGCACCTTTGCCTACCTGGTGGGCTCCTTCACCCAGGTGCTGGTGGAAGGCCGGCTGCAACAGTTTCTGGGGAGACGCCGCATGCAAAAGATCATCGACAAATTGAGCGAGCACGTCATCATCTGCGGCTACGGCCGCATCGGCTCCATCGTGGCCCGGGAGCTTTTGGCCGAAAACATGGCCATCGTGGTCATCGAGAGCAACCCCGAGGTGATCGGCCTGCTGGAAGAGGACGGCATTCCCTATGTGGCCGGCGACGCCACGGCCGACGAGGTGCTCCTGGCCGCCGGCCTGCTCCGGGCCAAGACCCTGGTGGCGGCCCTGACCCAGGAGGCGGCCAATGTGTATGTGACCCTGACGGCCCGCCAGCTCAACCCCCGAATTCATATCGTGGCCCGGGCCGACGCCCCGGGCCATACCCAGCGCCTGGAACGGGCCGGGGCCGACCAGGTCCTGGTGCCGCATCTCTACGGCGGCGTGCGCATGGCCCAGTCCGTGCTGCGGCCCACGGTCACGAGCTTTCTGGAGCTGGCCGTGCGCGGCGGCGAGGTCGACCTCCAGATGGAGGAGCTCAAGGTTTCCGAATCCTCGGAAGTGGTGGGGCAAAACCTCATCGACTCCCATATCCGCCAGCGCTTCAACCTCATTGTCATTGCCATCAAGAAGGCTTCCGGAGAGATGATCTTCAATCCCCAGTCCCAGACCGTGCTGGAGGCCGGGGACACCATGGTGCTGGTGGGCAAAAAGGACGGCCTGGACGGGCTGCAGGAAGTCCTGTGAGCCTAAACGATGTAGAGTTGGTGGTGGCGCGCTTTCGGGAAGACGTCTCCTGGACCGCGGCCGTGGGCTGCCCGGCCGTGGTCTACGACAAGTCCGGAGAGCCCGGGCCGTACACCCTGCCCAATATCGGCCGGGAAACCCATACCTACCTGACCCATATCCTGCGCCAGTATCCGGACCTGGCCCCCTTTACGGTCTTTGTCCAGGGCGCGCCTTTTGAGCACATGCCGCCCGGGGCCACGCCCGAGACCTTTGCCGCCCGCATCCGGCAAAACGTGCGCCTGGGCCTCAAGTTTTCCGGATTTGCGGGCTTCAAGCTCAAGTGCGACCGGCTGGGCCGGCCCCATGCCATGGCCGACCCGGCCAGGGCCGGCAAATGGGCCGGCTTTGGCCGGGATATCCCGGTTGGCGCCATTTACGCCAAACTGTTCGCCGGTCCTGTACCTGAACAGTTTCTCGTGCCTGCCCCGGCCGGCATGTTCTTTGTGGCCCGGGAGCGCATCCTGGCCCGGCCCCCGGCCTTTTACCGGGCCGCCCTGGACCTGGTCGCGGCCGATCCCGAGGATGCGGCCAACACGGGCCATGCTTTCGAACGGCTGTGGCAGGTGGTATTCAACGGCAACCCGCGCCTCAACCGCCTGGAATGGAACTGACGAGGAAACGACCGTGCCCCATACGCCTGCTTCCCTTGACGCCGCCGCCATGCGCGCGCGCGAACTACGCGACCTGATCCGCCACCACGACTACTGCTACTACGTGCTCGACGCGCCGGAAATCGAGGACGCCGCTTACGACGCTCTGTTTCGCGAGCTCAAGGAGCTGGAGGCGGCCCATTCGGAACTCGACGACCCCAATTCCCCCACCAAACGGGTGGGCGGCGCGCCCCTGACCATCTTCGCCTCCAGGCCGCACAGGCTTCGCATGTACAGCCTGGACAACGCCATGAGCGAGGCCGAATGGCTGGATTTCCTGACCCGGGCCGCCAACAAGCTGGAAAGGGAAGATATCGCCTTTGAGCAGACCTTTTGGGTGGACCCCAAATTCGACGGCCTGGCCCTGGAGATCATTTACGAAAAGGGCGTGTACGCCGGGGCGCTGACGCGCGGCGACGGCGAGACCGGCGAGGATGTGACCGAAAACGTGCGCACCATCCGAAACGTGCCCCTGGACCTGCGGTCCCAGGCGGCCAAGGCGGGCCTGCCCGTGCCGCGCCTGCTGGAGGTGCGCGGCGAGGTGGTCATGACCCGCCAGGCGTTTTACGAGCTCAACGAGCGGCAGCGGGAGCAGGGGGGCAAGGTGTTTGCCAATCCCCGCAATGCCGCGGCCGGTTCCGTGCGCCAGCTTGATTCCCGCATATCCGCCTCCCGGCCCCTGACTTTTTTCGCCTACGGCATTGGCCTGTTGGAGTGGGGCAATGGCGAGCCCGGCTGGCGCACCCAGGAGGAGGTCATGACCGGCCTGCGCGCTCTGGGCATTCGGGATTCCGGCGAGGGCCGGGCCGTGGGGCGGGACGATGTCTATCCGTACTTCCTGGCCTTGGGCAAGCGCCGCCAGGACCTGCCCTTTGAGATCGACGGGGCCGTGGTCAAGGTCAACAACCTGTCGCAGCAGCAGGCCCTGGGCTTCACCGACCGGGCGCCGCGCTTTGCCCTGGCCCTGAAATTTCCGGCCCATGAGGCCGAGACCGTGCTGCGGGAAATCCAGGTCCAGGTCGGCCGCACCGGCGTCCTGACGCCCGTGGCCATCCTCGACCCCGTTTCCCTGGGCGGCGTGACCGTGGCCCGGGCCACGCTCCACAACGAGGACGAGATCAAGGCCAAGGATCTGCGCCGGGGCGATACCGTGGTGGTGCGCCGGGCCGGGGACGTCATCCCGGAAGTGGTCAAGGTGGTGCCGGAAAAACGGCCGGCCGACGCCGAGCCGTTTGCGTTTCCCCCCGATTGTCCGTCCTGCGGCAGCCCGGTGGTGCGCGCCCCGGGCGAGGCGGCCTGGCGCTGCGTCAACCTGGCCTGCCCGGCCATGCGGCTTCGGGGCATGGCCTATTTCGTGTCCAAATCCGGCCTGGACATTGACGGCCTGGGCTCCAAATGGATCAAGACCCTGGTGGACAAGGGCATGGTGGAGACGCCGGCCGACCTGTTTACCCTCACCGAGGCCGACCTCCTTCCTCTGGAGCGCATGGCCGAGAAATCCGCCGCCAATTTCGTGGCCGCCGTGGACAAGGCCCGCCAAAACGCCACCCTGGCCAAGCTCATCGCCGCCCTGGGCATCCGGCTGGTGGGCTCGCGCACGGCCCGCACCCTGGCCGAGCATTTTCCGGACCTGGACGCCCTGGGCGCGGCCACGGTCGAGGACCTCACCGCCCTGCCGGATATCGGCCC
This sequence comes from uncultured Desulfovibrionaceae bacterium, assembly GCA_964490985.1. Classification (GTDB taxonomy): domain Bacteria; phylum Desulfobacterota; class Desulfovibrionia; order Desulfovibrionales; family Desulfovibrionaceae; genus Solidesulfovibrio. Next base: position 30,359 of record CAZBER010000045.1, on the reverse strand, counting down.
GGAAGTGGCGGCCTCCATCCGGGAATTTTTCGACAATGAGGCCAACTGCCGGCTTTTGACCCGGTTCAAGGCCATCGGGTTGTGGCCCAGACATACGGTCAAGGCCCGTGCCCGGGCGGCCGAGACCCCTCTTTCCGGCAAGCGCTTCCTGTTTACCGGAACCCTGCCGGACATGACCCGCCCCGAGGCCCAGAAACGCGTGGAAGCGGCCGGAGGCGTGGTCGTGTCGGCGGTGTCCAAAAAGCTCGACTACTTGGTGGCCGGAGCCGATCCAGGCTCAAAGCTGGCCAAGGCCCGGGAACTCGGGGTCACGGTCCTGGAGCCCGAAGCCTTTGCCGACCTGCTGCGCCAGGCGGGCCAGGCCTGACCCACAGGGAGGCGGTTTCGCCTCTCCGTCGCCGCCAAACAAAGACACGGTCTTCCGCTCTTGCGCCAGGGGAACGAACCGGAACACTTCCGGTTTTTGGACGCGCCGTAATAACGACTCTTTTTTCAAGCGCCCCAAGGGAAATCCGTGATCAATTCTTGACATTCCATTGAATTTATTGTTTTTTTAATTGGAAAAGGGGTGCGCCCAAGCCCACCCTGCCGCAACGAGGCCGCCATGTTCGATCTGCCGCAGCGCCATCAGCCATATACGGACAAGTATTTCCTGCGATCCCGCATCATTCTGGAACGGGAAGGCCTCAATCCCGTGGTGACCATGCAGGTCTTTTTCCGTGACGGCCCGGGCGTTCTTGCCGGCGTGGACGAAGCCCTGGCCATGCTGCGGGCCTTTTCACCCCTGGCCGAGCATGGCGGCCAGGTCCTGGCCCTGCCTGAAGGCGCGTCTTTTGCCCCGCTGGAGACGGTCATGCACATCCAGGGGCCGATCCAGGATTTTATCGAATTGGAGACCCTGTACCTGGGCGCCCTGACGGCCCGCACCTCCCTGGCCAACGGCGTTCCCGCGCCCCAGGTTGCGGCGGTGGCCGCCAAGGCCAAGGCCATCCGAAAGCTCATGCCGGGCAAGCACCTGATGTATTTCGGGGCCAGGCATTGGCATTGGTCCATGGAAGAGGCTTTTTGCCGGGCAGCCGTGGAAGCGGGTTTCGACTCCTGCGCCACGGATGCCGGAGCCCAGGCCGCCGGCTTGTCGGCCGGGGTGGGCACCATTCCCCATGCCCTGGTGCTGTGCATGGCCTCCCGGGTCGGCCGGGAGCACGCCACCCGGGAAGCTACGGTGGCCTTTGACCGGCACATGGAGCCGGACTGCCCCCGCATCGCCCTGGTGGATACCTTCAACAAGGAAATCGACGACACCCTGGACACGGCCCAGGCTCTGGGCAATAGTCTTACGGCCGTTCGTCTGGACACGGCCGGGGAAGTGATCGCCCAGGGCGGGGTTCCCTTTGACGGCCGCCGCTACTGGACAGGGCCGGGCGTCACCGTGGCCGGAACCCTGGCCGTGCGCCAAGCCCTGGATGCCGCCGGTTTTGCGCACGTGGACATCGTGCTCTCCAGCGGCTTCGGCAACCTGGACAAGCTGGCGGCCTTTGCCGAGGCCGAGAAGCGCCATGGCCGCCTGTTTTCGTCCCTGGGCATCGGCGGCCTGTACCCGGCCTGGTTCGCCACGGCCGACATCGTGCAGGCAAAGGGGAGCAACCTGGCCAAAAACGGCCGGGAATACCGTCCCAATCCCCGCCTCGTCCGGGTCCTGTGAAAAGGAGGCACGGTCATGTCCAAGATTTTTATCATTGTGGATATGCTCAATGACTTCATCAAGCCCGACGGCAAACTCTCTTTTCCCCGAGGGGAGGGCGTGGTCGGGCCCATTGTCCGGCTCAAGGCCGCCTTCCGGGCGGCCGGGGTTCCGGTCATCTACGACTGCGACGCCCATCCCAAGGATTCCAAGGAATTCGCGGTCTGGCCGCCCCATTGCGTCATGGGCTCGTGGGGGGCCCAGATCGTGCCCGAGCTGGCCGCCGGGCCGGGCGACATCATCTTTCACAAGGATTCCCTGACGTTTTTTTACGACGGGTCGGCCGAAAAGATCCTGCGCGGCCTGGGGGCCACCCATTTGTACGTGGCTGGCGTGGCCACGGAATATTGCGTGAAATGGTGCGCTCTGGACGCCTTGGCCCGGGGATTTGCCGTCACGGTCATCGAGGACGCCATTGCCGGCGTGGACCTGGAGGCAGGCGACGCCGACCGGGCGGTGGAGGCCATGCGCCTGGCCGGAGCCACGTTTATCGCCGCCGAGGCCATGCTGGCGGAATTGGCCTGAAGGTGAGCCTGCGGAAAACCGACCGGGACGGCGCGCGCCCCGGGGAAATGCCTTGGCAAGCAAGGGAGGGGAGTCATGAGTGTGTGCGATGTCGTTATCATGGGAGCCATGGGGCGCATGGGCGGAACCCTGGCCCGGCTGGCCGCCGCGGACCCGGCCTTTCGCCTGGCCGGAGCCCTGGAACGCACCGGCTGCACGGCCGGGCTGGCCAACCTCAACTGCGAGGTGGGCGATGACCTGCCCACGGTACTGGCCAAGTGCCCGGGCGCGGTGGTCATCGACTTCACGGCCCCGGAAAGCTCGGTGAACGCGGCCAAGGCCGCGGCCAAGGCGGGCAACCCCATTGTCATCGGCACCACGGGCCTGACCCCCGAGCAGATCAAGGCCCTGGAGGCGGCCGCCGTCAAGACGCCGGTTTTCTGGGCGCCGAACATGAGCGTGGGCGTCAACGTGCTGCTGCGGGTGCTGCCGGAGCTGTCGCGGCTTTTGGGCCCGGCCTACAACCAGGAAATCATGGAGATTCACCACAACAAAAAGGCCGATTCCCCCAGCGGCACGGCCCTGCGCCTCGGCCAATGCCTGGCTTCGGCCCGGGGCGCGGACTACGACGCGGTCAAGCGCCACTGCCGCGACGGCATCATCGGGCCGCGCCCGGCCGACGAGATCGGCGTCCAGGCCCTGCGGGGCGGGGATGTGGTGGGCGACCACACCGTGTATTTCCTGGGACCGGGCGAGCGCATCGAGGTGACCCACCGGGCGCACACCCGGGAGACCTTTGCCCAGGGCGCCTTGCGGGCCGCGGCCTGGCTTCGCGGCCAAAAGCCGGGCCGGCTCTATTCCATGCCCGACATGCTGGCCTAGACGTCGTTTTTCGAGAGGAAACCTCAGGCGGCCGGCCCGGAGCCGGCCGCCGCCAGCTTGGTCCGCATGGCCTGGAGCACGTCGGCCATGGCCGCCTCCATGGCCGTGAAGGCGGTCTCGGCTCGGCCGGCGTCGCAGTCCTTGGCCGCCCGTTCCAGGTCCAGGCAGGCTTCGCGCAGGGCCGTGGCGCACATGGTGGCGGCGGCTCCCTTGAGGGAATGGGCCTGAAAGGCCAGATGGTCGAGATCGGCCAGGGCCAGGGCCTCGCGCATGGCTTCCAGGTTGGACGGCTGCTCGGCCACAAAGGCCGAGAAAAGCTTCATGAGAAAGCCGGTGTTGCCCCGGGCCTTGCCCAGCAGTTCCGACCAGTCCAGGACGTCGGGCAAGGCGACCGGAGGCGCGGCCGGGGCGGCCTCGGCTCCTTTTTTCCCGCCCATGGCCCGGGAAAGGGCTGCCTCCAGTTCATCCGGGCTCACGGGCTTGCTCAGGTATTCGTTCATGCCGGCCCGCAAAAACGTCTCCCGGTCGCCCTTGAGGGCATGGGCGGTCAGGGCCACGATGGGAATGGTCGGATCGAAGTCGCCGCTTTGGTCGGCCCGAATGGCCCGGGTGGCCTCCAGGCCGTCCATCTCCGGCATCTGGATGTCCATGAGCACGGCGTCAAAGCGCTGCTTGCGCAGCGCTTCCAGAGCCCGGCGGCCGGTATGGGCCACCACCACCCGATGGCCGTCCATTTCCAGCAGTTCCTGCACGTAAATCTGGTTGATGGGGTTGTCTTCGGCCAATAAAATGTTCAGGGGCGCACGGGTTTGGGCAGCGGTTTCCAGAGGCCGGCCCGCGGCTTCCCGGCATTCGGACAGGCCAAAAGCAGCTTGAAAGAAAAAGACGCTGCCCTTGCCTTCCTCGCTTTCCACGCCATAGGTTCCGCCCATCATTTCCACCAGATGCCGCACAATGGCCAGCCCCAGGCCCGCTCCCTGGTAGCGGCGGCTGGAGGAGGTGTCGGCCTGGGTGAAACTGTCGAATATGGCCTTGACCTTGTCCCGGGGAATGCCGATGCCGGTGTCCCGGACGGCAAAGCCAAGGCGCACTTTCTTGCCCTGGCCGTTTTCGGAACCGGCGTCGCTCAGGTTGCTGATCTCCATGACCACGCTGCCCGTGTCCGTGAACTTGACGGCATTGCCGATCAGATTGATGCAGACCTGGCGCAGCCGGCTGGGATCGCCCACCAGCTTTTGGGGCACGTCGCCGAGGAAACGGTATTCCAGGCGCAACCCTTTTTTGGCGGCCAGGGGCCGAAACACGCTGATGGATTCCTCCACCGTGTCATGGAGGTTGAAGGGAGACTTGGCCAGTTCCAGGGCGCCGACCTCGATGCGGGCATAATCCACGATATCGTTTAAGACCGTCAGCAGCGACTGGGCCGAATGGCGGGCCATTTCCAGGTATTCTTGCTGCTTGGGGGTCAGTTCCGTGGCCAGGGTCAGTTCGGCCATGCCCAGAATGCCGATCATGGGCGTGCGTATTTCATGGGTGATGTTGGCCAGGAAATGGCTTTTGGCCTTGTCGGCCGCCTTGGCCGCCTCCCGGGCCTTGGCCAGGTCGTTTTCCAGTATCCGGCAGTCCGTGACGTCGCGCAACAGGACGCGGGTCAGGGGCAGGCCGGCTTCATGCAGGCTTTCCTGGCGCAGCATGGCCGTGCGGCCCGAGCCGGCCAGGACCACTTCAGCCGCGTTCCTGGGACTCAGGGGAACGCCGAACGGCTGGCCCGTCAACTTGTTGGGGGAGACGCCGAACAAGTCCTCGGCCGCCGGCGTGGCATGGAGAATGACCCCGGACCGGTCCACCAGGAGCAAGGCGTCGCCGGTCAGGCGGCCAACGGCATCGGTTTCGTTAATAAGTCGTTCGAGCATGTCTGGTGCCCCATTTTTGAAAAAGACCGAATGCGGCTTTCAAAAATGAAGTTAATTGCATTGCACGTGCGTCGGGAAAACAGGGGGACGTGTTTTCCGGACGCAACCCATACGAGAGGCTCATATCTTGACCTAGCAACATCAATTCGAATTCTGTTTCAGAACAGCAGAGAACATCATGAAAACAGGGATTCTTGGTTGGTTTCGTAATGATATTTCGAGTTCTATTTGAGCGCTATTTGTAAAATTTCACTCTCTGGCTCTGATCTGGCGGCCTATTCCCGACACGTCTCAGTGGAGGAAAACCGGTTTTGTCTGCTTTCCGTCAGGGCGCGCCAGCCGTCCACCCCGCTGTTGCCGGGATGACAAACCAAAAATCCTCGTATGCAACACATGGCAGCATCAACAGGTTTCGTCAACAGAGCCGAAAAATCGGTCTTCGTTTTTTTTCTGTTTTCATAAGCCGAGTTGCCGAAAAATTCCATTAAAGAATACGTTCCTCGTATCGAATAGGCAATCAGCCTTTGACGCAGGCCAGGGGGCGAAGCCTGGCGGTTTTCGTGGCCAGGCCCGCGGCGTGGGTCGCTTCGGCCACGGCCTCGATGTCCTTGTAGGCCCCGGGGGCTTCCTCGGCCACGCCTTTGAGGCCGTGGGCCCGAATGGTCACGCCCTGGCGGGACAGGCCGTCGATGATCTCCCGGCCATGATAGCGCTTGGTGGCCTGCTTGCGGCTGAGCGCCCGGCCCGCGCCGTGGCAGGCCGAGGCAAACGAACGCTCCAGGGAGGCGTCGGTACCGGTCAGGATATAGGAACTCGTGCCCATGCTGCCGCCCACGATGACCGGCTGGCCCGCGCCCCGGCACCAGGCCGGCAGGCCCGGATGGTTCGGACCCCAGGCCCGGGTGGCTCCTTTGCGATGCACGTACAGGGTCTTGGCGGCCTTGCCCACGACATGCTGTTCCGGTTTGCAGGTGTTGTGCGAGACATCGTAGAGTATGGAGAGCCGGGAACCGGGAAACAGCTCGGCAAAGACCTCCCGCACCAGATGGGTGATGACCTGGCGGCCGGCCATGGCGCAGTTGGCCGCGGCCCGCATGGCCGACAGGTAGCGTCGGCCCAGGTCCGAATCCAGGGGCGCGCAGGCCAGTTCCTTGTCCGGCAGGACCAATCCGTGCTTGGGCGCGGCCTTGAGCATGAGCGCCACGTAATCCGTGGCCACCTGGTGCCCCAACCCCCGGGAGCCGCAGTGGATGGAAACCACCACCTGGTCCGGCCGCAGGCCGTAAATGGTGGCTGCATGGGCGTCCAGCACCTCTTCCACATACTGGATTTCCAGGTAATGGTTGCCCGAGCCCAGGGTGCCGGTTTCGTCGCGCTGGCGCTCCTTGGCCCGGTCCGAAACCGCGTCGGGATCGGCTCCGGCCAAAACGCCGCCGTCTTCCAGGTGTTCGAGGTCGGATTTCTCGCCGTAGCCTTCTCCTGTGGCCCACTGCGCGCCGTGGCGCAGCATGCGGGCCATGTCCTTGTCGGACAGGCGCAACTGGCTGCCGCCGCCCATTCCGGCCGGGATGTGCGTAAAGAGCCTGTCGGCCAGGGTTTCCTTGGCCGGCAGGATGTCCTGCCGGGACATGTTGGAGACCAGGGTCCGCACGCCGCAGGCAATGTCAAAGCCCACGCCTCCGGCCGAGACCACGCCGTCATCGTCGGGATCAAAGGCGGCCACCCCGCCGATGGGAAAGCCATAGCCCGAATGGGCGTCGGGCATGGCCAGGGCGGCCCGGACAATGCCCGGCAGGCTGGCCACGTTGCGCAACTGGGTAAAGACCCCTTCTTCCAGGTCGTCGATAAGGGCCGACATGCCGAACAGCAAACCCGGCACCCGCATGGTGCCGGTTTGCGGCAGCTCCCAGACAAACGCCTCGCGGCGCACAAGGCCCCGTCGTTCCATGCGCTCCCGTCTCCCGGAGTAGGTGGCGGCCCGCTGGACGGGCCACCCATACCTGTTCAGGTTAGTTCACGGAGCACGGATTTTGTCAAGGCACTTTGCCGGGAGAGGCGTCGAGCTCGGGAAAGGCCCGTCGCAGGGCCGACACGGCGGCGGCATTGCCCGCCGGCGTCAGGTGGGAGTCGGTCGGCCAGTAGTAGAGGCCGGCGTCCGGATCGTCCATGAAGGTTCGTTCCAGATCGACAAACGGCAGGCCCGCTTCAGTCAGGGCCTGGTCCACCAGGGCGGACATGGCGTTGAGGTTTCGCGCCTCGTCCGCCGCCTTTTGGGCGAATTCCGAGCGGCGGTCCACGGCGGCCCAGTCAATGCGCGGGTAGAGCACCTGCAAGGCCGTGGGCACGACCGCCACGACCACGTGCAGGCCCTGGGCATCGGCCAGGCGGCGGATGTCGACCAGAGCGGCGCGCACGGCAGCCTCTTCGTTCAGGCCGAACCAGGACATGTCGGCAAAGGATCGATAGAAGGGATGGAAGGCGAACGGCAGGCCGTTTTGGGTGGGCACGGTCAGGGGCACGGGATAGTAGCCGTGGGTATCCACGCTGGGCTTGGGCGCCCCGGCCTGGGCCAGGCCGGATTCGGCCCTGGCGTCGTCCAGGAAACGGCACAGGCGGCGCAGGGAAAGCAGCTCGAAGTGGCGGCCCGCCCCCAGCCGGTCCTCGGCCAGGCGTTCCTGGTAAACGAACAGGTCGGCCGAGGTGTCGTTGCCCACATAGAGCAGGATGCACACGGTCTTGCCGCTGAACCGTTCCGGGGAGCCGGCCGGAACAACGGTTGTCAGGCGGTCCAGGATGTCGCGGTACTGGGGCAGGCCGTAGCCGTTTTTGCAGGCGGCGTAGACGGGGCGTCCGGTGGCCTTCTCGAAAAGGGCCGGAATGCTCGCTTCCGAGCCCGAGCCCGCGCCGTAGCAGAAGGAATCGCCGATAAAAAGAACCTCGGCCGCTTCGGGCATGCGAGGGTTCCACCAGCCCAGGGCATCGGTTCCGGAAACCGTCAGTTGCGGCGGTGGATCGAGGTAAATGCCGTAGGCCCGGTAGGCATCGTCGGCCGTGCCGGGCTTGGGCGGCAGGCCGGGCTGGTTGACGTAGCCGTGCAGCCACTGCCGGTAGAGCGGGTTGGTGTGCGGGTTGAACACGCCGTAGGAATAGAGCAGTTCCCGCTGCTTTGCGGAAAAGACCGGGAGTCGGGGCAAGACATCGTAGAGGCAGGCGTCAAGGCCGACCAGGGCCAGGTACAATGCGGCCAAGAAGGCGAAAAGTCCGACCGCGATCCGGACAACACGGAAGGACCGAAGAGGAGGAATCGGCATGCTTATGCGACGCGCCGGTGGGAAAAGGCGCCCGCAGCCCCAGGGCTGCGGGCGTCTGGCGGCTAGATATTGTAAAGGGTTTCCCCGGGAATGATGCGGATGTTGTTTTTCTGCAGGATTTCAATAGCCTGGTCGGTGCGGTCGAAGCGGAAGACGATGACCGCCGACTGGGCGCACTGGTGCACAAAGGCGTACATGTATTCCACATTGATGCCGTTGCCGCAAAGGAGCTTCAGGATGGCGTGCAGGCCGCCCGGCTGATCCGACACTTCCACGGCCACCACGGCGTTTCGGCCCACGGTGAAGCCGTTTTCCTTGAGCGCCTTTTTGGCTTTTTCATGGTCGCTGACAATCAGGCGCAGGATGCCGAAATCCGAGGTGTCGGCCAGAGACAGGGCGCGGATGCTGATGCCGGCCTCGGCCAGGACGCGGGTCACCTCTTCCAGGCGTCCGGCCCGGTTCTCCAGGAATATGGAAATCTGTTCGGCTTTCATGCGGTTCCCTCCCCATGGGGCGTTTCGGGCCGGTTATTCGTGGCGCAGGTCCAGGACGCGTTTGGCCTTGCCCTCGGAGCGCTGGATGGCCCGGGGTTCGACCAGCTTGACCAGGGCCGTGACTCCCAGGAATTCCTTGATGTTCTTTTGTATCTTGCCCTCCAGGCGCTGGAGGTTCTTGATTTCGTCGGAAAAAATCTTCTCGTCCACTTCCACCTGCACGGTCAGGGTGTCGAGGTTGCCCTCGCGCTTGACCACCAACTGGTAGTGGGGCGTAAGCCCCTCGGTTTCCAGGAGGATGCTCTCGATCTGGGACGGGAAGACATTGACCCCCCGGATGATGAGCATATCGTCGCTGCGGCCCTGGACGCGCACCATGCGGGCAAAGGTGCGGCCGCACTTGCAGGGCGTGTAGTCGAGCCGGGTGATGTCCCGGGTGCGGTAGCGGATCAGCGGCTGGGCTTCCTTGGTCAGGGTGGTGATGACCAGCTCGCCGACCTCGCCCGGAGGCAGGGGCTCCTTGGTCACGGGGTCGATGACCTCCACCAGGAAGTGGTCTTCCATGAGGTGGGCCCCGTGCTGGGCCTCGACGCACTCGATGCCCACGCCCGGGCCCATGATTTCGGACAGGCCGTAGATGTCGATGGCCTTGATGCCCATCTTGGACTCGATGTCCCGACGCATCTCTTCGGTCCAGGGCTCGGCCCCGAACACGCCGATGCGAAGGGGCAGGTCCTTGAAGTCGATGCCGGATTCCAGGGCCGTTTCATACAGGACCAGGCTGTAGGACGGCGTGCAGCACAGGACCGTGGCCCCGAAGTCCTTGAGCAGCATGGCCTGGCGGCGGGTGCCGCCGCCCGAGACGGGCACGGTGGTGGCCCCCAGGCGTTCGGCCCCGTAATGGGCGCCCAGGCCTCCGGTGAAAAGCCCGTAGCCGTAGGCCACATGGATGATATCGCGGCGGCTGGCTCCGGCGGCCATGAGCGAACGGGCCATCATGGTGGCCCAGTTGTTGACGTCGCGCTGGGTGTAGCCCGACACCGTAGCCTTGCCCGTGGTGCCGGAGGAGGCGTGGATGCGCACCACATTGTCCTTGGGCACGGCAAAAAGGCCGAACGGGTAATGGTTGCGCAGGTCCTGCTTTTCGGTAAACGGCAGATATCGGACGTCGGCCAGGCTTTTTATGTCCGCGGGCGTCACCCCGGCCTCGTCAAAGGCGCGCCGGTAAAAGGCCACATTGGCGTAGACCCGCTCGCACAGGTTTTTGAGGCGTTTGAGTTGCAGCGCCTCGAGTTCATCCCGGGGCAGGGTTTCGATGTCCAAATCGAAAATCATTCGTTTTCCTCCGGATGGCGTCATGGCGCATCCAATGGCGATACCTGCCCGAAAGCCAAGGCCGGCGTCAAGAGAGGCCGCGGGAAAAGACAGGTCAGGGACGGCCTTGGCATTTGCGGGATCCCTGCAAATCACGTAGGAAGGGGAGGTTCCGGGCATGCCCCGGAATCGTTTTTATTTGGAGACCCCATGCCCCAGAAAAAAAACATCAAGGATATGCCGACCCGGGACAAGGCCGTGCTCGTGGCTTCCTGGCTGCACGACAAAAAGGCCAGGGATGTCGTGGCCCTGGATGTGGCTCCGTTCAGCCCCATCTGCGAGGCCATGGTCGTGGCCTCGGCCGCCAACGTCCGCCAGGCCAAGGCCTTGGCCGACCATGTGCTGGAACGCTGCGGCGAGGAAGGCCTGTCCTACCTCGGCATGGAAGGCTACCGCCTCGGCCAATGGGTGCTGCTCGACTTAAACGATGTGCTGGTGCACATCTTCCAGGAAGACCTGCGCCCCTTCTACAATATCGAAGGTCTGTGGTCCGAGGGGCAGACCATTCCTTTGCCCTTTGTTCAATCCGAAAAGAGCCCCGAATGAATCCCATTCCCACCTTGCTCCTGATCCTGGACGGCTGGGGCCTGTCCCCGGACGGTCCGGGCAATGCCGTGTCCCGGGCCGGAACCCCGGCCATCGACAAGCTCATGGCCGAATATCCCTCCACCAGCCTGGCCTGTTCGGGCCGGGCCGTGGGGCTGCCCGAAGGATTTATGGGCAACTCCGAGGTGGGGCACATGAATATCGGGGCCGGCCGGATCGTCTACCAGGACATGACCCGCATCGACATGGCCGTGGAAGACGGAAGCCTGGCCCAGAACCCGGTCCTGGCCGATCTGGCCCGCGCCTCGCTTAAGCGGGGCGGCCGGGTCCATCTCATGGGCCTGGTCTCCGACGGCGGCGTGCACAGCCACCTGCGCCATTTAAAGGCCCTGGTTGCGGCCTTTGGCGCTCTGGGCCAGCGCGATATCTGCATCCATGCCCTGCTCGACGGCCGCGACACCCCGCCCCAAAGCGGGGTAGGCTTTGTCGGCGACCTCGACGCCTTTTTGCGGGAGACGGGTTTCGGGCGCATTGTCTCGCTTATCGGCCGTTTTTACGCCATGGACCGGGACAAGCGCTGGGACCGGGTGGCCGAGGCCTATGCCGCCTTGACCCAGGGCGTGGGCGAAGCCTTTTCCGATCCCGTGGCGGCCGTGGCCGCGGCCTATGCCGTGGGCCAGACCGACGAGTTCGTCAAACCTCGGGTGCTGGCCGGCGGCGAAGGCGTCATCCGCGACAATGATGCCGTGTTTTTCTTCAACTTTCGGGCCGACCGGGCCCGGGAGATCACCCGGGCCTTTATTGAACCCGATTTCGCCGAATTTGCCCGGCCGTCGCGCCCGAATCTCGCCGGCTTCGCCACCATGACCGAATACGATCCCCACTTTGACCTGCCCGTAGCTTTCGCCCCGGTGCCTGTCACCGACGTCCTGGGCGAGGTCTATTCCCGGGCGGGGCTGACGCAACTGCGCCTGGCCGAAACCGAAAAATACGCCCATGTCACCTATTTCCTCAATTGCGGCCGGGAAGAGCCCTTTCCCGGCGAGGAGCGCCGGCTCGTGCCCTCGCCCCGGGACGTGGCCACCTACGACTTAAAGCCCCAGATGAGCGCCGTGGCGGTCACGGACACGTTTCTGGCCGAAATGGACAAGGGCTACAGCCTGGTGGTGATCAACCTGGCCAACCTGGACATGGTGGGGCACACGGGCCGCATCGAGGCGGCCGAGGCGGCCGTGGCCACGGTGGACGCCTGCGTCGGCCGCATCGTCTCCGCGGCCCTGGGGGCGGGCTGGCGCATTCTGCTCACCGCCGACCACGGCAATGCCGAGGAAATGCTGCGCCCGGACGGCGGTCCCATGACCGCCCATACGCTCAATCCCGTGCCCCTGGTGCTGATCGACCCGGCCCGCAAAAACGCGCGCCTGGCCCCGGGCAAGCTCGGCGACATCGCCCCGACCCTGCTCACCCTGGCCGGCCTGCCCGTGCCAACGGCCATGACCGGCCGTTGCCTGATCGAGGAGTAGGGCCATGACCACGGAAAAACGCAAGCCCTTGACCCCGGTCAAGCCCGTGGGCGTGGAGCTGGTCTTTTTGTTTCCCTGCCCCTTTTGCCAGCGCGAAGTGCCGGTGGTGGCCCCGGTCAAGCCCACGCTGATCGCCTGCGACGCCTGCCGGGGCCGGTTTCCCATCGTGCCTGTGGACGACCGTTCGGTGCGTTTCGTCAAACTCATGCTCGGCAACGGCAAGGCGGCGGTAGACCCGGATTTTATCTAGTGGTGCGCCCTTGAAAAGCATGAATATGTTTTTCAAAAAAAGATAATAATCGTACGTTATTATCCGCAAAATTCGCATGAACGAATTTTGTGGACGCCACATGAGGGGAAAGCCATGCGCCCCAAGGCTCCGACCGTTCCCGCCGCCCGGGAGCAGACCCTGCCCCAGGCGGTGCGCGACGCCCTGGCCGGCCGGCCCGAACCGGCCTCGGTCCGGGACCTGTCCGGCCAGCTTCGGGCATCCGAGCGGGCCGTGCTCGACGCCTTGGAGCACCTGCGCCGCTCGGCCCAGCATGCTGGGGAAAAGCTGGTGATCCAGCCGGCCGTGTGCGCTGCCTGCGGCTTTGTCTTTGCCAAGCGCGACCGCCTGGCCAAGCCGGGCAAGTGCCCGGTCTGCCAGGGCACGCACATCGACCCACCGCTTTTTTCCTTGAAAACGCCACATCCGGTGGACGCCACGCCGCCTTTGCGCCACTATGATCCGGCCCATCTCCAAGGAGGAACCGCCATGGCCCATCCCCTGGCCGGCAAACCGGCTCCGCGCTCGCTTCTGGTCAACGTGCCCCGCCTGGTCGCGGCTTACTTCGCCGTCAAGCCCGATCCGGCCGATCCGCTCCAGCGCGTGTCGTTCGGCACCTCGGGCCATCGGGGCTCCTCGTTTGCCGGCTCGTTCAACGAGGACCATATTCTGGCCACGGCCCAAGCCATCTGCGACTACCGGGCCGGCCAAGGCATCGCCGGCCCGCTCTATCTCGGCATGGACACCCATGCCCTGTCCGAGCCGGCCTTTGTCACGGCCCTGGAAGTCCTGGCCGCCAACGGCGTGGCCGTACGCATCCAGTCCGGCCGGGGCTACACCCCGACCCCGGTGGTCTCCCATGCCATCCTGACCTTCAATCGCGACCACAAGGGCGTCCTGGCCGATGGCATCGTCATCACGCCGTCCCACAATCCGCCCGAGGACGGCGGCTTCAAGTACAACCCGCCCTCCGGCGGCCCGGCCGACACGGACATCACCACGGCCGTGCAGGATGCGGCCAACCGTTATCTGGAAGCAGGCCTGGCCGGGGTCAAGCGCGTCTCGTTTGCGGCCGCCCTGGCCGCCGACACCACCGAGCAGTACGATTACGTGGCCCCGTATGTGGCCGATCTGGCCAATATCGTGGATATGGAGGCCATCCGGGCCTCGGGCGTGCGCATCGGCGTGGATCCCCTGGGCGGCTCGGGCGTGGCCTTCTGGGAGCCCATACGGGAGCGCTACGGGCTGAACCTGTCCCTGGTCAGCGACGTGGTGGACCCCACGTTTTCGTTCATGACCGTGGATAAGGACGGCAAAATCCGCATGGACTGCTCCTCGCCCTATGCCATGCAGCCGCTGATCAACCACCGCGACCACTATGACATCGCCTTTGGCAATGATCCGGACTACGACCGCCACGGCATTGTCACCCGTTCGGCCGGACTGTTAAATCCCAACAATTATCTGGCCGTGGCCGTCAACTACCTGTTTACCACCCGCTCAGGTTGGCGCCCTGACGCGGCCGTGGGCAAGACCCTGGTGTCCAGCGCCATGATCGACCGGGTGGCGGCCGCCCTTGGCCGCAGGCTGTGCGAGGTGCCTGTGGGGTTCAAGTGGTTCGTGCCCGGGCTCGTGGACGGCTCCTTCGGCTTTGGCGGGGAGGAAAGCGCGGGCGCGGCCTATCTGCGCCTGGACGGCTCGGTCTGGACCACGGACAAAGACGGTTTTATCATGGACTTGCTGGCCGCCGAGATCACGGCCAAAACCGGCAAGGACCCGGCCGAGCATTACGCGGACCTGACCGCGCGTTTCGGCCAGCCGGTCTACGAGCGCCTGGACGCCCCGGCCAGCCCGGCCCAGAAGGCGGCCCTGGCCAAGCTGTCCCCGGACATGGTCACGGCCACGTCCCTGGCCGGCGAGCCCATCAGAGCCAAGCTGACCAAAGCCCCGGGCAACGGTGCGCCCATCGGCGGGCTCAAGGTGGTGACGGAAAACGGCTGGTTCGCGGCCCGGCCCTCGGGCACCGAGGACGTCTACAAGATTTACGCCGAAAGCTTCAAAGGCCTGGACCACTTGCGCGCCCTGCAGGAAGAAGCCCGCGACATGGTCAGCGCAGCCTTTGCGGCGGCTGGCGTTTGAATGGGGTAGGGGGGACGCCTCCGGCGGCCGGGAGGGGCGTGGCCCCTCCCGGACCCACCCAATAGGGGTATCTTTCCTGCTTTTTAACTTGGTCGGTTATAGGATTTTTGACGTGAAGCTCTCCCAACACTGTCTTTCCGCCTTGCCCCTGGCCGGGCTGGCCTATGCGGCCACGGGCCAGGCCGTGCCGGCCCTGGTGGCTGGCGCGTCCAGCGTGCTCATCGACTGCGACCATGTCACGGATTACGTGCTGTGCAACCGGGGCTGGGGCGGGATGAAGCATTTTTTCGCCAGTTGCGAGGAAGGCAAGCTCCATCGGCTTTTCCTCATCCTGCACGCCTGGGAATGGCAGCTCGCCATCTGGCTGCTCATTGCCATGGGCACTGCCCCGGCCTGGATGGTAGGCTTGGGCCTGGGCATGGCCGGCCATCTCGTGCTGGATCAGATCGGCAACCGCCACATCGTGCGGCCCACGTTTTATTGGCTGTGCGTGCGGGCGAAAAACCGCTTCAACGGCAATGCCCTGTACCAGGTCCCGCCCGGAACCCTGACCGCGTTTCGCGGTTCCTGACGATCCGGTACGGTCCTTACGCTTCCTCAAGCGCCGGGCCGATGGGCTCAATGAGCTCCGGGCCGTCATGGTCGGGCCTGTTGACCAGGGTTCCCACCGGCACGGCGGCCAGGGTCGGCGGCAATGCGCGGTCCAGCAGCTCCTCGATGCCCTGGCGGTCGGTGAGGCCTGGGGCAAGCCAGTCGCCATGGCTGTCTGACGGTAGGATCACGGGCATGCGGTCGTGGAGCAGCCGGGCCACGCCCGTGGCTTGGCGCGTCACAATGGTCAGGGAATCGATGGCCTGGCCGGACGCGTCGGCATAGTGCTCGAAAAGCCCGGCCAGGGCCATGACGCCGGCATCGGCCAGGGTGAGGAAGTAGGGCGCCTTGCCGCCGGACGGCTGGGCCTGCCATTCGTAGAATCCCTGGGCCGGGATCAGGCAGCGGTGGTAGCGGGCCGCTCCCCGAAAGGCCGGTTTGTCGAAAAGCGTTTCAGCCCGGGCATTGATCAGCCGGGAGCCGATTTTCGGGTCCTTGGCCCAGGACGGCACAAGCCCCCAGCGAAAAAGCCCGGCCCGGCGCTGTCCGGTCTCCCGCTCTACATATACGGCCTCCACCAACTGGGACGGGGCGATGTTGTAGCGGGGCGGAACATCGGGCATTCCCGGCAGTCCCATGGCTTCGGCCACCTGGCGGCGCGAAGCGGCCAAGACGAATCTGCCGCACATGGCATACCTCCGAAAATCGATCGCTTAAGCCAAGACATGGCCATTGTCGAGGACGCTTCCGGACGGGGCGCTCATATCCTGCGTTTTGAAATCACATGTCTTTGGATCGTTGACGTCACTGTGTCGTATAACGGCAATAATGTCGTTTTGCTGTAAAATTTAATCCTATATCATACAGCGTGCGGACCTGCACGCACGGTTGTTTGTATTTTCGAGCTGGGCAGTAGGATGTCATGTCCTGTCCCCTATTTGGGCACATTATCATCATATTTGGAAATGGGAATTGCCTTTCCTGATGCGGCTCTGTATAGGCTGAAACTATGGGCTCTGCCTACGGGAAAATCCATTCCAGGGAGATCGGAAATGCTACATACAGAACATTTGGCCACAGACAGGAGTGATTTCAATGTATTACAGGTAAAACACGAAGCCCAGGATGCCGCCCTCAGGTATTTCCGGCAGCTCTTGGATGATTTGGAAAAGCGTTTCTGGTCCATGACGCAACAGCTTGAAGCCTTGCAAAGCGATGTCCAGGGCTTATCCCGGCAACGCGCGCGCTGTCTTTCCCGGGCGGCACGAAAACCGGCGGAACCAAGAAGCTTAAGGGGTATACGCCTTTCATAAGGCCGGTTCGTGGAAGCTCAAGGAATACCACATGGCATGACGATAGGGTCGGTTCGGGACATTTTTCCGGATCTGGTCATTTTGTTGCGGTTCCCGTTTGCCCATGAACTTTTTTTTAGCCGGTTGTAATCCCGCAGCGGCCGGCTATTGGGTTGCCGAACCCTGCCCAGATGGTGACAGGGCCTTGATTTCGGTGGCGATCCGAAGTGGGGGAGGCGCTCGGAGGCTTCATCTTTATCACGATGACAGCTTTTTGCCTTTATGATATCCATAAAAAATGGAATGGATCATCTGGTTGTTTATTGCTTTTGGTGGCTTCGTTGTAGTTTCAATCATCCTTGCTTTAATTTCCAAAAAAAACGGACCGGATATCATCAAGGGCGAGTTCAATTTTGACGGCATTAAACGGCAGGAGCTCTTGAAACGCGGCTTGTTCGATAACACGAGATGGCGCTGATCGGATAATGCTTATTGACTGAAGTCGTATTCCTTTTAGGGAGATGGAGAGAGGAAAAAAGCTGGCCGCCGTCCAGGAGAACCCCGCCATCGGAAAGGCGAAGCGATCGCGTCCAAAATTGCAGCCACGGGGAGGGGACGTGCGCTGCCGCCAAAACAGACGAAGCCGGACCTTGCGAGCCCGGCTCCATGCAGCTTTGCGCTTTCTTAAAATCGGACTGAAATTTGGTGGAGGCGGGGGGAATCGAACCCCCGTCCGAGAATGCTCCACGCCAGGCGTCTACAGGCTTAGACCGGAAAACAATCTCGCCGCAGGCAGGCCTTCCGGCCGGGCCGCCCTTGGCCAGTCCGCCAAATGTCTCGCGCGCGCCCCGGCAGACAGAGGTTTGCGCCAGCCTGATAAGGGTGGCGTCCCGCTTCGGCGTATCAGGCGTCAGCCGAGAGGACGCTGGCCGTCATTAAGCGGCCAGGGCGTAATCGTAATCGTTGGCAGTTAACCAGTTGCCGCGTGTTTTACGAGGCCTCGCGGCACCTCGGCCTGCAACCAGGGCTTTGCGATCCCCGTCGAAACCAGGGCGCCCCCGTGACGTTTTAATATAATGCTTTCTGGCCAAAGGGCAAGGGGCGAAACCGCGCGGCCTAGAACAGTCGCCAATGGTGCTGGTAGCCCCGTTCAGTCATGCAGGCGTCGGTTTCCTTGTCCACCACGTTCTGGGGGCAGTCCGGATAGGGCGGCGTGTTGGCCGCCAGGGCCGCCTTGGAATAGCAGTCCGTATAATCGTACTCGACGTCGATCAGCTCCTTGCCAGGGCTGGCATAGGGCGGCCGGGTGCAGCCGGCCGAAAAGGCCAGGGCCAGAAGGGCCAAAAGATACATGCGGCGCATGGCGTGTCTCCTCGCGCCGCCGCGACCAAAACAGACGCGACGGCTGGGTGTGGCGCGAGGACCGGCCCGTGGCAACGACCAGGCCCGAAGCACCCCGCATCCTGGTTTCCCTATACCGCGCAAGGGCTTGTTCGGGAAGCTTTTTTTGAGCGCGCCCCAGGCCGCCCCAGCACCCAGACCTAGGGGCTTGAGGCCGATATCGGACAAAAGGTCCTTGGCCGTCCAGGTCGCGACGTCAGGCCAAGAGCCCCACATAGCGGCCCGTGGCCTGACGCAGGCGGCGGCTGAGTACTTTGCCCAGGAAGAAAACCACCTTGAGGGCCAGCTCGGGGTGTTGCGCGGCTAGGCTGTCGTACTGTTCCCGAGTCAGGATCAGGAGCATGACGTCGGTCTTGGCCACCACCGTGGCCGAGCGGGGCTCGTTGTCGAAAAAGGCGATTTCGCCGATGACCGCATCCCGGGAAAGATCGATGATGTGCTTCTCCGGGACCCCGGCCTCCTCCTTCTGGATGGTGACCGTGCCCTGCTCGATAAAGGCCAGGGCGTTCTCCTTGCGGCCTTCCCGGATGAGCACCGTGCCGGCCGGAAACGCCTTTTCATGCAGGTAGCCGGCCAGCACGCGCATCTCCTCCCAGGTGAACAGGGAACCGAGCTTGAGCCCGTCGAGTCGAACGGCGATGGAAGCAGCCTCAGGCGTGGTGACGTCCATGGCGTTTCTCCGCTTTTGGCCAGTCGGATCGCGGCCGGCACAGGGCATGAAAGGGAATTGCTGTCGTTACCTTTTCTTATGTATCGCAAAGGGTTGGAAATGGAAAGCCGCAGTGAAGGCCAAAGCGGCTGTCGCGGCCAGGCCTTGACCCCTCAAGGGGAAGGTGTAATGACCGCCCGCAACCAAAGGGAGGCTGGGTGGAGGTTTATCTTTTTATTCCCTGCCTGGTGGAGCATGTGCTGCCGGAAATCGGCCAGGCCACGGCCTTGGTCCTGGAGCGGGCCGGAGTGCGGCCGGTCCTGCCGGCCGACCAGACCTGCTGCGGCCAGGTTGCCTACAAGCGCGGCCGGCCGGACCTGGTTTTGCCCCTGGCCCGGCGTTTCATCGAAATTTTCGCCTCTGCCCAGGCCGTGGTGTGCCCCTCGGCTTCCTGCACGGCCATGGTGCGCCGGTATCCGACGCTTTTTCCGCAAAACGATCCCTGGCGGGACCAGGCCTGTCGCCTTGCGGCCAGGACCTTTGAGCTCGGCCAGTTTCTGGTCGACGAGCTGGCCGTGCTCGACGTGGGCGCGCGTTTTCCCGGCCGGGCGGTTTTGCACGAATCCTGCCAAGTGACCCGGGTCTTGCGGGCCGGCGGGGCCACCCGGGACCTGCTGGGGCGGGTTAGGGACCTGGAACTCCTGCCCCTTTCCCGGGCCGAACGCTGCTGCGGCTTTGGCGGCGCGTTCAGCCTGGATTACCCGGAAGTCAGCCAGGCCATTGTGGAGGCCAAGGTGGACGACATCGCGGCCAGCGGAGCCGAAATGGTCATTGTGGCCGAACCGAGCTGTCTGCTCAATGTCGGCTCGGTCCTGGCCCGGCGCAATCTCCCCATACGGCCCCTGCATCTAGCCCAGGTCCTGGCCGGAGGCGCGGCATGAGCGCGGATGGGCACGATTTCGGCGCGGCCACCGCCGCAATCCTGGCCGATCCCGAGCGGCGGGCGGTTTTGGAAAAGGCCTTTGCCCACATCCGGGACCTTCGGGAACGCTCGGTCGAGGCCATGCCGGATTTTGCCGCGCGCCAGGCCCGGGCCGTGGCCGTGCGGCAGCGCAGCCTCGACCGGCTGCCGGACCTGCTCCTTAAGCTGGAAGCCCGGGTGACCGAGGCCGGCGGCACGGTGCATTGGGCCGAGAACGGGCCGGCTGCCGCCGCCCTGGTCACGGAGCTCCTCAAATCCCGGCAGGTGCGGCTGGCGGTCAAGGGCAAGTCCATGATCGGCGAGGAGATAGGCCTCAATGCCGCCCTGGCCCGGGCCGGCATCGAGGCTGTGGAGACCGATCTGGGCGAATACATCATTCAGTTGGCCGGCCATGCCCCCTCGCACATCATCTCCCCGGCCCTGCACCTGTCCCGGGGGGAGGTGGCCCGGCTTTTCGCCCAAAAGCTCGGCAGCACCAGCGACGATATCCCGGGCCTGACCCGCATTGCCCGGCAGGCGCTGCGGCAAAAGTTTCTGGCCGCCGATGCCGGCATCACCGGCGTCAACCTGGCTGTTGCCGCCACCGGCACTTTGGTCTTGCTGGAAAACGAGGGCAATATCCGCCTGTCCACCACCTGTCCACCCATCCATGTGGCGCTGATGAGCCTGGAAAAGGTGGTGGCGGATTTTGCCGACGCGGCGGCAGTGCTCGACATCCTGCCGCCCGCGGCCACGGGCCAGACCCTGCCCGTGCACCTGTCCCTTCTGACCGGCCCGCGCCGGCCAGGGGAACGCGACGGGGCCAGGGAGCTGCACCTGGTCATTTTGGATAACGGCCGCTCCCGCATCCTGGCCGATCCGGTGCTGCGGCCGATTCTGCGCTGCATCCGCTGCGGCGCCTGCCTCAATGTCTGCCCGGTCTACCAGAGCGTGGGCGGCCATGCCTATGGCTCGGTCTACCCCGGTCCCATGGGTTCGGTGCTTTCCCCACTGCTCGACCAGGCTCCGGGCGACGCGCGCCAGCCATTTGCCTGCACCCACTGCGCCGCCTGCGTTGCCGCCTGTCCGGCCGGCATCGACCATCCGGCCCTGCTCCAGGAGCTGCGTTGCCGCCAGGCCGGGCAGGGGAGGGATTGGGCCACTTCGGCCTTTGCCATGTTGGCCCGGCATCCTCTGCTTTTTGCCGGGGCCGCGGCCGTGGTCCGAAGCCTTGACCCCAACCTCGAGCAGTGCTCAAAGCTTCCGACTGCCGCGCCCCTGGCCCGGTTCCTGGGTCCTCGAGCCTTTCCCGGGCTTAGGCGTCCCTTTTCCCGGCGCTACAAGGCCATGGCCCAAGCTCGCCGTGGAGGTCGGACATGAACGCCAGCGCCAAGACAGCCATTCTCCGGCGGCTGCGGGCCGTGGGCGCGGGTCTGCCCCGACTCGATCTCGAGCGCGGTCCTTCCCGGCCAACGGATCCCGTAAAATTTGCCACTTTCGATACCCTGGCCCGTGCCCTGGATGCCCTTGGCGTGGCCTTTGACCTGGCCCATGATCCGCAGGCGGCCCGGACCATTCTGGCCGGCATCATCGCGCGTCACCAGGTACGTACGGCCGTGCGCTGGGATCATGCCGACATCGAAGCCATGGACGCCGATTCGGTCCTGGCCGAGGTCGAGGTCGCGGTCCTGGCTCCCCAAGATTTGCCTGAACGGCCGTGTCCTTCCCTGGCCGAGGTGGACATGGGTTTGACCGGCGTGTCCCAATCCCTGGCCGCCACCGGCAGTCTCATCTTGGTCGCCGGGCCTGGCCAGGAGCGGGCCACGGCCCTGCTGCCCCGGCTGCATGTGGCCCTGGTGGCCCGCTCCCGCCTGCTGCCCGACCTGGGGGCCTGGCTGGAAACCCTGGCCGGGCAGTCCCAACCCAGCGCCCGGACCTGCGTTTCCGGCCTGTCCAGCACCGGGGACATCGAGTTTTTCTACGTCCGGGGCGTGCACGGCCCCCTGGCCGCCCACGTCATCGGCCTGGATTGGCTTTAGTGCCCGGCATTTCGGCCGGATAGCGATTTTCGGCCGGCTTCGGACGTTTTTGGGGTTCCCTTTGCGGCGAAGCATGCTATGGAAAAGGCATATTCCCTTTCCCATGGGACGCATGCGACACCAAAGGAGGAACCATGGCCTACAACACCATTCTCTGGCCCACCGATCTCTCCAAAAGCTCGCTTCAAGCTGCCGCGCACGTCAGGGAGCTGGCCGAGGCGCACCAGGCCCGGGTGGTGGCCCTGTACGTGGGCCTGGACCTGTGCGGGTATTTTCCGGCCTACGGCAACTATCCCGGCGAGGACCAACTGCGGGAATTTCACGGCTGGGAGCTGGAACAGGCCCGTAAAAAGCTCGAGGCCATTTGCAGCAAGGAACTGGCTGCCTGCCCGAACCTGACCGTCCGCCTGACCCAGGGTGATCCGGCCACGGAAATCCTCAAAGCCATAGAAACGGAAAAAGCCGACCTGGTGGTCATGACTACCAGGGGGCACGGCGGGGACAGCCGGGGGGCCGAAGCCACGACGCTCGGCACGGTGGCCGCCAAGGTGGTGGCCGCCTCGCCCGTGCCGGTGCAATTCGTCAACCCCTGACCAACAAAAGGAGGCTTGCCATGTGGGTGTGGGTAGCGCGTTGGCTCAAACGGCCCGGCCAGGAGGAAGATATCCGCAAGGCCGCTGAACATATCCGCAAGCACTGGGAGGGCGTCTGCCTGGACGTGGGCTTTGACCCGGCCAAAAACGTCACCCTGGCCGAGGGGGAAAAGGAGATTCGGGTGGGCATCAGCGAAGAGCTGGACATGAATTTCCGGGAAGAACCCGGCGAGTGGCGGTATTATTGAGCGAAGGGGGCCAGCCGGCCCCCTCGTTTTCGTGGCGTTCGGGCATCTCTTTTCTGCGATATTACGGACAAGTGTCCTGAATGAATCGTTTTATTTGCAAGAATATGATGCTCTTGCAAAAATCGAACGTAATGTGAAGCAGCAATAAACGTTATGTTGTAACACCCTCAATCCATTATGGGTTTCCAAAGGGCAAAGCCCTTTGGTCGCCGACGGCTTCCCAAACGACACTATTCAGCGCCTGCCCCCGAAAAGCGAGCCCAGGACTCCCCGGACGAGCTGGCGGCCGATCTGGCTGCCGATGGAGCGCAGGGCGCTTTCGGCCAGGGCTCCCACCAGGCGTTCGGTCTGGCTTCTGCCGCGCCGGGCCGGCTCTTCGGCCGGGGCCAGGCGTTCGGCTCGGTTTTGCAGCATCTCGAAAGCTGACTGCCGGTCAACCGCCTTTTCGTAATGTCCGTAGAGCGTCGAGGCCTGGACCACGGCCTGGCGTTCGGCCTCGGTCAGGGGCGCCAGTCGGCTTCGTGGCGGCACGATAAAGGCCCGCTCCACCATCTCGGGCATGCCCCGGTCGTCCAGGCAGGACACCAGGGCTTCGCCCACGCCCAGGTTCAGGATGGCTTCGGCCGCGTCAAAGGCCGGATTGGCCCGAAAGGTGTCGGCTGCCGCGCGCACGGCTTTCTGGTCCTTGGGCGTAAAGGCCCGCAGGGCGTGCTGCACCCGGTTGCCGAGCTGGCCCAGGACCGTGTCCGGCAAGTCCAGGGGCGACTGGGTGACGAAAAAGACGCCCACCCCTTTGGAGCGGATAAGCCGCACGGTCAGCTCGATTTTTTCCACCAAAGCCTTGGGCGCGTCGTCAAAAAGCAGATGCGCCTCGTCAAAGAAAAAGACGAGCCTGGGCTTGGGCGGATCGCCCACCTCGGGCAGGCGCTCGAAAAGCTCGGACAAAAGCCACAGGAGCATGGTGGCGTAGACCTTGGGCGATTGCATGAGCTTGTCGGCGCAAAGCACGTTGATCATGCCCCGGCCGGCGGCATCGGTCTGGAGCAGGTCGTCGAGGTCCAGGGCCGGCTCGCCGAAAAAGGCCTGGCCGCCCTGGCCCTCCAGGGCCAAAAGCGCCCGCTGGATGGCCCCCACGCTGGCCGTGGACACGTTGCCGAACCGGGTGCGCAGCTCGGCCGCGTTTTCCCCGACATGGGCCGTCATGGCCCGCAGGTCCTTGAGGTCCAGGAGGAGCAGGCCGGCCTCGTCGGCGGCCCGAAAGACCACTTCCATGACCCCGGCCTGGGTTTCATTGAGACCCAGGAGCCGGGACAAAAGCAGCGGCCCCATCTCGGACATCGTGGTGCGCAGGGGATGGCCGGCCTGGCCGAAGACGTCCCAGAAGGTCACGGGATAGTCTGTGGGCGCGAATGCAAGGCCCAGGTCCTTGGCCCGGGAGACGACCTTGGGAGCGTCGCCGCCGGGCTGGGCCAGGCCCGACAGGTCGCCCTTGACGTCGGCCAGAAAGACCGGAACCCCGAGGTCGCTTAAGCCCTCGGCCAGGACCCGCAGGGTCACGGTCTTGCCCGTGCCCTTGGCCCCGGCCACCA
>CAZBER010000045.1:0-6291 GCA_964490985.1 uncultured Desulfovibrionaceae bacterium | reverse complement strand
GTTGGCCATGGCCGGCTGCAAAACCACGTCCCGTTGCCCCTTGGCCAGGAGAATCGATGGCATGGCGGTCGTCATGTCCTGTCCTTTTTCTCTATCATGAGGCTCTTGCGGAAATCACGCCTAACCTGAAACCGCAACGAACATCCCATTACTCTGTAACGCCCGCAATCCATTATGGGTTTCCAAAGGGCAAAGCCCTTTGGTCGCCGAAGGCTTACATCCCCCCTTTCTCTCGTTCCTGCTCCTGCACGGTAGCTTGCGGCTCGGGCCGCGGCCTGCTTTTTTTGCGGGGATGGGTGGTGCCGTCGCCGAAAATGCGGTCATACTGGGCCGTATCCCCGGGATGGGCGTCAAAGCAGTCCGAGGCAATGACCGGCCGGCCGACGGCCAGCAGTTCGCTGACCGTCACCAGGGTGAAGCCGCGCTTACGCAGTTCCGTTATCAGGGCGGGCAGGGCCTGGCCAGTGCCGTGGCCGTTGCCGTTGGCATGGCCGATGATGATGTCCCCGGGCCGCACGCGCTCCAGCACGGTCTTGAGGACGCTCTCGGGCGTGGCGGTGGGTTCGGGATCGCGGCTGGTCAGGCTCCATTGGATGGCGGCCAGGCCTTGCTCGGCCAGCAGGGCCAGGGCTTCGGGCCGGCAGCGGCCGTAGGGAAAGCGGAATACCGTAGGCGCGGCCGGGATTTGGGCGATGGCGGCGTCGTCCAGGCCGCGCTGCCGGGCAAGCGCGGCTGCCTCGGTCCGCAGCAGGGCGTACTCGGCCTGGGTCCAGAGGATTTCCCGGCGCATGTCCTGGGGGGAGAGCTGGCCGAAATTGCCGTGGGTCCAGGCGTGGCTGCCGATTTCGAACAGCGGGTCGGTCAAGAGCTCCATGGCCCGCCTGGGGTGGGAGCGCATCCACTTGCCGCCGGCGAAAAACGTGGCCTTGGCCTTGGCGACGCGCAGGGCGTCCACGACCGCGCCGTCATAGCCGGAGACCTGGTCGGCCAGCTCGCACAAGTCAAAGGTCAGGGCCACGAGCTTGGCTCCGCCCGTGTCCACCCGGCGGATGGACCCTTGCAGCGCAGCCGACACGGGCGGCAGGGCCGGGACAGCGGTGGAGGCCGGCGGCGTCCGGTCCGGCGGGCCCAGTTTGCCGGATTTTTTTTCGGCCGCATTGTTTTGCAGATCAGCCGCCGACCACAGGGCCGCAAACACGGTCTCGGAGCCGGCGCACCAGGCCTTGTCGCTTGAGCCGACCGTCAGGCAGCCGAGCAGGGCACAAAATACAAGTCTTTTGAGGTTGTTGCAAAAAGAGCTGTTTTTGAAGCCCGCGGCGACCAAAGGGCTTTGCCCTTTGGCAACCCGCAGCGGATTCGGGGCATTGCAACACGAGTCCGCTGTGGACAAAAGCCACGTCTGATTTTTGCAAGAGCCTTTTTTCAATAAGCCTGCTGCCATGTTTTTGGGGTGGGGTGCTCCAGGAGGGGCATCGCCCCTCCTGGCCGCCGGAGGCGTCCTTTCTCCCTTTTACCGCATCGCTTCCGGAAACAGCTTGGCCGCCAGTTCCCGCAACTTGTATTTTTGCACCTTGCCGCTGGTGGTCAGGGGAAATTCCTGCACAAAGGCGATGTACTTGGGAATCTTGTGCCAGGCGATCTGGCCCCGGCAGAAGTCGCGCACATCCTCGGGAGCCATTTCCACGTCCTTGCGCAAAATGATGAACGCGCCCACTTCCTCGCCGTACTTGCGGCTCGGCACGCCCGCCACCTGCACGTCGGCAATGCCGGGCATGGTGTAGAGGAACTCCTCGATCTCCCGGGGGTAGATGTTCTCGCCGCCCCGGATGATCATGTCCTTGATGCGGCCGGTGACCGTCACGTAGCCGTTTTCGTCCATGACGCCGAGGTCGCCGGAGTGCAGCCAGCCGTTTGCGTCGATGCACTTGGCCGTGGCCTCGGGGTTGTTGTAGTAGCCCTTCATGGCGTTATAGCCCCGGCAACAAAGCTCACCCTGCTTGCCGCGCGGCAGTTCCTCGTAGGTCTGGGGATCGAGCACCTTCACTTCCACATGGGGGAAGGCCCGGCCCACGGTTTCCACCCGGTAATGGTAGGCATCGTCGACATCGGACTGGGTCATGCCGGGTGAGCTTTCCGTGAGGCCGTAGACGCTGGTGATCTGCTTCATGTTCATCTTTTCCGTCACCTGGCGCATGGTCTGGACCGGACAGACCGAGCCGGCCATGATGCCCGTGCGCAAGGAGGAAAAGTCGAATTTCGGAAACAACGGATGTTCCAGCATGGCAATGAACATGGTGGGCACGCCGTAAACGGCGGTGCATTTCTCCTGTTCGATGGACATCATGGACAGGACCGGATTGAAAACCTCGGTGAACACCATGGTGGTGCCGTGGTTGAAGCAGGCCATGACGCCGAGCACGCAGCCAAAGCAGTGGAATAGCGGCACGTGGATGAGGAGCTTGTCCTTGTTGGTGAACCGCTGGCGTTGGCCGATGGAATAGCCGTTGTTGAGGATGTTGTGGTGGCTGAGCATGACGCCCTTGGGAAAGCCCGTGGTGCCCGAGGTGTACTGCATGTTCACCACGTCGTGGCAGGACAGGCTGTCCTGGCGGGCCTTGAACTCCTCGTCCGTGACCATGCGGGCCAGGCCGATGATCTCGGGGATGGAATACATGCCCCGGTGTTTTTCCACGCCCAGAAAGCAGACGCGCTTCAAGTGCGGGAAGGTCTCGCTCTTGATGGACCCGCGTTGCATGGTGCGCAGTTCCGGAGCCAAGTCGTAGAGGATTTCAATATAGTCCGAGTCGCGAAAGCCGTTGATGATGAAGATGTTTTCGGCTTCGGAGTTGGTGAGCAGGTACTTGAGTTCGTTGCGCTTGTAGGCGGTGTTGACGGTCAGCAGGATGGCTCCCATCTTGGCCGTGGCGAACATCAAGGCCACCCAGAAGGGAACGTTGGTGGCCCAGACCGCGACTTTTTCGCCTTTTTCAATGCCAAGGGCCATGAGCCCCTTGGCCAGCTCGTCGGTGAGCTCGTCGAACTGCCGCCAGGTCAGGCGATAGTTTCGGTCCACATAGACCACGGCGTCCTGGTCCGGGTATTTGGAAGCCGTTTCATTGAGGAGTTGACCCAGGGTCAAATCACGCAAGGGCGGCACGAAAGTCATGGGCGACTCCTTTATTATTCCGGGATGTAGAGCACGGCATAGATTTCGGTCTTCTCCACATTGCCGCAACCGACATAATGGGGCACCACGGAATTGAAGTAAATGGAATCGCCGGGACCGAGCATGTAGGCTTCGGGTCCGATCTGCACATCGAGTTCGCCCGAGACCACCACGATGAATTCCTCGCCCTCATGGGAAGACAAGGGCTTTTGGCCGCCGTTTTCCTCGTCGGGGTAGATTTCAATGAAAAAAGGCTCCATGTGGCGGTCGGTCTTGGTGGCGCCCAGGGCGTGGTAGCGGAAAGAGGCGCGCTTGCCCCGGGCCTTTCGCAGCACGGCGTCGTCGTCTCCGAGGTCGGCCCGGCAGACCATGCACATGTCGCCGTCCACGGCGTCATCCATGAACGTGCCCAGGCGCTGGCCCAAGGCCCGGGAGATCTTGAGGAGCGGTCCAAGCGACGGGGTGACATCCTCTTCTTCCAGGGCGGTCAGGAAATCTTCGGAAAGGCCGGTGCGCCGGGAAAGTTCTTCGCGGCTGAGCTCCTGCCGTTCCCGATAGACACGAATGCGATCGCCAAGCTTTTTGTCGCTCATAGCTACCTCGTAAAAATATGGTGGGATGGGGCGGGAAGGCACTGCCCCGTGAAAGATTTCGCATAGCCCAACGGCGGCCGAAATTCCAGCCGTTTTTCACGGGGGACGGGCCAGGAAAGAAATTGACAAGGCCTTGGTTCCTGCGAAATGACAGCGGATCGATTTTACAACGCAAACCTCAGGCAAGGGGACTTTATGAGCAAGGAGATCGGGCCGGTGCGGGAAATCGCCATGCGGCTTCGCGGCATCCGTGAAGTGACGGGGTTTTCTTCCGAAGCCCTGGCGGAAGCGACGGGCGTGGCGCCGGAGCAGGTCCTGGAATACGAAACCGGCGAGCGGGAGATTCCAGTCAGCTATCTCTACAAAGTGGCCAAGGCGTGCAGCGTGGATCTGACGTCCCTGCTCACCGGCGACGAAGCCCATCTCAAGACCTACTCCCTGGTCCGGGCCGACCAGGGGCTGTCCGTGGACCGGCGCAAGGCCTACAAATACCAGGCCCTGGCCTACCGCTTCCACAAGCCGGCCATGGAGCCGTTTATCGTCACCGTGCCGCCCAAGGCGGAGTCGGACATGGAGTTCAACCAGCACCTGGGCGAAGAGTTCATCTACATGCTGCGCGGCCGCCTGGAAGTGCGCCTCGGGGAAGAAGCCCTGGTCCTCGACCCCCACGACTGCCTCTATTTTTCCTCCCGCACCCCCCACGCCATGCGGGGGCTGGACGATCAGGAAGCCGAGTTTCTGGACGTGATCATCTAAACTCTTTGCCTCGGGAGCCCGCACATGCCTGTCGCCAAACTGCGACCCAAGACCTATCGCGAACTGGTGGAGACCGTTTCCGTTTCCGTTCCGGACAACTATAATTTCGCCTTCGACTTCCTGGATGTCGAAGCAGCCGCCGATCCGACCCGGCCGGCCATGATCCACATCGGCCCGGACGGCACGCGCCGCGACTTCGACCTGGCCTGGTTCAGCCGGGAGTCCACCCGCTTGGCCAATGCCTTTCAGGCCGCCGGCCTGGCCAAAGGCGACCGGGTCATGGTCATCCTCTACCGCCGGGTGGAATGGTGGGTGACCATGCTGGCCCTGCACAAGCTCGGAGCCGTGCCCGTGCCTTCACCCAACCTGCTCACACCCCACGACATCGACTTTCGGATCAACTACGCCGGCATCAAGGGCGTGATCGCCGAAGATTCGGTGGTCTCCCGGGTAGAGGCGGCCCGGCCGACCTGCCCGACCCTCAAAATACTCATCCAGGCCGGAACTTCCCCCGTGCCCGACGGATGGCTCGATTACGCCGCCATACGCGAGGCCGCCTCCGAGTCCTTCCCCCGTCCCTGCGACGCTCCGGGGGGACCCGACACCCTGCTCATCTTCTTTTCTTCGGGCACTACTGGCATGCCCAAGATGGTGGAGCACAACCACGGCTATCCCCTGGGCCATCTGGCCACGGGCGTCTACTGGCACAACCTGGACCCCGGCGACATCCACCTCACCCTGGCCGACACGGGCTGGGGCAAGGCGGTATGGGGCAAGTTCTATGGCCAGTGGATGGCCGGCGCCACGGTGTTCACCTGGGATTTTCGGGGCAAGTTCGTGCCCGCGGAACTGCTCGACATCATAACTACGCACAAGGTGACCAGCTTTTGCGCGCCGCCCACGGTCTACCGCTTCCTCATTCGCGAAGACCTCTCCCGATACGACCTGTCGGCCCTGCGCTACTGCACCACGGCCGGCGAGCTTTTAAACGACGGCGTGTTCAAGGCCTGGAAGGAAATCACGGGTCTGCCCATCTACGAAGGCTACGGCCAGACCGAAACCTGCCTGCAAATCGGCACCTTCCCCTGCATGACGCCCAAACCCGGCTCCATCGGCCGGCCGGCCCCAGGCTGGAACGTGGCCATCCTCGACGAGGAGGGCAAGGTCTGCCCGCCGGGCGTGGAAGGCGAAATCTGCCTCAAGCTGGAAGACGGCAAAAACCTCGGGCTTTTCACCGGCTATCTGCTGGAGCCGGAAAAAACGGCCAGCGTCATGATCGACGGCTATTACCATACCGGCGACAAGGCCTGGATGGATGAGGACGGCTATTACTGGTTCCTGGGCCGCACCGACGACCTCATCAAATCCAGCGGCTACCGCATCGGCCCCTTTGAAGTGGAAAGCGCGCTCATTACCCACAAGGCCGTGGTGGAGGCGGCAGTGACCGGCGTGCCCGATCCCGTGCGCGGCCAGGCGGTCAAGGCCACGGTGGTGCTGGCCCCGGGCTTTGCCCCGTCGGAAGAACTGGCCAAGGAACTGCAAAACCACGTCAAACAGGAAACCGCGCCCTATAAGTACCCGCGCATCATCGACTTCGTGGCCGAGCTGCCCAAAACCATCAGCGGCAAGATCAAACGCGCCGAAATTCGCGCCCGGGACGCCAATCGCGAGATATAACAAGGGAAGAAGGTGCCTAGTCGCTTTGAAGTGCTGGGGCGGTCAATGCCTCCGGCGGCCAGGGCTCTGCCCTGGATGCTGGGGCGCTGCCCCAGACCC
>CAZBER010000044.1:26354-34877 GCA_964490985.1 uncultured Desulfovibrionaceae bacterium | reverse complement strand
GTCCAGGGCAGAGCCCTGGCCGCCGGAGGCGTCTCTCGCTCAACGAAAATAGGGATGCTCGCTTACGAACATAAGGGTCTGGGTAAAGGCGGTCTCAGTGTGCGGTTCGAAGGTTGCGGTTGGTTGGAGATGGTGGCCGGCCAGGAGGTCGAAGAGCCGGGCAAAGGGGATGCGGCCCTGGCCGGGTCCCAGGTGCTGGTCAAAGGAGCCGTCGTTGTCGTGGAGATGCAGGTGCTTGAGGGTCGGAGCCAGGGCCGCGATCCAGGCGTCGAGGTTTTGGCGGGACGCGCCTTCGGCGAAGCTGAACCAGTGGCCCACGTCCAGGCAGGAACCCACGCGGCCGGCCTGGGTTTCGGGCAGGCGTTCGATCAGGACGGCCACGGCCTTGGCCACGGTGTCCGGATCGGTTTCAAAGGTGTTTTCGAGGTAGAGCGGAGCGTGGTCGGGCCAGGCGGCCAGGACTTCGGCCCAGGTATCGGCGGCGCGCTCGGCCCAGTCCGGGAAGGAGTGGATGTAGAGGAAGCGGTTGTAGGCGGAGTGGCCCACCAGGTGGTCGGGGTTGTAGAGGGTTGCGGTTTCGAAGGCCTCCATGAGGCGGTCCCGGGAGGCGGCCCGGATGCGGGCGTCGGCGCTGCCGGGCTGGAGGTCGAAAAAGGGCAGGTGCAGGCTCCGGGCCAGGCCGGCGTCGTCCAGGCGGCGGGCCATGGCCTTGTGCCAGGAGGCGTCCTTGGCGTCCATGAGCACCGGGTCCAGGCCCAGTTCCGGGGGCACCCGGCCTTCAAGGTGCCGGAGAAGGATTTCCGGGCGACGATCGGCCACCCGCAGGTTGCAGTTGACGTAGCAGCGGATCATGGCCGGCGGATCAGTCTTTGGGCAGGGGATAGACCTGGCTGAAGGCCACTTTGCCGTTGGGGTCGACAATGGAGAGCTTGAGGCCGTAGATGTCCTTGGGCTCGACCTTGGCGGGCAGGGCCAGGCTGGCCGCGATCTGCTTGAAGCGCTGGATCTGGAAGTTGAGTTCGTCCTTTTCGGGCTTAAGCGTCACCAGGCTGGCGTCGTTGGCCACCAGGGCCACCTCGGCCCGGCCGACCAGCCCGGATTGGGGCGTGACATTGCTCAGGTCGAAGTTGAGCTGGAGCCTGCGGTTTTCCATCTTGACCCGCAGGTTGTCCACGCCGGCCTGGTTGGCGTCCACCCGGGACAGGAGCCTGGTCAGGTCGGGCCTGGCCGCCTCGCGGTCTTTTTGGGGAGCTTCCTTGCGTTCCTCGGCCTGGGGTTTCCACCAGCCGGGGTTGGCCGGGTTGTAGGAACCGATCAGGGTTTCCAGGGCGGTGGCGTCCTCGGAACGCAGAATTTTTTCCAGATTTTCCAGGCGCATCAACCGTTCGCCAGCGGTGTCGAGTTCGGCCCGCATGGCTTCGTTGCGTTTGGCCAGGGCAATGTTGTCGTCACGCAGATGGTTGGCCACGGCCAGGGCCGCCCCGAGCAGCAGCACCAGCACCAGCGGCGCGGTCCACAACACCCGCAGCCAGCCCACGGACAGCCGGTACCGCCTGACGCCGGCGGCATCGCGGAGCAGCAGGATGTCGATCTTGCCGCTGCCGGCCATTTACATCCTGCTCCATTTTTCATCCACAATGACGAAGCCATTGCCCGATGGAGCCAGGTACAGGGTCTTGCGGCCCCTGTCCCCGCTGCCGTCCCGGCTCTGGTAGTCCTGGACGCAGGTGACCTGGAAGCCGTTTTTGCGCGGGGTGATGCGCATGTCCGTCAAGGCGACCCGGCGCGGAGCCTTGTCTTTCCACATGTCCGCCTTCTGGTCGCGGATGGCGTCCCGGCCCCGGCGGTCGCCCTGGACGGCGCCCAGGGCGTAAAACTGGGCGTAGTCATTGACGCGGCCGGCTTCCCAGGCGCTTCTCCAGGCTTCGACCATGGCCGCCACCGCGGCCTCGCGGTCCTTGGCCGAAGCTTCGGCCTTGGCCGGGGCCTGGGCGGCAACCGGAGCCGGGGCCGCAGAACCGGCAGCGGGCGGTGCGGCCGCGGCGGCGGCCGCCGGGGCGCTCGGCTGGGCCTGGAGGCTTGGGGCGGGCAGCGCGGGCTGGTCCGGACCAAGGTCGGGCCTGGCCCGGCTCCAGCGTTCGGAAACGATCAGGAAGCTTGCACCGGACGGCATCAGGGTCAGGGTCTTGTAGCCTTTGCTGACCTTGCCGCGATCCTTCTCGTACTCCTCGGCGCACACCACGGTGTAGGAACCGTTTTCCGCAGCCTTGACGGCCAGAACGTCCATCTTGATGCGATCGGGCTCGTTGCCGCGCCAGATGCCGGCCTTCTGGGCCCGGATGGCCGCCTTGCCCCGCAGGCTGCCCTGGCGGGCGGCATCCGTGTAAAAGGCCATGTATTCGTCCAGCTTGCCGCTCTCCCAGGCGCTGCGCCAGGCTTCCACCATGGCTGCGATCGCGCCCACGCGCTCCGGCGCCACGGACGGAACCGGGGCTGGAGCCGGAGCCGCGGCCGGGGCCGGCTTGGCCTCTTGGGCCGTTGCGGCCGGGGCCGGAGCCGCGTCCGGCGAAGTCGGAGCTTCCGGGGCCGGGGCCGGCGGCGTTGGCGTTGGGGCAGGCTGGGCAGCCGGAGCAGGCTGAGCCGGGGCCATGGCGGCAACCACGACCGGAGCCGGAGCAGCCGGTTTGGCCGGCTGGGCCGGCGCGGCCAGAACCGGAGCCGGCGGCGCGGGCGGGGCTGCGGGAAGGGCGTCCGTGACCACCGGGGCCGTTGCTACGGACGGCGCGGCCTGGGTGGCCAGGCGCACAGGCCCGGTCTGGGCCACTTCCAGGATGGCCTCGTCCTCGGGAGTGGGCTGGCGCGTCAGGCGCAAGGCGTGGAAGGCCTTTTTGGCCATCTTTTCCATGACCGCCTGGTGGGCGTCCACGATTTGCCGGATCTGAACCTCTTCTTCGCTCACGCTGTCGGGCTTGCGGGTGTCGGTTTCGGCCTCATCCACAGCAGCGGCCGTCTGCACAGGCTTGGCCGCGCCCTTGTCCACCAGGGTGACGGGCATTTCCTCGTATTCCATGCCCACGATGCGAAAGCGGCCGTCCGTGCCGCGCTGCCAGTACAGGCGCTTGACGCCCTGGGAAACCAGGCTCGGCGAGCGGTACACCTGAATGAAATACGTGACCCAGTAATCCGGGCCCGGCACGGCCCGCACGTCGAGCAAGGTCACCTGGATCCAGGGCAGGGACCGAAACAGGCGTTCCTTGTGGCTTTTGAAGGCGGCAAAGGGCTGGCCTTCGGTGATGGCGAACTTTTCGGCGTCGTGAAAGGAGAAAAAGGCCTCGGACTTGTTCTGCCAGGCCTTGGCCCAGGCATTGGTGGCGTCCACCACTTCCCGGGCCTCTTCCTTGAGCTTTTGGGCGCTGGCGCCGTCCTGGCGGATCTCGTCGGCGATGATCACGGGCATGCGCTCGGCCAGTTCCGGGTCCAGGCGATGGAGGTCCGGGGTATTGAGGGCCACGCAACCCTGGGTCTCAAAGGGAACGATGGCGTGGCCCCGGCCGTGGATCCAGATGCCGTGCCCGGATTTCTTGCGCAGCACGTCCACGGGGTTGGGAAAATCCAGGGGAAAGGCCAGGTCGCCGTAGAGCTCGAAATTGAGGCCCGCGCTCTTGCGGGTGGTGATGAAATAGACGCCTTCCGGGGTCTTGAGGTCGCCTTCCCGGGATTTGTCGCCCAGTTCCTGGCCCGTGGCGCAGGGAATGGACGCGAGCACGCGAAGCGGGCTCTGGCGGGTCATGACCGCCAGGGACTGGGCTTTTTTGTCAACGGCAACAAGCCGTGGCGGGGACCATTCCATGTCCACGATGTCGGCCGCCCACTCCCCTGCCGCCTGGCGGCCGGGAACAAGCAGCAGGCACATAAGGGCCAGGGCGCTGCCGAGTCGTTTCATAAGCCGGGCGAAATTACGGCTTTGGGCCGTGGGTTGCGGCGTCCAGCAAGGCTTGTCGGGTAAACACGGCGGACAGGGAGAAGCCGCGCTCGGCCAGGCGTTCGGTTCCGCCTTCCTGGCGGTCGAGCACGGTCAGGACGCCGGCCACGGTGAGCCCGGCCTCCTGGACCCGGTCAATGGCCTTTAGCAGGGTGCCGGCGGTGGTGACCACGTCTTCGAGCAGGGCCACCCGGTCGCCGGGCTTGAAATTGGACAGCCCTTCCAGGAACTGGTTGGTGCCGTGGCCTTTGGCGGTTTTGCGCACAATAAAGGCCGGCATGGGCCGGCCCCGCAGGTGGGAAACGAGGCTGACGGCCGTGACCAGGGGATCGGCCCCGAGCGTCATGCCGCCGACGCCGACCACGTCGGCCGGCAGCAGGTCGAACAGCAGGTTGCCGATGAGCCAGGCCCCCTCGGGATGCAGGGCGGTCTGCTTGCAGTCGAAATAATAATCGCTTTTGCGACCCGAGGTGAGCACCACCTCGCCGGCCCGGTAAGACTTCTCAAGAAGCAGACTGGCCAAACGGCCACGCATGGCCTTGGCGTCCAACTGGTCGCTCGCGCACGACATGAGACTCCCCGTTGCTGCCCTTTTGGCCTTTGGCATACAAAAGCCGGGCTGCTTTGAAAAGTGGTTTACCGCCCTCTTTTACCGTAGCGCCGGTAAAAGGATCATTTTTGCGATGCCTGGCCCGATGCTTGGCCAAAGACCCGGGAATAGATCAGGTCTTCGTGCTTGAGGTAATAGGCCGGGTCGAACAGCTCGGACATGACCGCGGCGGACAGCCGTCCGGCAATGTCCGCGTCGGCCCGCACGGCCTCGGGAAAGGAGCGTTTGCCTTCCCAACAGGCCATGGCCACGCGCTGCACCGCCTCATAGGCCTTCTGGCGGTCCATGCCCGTATTGATCAGGGCCAGCAACACCCGCTGGGAATAAAAAAGCCCGTAGGAGGCCATGAGGTTGCGGGCCATGTTGTCCGGGTTGACCTTGAGGTTTTTGAGGATGCCGGCCAGCCGGGCCAGGATGTAGTCGGCCAGGATGGTGGAATCGGGCATGATCACGCGCTCCACCGAAGAGTGGGAGATGTCGCGCTCGTGCCACAGGGCCATGTTCTCCATGGCGGCCAGGGCATTGCTGCGCACCAGCCTGGAGAGGCCGCACAGGTTTTCGGCCGAGATGGGATTTTTCTTGTGGGGCATGGCCGAGGAGCCTTTCTGCCCCTTGGCAAAGCCTTCCTCGGCCTCCAGGACCTCGGTGCGCTGGAGATGCCGCAGCTCCGTGGCCAGGCGCTCCACCCCGCCGGCAAGTAAGGCCAGGGCCGTGAAATAGGCGGCATGGCGGTCGCGCTGCACGATCTGGGTGGAAACCGGGTCCACGGCCAGACCCAAGCGGGCCAGGGCAATGGCCTCGACCCTGGGGTCGAGGTGGGCGTAGCCGCCCACGGCTCCGGAGATCTTGCCTACCCGAGCCCCTTCGAAGGCCGCGGCGCAGCGCTCCCGGTGGCGGGAAAACTCGGCGTAAAACGAGGCCATTTTCATGCCAAAGCTCAAGGGCTCGGCATGGATGCCATGGGTGCGGCCGATCATGAGCTGGCCCTTGTGGCGCATGGCCAGTTCGCGAATGGCGGCCAGGAGATTGTCGATGCCGGCCAGGATCAGGTTCCCGGCCCGGGTCAGCAGCAGCCCGTTGGCCGTGTCCACGATGTCCGAGGAGGTGCAGCCCAGGTGAATGAACCGGGCCGACGGCCCCACCCGCTCCTCCACGGCCGTCAAAAAGGCGATGACGTCGTGGCGGGTGGTTTCCTCGATTTCCAGGATGCGGGCTACGTCGAATCCGGCTTTTTCCCGGATCACGGCCATGTCGGCCGCGGGAATGGCCCCGAGCTCGGCCCAGGCCTCGCACACGGCCAGTTCCACTTCCAGCCAGGCGGCAAAGCGGTTTTCCAGGGACCACAGCTCGCCCATGGCCTTACGGGTATAGCGCTCGATCATGCGCCCTCCTTGGCGTTTGCGGAACCGCTTTCGGCATCTTCGGGGACTATGGAATCGGGGTCATCGGCGTCATGGGGACGGGACGGGTCCCGGGCCAGCTGCGGCACAGGCACGGCCGTGCCCTTGATGGTGCCCTTGCCGTCGCGGCGAAACGAGGCCGGCCGGCGGTCGCCGTGATCCGTGGCATAGAAGCCGCTGCCCTTTAAGGCAAAGGCGGACAAGGAAACGATGCGGGGCGAGGCGCGGCCGCAGTCCGGGCAAGGGGCATCCCCTTCGTCCCTGGTACGACGCAGTTCCTCGAAGACCCTGCCGCAGGCGGGACAACGGTATTCATACAAGGGCATGACGCCCACCCCCGTAGCCGTGGCGCGAAAACCCGGGCAAGGAGGAACTCCTCGCCCGGTTCTCCGGGAAGTCGGTCGAAAAGAAAAAACGCAGCGTGGAAACGGCGGCCGTCTTACGCTTTCTTGGCGGCAATGGCCTGGCGGACGCGCTCCTTGAGGCGCTCCTCGCGGCGTTTGCGGCGGCGGTCCAGTTCCTTTTTGCGCTCGTGCTTCTTGTGCTTGGCCATGATCGGTCCTCCTCTCAGGATGAAAGAACCCGTTTGGGTACACCAAAGGAAGAGGACTGTAAAGCCTTCCCCGGCTTGCCGCCAAAGCCCCTATTCCGACGGGATGGGCTCCACGGGCTCGGTCAAAAGGAACTTGCCTTCCTCGATCCAGGACTTGAGCGTCTGGGCCACTTCCAGGGACAGGGACAGGCTGGTCACGGGCACGGCCTGGGTCTTTTTGCCGTTTATCGCCACCTCGCCCGAGCGCAGCTCGGCATAGGTGACATGCCCCAGCACCCGGTTGACGCCGTTGGGATAGTCGTGGCCGTAGTCCTTGACGGGCATCTCGATGTCCGCGTCGGACACGCCCGTGAAAAAGGCCATGTCTTCGTTCAGAATCGGGATGGGGATGCCCACGCCCACGGCCAGGGACGCGCCGTAGCCCAGGATGGACACGCCGCGCACATAGCGGGCGTTCATGCCCTTGAGGTCGCCCTTGACCATGAGCGTGCCCGAGGCCGACAGCGGTATGCCCCGCTCGTTGCGCTTGGGCTTGGGATCGTGCTGGGTGCCGGCGCCCATGACATAGCCGATGCCGCCGCCGAGGAAGATGCGGGTGCCAAGGCCGATGGTGCGGAAGTACGGATCGTTGAAAAGGGGCGAGAGCTCGCCGGCCGTGGCGAAGTTGGCGTTTCGGGCATTGGGTTTGAGCGGCCCCATGTAGGTGTAGACGATGCGGCTGGTGAGGTTCACGGCCACATTGTAGTTCTGGTAGCAGTTGCGCGGATTGAAAAGGGCCGCGTACTTGAGGTCAGCCAGGGTGATGTCCTTTTCCAGCTCCCGGCGCGGATAGCAGTCCGTGCCGTAGGCCTCGCACCACAGCCGCACGGCCTTGCCGCGAAGCAGGTCCTCGATGACGTGGCCGCCGCCGTACTTGAACCGGCCCGGGTGAATCTTGTTGAGGGGATCGTCCTTGGGCAGCTCGGTGCAGCCGAGGTAGGCATCCACCGCGGCCAGGCCGGCATGGGCCGGGATATTGCCCAGCCGGACCTTCTGAGCCTTGATGACCGGCGGTTCCTGGCCGAAATTGAACAGCATGCCCGAGGAGCACATGGGCGAGAACGTGCCCGTGGTGACCACGTCCACTTCCTTGGCCGCCTTGACCTTGCCCATGCGCCGCACCGCCTCCACCATTTCGGCGGCGGTCAGGACCACGGCCTTGCCCTTCTCGATGCGCTTGTTGATCTCCGCGACGGTTTTTTTCACCTCAAGGGTCATGCCCGGTTCTCCCTTTTTCCCGGCCTTGGCCGCCGGCAGGGGCAAGTCTTGGCCCATTTTTTCGGCCTTGGCAACACTCGGCCCGGCCCCTTGGCTTCGGGGCTGAATTAGGCTATGGAATGCTATTCTCGCGGCCTTGGGGAGAAAGGCCGGGACTCTTTTTAAACAACTGACATGGCTTTGCAATTTGAAAAGGGCCGTTGATGCCCGGTACCCCTTTTTTCCCCGGTGACAGCGTGCTCAAAGACGATTTCCGCCAGCATCTGTCGCGCACCTGCCCCGAACAGGACTTGCGCCGCTGGTTCGACCCCCTGGACCTCACGGTCAGCGAGCCGGACCAGACTTTTTGCGTTTCCTTTCCCCATGCCTATTTTGCCGCCTGGTTCGAAGGCTCGGTCAAGGGGCTGTTCGAAAAGCAGGTCAGCCAGTTCCTGGGGCCGGGTTATGTGGTGCGCTACCGGACCCGGCACGCCCGGGCCGCTCTGCATGCCTCCCAGTCCGTGGAGGAAGCCGGCGGCGGGCTGACGGACTTTCCCTATGGCCACCGCTTCACCTTCGAGACCTTCCTGGTCAACGAGAAAAACGAGTTCCCCCTGGCCCTGGCCCAGGAAGTGGCCCGGGGCCGGGAGGTGCGCTACAATCCGTTTCTCATCTGCGGCCCCTCGGGCTCGGGCAAGACCCATCTGTTGCGGGCCATGGCCAACGCCATCACCCGGACACG
>CAZBER010000044.1:0-26344 GCA_964490985.1 uncultured Desulfovibrionaceae bacterium | reverse complement strand
CAATGCCGTGGCCAGAGGCCGCGAGGGGATCGCCATCTTCCACGGATCGGTCGGCGACATCCAGAACCGCTACGCCGCCTCCCCGCCGGAAAGCCGCCACCTGGTCCGGGCCGCCTTCCAGGCCTATGACTGGCTTTTCATCGACGAACTGACGGACATTGCCCGGGCTCCGGACCTGGAACAGGAGCTGATCTCGCTTTTTAACGCCTTCCACGACGCCGGCAGGCAGATGGTCTTTTCCAGCACCGAGCGGGCCTCTTCCTGCGATTTCCTGGACCCCACCCTGCGCTCCCGCCTGGAATGGGGGCTCATGGTCCATTTGAAGGCCCCGGACCTGGACGTGCGCATCCATTTCGTGGAGCAGGCCAACCGGGACAAGCGCCTGGGCCTGTCCCGGGAGCAGACCCTGACCCTGGCCAGCCGCTTCGAGAGCTTTCGCCGCCTGGAAGGCGTGCTCCTGCGCATCGAGGCCTTTCGCCAGCATGCCGGCCGGGAACTGACCGAAGCCGATTTTTTGCGCCACATCCGCCTGTCCGAGGACAAAAAAGTCCCGGAGCTGACGCCGGAGCGCATCCTGGAGGTGGCCTCCAGCCACTTCGGGCTCACCGTGCGCGACTTGATCGGCCAGAGCCGGCGCAAGGAGCTGGTGTTCGCCCGGCAGGCGGCCATGGCCCTGTGCCGGTCCCTGCTCGGCATGTCCTATCCGGCCCTGGGCAAGCTTTTCGGCGGCAAGGACCACAGCACGGTGCTCTATTCCATCCGAAAGTTCCAACAACTTCAGGATGATGACCAGGATACGAAACAACTTTTCCGGCAGTTGGCAAAAAAGTGCCGCCAGAG
Organism: uncultured Desulfovibrionaceae bacterium; assembly: GCA_964490985.1. GTDB lineage: Bacteria > Desulfobacterota > Desulfovibrionia > Desulfovibrionales > Desulfovibrionaceae > Solidesulfovibrio. The sequence continues at coordinate 25,504 of CAZBER010000044.1, read as the reverse complement.
TGGCGGGGCATGAGCCTTCGGCGCGGTCCGTGTTGCCGCAAACCCTTTTCCGTTGCTGCTGGTTTTCATTTTTTTACCTGGAATAACGCTGTGTTATCCGACAACCGAACAAACGGGCCCTCCCTAAATCCTACCACAAACAAATCCTTTTTCCTTTTTGAAAGGCAAGGTTCCCATTCGCCAAGGAGACGCACATGCAGCTGAAGGTTTTCCGAAACGACATCATCGACGGCCTGCAAAAGTCCTCGGGCATCATCCCGGCCAAGACCGGGGCCGCCTTTTTGCGCACCATCTGGCTTGAGGCCGCAGGCAACACCCTTCGCATCCTGTCCACGGATTCGAGCCTGGAGTTCACCGGCCAGTACCCGGCCCTGGTGACCGAGGAAGGCCTGTGCGGCGTGCAGGGCAAAAGCTTTTACGAGCTGGTGCGAAAGCTCCCTCCGGGCGAAATGGGGCTCACTCTGGACGCGGCCTCGGGCAATGTGCTGCTCAAGCAGGGCTCGCGGCGCTACAAGCTGCCGGTTTCCGACCGCAACTGGTTCCAGAGCTTTTCCGACTTTCCGGCAAACGGCACGGTCATGTGGTCCGGGGATTTCCTCCAAGAGCTCATCGACCGGGTGGTCTATTGCATCTCCGACGAGGACACCATGGAGGCCATGGCCTGCATGTACCTGAAACCCGCCGGCGACGGCTCCAGGGTGGAAGTCTGCGGCCTAAACGGCCACCAGTTCTCCATGGTCGGCTTTTTAAACGACGACATCCACGCCATGCTGCCTCCCGAGGGCATCCTGATCCAGAAAAAATACGTGGCCGAGCTCAAGCGCTGGCTCAGCACCGACGAGATCGAGCTGGCCATCAGCCAGAAGCGGCTTTTCTTCCGCACCCAGGAAAAGGACGAGGCCGGCGGCGAGACCCCGCGCAAGGTGGAAACCTTCAGCCTGCCCTTAAGTTACTACCAGTATCCGGACTACAACGCCTTTGTGTCCAAGCTGTCCACCGGCGGCGTTTCCACCCTGTCCATCGACCGCCAGGAGCTTATTGACGCCCTGGAACGAGTGGCTATTTTCAATACCGATAACAACCGTTGCGCGTATTTCCTCTTCGACGGTCCGGGCGAGCTCTCCCTGCGCAGCCAGGGCCAGGAATCGGGCGAGGCCAGCGAAACCCTGGAGTGCGCCTTTTCCGGAAGCCTGGACAAGGTCGCCTTTCCCACCAAGGACATCATCGATATCCTGGGCCATTTCCACTCGGCCAAGGTCACGTTGTCCCTGACCGGGGCCGAAGGGCCCTGCGGCATTGTCGGCGAGGACGACGCCGAGAGCCTGGTCATCATCATGCCCATGAAAATCGTGGAAGAGACGTATTATAGCGAGGAAGACATTGCATGAACCCAGAGAAGTCTCCGCAGGCCTACGACGCCAGCTCCATCACCGTCCTTGAGGGCCTCTCGGCCGTGCGCAAGCGCCCGGCCATGTATATCGGCTCCACGGACGGCCGCGGCCTGCACCATCTGGTCTACGAGGTCGTGGACAACTCCATCGACGAGTCCATGGCCGGATATTGCGACCGCATCGGCGTGGCCGTTCATTTGGACAACTCGGTCACGGTCTCGGACAACGGCCGGGGCATTCCCGTGGACATGCACCCCAAGGAGCACCGGCCGGCCGTGGAAGTGGTCATGACCGTGCTGCACGCCGGCGGCAAGTTCGACAACGAGAGCTACAAGGTCTCGGGCGGCCTGCACGGCGTGGGCGTGTCCGTGGTCAACGCCCTGTCCGAATACCTCGAAGTCACGGTGCGCCGGGACGGCAAGAAATACCACCAGCGCTACGAGCGCGGCGTGCCCGTGACCCAGTTGGCCATTATCGGGGAAGCCGAATCCACGGGCACCACCATCCGCTTCAAGCCCGACGAGGACATCTTCGAGACCAACCAGTTCTCCCACGAGAACCTGGCCAAGCGCTTCGAGGAGCTGGCCTATCTCAACCGGGGCCTGGAGATCGATTTCCGGGACGAACGCTCCCAGGAGCGCGCCACCTACCGCTTTGACGGCGGTCTGACCCGCTTCGTGGCCGATCTCAACGCCGGTGAGCAGACCATCCACGACATCATCGAGGGCCAGGGCGAGATCGACGGGGTGCTGGTGGACTTCGCCCTCCAGTACAACGCCAATTACAAGGAAGAGGTGCTGACGTTCGCCAACAACATCCGCACCCGCGAAGGCGGCACCCATCTGGCCGGGTTTAAGACCGCGCTCACCCGGGCCCTTAACGCCTACATCGAAAAGGCGGATATCCCCAAGAAATTCAAGCAGAAGCTCACCGGCGACGACGTGCGCGAGGGCCTGACCGCCGTGGTTTCGGTCAAGCTGCCCGGCCCCCAGTTCGAGGGCCAGACCAAGACCAAGCTCGGCAACTCCGAAGTGGCCGGCATTGTGGCCAAGGTGGTCTTTGAGGCCATAAACGTCCATTTCGAGGAAAACCCCAAGGACGCCAAGGCCATTGTGGAAAAGGCCGTGGACGCGGCCCGGGCCCGGGAAGCCGCGCGCAAGGCCAAGGAGCTGGTGCGCCGCAAGGGCGCGCTGTCCGACCATTCCCTGCCCGGCAAGCTGGCCGACTGCCAGAGCAAGAACCCCGAGGAATCGGAGCTGTTTATCGTGGAGGGCGACTCGGCCGGCGGCTCGGCCAAGCAGGGGCGCGACCCGCGCTTCCAGGCCATCCTGCCCCTTCGCGGCAAGATCTTAAATGTCGAGCGAACCCGCACGGATAAGATGCTTGGCAACAAGGAGATCCGAAACCTCATCACCGCCATGGGCCCGACCCCGGCCATGGGCGAGGATGAGTCCGAGGAGCGGGAAGCCGAGAACTTCGCCCGGCTTCGCTACCACAAGATCGTTATCATGACCGACGCCGACGTGGACGGCGCCCACATCCGCACCCTGCTGTTGACCTTTTTTTACCGGCGCTACGAAAAGCTCATTGCCAACGGCTACGTCTACATTGCCCAGCCGCCGCTGTACCGGGTGTTCAAGGGCGATTTTGAGCGCTTCATCAAGGACGACGAGGAGCTGTCGCGGTTTCTGCTCGGCCGCATCGGCCAGGACGTGACCGTGGCCGCCGGGGACCGGGAATTTTCCGGCGAGGCCTTGACCGACCTTTTGGAAAAGATTCGCCAATTGGAGTCCTACATGACCGAGGCCGCCAGCTATGGGCTGCCGGCCGACCTGCTGGCCATACTGCTCGGCTTTGACCGCCTGTCTCCCTCGGATTTCGCCGGCCGGTCCTTTCCCGAGGGCTTCGTCCCCTACCTGTCCGAACACGACTATCGTCTGGAGACCGAGATCGAGGAAATGGACGACGAGCGCCGCCTCTACGCGGTCTTTGTTTCCCAGAGCCAGGCCCGGCACCGCATTGCGGTGGAGTTTTTCAGCTCCAAGGTCTATCGCCGGGCCCATGAATCCAACCGGGAGCTTATGGACTGCTGCCCCAGCCTGCCCCTTCGCATCACGCGCAAGGAGGAGACCCGGGAAGTGGCCAGCCTGTTTAGGCTCTACCAGGCGCTTATGGATGACGCCTTAAAGGGCGTCAACATCCAGCGCTACAAGGGCCTGGGCGAGATGAACCCGGAACAGCTCTGGGAAACCACCATGAACCCGGAAAAACGCAGCTTCCTGCAAGTGTCCATTGAAGACGCCGGGGAAGCCAACGACATCTTCTCCCAGCTCATGGGCGAAAAGGTCGAGGGCCGGCGCGATTTCATCGAACGAAACGCCTTGTCCGTGCGCGAGCTCGACATCTAAACGCCTATAAGGGCTTCCCCAACCATTGGAGCATGCCGACGTGAGTAATGTCATCAACATCGAAGAGGAACTGAAAAAGTCCTATCTGGAATACTCCCTGAGCGTCATTGTCGGCCGGGCCATCCCGGACGTGCGCGACGGGCTCAAGCCCGTGCACCGGCGCATTCTCTACGCCATGCACGAGCTCTCCAACACCTACAACCGGCCCTACAAGAAATCCGCGCGCGTGGTCGGTGACGTCATCGGTAAATACCATCCCCACGGCGACCAGTCCGTGTACGACGCCCTGGTGCGCATGGCCCAGACCTTTTCCATGCGCGACCCCATTGTGGACGGCCAGGGCAACTTCGGTTCCGTGGACGGCGACGCGGCCGCGGCCATGCGGTACACCGAAGTGCGCATGTCCCGCCTGACCGGGGAGTTTCTGGCCGACATCGAAAAGGAGACCGTGGGCTTTCGGCCCAACTACGACAACACCCTGCAGGAACCCGAGGTCTTGCCCACCAAGGTGCCGAACCTCCTCTTAAACGGCTCCTCGGGCATTGCCGTGGGCATGGCCACCAACATCCCGCCCCACAACCTGGGCGAGCTGTGCGACGGCCTGCTCCATCAGCTGGACCATCCCGGCTGCGACGTGCGCGACCTGATCGGCCTGGTGCGCGGCCCGGACTTTCCCACCGGCGCGGCCATCTACGGCGGCAAGGGCCTTGTCGAGGCCTACACCACCGGCCGGGGCAGCATCAAAATCCGGGGCAAGGTCGAGGTCGAGGAGCGCAAAAAAGGCCAGCAGGCCGTGGTCATCCGGGAAATCCCGTACGCGCTCAACAAATCGTCCCTGGTGGAAAAGATCGCCGGCCTGGTCAACGACCACCGCATCGACGGCGTCACGGACCTGCGCGACGAATCCGACCGCAAGGGCATCCGCATCGTGCTCGACCTGCGAAAGGGCGTGATCCCGGACATCGTGATCAATGCCCTGTACAAGTACACGCCCCTGGAGACATCGTTTGGCATCAACATGATGGTCGTGGCCGACAACCGGCCGGCCACCTTGAACCTCAAGCAGGTGCTGGAGCATTTTCTGGCCCACCGCCGGGAAGTGATCCTGCGCCGCACGGTCTTCGACCTGCGCAAGTCCGAGGAGCGGGCCCACATCCTGGAGGGCCTGCGCATCGCCCTGGACAACATCGACGAGGTGGTGTCCATCATCCGGGCTTCCAAGACCCCTATCGAGGCCCGGGAGCGCTTGATGGAGCGCTTCGGCCTGTCCGAACGCCAGTCCCAGGCCATCCTGGACATGCGCCTGCAGCGTCTGACCAACCTGGAGCGGCAAAAGCTCATCGACGAGTACAACGAGCTGATCAAGTTCATCGAATACCTGCGCAGCATCCTGGAAAACGAGGATGTCCTGCGCGGGGTCATCCGCGACGAGATCACGGACATAAAGACCCGTTTCGCCACGCCCCGGCGCACGGAAATCCTGGAAGACCTGGAAGGCATCAACATCCTGGACCTCATCCCGGACGAGGACGTGGTCATCACCCTGTCCCGGCGCGGCTACATCAAGCGCACCAAGGTGGACAGCTACCAGCAGCAAAAGCGCGGCGGCAAGGGCGTGGCCGGCGTGTCCACCTCGGCCGACGACTTTGTCCAGTCCTTTTGCGCCACCACCAACCACCAGCAACTGCTCCTTTTCACCAACCTCGGCCGCATGTTCATGCTGCCCGTGCACCAGATTCCCGAGGGCCAGCGCACGGCCAAGGGCGCGCACATCGCCAATCTGCTGCCCATGGACAAGGAAGAGTTCGTGGCCACGGCCTTGGCCATCCGCGACTTCTCCTTTGACCGCTACTTCCTGTTCGTGACCAAGCGCGGCATGGTCAAGCGCTCCTCCACCGAGCTGTACAAGAACTGCCGCAGCACGGGCATCATTGCCGTGTCCCTGCGCGAGGGCGACGAGCTGCTCACGGTCAAGGAAGTGGGCGGCGAGGCCGAAATCCTTCTGGCCACCCACCAGGGCCTGTCCAACCGGTTCAAGGTCTCGGGCATCCGTCCCATGGGCCGCTCCGCCGCCGGGGTCAAGGGCATTGCGCTCAAGGGCAACGACCGGGTGGCCGCCGGCGTGGTCATGTCCGCCAACGGCCGCAACGAAGTGCTGACCATCTCGGCCAACGGCTACGGCAAGCGCACCCTTATCGAGCATTACCCCCTGCGCAACCGGGGCGGCTCCGGGGTCATCAATATGCGCGTGACCCCCAAGACCGGACCGGTCATTGGCGCGGTCATGGTCAAGCATGACGACGAACTGCTGCTTTTGACCTCCTCCAACAAGATCATCCGCCTGTCCGTGGCCGACATCAGCAGCGTGGGCCGGGCAACGCAAGGCGTCATGCTGGTGCGCCTGGAGGAAGAGGCCGCGGTGACCGGCTTTGATCTGGTGGACCCCGCCGACGTGCCCCGGTGCGAGGTCTAGGCCCTCTTCCCAACGTTCTCGGCCTGGCCGGCCTGGTCCTGGTCCTTGCGGTCCAGGCCTGCCAGGGTCCCGGGGCGGATGCGGCTTCCGCCGCCCTGTCCACGGCCCGCCGGGCCTACCTGGCCGGCGAGTACCTGCGGGCCGAGGCGGCCTACCAGCACTATCTCCAGGCCTTTCCCCACGGCCCGGACCGTCTGGAAGCCTGGCAGCGCCTGGCCGACATCGAGCTCGACGCCCGGGAAAACCCGGCCCAGGCCGCCACGCTGCTGGAAGCGGCCCTGCTGGAATTCGGCGTTGACCCCAAGGCCGGCCCCGACCTTCTGGCCCGGGCCGCCCAGATGCGCCTGACCCTGTCGGACCCGGACAAGGCCTCGGCCCATCTTCAGGCCTTGCTGGCCCTGCCCCATCTTTCGGATCAGCGCCGGGCCGAGGCCAGCCTGCAACTGGCCCGGGCCAGGTCCTTGGCCCGTGACCCGGAAGGGGCCCTGGCGGTTCTGGCGGCCTGCGCCGCCGGTCGGTTGCCGCCTGACCTGGCCGGAGGATGCGGTCTGCGCCGGGGGGAACTGCTCCTTCGCCTGGGACGCCTGGACGAGGGCCAGGCCGTTCTCACGGTCCTCTACGACAACCCGGCCCTGGAAGCGAATCTTCGCGCCCAGGCCGGCTTCGCCCTGGCCCAGGCGGCCGAGGCCCGAAACGACAAGCCTGCCGCCAGGGCCCTGTACGAAGCCATAAAGGACAGCTATCCCAACCCCATGGCTGTTCAAAAGAATTTGGATTATCTCGGCAGATGATCACGTAAGCACCGGCCGGCCCGTTGCCTTGGCCGGATTTTTTCCGCATCCGCTTTTTCGGGGGGCACCGGGCCGATGGTTTTTGATCTGCTGCGAAAAGGAAGGGGTACCAGGGAGGATGACCTGGAGAAGCAGCGCACCGCGGCCATCCTCGATGCCGCCCTGCTCCAGCGCGCCAGACTCCATGTCCGGTTCGACCGGGAGACCTCCAACCTGCGGGGCGTAACCGCCAGCCTCCTGGCCGTGGATGCCTCCACCCTGACCCTGGAGCTCGACGGCCTGGCCAACCTCAAGGACCGCTTCCTGGGCCAGTCGCTGGACTGCTTTTTCCGCATCGTGGAGCGCGGCAACAAGCACCGCGAAATCTTTTACAGCTTTTCCGCCACGATCCTGCGCGTCGGCCAGATCCCGGAAGGCGGCGTGCGCGCCATTGTCGCCGCCCCGGCCAGCCTCCAGGCCACCCAGCGCCGCAAAAGCCTGCGCCTCAAACCCGATCTCCAGAAGTTTTCCCATCTGGCCGTCTGGAAATACGATGCGGCTGGCTTCGACATCGCCAAGCCCACCGTAAGCCACGGCCATTTCAAGCAGTCCCAGGCCGTGCTGGACAACCTGTCCGGCGGCGGCCTGCGCCTGACCGTGCGCCGCTCCCTGGTCAAGGAACAAAACCTGGCTCCGAGCAAGGGGGACCGGTTCATCGTCTTCTTCGACTTCGCCGAGGAAATCCCCAAGCTGCGCCGGGAATACTGGCTGGTGGCCAAGGTCAACAACGTCCGGCCGGAACCGGTCAGCGGCGACATGACCCTGGGCATGGAATTCGTGGCCAACGGCTGCCGCCACCCCGAAACCGGCAAGGTGGAATGGGGCAAGGTCTGCGACAACGTCATCGACGACATGGCCCAGCGCATCTACCACTGGCACCTGTCCCTGTACCGCGACAAAGGCCTAGCCGGCTGACGCCTCCGGCGGCTGGGGCGCTGCCCCGGACCCTGCCAGGGCTCTGCCCTGGACCCGCCGGGGGGAATCATTCCCCCCGGACCCCCCGACCGGTTGGATCGGACACAAGCTCGATGTCCTGTAAGAGTTCCAGCATGCGGTCGTGGTGCGAGCCTGGCCAGTAGACCCGGCCGCAGGTCGGGCAGCGGTGGAAGGTGTCGAAATAGCGCCGGGTTTTGGGTAAAAGGAGCGGCAGCACTTCGGCCTTGCTCACGCCCTCAAGGGGCGCGTTGCAGCGCAGGCACCGGCTGAAGGCCGCATAGGGCGGCTTGAGCCCAAAGGCGGCGACAATGTCGCGAAGCTGCGTAAGCGGGTCGTTGGCCCGCACCACCCGGCCGTAGGCGATTTTCGCCCGCTTGAGGCAGTTGCGGTCCCGGCTCGCCACCACCCTCCCCTCTTGGGCCGCGGTCTCGGCCACCATGGTGTCGGTAAAGCGCCGGTCATAGGCCGTGTCATGGCCCAGAAGCCGCAGGAGCGTGGCCAGCTTGCCCACATTGGCGTCGGCCAGAAAGGCCAGGCGCGGCAGGGGATCGGGCCGAAGCACCGTGGCTTTGGTCACGTCGATGGGAAAGACCGCCGGCCAGGCCTCGATGCGCATTCCCGGCAAGAGACGCTCGGAAAAGGCAATGTCCCGGCCATCCGCCGTGAGCCGGTACACCTCGGTATGGGGCGGCCCCAGGGCCTCCAAGGCGTCCTTGACCGAGGTCTGCCGCGTTACGGGGTAGCGGAGTTCGCCGCCCTGATGGGGATGGCGCAACAGGTCCACCAGCTCTCCCTGGAAAACGAACCAGGCTCCCTGCTCCATGCCGATCCTCCATTTCAAGGCTTTACGTTGCACGCGCTTCTGGCCTATAGCACAGTATTCCCGGCAAGCCGCTGCTGCCGGGAAAAACGAAAGGATTCGCCATGGCCGTGCACACTTCCCATTGCGATTTTACCGGCTATATCGGCCGCCGCGTGCATCTTGGCATTACCGGAAGCATTGCCGCGTTCAAGGCCTTGTCCCTCTTGCGCCGCCTGCTGGCAACCGGGGCCTCGGTCGGCGTCACCCTGACCGAGCCGGCCACCCGGTTCGTCACCCCCCTGTCCTTCCAGGCCCTGGGCGCGGACCCGGTGTACACGGACATGTTCGCTCCGGAGGCGGTCCAGTTCGCCCACCTGGCCCCGGCCCAGACCGCCGATTGCCTGGCCGTTGTCCCGGCCACCGCGGATTTCCTGGCCCGACTGGCCCACGGCCTGGCCGGCGATCTGCTGGCCTGCCAGGCCCTGGCCTTCGACGGCCCCATGGTCGTGGCCCCGGCCATGAATACCAGGCTGTGGCAGGCCGTTGCCACCCGGGACAACTGGCGCACCCTCATGGATCGCGGCGTTGTCGGCGTTGAGCCCTGCGCCGGGGAAATGGCCTGCGGCGAGTCCGGCCAGGGCCGGCTGGCCCGGGAGGAAGCGGTTTTTACCGCCATCTTAAAGGCCCTGACCCCCCGGGACCTGGCCGGCCGGCGCGTGCTGGTGAGTCTGGGTCCGACCCGGGAATATTTCGACGCGGCCCGTTTCTGGTCCAATCCTTCCACCGGCCGCATGGGGGCCTGCCTGGCCCTGGCCGCCTGGCTTCGCGGCGCCGCGGTCACGGTGGTGTCCGGCCCGGTGTCCTGGTGGTTCCCGGATGACGTGACCGTGGTGCCCGTGACCAGCGCCGCGGAAATGTACGAGGCTTGCATGGCCTATTGGGAGCGGGCCGACGTGGCCGCCATGTCCGCGGCCGTGGCGGATTTTTCTCCCGAACCCCATCCCGGCGGGGGCAAATACAAGAAGGAAAGCGCGGACGAGGCTCCGGAGCTGGTCTTTCGCCGCACCAGGGACATCCTGGCCGCCATGGGCGCGATCAAGACCCCGCAGCAGTATTTGATCGGCTTTTGCGCCGAGACCGACAACCTCCTGGAAAACGCCAAGGACAAACTGGCCCGCAAAAACTGCGACCTCATGATCGCCAATCCCATTGGCCGGCCGGACGCCGGATTCGGCTCCGGTTCCAATGAGGCCCTGGCCATTGGCGCGGACGGCCGCGAGGAAAGCTGGGGCAACATTCCCAAGACCGAAATGGCCTGGAAGATATGGGACTTCATGATTCGCTCCTAAACGTTCCCGAGCGGCTGCGGGTCTGGCAGCAGGCTGGCGTGCGCTACCTGTTCGTGGCCGAGGAGCCCGAGGAGAACGTTCCCCTGCTTCGGGACGACCCCCTGGGGGCCGATCCCGCCGCCTGGCCCGAGCCCTGGCCCGGGCATTTGGCCAAGGCCCCCTCGCGTCCCCGCCTGGTCATCACCTATGTCGAGCTGGGCCTGGACCTGACCGGCCGGGCCGATCCGAGGCGCGGCAATCTGTGGCGGACGCTCATCCGGGACCTGGGCCTGGCCGGCCAGGGCGGCGTGGCCTTCTGGCCCGTGGCCGTGCCCCAGGGAGAGGATTTGATTTTCGCCCCGGCCTTTTTCCGGGCCGGGCTGGCCCGCCTGAGTCCCCGGTTGGTGGCGGTTTTCGGGGACAAGGCCGCTGCGGCCCTTTTCCCGGATGGCGGCGACACGGCTGCGGCCTGCGACCTGGACGGCACGGCCTGCGTGGTCCTGCCGGATCCCGAAACGCTTCTTGCCGGCAACAGGGAGGCATGGGCGCATGTGCTGGCGATCCTTGGCCGGGTCTAGGCCCGGTTTGGCCAAAGGGTGCCTCCTGGCCCTTTTCCTCGGCCTTGGCCTGCTTGCGGCCGGCCATTCCCTTGCAGTGGCTCCGGAAGGGGCCGCGGCCCCGCAAGGCCGCATCCTTGTCCTTGCGGCCGACCTGGCCGCTTCCCTGTCCCCGGCCCAGGCCGACATGCTCGACGCGGCCCTGGCCGCGGCCCTGTCCGCCAAGGCCGACCTGCTCCTTGTGCGCCTGGACACCCCGGGCGGCGGGGTCGAGGTCATGCGCCGCATGGTGGCCGCCATCCTCAACGCACCCGTGCCCGTGGCCGTATGGGTCGGTCCGGCCGGAGCCCGGGCCGCCTCGGGCGGCGTCTTCCTGGTGGCCGCCGCCACTGTCGCCGCCATGGCTCCCCAGACCACCATCGGCTCGGCCTCGCCCGTGGGGCCGGGCGGCCAGGAGTTGGAAGGGACCATGGACAAGAAGATCAAAAATGACCTGGAAAGCCTGCTGCGGGCCGTGGCCGAGACGCGGGGCCGCAATGCGGCCTGGTACGCCCGGGCCGTGGAAAAGGCCGAGAACCTGACTGCCGCCGAAGCGGTGCAGCAGCGCGTGGTGGACATGATCGCCACGGACCGCACCGACCTCTTGGCCCAGATCGGCCGGCGGGGCCTGCCGACGAGTGCCGGCGTGGTGCGTTTTGCCCCGACGGACGTGCAGTTTCGGGATTTCGAGCCGGGCTGGTGGTACGGCGTCCTGTCCTGGCTGCTCGATCCCCAGATCGCCTACATCCTGCTTCTGGGCGGCATGGCCGGGCTTTTTTTCGAGCTGACCACGCCGGGCGCCATCCTGCCCGGGGTAGTTGGCGGCATCTGCCTGCTTTTGGCCCTGTACGCCCTGTCCGTGCTGCCCACCAATGCCGCCGGGTTGTTGCTGCTGCTCTTCGGAGCCCTGCTCTTTGGCCTGGAAGTGCACGTGGCCAGCTACGGCCTTCTCGGCGTGGCCGGCGTGCTGTGCCTGTTCGTCGGCTCCATGCTTCTGTTTCGCTTCCAGGAGGGAGGCGGCCTGCCCCTGCTGGTGATCCTGCCCACCGTGGCCGGGGTGTCGGCCATTTTGGGGCTCGGGGCCTGGCTGGCGGCCAAGGCCCAGCGTTCCCGGCCCAGAAGCGGCCTGGCCGCCATGGTCGGCACCGTAGCCGAAGTGCGTTTCTGGGAAGGCGAGAAGGGCAAGGTGTTCGTTCGCGGCGAGCTCTGGAACGCCCGGTCGCGCCAGCCCGTGGCCTGGCCGGCCGGCCGGTCCGTGGTCGTCACCGGCGTTGACGGCATGACCCTGGAAGTGGCGGAAGACAAGCGCGAAACGCCCGCAACCCCTGCAACCCCCGTAACCCCTGACGCGCCCCCGGCGCGGAGGCAATCATGATCGCCTACCTCCCGATCCTGGCCATTGTGCTCTTTTTGCTGGTCACGTCCCTGCGCGTGCTCAACGAATACGAACGCGGCGTCATTTTCCGCCTGGGCCGGGTCATCGGGGCCAAGGGGCCGGGGCTGATCATCCTGCTGCCCGTGCTCGACCGCATGGTCAAGGTGACGTTGCGCACGTTTACCATGGACGTGCCCAACCAGGACGTGATCACCCGGGACAATGTGAGCATCAAGGTCAATGCCGTGGTCTATTTTCGAGTGGTGGACCCCATCAAGGCCATTTTGGAGGTGGAGGACTTCATGTACGCCACTTCCCAGATCTCCCAGACCACGCTGCGCAGCGTGTGCGGCGGCGTGGAGCTGGACGAGATTTTGGCCCACCGGGACAAGGTCAACGAGCAGGTCCAGACCATCTTGGACCTGCATGCCGGGCCGTGGGGCATCAAGGTGGCCAATGTGGAGCTCAAGTACATCGACCTGCCCCAGGAGATGCAGCGGGCCATGGCCAAGCAGGCCGAGGCCGAGCGCGAACGCCGGGCCAAGATCATCAATGCCGAGGGCGAATTCCAGGCGGCCGCCCGCCTGAGCCAGGCGGCCCGCATCATCGGCGAGCATCCCGAGGCCCTGCAACTGCGCTATCTCCAGACCATGCGGGAAATGGCCGCCGAAAGCCATGCCGCCACTATTTTACCCATTCCTCTTGATTTTATCCGCTCTTTTTTTCATGTTCCCGGGCACGCCGCGGTTTTGGCCCCGGATGCGCCAGGTGCGACAGCCGTGGCCGGGGACGCGGCGAGCCAACCCCAGGAAACCGAATCGGCCGCTCCGGCGGCGGACGAGCCGGAGCCCGCCCAGGGCAACCACGCCTGAGATGACGCGCACCCAGGATCGTGCGGACCGGACTTGCGCGCGCCCTGGGCCGCCTTACCGCCACTAAAGGAATCATGAATATCCTTGTCACCGGCGCAGCCGGCTTTATCGGCTTCCATCTGAGTCGCCGATTCCTGTCCTTGGGTTTTTCCGTCACCGGCCTGGACAATTTGAGCCCCTATTATTCCGTTGCCCTCAAAAAAGACCGCCTGGCCCTGCTGTCCCAGGACAGGAACTTCCGCTTCGTCCAGCAGGACATGGCCGACCGCGCCGCCATGGACCGGGTTTTCGATGCTGGCGGCTTCACCCATGTGGTGAACCTGGCCGCCCAGGCCGGCGTGCGCCACAGCCTGACCCATCCCCAGGACTACGTCAGCGCCAACATCCTGGGATTTTTCAATATCATGGAGAATTGCCGCAACCACGGCATCCAGCACTTTGTTTTCGCCTCCTCCAGCTCGGTCTACGGCCTCAACACCGGCATGCCCTTTTCCGTGCACGACAACGTGGACCATCCCATCAGCCTTTATGCGGCCTCCAAGAAATCCAACGAGCTGATGGCCCATTCCTACAGCTACCTCTTTGGCCTGCCGTGCACGGGCCTGCGCTTTTTCACGGTGTACGGGCCCTGGGGCCGACCGGATATGGCCTTGTTTTTATTCACAAAGGCCATCATGGAGGGCAAGCCCATCCGGGTGTTCAACCATGGCCGCATGGAGCGCGATTTCACCTACATCGACGACATCGTGGAAGGCGTGGTCCGGGTGACCCAAAAAACTGCCGCGCCCAATCCCGACTGGAACGGGGCCCAGCCCGACCCGAGCTCCAGTTCGGCCCCGTACCGCCTCTACAACATCGGCAACAACAACAGCATCACCTTGACCCGGTTCATCGAGGCCATTGAAAGCGCCCTGGGCAAAAAGGCGGTCAAGGAACTGTTGCCCCTGCAACCCGGGGATGTGCCGGCCACGTGCGCCAATGTGGACGATCTGATCCGGGACGTGGGATTTCGGCCGTCAACGCCCATTGAAACGGGCATTGCCCAATTTATCCAATGGTACCGGGAATATTATCGGGTTTGATATTGACAGGATGGAAGGGGTCCTCTATCGGGGCTTGGTCAGGAACCGCACAAACCGCCTCAAGGACGGAAGCTGGTAATGGAATTCAAGACCACGAAACGTGATCTCGAAGCAGTATTCGCCACAATTCAGAGCCAGGTCGAAGAAGCGAATCTTCCCGACGAAGCAACAGTCAGTCGTTTCGTGCGCTTGACTCGCAAGATGCACCAACTGGCTGACGAGGACTGGATGGACGAGGCCGAGGATTTTTCCCACCTGGCCGGCCAGCTCCTCAATGCAGTCAAGAAGGGTGACGTCGAAGACAGCATCATGCTCGTGGAATCCCTGCAGGATGCCCAGGCGTTTTGCCACAGGACCTTTCGCGAGTGATCCTTCGCGCCTGTTTCACGTGAAACAGGCCCTGGCGATCCGGCGTGTCCCGGCCGTGTCCGGGCGAGATCCGGCCCATGGAGATGCCTCATGGCCAGAATCATCGTGATCGCCAACCAGAAAGGCGGCGTGGGCAAGACCACCACGGCCGTCAATCTGGCGGCGTCCCTGGCGGTCATGGAAAAAAAAACCCTGCTGATCGATTGCGACCCCCAGGCCAATGCCAGCAGCGGTCTGTCCATCTATCCCGATAAAACCACCGAGAACCTCTACTCCGTGCTCTATGACGCCCCCAATGCCCGGCGGGCCGTGGTGGGCACGGAACTGCCGCTTTTGGACGTGCTGCCCTCGGGCCCGGATCTGGTGGCCGCGGACATCGAACTCGTGGACAAACCCCGCCGGGAATACTTCCTGCGCGCGGTCATCGAGACCCTGGCCGACGACTACGAGTACGTGCTCCTGGACTGCCCGCCGTCCCTGGGCCTGGTGACGCTCAACGCCCTGTGCGCCGGGGCCGAGCTCCTGGTGCCCCTGCAGTGCGAATACTACGCCCTGGAAGGCATTGCCCAGCTGCTGCGCACCTATGACCAGGTGCGCAAGCGCTTCAACAACCGGCTGCGGCTTCTGGGCGTGCTACTCACCATGTACGACGGCCGCAACAAGCTCAACCGCCACGTCAAGCGGGAAGTCTGGAAATGCTTTCCCAAGCTCTATTTCCAGACGCTCATTCCCCGCAACATCCGCCTGTCCGAAGCCCCGAGCTACGGCAAGCCCGTGCTCACCCACGACATCAAGTCCCGGGGGGCCGAAGCCTACCTGTCCCTGGCTCAGGAAGTGGTGCGCCGCGCCCCGGCCGGCGCGGCCTGATGGCTGGACCCAAAAAAGCCGCCGCCGGGTTGACGGCGGCGGCTTTGCCAAAATCAAACGTACCGTAAAACGGCAACGGACGTTCCGTAGAACACCCGCAGTCCATATGGGTTTCCAAAGGGCAACGCCCTTTGGTCGCCGAAGGCTTCAAAAACATCTGTAGCGCGGTAAAGTCTAGGCCTTTTCCACGTACGGCTTGCACTCCACGGCCACGTGCCGCTTGAAATGCTTCTTGAGCACCCGGGCCTTGCAGGCCTGGCATTGGAAAGTGACCTGGCCGCCCAGGTTGGCGGCCCGCAGCCGGAACCTGCGCGGCGCATCCTTGGTCCAGTCCTCGGTGGCATTGCCGCAATGCTCGCAGGTGACGTCGTAGGCCGGCGGATACTCGAAGTCCCAGTAGGCCAGAAGCGTTTCCCAATCCGCCATGGGCTCGGGCTTCTCCTCGGCCTCGGGCCGGCTGGACGGGTCCAGGACATACAGGGCCTTTTCCAGCACCGGGGCGATGCGCTCCTTGACCATGGTCCACAATTCGGGGCTCAGCAAAACGCCGCGCGATGCGCCGGCGGCGTCGAACAGTTCGAGATAATGCGGCGATATCGGCGACACGGGTGGCTCCTTGTGCGTTGCGGCCCGGCCTGAAAGGGCCGCGGACCGGAATTGGAAATCTGACGAAAACAGGGTATACGCCCAATCAGGCTTGTCAAGCAACCGTGGCCGTTGCCTGATAAAACCGCCACGTTCGACCCATAAGGATTTGCTGTATGGCGCAAAACGCGAAAGGATTGGGCAGGGGACTCGATATCCTGCTTGGCGGCTTTTCGGACGACCAGGAAACCCGGGAAGTCTTCTCCCTGCCCTTGGACGCCCTGCGGCCCAATCCGGAACAGCCCCGGCGCACCTTTTCCGAGGCCTCCCTGGCCGAGCTGGCTGCGTCCATCCGGGAACAGGGCGTGATCCAGCCGGTCCTGGCCCGCCCCATCCGGGGGGTCGGCCCGGCCGAATACGAGATCGTGGCCGGCGAACGCCGCTGGCGGGCCGCCAAGCTGGCCGGCCTGACCGCCGTACCGGTCCTGGTCCGGGAGGTGGACGACGAGCAGAGCCTGGCCCTGGCCCTGATCGAGAACCTCCAGCGCGAGGACTTAAACCCCATGGAGCAGGCCGCCGGCCTGCACATGCTGATCAGCCGCTTTGGCCTGAGCCAGGAGACCCTGGCCCGCAAGGTGGGCATGAGCCGCCCGGCCGTGGCCAACACCCTGCGCCTGCTGGGCCTGCCCGAGCCCATGCGGGCCGATCTGGCCGCCGGAACCATGACCGCCGGCCATGCCCGGGCGCTGTTGTCCCTGGCCGATGCCGCGTTGCGCCAGGCCTTGTGGCTGCGCATCCGGGAGGCGGGCCTGTCCGTGCGCGAGGCCGAGGACGTTGCCGCCTATGCCAAGGCCCATGGCCAACTGCCCGCCCCGGCCGAAGGCAGGTCCCGGCCGGAGCAGGCCCCCCGCCGCCGCGCGCCCAAGCCGGCCATGGACCAGGGCCTGCGCCGCATCGAGGGCCTTTTGACCGAGCGGGCCGGGGTCATGGTCAAGACGTCGGGCACGGCCGATCACGGCAAGATCACCTTTCATTTCAGCTCGAACCGGGAGTTGCAGGGGCTTTTGGAGCATTTCGGCCTGGCCGTCCCCCTGGGCGACGCGGATCGGGAGTCCGGGGAGTCATGACCGCGACCGCCGCGCCGCGCCGCCTGCTGCCGGCCCTGGATACGTGGCAGGGCCGGTCCGTGCTGGTCCTGGGCGACTGCATGCTGGACCATTATCTGGTGGGCGACGTGGGCCGCATCTCGCCCGAGGCCCCGGTGCCTGTGGTGCGGGTGCGCACCGAACGCCATACCGCCGGCGGGGCCGGCAACGTGGCCCGCAACCTGGCCGCCCTGGGGGCCAGGCCCCATCTGCTGTCCGCCGTGGGGGACGACGACGCCGGCCGCATGCTGGTGGCCATTCTCGAGGCCGAAGGCATCGAGGCCTTTTGCATCCGGGACCCCGACCGCCCTACCACCATCAAGACCCGGATCATTGCCCAGAACCAGCAGGTGGCCCGGGTGGACCGGGAATCCGACGCGCCCCTGGCCGAAGGGGCCCGGCGCGGCCTGGTGGAGGCGCTTCGCCGGATGCTGCCCGCCATGGCCGTGGTGGTGGTTTCGGATTACGCCAAGGGCGTGGTCGCCCCGGACCTCATGGCCGCCCTGCGCCAGGCCCTGGACGGCATGAGTCCCAGGCCCATGGTCCTGGTCGATCCCAAGCCGGCCAATGCCGCCTTGTATGCCGGCGCAGACGTGCTGACGCCCAACCTCAAGGAGGCCCGGGAGATGTCCGGCCTGGGCGGGAGCACGCGCACCGACATCCTCAAGGCCGGGCTGGCGGTTTTTCGGCGCTGTAAATGCCGCCACCTGTGCATCACCCTGGGGCCCGAGGGCATTGCCTTGTTCCGCTCGCCGGCCGAGGTGACGCACATTCCCACCGCGGCCCGGCGCGTGTACGATGTCACGGGCGCGGGCGATTCGGTCATGGCCGCCCTGGCCTGCGGCCTGGCCGCCGGGCTCGATGTCCTGGAGGCCTGTGTGCTGGCCAATTTCTGCGCCGGGATCGCCGTGTCCCAGGTCGGGGCCGTGGCTGTCTCCCGCAAGGAACTGGCCGAGGTGTTGCGCCATGCCCCGGCCCCCAGGCTGGACGCCTGGCTGGCTCCTGCGGGCGCGGCCGGGGCTTTGGCCGGCTCTGTTCCCAACATGTAACCGCAAGGCTGGAGTGGATCGTGCACGAGAGCAGTGAACTTCAAGCGCCGACATGGGAATTTAGGCCTGGGGAAACGCCCGGAACCGCCAGCATCAGCGGGGAAATCGATTTCACCGTGACGCCCAAGGTGCGCGAGCGCCTCATGGAGTTTCTCCAGCAGGACGCCCGGGAAATCGTCCTGGACCTGTCCGGGCTTTCCTACATCGACAGCTCCGGGCTGGCCCTTTTGATCGAGGCCCGCAAGCTCCTGGCCGAATCCGGCCGCTCCATCCGCATCGGGGCCATCTCGTCCCAGGTGCGCAAGCTTTTCAACCTGACCCAGATCGGCGGGCTCTTCGGCCTGCCGGAATAGGCCGGCGCTGACAACCGGGTACGGCCATGGCGGACAAAGGCAACGACATCGGCGCGTTCGTCTGGCTGATCAACAGGCTCCTGGACTGCGCCGGGTCGGTCCTGAGCCTGCGCCAGCGGGCCAAGCCCTACATGCGCTCCCGGACCTGGAGCCACCTGTCCTGGATCGGGGCCGACTCTATCCCTATTGTCAGCATCATCTCCGCCTGCGTGGGCGTCATCCTGGCCCTGCAGGCGGCCACCCAACTGGAAAAGGTCGGGGCCTTGAGCTACGTGGCCAATCTGGTGGGCTTTTCCCTGATCACGGAACTGGGGCCGCTTTTGACCGCCTTGATCCTGTCCGGCCGGGCCGGGGCCGCCTTTACCGCCGAAATCGCCACCATGCAGATATCCGAGGAGATCGACGCCCTGGAAGTCATGGGCGTCAGCGCCGTGCGGTTTCTGGTCTGGCCCAAGTTCATCGCCATGCTGGTCATGGTGCCCCTGCTCACCTTGTGGGCCGACTGCGTGGGCATCACGGCCGGAGGCATTTTTTCCACCCTGGCCCTGGGACTGTCGGGCAAGGTCTATTTCGAGCAGACCATCACCTTCCTGACCGTGCGCGACCTTTGGTCCGGGCTGGTCAAAAGCGCGGCCTTCGGCATCACCATTACCCTGGTCTCCTGCTGGCAGGGATTTTTGGCCCGGGAAGGGGCCGCCGACGTGGGCGCCCGCACCACCAGGGCCGTGGTGCAGTCCATTTTCTTCATGATTCTTTTGGATTTGTTTTTCACCGCGCTTAATTATATTTTCCGGTAAACGCGGGAGGACGGCGTGGCGGGACGGATCGAGGCCCCGGACATCACCCTGGAAAACGTCAGCGTGGGCTACGGCGACCGCGTGGTGCTCCATGACGTGAACACCACCCTTCCCGGCGGCCACATCAGCGTCATCCTGGGCGGCTCGGGCTGCGGCAAGTCCACGCTGTTGCGCAACATCCTGGGCCTGGTTCCCCTCAAGACCGGCCGCATCCTCCTGGGCGGGCAGGACATGGCCGAATTTTCGGCCGAGGAGCGCCTGGAAATGCGCCGGCGCATGGGCGTGCTCTTCCAGGACGGCGCCCTGCTCGGCTCCCTGCGCCTGGGCGAAAACATCGCCCTGCCCCTGCGCGAGCATACCGAACTGACCGACGCGCTCATCGAGGAAGTGGTGCGCATGAAGCTCAAGCTCGTGGGACTTGAGGAATTCATGGACTATTTCCCGGTGGAGCTTTCCGGCGGCATGCGCAAGCGGGCCGGCCTGGCCCGGAGCATGGCCCTGGACCCGGCCGTGCTCCTGTGCGACGAGCCCACTTCCGGCCTCGATCCCATCACGGCCGCGGACATGGACCAGCTCATCCTGGAGCTCAAGGCCACCTTTGGCATGACCATCGTGGTCGTCTCCCACGACCTGGACAGCCTGTACGCCATTGCCGACCATGTGGTGGTCCTGGACAAGGGCAAGATGCTTTTCCAGGGACCTTTGGCCCAGTTGCGGGACTGCTGCGAGGACCCGTTCATCCGGCAGTTTCTGGACCGGCAGCCGTCCCGGGAAAGCCGCATCCTGAAAAATCCCTGGGTCGGCCGCTCGGAAGCGGGGCAGCCGAACCGGGCCAGGGCCTAAGGAGGCCACATGCTCTCGGCGCGGGCGAAAAAATCCGAATACGTCAAGGCTGCCCTCACCCTGGGCCTGGGCCTGCTGGTCCTGGCCATCTTCATGGTGCTGCTCGGCGGCAACTGGTTCTGGGAGCGCTTCGAAACCTTCAACATCCGCTTCGCCACGGTCAAGGACCTGACCACGGGCCGGCCCGTCAAATACGCCGGCCTGGACATCGGCCGCATCCAGGCCATTTTCCTGGACCCCCAGGACCCCCACTACATTCTGGTGCGCATCGGCGTGAAGCGGGGATTCCCCCTGTACCAGGGCACCGTGGCCCGCATCGCCCAAAAAGGCCTGGTCGGCGACTATTACGTGTTCCTGGACCTTCGCGGCGAGCCCGGGCCGCAACTGCCCCCCGGCTCCACCATCCCCTCCGTGCCCACCATGGACATGCAGGAGCTGGCCGCCAAGGCCGGGGAACTGCTGGACGACATCCGGCCCAAGATCAACGAGATCGCCGACAATATTAACAAGCTCTTTTCCGAGGAAAACACCCAAGCCCTGAACCGGGCCCTGCAGAACACGCCCAAGCTGGTGGAGGACCTGCGCCAGGCGGCCAACGACTTCCGCAAGAACTGGAACGCCTTCTCGACCAAGGGCGGCAAGGCCGCCGACACCCTTGACCAGACGCTCAAGCGGGTGGACAAGGCCGTGGACTCGGTGGAAGTCGAGCTGCGAAAGACCCTGGAAACCTTTCGCCACGAAACCAAGGGCGCGGGCCTGCTGATCACGGACGTGCGCCAGGGCTTTGCCTACGATCAGGAACAGATCGAGGACATCCTCACCAACCTCAACAGGACGAGCCGGGACCTCAAGGACCTGATGCGCCGCCTCAGGGAACGCCCCTGGGAGGTGCTCCGGCCGCCGTCGGGAAGTGCGAAATGAACCGGATCACCTGGATGGGCCGTCTGGCGGCCCTTGGCCTGGTCTGTTTGTGCCTGGGCGGCTGCCTGGGCAAGGCGCCGCCCGTGGAGCGCTATCTGCGGGTGGAGACGGGCGGGGGCGACTGCCCCGGGCAAGGCAATGCCCAGCGGGCCCTGCTGGGGATCAAGACGCTCAAGGCCTTGGAAAACATCGACCGACCCTCGGTCATGACCGCCCAGGACCGGGTGCTGACGCCGAGCCTGCAACTCTATTGGGAAGGTTCGCCCATCGATATCGTGGGCCAGGCCCTGCGCCAGGGCATCGAGTGCCAGTCCACGGTCCTGGCCCCGGTGGACTACCAGCCCCGGACCGAGCATGTGGCCGTGCTTTCGGGGCAGCTGACGGCCTTTAACGTGGAAGAGACCGAAGGCGGCCGGTTCGTGGTGTCCCTGCATCTGGACCTGTGGACAAAAAACGGAACCGTGCGCATTTCAACGGGTGATTTCAACGCCTATGCCCCGCTGCCGGATTTTCGGGGCGACACCATTGCCCGGGCCGCTTCCGACGCCCTGTCCCGGATCGTCCCCAAGGTCGTGGCCTGGCTGGACGAGGGCATGCCCAAGCTGGAGAAGGCCGCCCGGCAGCAATGAGGTGACCGCATGTTGGCATTTGCCTGGATAGCCGAACGCCAGATCGAGGAGGCCCTGCGCCGGGGCGAGTTCGACGACCTGCCCGGCAAGGGGAAAAAGATCGTTTTCGAGGATGATTCCATGGTCCCCGAGGACCTGCGCATGGCCTACAAGATCCTCAAGAACGCCGGCTACGTGCCGCCGGAGCTTCTGGAGGAAAAGGAGATCGTCACCGCGGCCGAGCTTTTGGCCGCGGCCACGGACGAGCAGGAGCGCTACCGCCAGATCCAGAAGCTCAATTTCCTGGTCATGAAGGTCAATGCCCGGCGCTCCCGCCCCGTCAACCTGGAAAAGGACCAAGTGTACTACCGGAAAGTGGTGGAACGGGTGCCTCTCAGGAAGAAAACGAAATAGGACCGTCCGCCTGGCTGGCCATGGCCAGGAAAAATTGCCGTTCCCGGGGCGCCAGGGGAAGCGCCGCGTCCGTGGCCAAAAACGCGTAAGCCTTGCGCACCTCTTCCGTGATCCGGGCCAGCCCTGCCAGCCGCCGGCCCGGCGCGCCTGAAGCGGCCAGCTTTTGGGCCAGGGCCAGCACCTCCCGGGCCCGGGCCGTCACCGTATGCCTGGCCAGGACCTTGCGCCGGCCGGACGCGGCCATGGTCCCCAGGTTCGGGTCCGCCAGGGCCGCCCGGGCTACCCGGGCCGCGTCGGCCGCATCCCCGCGGCGGTAGACGAGCAGGTCCTGGCCCGACGTAAACAGCTCGGCCAGCCCGTTTTGGACATCCTCGGTCAAAAGCGCGGCCCCGCAGGCCATGGCCTCGAATACCCGGAAATTGAGCTCCCCGGCCGCGCTCTGGTTGAGCACCAGCCGGCTTCGGCCATACACCGGCGCGTACGCCCCGGTGGTGGCAAAAAGCGGAGCCAGCCGCCGGAACGCCTCCAGAAAGGCCTTCCGCGAGGCATTGGCCGCTCCCCCCATCGTGCCCACAAAGGAAACCGGGATGTCCCGGGGCAGCCTCGGGTCGCGGTCCCGGGCCGGGTTGCAAAAAAGCGGCATCCAGCGCGCCGGCCGCTTCAGGTCCGGCCGCACGAACAGCGGCACATAGTCCTTCTGGGCCACGAAAAAACCATCAAAGGCCGCACTGTAGGGCACGTGCCAGGGATGCATGTACTGGTCCACGGAATAGCCCATGGTCACGGCCGGCAGGGTCTCCAGGCCGAAAATCCAGGGCGTCTGGCAGGCGTCGCACCAGAAGGCTAGGTCCGGCCAGAAGCCTCGGCTGTCCAGAAGCTCCAGGAAGCGCTTGCAGGACAGGGGTTCGCTCAGGACCACGTCGCAGTCGGGCGTGGTGCCCATGGACAGCACGTCATGGCCGAGCTTGCGAAACGTGGCCACGAACGCCGTATGGTGCAGGTTGACGATGCGCATGCCGTTCCTGAAGCCTCCCCTGCTACCGCGCCGCGCCACGGCTTTCAAGTGCCTAAGCCCTGTGGGCCGGGAAAGCGGAAGGCGCAGGTTGACTTTCCCGCTCTCCCTGCGCATGAAAACCCCATGACGCTCTTGTTCGATGACACCAAAAAGCTGGAAAAGGCCGTCGGCGAAGAGGCCACCAAGGCCATTCTCAATATCGTCGAGAACGCCAAGGGTGAGGCCGCGACCGGAGCCGCCACCAAGGAAGACCTCGCCAAGGTCGAGGGCTCGATCCGCACCGACATCGCCCGGCTGGACGGAAAGATCGACAAGCTGCAAATGCAGGTTCGCCTTTTGATTGCCCTGACCGCCCTGGCCGTGGCCTTCTTCAGCCCGGTGGCGGAAAAGCTGGTTGGGTTTATCCGGTAGATCGCCCGTAACGGTGTTTTTGGCCCCCAAGGGAATGCCCTTTGGGGGCTTTTGTTTTTGACATCGTGGCATCTGTCGAAACCGGGAGATTGGTCCGAGGGGTAGAAAAAAGGAGGAGCGAAGATGGGGCTTGCCAGGCCTCCGGACCGTGGCCTGTCACCTGCCGGCCTTGCCAGCCGGCCCGGGATTGTGGAAAATCCCCCTCCCGGCCTTTGGCCGGACAATTTCGCCCCAAGGGGAACGCCATGCGCAGCTCGCTTTTCAAAAAGGGCCTGGAAAAGGCCCCTCACCGCTCCTTGCTCTATGCCTTGGGCCTGACCAAGGAAGAAATCGAACGGCCGCTGGTCGGCATCGTCAATTCCGCCAACGAGGTCGTGCCCGGGCATATCCATCTCAACACCATCGCCGAGGCGGCCAAGGCCGGCGTGCGCCTGGCCGGCGGCACGCCCATGGCCTTCCCGGTCATCGGCGTCTGCGACGGCCTGGCCATGAACCATGCGGGCATGCACTTTTCCCTGGTCAGCCGGGAAATCATCGCCGACTCCATCGAGATCATGGCCACGGCCCACCCCTTCGACGCCCTGGTCCTCATCCCCAACTGCGACAAGGTCGTGCCCGGCATGCTCATGGCCATGCTGCGCCTCAACATTCCGGCCGTCATCGTCAGCGGCGGCCCCATGCTGGCCGGAGCCACGTCCGAAGGCTCCTGCGACCTGATCGACGTGTTCGAAGCCGTGGGCAAGCTCAAACGCGGCGCCCTGGAACCCGAGGCCCTGCAGGAGCTGGAAGAAAACGCCTGCCCGGGCTGCGGCTCCTGCTCGGGCATGTTCACGGCCAACTCCATGAACTGCCTGTCCGAATCCGTGGGCCTGGCCCTGCCCGGCAACGGCACCATCCCGGCCGTCACGGCCAAGCGCGTGCGCCTGGCCAAGACCGCCGGCATGCGCGTCATGGACTTGCTCGCCAAAAACATCCGCCCCAGGGACATCGTCACCGAAAAAAGCCTGGAAAATGCCGTGACCATGGACATGGCCCTGGGCTGCTCCACCAATACCGTGCTCCACCTGCCGGCCGTGTTCGCCGAGGCCGGCCTGCCGCTGACGCTCGACATCTTCGACGCGGTCTCCCGCAAGACCCCCAACCTCTGCAAGCTCTCCCCGGCCGGCCACCACCACCTGGAAGACCTGGACCGGGCCGGCGGCATCCCGGCCGTCATGTCCGTCCTGGCTGAACGGGGACTCCTGCACCTCGACGTCATGACCGCCACGGGCAAGACCCTGGGCGAGAACCTGGCCGACCTCAAGGCCCGCGTCAAAAACGACGACGTCATCCGGGCCAAAAATCCCTATGCCGAACAGGGCGGCATCGCCATCCTGCGCGGCAGCCTGGCCCCGGACGGAGCCGTGGTCAAACAGTCGGCCGTGGCCGCTTCGATGATGCGCCGCACCGGCCCGGCCCGGGTCTTCGACAGCGAGGAGGAAGCCAACAAGGCCATCCTGGGCGGCGGCATCCAGGAGGGCGACATCGTCGTCATCCGCTACGAAGGCCCCAAGGGGGGCCCGGGCATGCGCGAAATGCTCTCCCCCACCTCCAACATCATGGGCATGGGCCTGGGCGAATCCGTGGCCCTTGTCACCGACGGCCGCTTCAGCGGCGGCACGCGCGGCGCGGCCATCGGCCACGTCTCCCCCGAGGCGGCCGATAACGGCCCCATTGCCCTGGTCCGGGAAGGCGACCCCATCGAAATCGATATCCCGGCCCGCAAGCTCAACCTGCTCGTGGCCGAAGACGAACTGGCCAAGCGCCGCCAGGCCCTGGTCCACCCCCCCAAGGTCATCGACTCGCCGCTCCTGCGCCGCTACGCCGCCTCGGTGAAATCCGCCGCCCAGGGCGCTGTGTACAAAGACCCCCAGACGCGGTAGGGGAAGCGGTAAGGAAGGGAATCACCAGGCTCGGCCATCGCCTCCGGCGGCCGGGGCGCTGCCCCGGACCCCGCTGGGGCTCCGCCCCAGACCCTGCCAGGGCTCTGCCCTG
>CAZBER010000043.1:25126-34893 GCA_964490985.1 uncultured Desulfovibrionaceae bacterium | reverse complement strand
CGGGACGGACGGGCAGGCGCCATGTCGCCGTAAACCCCGAAAACCGTGCCCATGCCCGAGCCGCCTAAACCACGGGCTTGCGCGGCGGCCTGGCGGCCGGGCGAATTGTCTTGACTCCTGTTGTCGCATTTTTCATATCCTGCATGATTGCGGCGTGGTCGGGCGCGACTGCGAAGGCGCGCAGGAGCAAGCGCAAGCGTACACGACGTATGGCATGCGAACTTGACTTTTTTTCGGAAAAAAGGAATACGCTTGTAGTGTGGAAGGCTCTGCCTGGCCTTGTCTTCCGATAACGGCAGAAAAACGGGGCGCATACGCCGACTGTAGGAACCGGGGAGGCACGATGCGGCAGCCACGCGTTTCATGCCATTGTCCAGAGCGCTTCTGCGGCTTTGCAAAAGTCCGAAGGCCGAAAAGACGCCCCTGTCTCGGCCTGGCCTTTGGACAAGTCCTGGGACGTTGCCCGCAGGCGGGCGCACAAAAGGTCCGGCAGCCGTGCGCCAACGTCGGTGAGCCGGCCGAACCTTGAAAAGGAGCACCAGCCATGCAACACGAATTCCTCAATCACCTCAAGGAAGATCACGTCAAGCAGAAGGAACTGTCCAAGAAGCTGATCGGCGCCACGGACCCCAAGATGCGGGAAGAGCTCCGGCAGCAGTTCCACGACGAGCTTTTGCCCCACATCCTGGGCGAGGAAGCCTCCATTTTTCCGTTCCTGGTCGAATGCAAGGACCCGAAGGCCCACGAGCACGCCCTGGTCAGCCTGGAAGAACATGCGGTGGCCAAAAACGCGCTCAAGGACTTCATGAAATGCAGCCCGGGCGACGACACCTTCAAGGCCAAGATCAAGGTCCTGGACGAGCTCAACAAGCACCACATCGAGGAAGAGGAAAAGGACGATTTCGGCGCCCTGACCAAACAGTGCGACAAGGCCTGCCTGGACAAGCTCTATGAGCAGTATGAAAAAGCCGAGGAAAAGGCCAAAGGTCGGAAATAGGTTTCCGGTTGCAACGGTTCGGCCCGGGGCGCGTCCCGGGCCGGCCGTTTCCGGGCGGCCCTGACAGTCCGGAGCCCGTCAGGCGCGGCCCTTTGTTTGACGCCCGGCCCCGCATCCCCTAGCTTGCGGCCATGAGCACCATCGTCACCTTGCGGGGCGTGGCCAAATCCTTTGGCGTGCGCGCCCTGTTTTCCGATATTTCCCTGACCGTGTCCGAAAAGGAGCGCATTGGGCTGATCGGCCCCAATGGTTCGGGCAAGTCCACGCTTTTAAAAATTTTAGCCGGCCTGGAAACCGTTGATGTCGGCGAGCGCACCCTGCGCCAGGGCGCGCGCCTGGCCTATGTGGCCCAGGAGGACCGCTTCGAGGCCGCCGCCACGGTGGAGCAGGTGTTGGACGCGGCCCTGGCCGAGACGTTCGGCTCTGCCCTGACCGCCACGGAGCGGGCCGCGCGCCTGGGCGTCATCCTGGGCCGGCTCGGGTTTGCCGACCCTGCCCAGGTCGTGGACGAGCTGTCCGGGGGCTGGAAAAAGCGCCTGTCCGTGGCCCGGGCCCTGGTGGCCGAGCCGGACGTGCTGCTTTTGGACGAGCCCACCAACCATCTGGATGTGCGCTCCATCCTGTGGCTGGAAAAGTTCCTTTTGGCCGCGCCCTTTGCCTTTGTGGTGGTCAGCCACGACCGCTATTTCCTGGAAAACGTGGCCTCGCGCACCATTGAGCTGTCCGCGGCCTATCCCGAAGGGTTTTTGAGCGTGGCCGGCCCCTACAGCGCCCTGCTGGAGGCGCGCCAGGCTTTCCTGGCCAGTCAGGGAGCCCTGGAGCAGACCCTGGCCAACAAGGCCCGCCGGGAGATCGAATGGCTGCGGCGCGGCCCCAAGGCCCGGGCCACCAAGGCCAAGGCCCGCATCGAGGCGGCCGGCGCGCTCATCAAAGACCTGGCCGCAACGCGGCAGCGCAACCGGGAAACCGTGCGCGCGGGCATTGATTTCTCGGGCACGGGCCGCCAGACCAAACGCCTTTTGACCGCCGCAGGCATTGCCAAGGCGTATGGCGGCAAAGAGCTTTTTTCCGATCTGGACATCGTGCTCTCGCCCGGCGTGCGCCTGGGCCTGACCGGCCCCAACGGCTCGGGCAAGTCCACGCTCCTGCGTATCCTGGCCGGCCAGGAGCGGCCCGACGCCGGGGCCGTGACCACGGCCCCGGGCCTGTCCGTGGTGGCTTTTGACCAGAAGCGCGAACAGCTCGACAAAAATCAGATCCTGCGCCACGCCTTTGCCCCGGATGCCGACAGCGTGATCTACCGGGGCCAGCCCGTGCATGTGGTCACCTGGGCCAGGCGATTCGCCCTGCGGCCCGAGCAGCTCGATCTGCCCGTGGGCCTGCTGTCCGGCGGCGAGCAGGCCCGGGTGCTCATCGCCCGGCTCATGCTGCGGCCGGCCGACGTGCTGCTGCTGGACGAGCCCACCAACGACCTGGACATCCCCACCCTGGAGATGCTCGAGGACAGCCTGCTGGAGTTTCCAGGAGCCGTGGTGCTCATCACCCATGACCGGTCGCTCATCGACCGGGTGTCCACCGTGCTGCTCGGCCTGGACGGGGCGGGCGGGGCCGAGGTCTATGCCGACTATGCCCAATGGGAGGCGGATTTTTTGGCCAGGGAGCGCTCCGAGGCCCGGGATGCCAAGGCCAAAGCCCAGCCGGCCGCCAGGGCCAGGCCCCAGGCCGCTCCGAAAAAGCTCAGCTTCAAGGAGCAGCGGGAGTGGGACGGTATGGAAGCGGCCATCCTTGAGGCCGAGCAGGCCCAGGAACGCTGCCGGCTGGCTTTGGAAGACCCGGCCGTGGCCTCGGACGGGGCCGAGCTGTCCCGGCGTCTGGAGGCCTGCCAGGCGGCCGAAGCCGCAGTGGAGCGGCTTTACGCCCGGTGGGCCGAGCTTGAGGCCAAGGTCGGCGGGGATTGAGCCGGTTTTTGCCTTTCCTTCCAAAATGGCGATCCGGCCGCGTCTTTGTCCCTGAATCGTCATCTTGCGCGGAGCATGGCCCGATTGGGCGCGGCAATGTCTTCCAATTGACACATGCCGTTCACGGGCCTGCGTCTTTGCGGAGGTAGCCATCCGCAAACACGCGAAGGACCGCGCGGCCCGCGGCCTTCCTCCACGAGACGCGCCATGACCCTCAAGTACAAGCTCATCCTGTTCTGCCTGGCCATCAGCATCCTGCCCCTGGCCGTCACCGGCATCGTCAGCGTCCGCCAGGCCTCCGAAATCCTGGGCGAGCAGGCCTTCGGCGGCCTGGGTGCGGCCCGGGACAGCCGCAAGGAAGCCTTGGAAGCGGCTGCCGCCACCTGGCTTCGCGAGGCGGCCATTTTGGCCAAGGTCAAGGAAGTCTACAACGGTGTGGGCATGATGCGGGACTATTTCATGCTGGGCAAACCCGGAACCAAGGTGGCGGTGGATACGTCGGAATACAAGGACCTGTACGAATATGTGGCCCCGGCCTTCGGCCCGTTTACCGAGGTGCTCGGCTTCGAGGACGCCCTGGTGGTGGCCGATGACGGCCGGGTTTATTTTGCGGCCAAGGGTGGCCGGGAAGTGGGCGAGGACGTCAAGGAAGGGCCACTCAAAAATTCCAGCCTGGCCCAGGCCTGGCGGCAGGCCATGCAGGGCAAGGTGGCCTTTGCCGATTTCGCGCCCTATCCGCCCCTGGGCGGCGAGACCGTGGCCTTTGTGGCCGCGCCCATCAAAAACCACACCGGCACCATGATTGAGGCGGCGGCCATATTGCGCGTGCCCCGGTCCGAACTGGCCCGCATCATGCGCCAGGGCGAGGGCGCGGGCATTTCCCGGGACTTCTTTTTGGTCGGAACCGATGGCGCGGTGCGGGTGGACGCTTCCGCCCGGGCCGCAAGCGACCCGGCCGCGAGCCTGGCCCGCCTGGACGGGCCGGCCCTGGACCAGGCCCTAGCCGGGGAAGCGGGCAACGAGACCGGCCGGGACGAGGCAGGCACGGCCGCGCTGACGGCCTTTGCGCCGGTCCGTTTCGGGGACGTGACCTTTGCCCTGCTGGCCCGCACCCCGGCCGCCCAGGCTTTTGCCGCGGCCCGGAGCCTGCGCCTGGTGGCCCTGGCCGTGGCCGGCGTCACCGCCGCCCTGGTGCTGGTAGCGGTGACGCTTTTCCTCAAGCGGGAGATCGTAAACCCGCTGACCGGCATCCTGGGCTACCTGGCTGCCGTGACCCAGGGCGACTTCTCGGCCAGGCCGCCGGCCCGGTGGCGGGGCGAGCTGGAGGCCGTGCGCGCCGGCCTGGTCATGATGGTCGGGGAGATCAAGAACAAGCTCGGGTTTTCCGGCAGCATCCTCAAGGCTGTGACCCTGCCCTGCCTGGTGGTGGACACCAATGGCCGTATCACCTTTGTCAATCCGCCGCTGCTTGGGCTTCTCGGCGCGGCCAGGGATTACAAGGCCGTGCTCGGCCAGGAGGCCCGGCTCTTTTTCGGGAAAAACACGGCCGTAGCCGGGCAGCTCGCTTCCTGCCTGCATGACCGGGCCTGCCGCCTGGGCGTGGAATCCGTGCTGGAGGACGCGGCCGGCCGGACCTGCCACGTGCGCGTGGACACCGCGCCCCTGTATGACCTGGACGAGGGGCTTATCGGCGCCTTTGCCCTGGTGGTGGACCTGACGGACATCAAGTCCAAGGAAGCCCTGATCGTGTCCCGAAACGACATGCTGCGCCGGGTGGCTGCCGAGGCCGAGGCCATTGCCCGCCACGTGACCAACCGGGCCGAGGCTCTGTCCAGCCGGGTGACCACGGTTTCGGACGGGGCCATGGCCCAGACCGCCCAGCTCCAGGAGACCGTGGGGGCCATCGAGGGCCTGAACCAGGCCCTGGACGCCGTGGCCTCGGGGGCTGACGGCGCGGCTGCCGGGGCCGAGGCCGCCATGGCCCAGGCCCGGACCGGCCACGAGGCCGTGGAGCGCACGGCCGCGGCCATTGCCCAGGTGAGTTCCCTGTCCGGCGAGCTGCGCCGCAGCATGGACGCCCTGGGCAGCCGGGCCGCCTCCATTGGCGGCATCATTGCCGTGATTTCCGATATTGCCGACCAGACCAACCTCCTGGCCCTAAACGCCGCCATCGAGGCGGCCCGGGCCGGGGAGGCCGGCCGGGGCTTCGCCGTGGTGGCCGATGAGGTCCGGAAGCTGGCCGAAAAGACCATGGCCGCGACCTCGGAGGTCTCGGCCTCGGTCCATGCCGTGCTGGCGGCCGTGGAGGACAGCGCCGGCAAGGCCGTGGAGGCCACCCGGGCCGTGGCCGAGGCCGACGGCCTGGTGACCCGCTCGGGCGAGACCCTGGCCGCCATTGTGGCCCGCTGCGAGGACGCGGCCCGGTCCGTGCGGGAGATCGCGGCCTCGGCCAAGGCCCAGGCCACGGCCCACGACGAGATCAATCGGGCCGTCTTTTCCATCGGCGAAGTGGCCGAGGAAACGTCCCAGGACATGGACGAGGCCGCCGGCGCGGTGTCCGACCTGGCTGGCCAGGCCGGCGACCTCATGCGGCTTATCGAGGAAATGCGGGCCTGAGCCACAGAACTGTCAAGCTCTCGCCATGGCTGTCACGTTGTAACACCCTCACCCCATACGGGTTTCCAAAGGGCAAAGCCCTTTGGTCGCCGAAGGCCTCAAAAACGGCCCTTCTTGCAAGCCCCTCATCTTTCTAAGGTTTGCGCCCGGTCATCAAAAAGACCGTGAAGGTCTGGGCCGCGCCGCTTGGGCTCGGCTTTTCGATGGTGGCCGCGGTGCGGGCGCAAATCTCGGTCCAGCCGATGCGGGCCAGGTCCGCGGCCAGCCGCTCCCGGTCAAAGCCGAAATGCTGCACCTGCATGGCGGCGTTGTCGTCGTGGAACCGCCCGCCTTCGCTGTCCAGGTCGGCCAGGGCCAGCCGGCCGCCCGGCTTGGTGGCCGCGAACAGCCGGGGCAGCACCCTGTCGAGGTCGGCCACGTGGTGCAGGGCCATGGCGCTGGCCACCACGTCGTATTGCCCGGGCAGGGGATCGCCGGCGGCCAGGTCGGCCAGCAGCGTACCCACCCCGGCCAGTCCGGCCCGCTCGATTTTGGCCGACAGCTCGGCCAGCATGCCCGCAGAGGTGTCCAGGCCCGTGACCGACCGGGTCCGCGCGGCCAGGCCCAGGCTCAAGAGCCCGGTGCCGCAGCCGAAATCCAGCACTTCGGCCTCGGGGCAAAACACCCCGGCCGCGTCCATGGCCGCAACAATGTCCCGGGCCAGTTTGCGCCGCATGGGATTGGCATCCCAGGCCGCGGCGCGCGCGTCGAAGAAGTTGGCGGTGTCGCGCATGGCGTTTCTCCACGGGAACGTCCCGATATTGCCGTCAGATTGCGCCAGAAAGGCTCCCTTTCCGTCTTGGATTTTCACCAATAAGCCGTGTTTGCAACGGTTATTTTCCTTGACCATTCGGGTTGCAATCAATAAAGCAGCATATCAAGATATCTTGATATGCAAGAAAACACCGCCAATCCCCTGGCCTGGTTCAAGGCCCTGGCCGACGAAACCCGGCTGCGCCTAGTGCGCATCCTGGTTCGCCACGAACTGAGCGTGGGTGAGCTCGTGGCCGCCCTTCGCATGGGCCAGTCCCGTATCTCCCGGCACCTGGGCATCCTGGTGGGCTGCGGGTTGCTGCGCAGCCGCCGCGACGGGGCCTGGACCTTTTACAGTGCAAGCGACCAGGCCCCGGCCGCCGGGTTCCTGGCCTGCCTGGCCGCCTACCTCGACGCCGCCGGCCCCGAGGCCGATCTGGCCGGCGTGGCCGAGGTCCTGCGCCAGCGCCGCCTGGAGACCAGGCGCTTTTTCAACGCCATTGCCCCGGATTGGGCCAGCCTGCGCCGGGAGGTGCTCGGCGGCGTGGACCCGGCCGAGCTCGTGCGCGCGGTCATGCCCCGGGTGCGCCTGGCCGTGGACCTGGGCTGCGGCCCGGGCGAGCTGCTGCCGGTTCTGGCCGAGCGGGCCGAGGCCGTCATCGGTGTGGACAGCTCGCCGTCCATGCTGGCCCTGGCCGAGCGCCGCACCATGGGCCTGCCCGTCGGCATCCGCATGGGCGAGCTCGAACATTTGCCCATGGCCGACGGAGAGGCGGATTTTTTGGTGGTGAGCCTGACCCTGCACCACCTGCCCGACCCGGCCGCCGCCCTGGCCGAGGCCCGGCGCGTCCTGGCCCCGGACGGCCGCCTGGTGGTCATTGATTTCGCCAGCCACGCGGATGAGGCCATGCGCCAACGTTTCGGCGACCGGTGGCTGGGCTTTTCCCGGGACCAGCTTACGGCCTGGCTGGCCCGGGCCGGCTTTTCCCTGGAGGACTGGTCGGAACATCCCGTCAACAAGGGGCTGTCCGTGGCCCGCGCCACGGCGCGGCCCCGCTAAACCGATTCATGGAGACCATTATGAGCGTGACGCCGTTGGACCTTTCCCTGCCCTGCAAGGTGGCGGACATGTCCCAGGCCGACTGGGGCCGCAAGGAAATGATCCTGTCCGAGAACGAGATGCCGGGCCTCATGTCCGTTCGGGCCAAGTACGGCCCGCAAAAGCCCCTGGCCGGGCTTCGGGTCATGGGCTCCCTGCACATGACCATCCAGACGGCCATGCTCATCGAGACGCTGGCGGCCCTGGGCGCGGACATCCGCTGGGCCTCCTGCAACATCTACTCGACCCAGGACCATGCCGCAGCCGCCATTGCCGCCGCCGGCACGGCCGCGGTCTTCGCCTGGAAGGGCGAAACCCTGGAAGACTATTGGTGGTGTACGGAAATGGCCCTGACCTGGCCTGACGGCGCGGGTCCGGACCTGATCGTGGACGATGGCGGCGACGCCACGCTGTTCGTCCACCAGGGCGTCAAATGCGAAAAAGACCCGTCCCTGCTCAAAAAGACGTACGACAACAAGGAAATGGCCATCATCATGGCCCGCATCGCGGCCTCGGTGGCCGCCGATTCCGGCCGCTTCGGCCGCATGGCCGAAAAGATTCGCGGCGTCTCCGAAGAGACCACCACCGGCGTGCACCGCCTTTACCAGATGATGCAGGCCGGCGAGCTCCTTTTCCCAGCGATTAACGTCAACGATTCGGTGACCAAGTCCAAGTTCGACAACCTCTACGGCTGCCGCGAATCCCTGGCCGACGGCATAAAAAGGGCCACGGACGTGATGGTGGCCGGCAAGGTCGTGGTCGTGGCCGGCTACGGCGACGTGGGCAAGGGTTGCGCCCAGTCCATGCGCGGCTTCGGCGCACGGGTGCTCATCACCGAGATCGACCCCATCTGCGCCCTCCAGGCGGCCATGGAAGGCTACGAAGTCACCACCATGGAAGAGGCCTGCACCCAGGGCGACATCTTCGTGACCGCCACGGGCTGCTGCGACGTCATCACCGGCGCGCACATGGAACGCATGAAGGACGGGGCCATTGTCTGCAACATCGGCCACTTCGACTCCGAAATCGCCGTGGCCTACCTGGAATCCACCCCGACCTGCAAAAAGGACACGATCAAGCCCTTGGTGGACAAGTGGACCATGGCCTCGGGCAATTCCATCCTCATGCTGGCCGAGGGCCGGCTGGTCAACCTGGGTTGCGCCACCGGCCACCCGAGCTTTGTCATGTCCAACTCCTTCACCAACCAGGCCCTGGCCCAGATCGACCTGGCCACCAAGGACTACGCCGTGGGCGTCTACACCCTGCCCAAACTGCTGGACGAGGAAGTGGCCCGGCTCCACCTGGACCGCCTGGGGGCCAAGCTGGAAACCCTGACCGAGGCCCAGGCCGCCTACCTGAACCTCTCCGCGACCGGCCCGTTCAAACCCGACCATTACCGCTACTAGACGCATCTGGCCGCCAAACGGTCTCAAACGGGAACGCGCCAAGCTGCCGGCTTGGCGCGTTTTTGTTTTTTGCGGCGGTGAATGCCTCCGGCGGCCGGGACGCTGTCCCGGACCCTGCCAGGGCTCTGCCCTGGACCCGCCGGGGAGCGAGGCCCCCCGGACCCCCGTTACCGCTTGGCCGGGCGGGGCGGTGGGTGGCGGGCGGGTGACCGTCGGTGGGTCCGGAATGGGGCCGGCGAGCACGCCGACCCCATTCCGGACCCACGAGCGCCAGCGCCTGCGGCGCACACAAGAAGGTGGGAACCTGGCGAAGGGTGCAAGGCGTTTTGGGACGTTCCCTGTTTGGCGGCGGTTTCGGGTTGGGCGGGCTTTGACGCCGATTCTTGCCTTCCCATGCGGGAGCCGCTTCTTTTTTATTGAC
The DNA here is from genome assembly GCA_964490985.1 of uncultured Desulfovibrionaceae bacterium. GTDB lineage: Bacteria > Desulfobacterota > Desulfovibrionia > Desulfovibrionales > Desulfovibrionaceae > Solidesulfovibrio. The sequence goes on along the minus strand of CAZBER010000043.1, from coordinate 25,604 downwards.
AATGAAATTCAATTTCAATAAAGCCTTGGCCACGACGGCCGACGCCCCGCATCGGGGCCATGGTCCGCACTGCAAACCTTACGGAGTCCGACATGGCAAAGGCGCTTGTGGTTTTCGGCTCCACCACCGGCAACACGGAAGAAGTGGCCGGGTATGTGGCTGAAACGCTGGTTGGCGGAGGAATGGCGGTTGACGTGAAAAGCGCGGCCAAGGTCGCGGCCTCGGGCCTGGCCGAGGGCTACGATCTGGTGCTTTTCGGGTGCTCCACCTGGGGGGACGACGAGATCGAGCTGCAAGAGGATTTCGCGCCCCTGTACGAGCAACTGGATAAGGCCGGGCTGTCCGGCAAGAACGTGGCGGTCTTCGGCTGCGGGGATTCCAGCTACACCCATTTTTGCGGGGCCGTGGACGTGATTGTGGAAAAGGCCGAGCAGCTGGGGGCCAGCCTGGTGGCCGCGCCGCTGAAGATCGACGGCGT
>CAZBER010000043.1:0-25116 GCA_964490985.1 uncultured Desulfovibrionaceae bacterium | reverse complement strand
CGGACCGGGGAGAATCGGTCGCTTGGGCCAAGGAGGTGCTGCAAGGCGCGGCTTGAAGCCGGCCGCGCCTTCCCAAAGACGCGCAGGAGCATGCGGCAGGGGTCGTATGGGGCTTGCCGGGCGAGGCGGCGGGCCTTGGGGAAACGGTTTCATGCGGCCGGCGGGGTGGTCCCTGCCGGCCGCCGGAGGAAGGTTCATGGCTTGCACGAACGGGAAATGCGTCCTTTGCGGCCAGGTCAGGCAGCTGCGCGAAGCCGGCATGGAGGCGTTGCGCCAGGGCGATGTGGAACAGGCGGAGACGCTGCTGCGGCGTTGCGTGGATATGTCGGAAGACGGCGGCCTGGACGTGGTGACGGCCAATGCGGCCTACCGGCTGGCTTTGGCCCTGCACGAGGCCGGCCGCGTCGACGAAGCGGCGGGACAGTTCGAAAGAGCCCTGGAACTGGTGCGCCAGCGGGCCGGATGCGACAGCAAGCTGTACAAGACGATCCTCGGACATTTCGCCCAGGCCCTGCCTGAACAGGCCTTGGCCTTGGCCGTGGGCGGGTAGGAAGCGCGCGGCCCCGGCCTCGTGTCGTATCCTCGAAGAAGCGATTGTTTTTTCTTAAAAAGACTGACGTATTTTTTAAGGGACGCAACGCTAGAAATACTGGACCCGGATTTCCTTGAGGTATTTGTCTTCCAGGACCCGACACAGGCGCTTGATGATGTTGCGCCGGATTTCCAGGTCAATGGGCAGGTTGGGGTCCTGGTGGGCTTCGTTGATGCGCGCGCCCACCACGAACTCGATGGCGTCGCTGTTGACCAGGATGTCATAGAGCTGGGAGGCCGGGTTTTTTTCCCGGGGCGGCTCGTCGCGCTCCAGGAGCTGGGCCGTGCGGGTCAGCGTCAGGATGCCCTCGGTCACCAGGTCCACGCCGTCCATGTCCGCGGCCGGCGGAATGTCGCCGCTGCCGCCCCGCAGGCAGTCGCGGATGGTCCGGCCCAGCTCCCGGGCCACGATGTTGGCCGTGGTGCCGCCGCAGATGACCTTGCGGCCGTCGAACTCGGCCAGCATTTCGGCGAATTCCGTATCTCGGCCGGCGGCGTAGGGCGGGCCGGTCAGGATGATGGTGCGCCGGGGCCGACGGAAATAGATCACCGCGGCGGTCATGTCGTCGTAGGCGCGCTGAAAGGGTTCCTGGCGCAGGGCCTGGGCCAGGATGTTCTGGGATAGGACCCGGGCCGAGACCGACGGGTCCTGCTGGACCATCTCCACCGCGAACTCCCGGCAGCCCTTGAGCCGCCAGCCCAGGCGCAGCCGCTCGGACCCCAGCCCGGCCTGGGTGATGCCGTCGGACGTGAACACCAGCCGGTCGCCGTGGCGCATGGCCAGGTCGTAGACCCGGATCACCCGGTCGTTGTAGCGCGGGGAGGACACTTCCTCGAAATCCAGCTCCACGGCCTTGCCGTCGCGGATGAAGATGATGGGCGGGTTGTCCATCTCCACCACCCGGGTCACGCCGTCGGCCCGCACGTCCACCACGGTGAAGGTGGCGTAGCTGATCTTGCGCACCTGGCACACGGGCAGGGCGTCCATGATGACCTCGGCGGTGCGCACGATGTCCGCGTCGCTGGCCGTGTAGCGCAGGGCCATGGTGGCGGTCATGAGCGACAGGATGCTGGCCTTGACCCCGTGCCCCAGGCCGTCGGACAGCACGGCGATGATGCGGCGCTCGTCGGCGATCTTCACGCTCTTGAAGGCGTCGCCGCAGATGTCCTCGCCGAACCGGTTGCGCTGGGCCGCCTCCACCTCGACAAACAGCTCCCCGCTCATGGCCGCCGTCCCCGCAGCTCCTTTTCGGTCAGGACATGGGTGCTGTTGCTGGAAAAGCCTTCGGCCAGGGAGCGCAGCAGGATTTCCGTGTCCGCCATGTTCTCGCCCAGGCGGCAGGCGATCTCCTGCACGGTCTCCAGGTTCTTGCGGATGATCTCCCGGGCGCGCTGGGCGATCTCGTCGCGGCGCAGCTCCGAGCCCGTGACGTCGAAGATGACGCCGCCGATGACGCTGCGGGGCTCGATGGTGAAGATGGTGACGCTAAACACTCGGTCGTCGTGGCGCAGGGCGTCGCGGTGGATGTCGGTCTCGGAATCCAGAGCCCGGCGGAACAGGTTCACGAAGGGCACGATCTTTTCCAGGGAAGCCCCTTCCATGCCCGGGCTGGCCTCGTAGGCCAGAAGCGTCTCCTCGCCGAAAAGCCGGGCAAAGTGCTCGTTGCACTCGATGATGTGGAGCTTGGCGTTGGCAATGACCACGCCGGCCGGAATGCAGCGCAAAAGGGCATTGGCCTTGCGCGTGGCCCGCTTGCGCAGAAAATGCACGCACATGGACGGCTCGGCCAGGCCTTCGAGCATGGCCCGGGCCAGGCCCCGGCAGGACTCGTGGCCGCAGCCGCCGCAGTTGATCTCGTCTTCGGGCCCGAACTTGCCGATGAGCCGCAGCACCCGCACGTACTGGTCCTCGCTGTAGACCGGCAGGTCCACGGGCGAGGGATTCTTGCGCTCGGCAATGGACACCACGGGCTGGCGCACGGGCACGCCGGCCTCGGGCTTGGCCGCCTTGGCAAAGACGTCGAGCTGATCCAAAAGCCGCGGCCGCCGACTGGACACGCACGGCCCGCGCACGCAGCCGCCGACGCAGGCCAGAAGCTCCACAAAGACCGGGCGCGGCAGGGCCTGGGCATGGATGCCCTGCAGGGCGGACTCGATGGTCGGGATGCCGGCCAGGGTGACGAAGCACACGGATTCGCTGCCGGCATAGGCCTTGATCGTGTCGGTCATGCCGCCTTCCACCGGATAGATGGCCCCTTCCCGGGCCGGGTGGGGCATGAAGGCGTCGGCCGGGCCGGCGTCGATGGCGGCCGGGTCGATGCCCTCCTCGCGCAGCATGGCCCGCAGGTCGGTGAAGGTCATGGCCGCGTCGAGCAGGCCCGGATGGTTGTCGGCTTCGGTTTTCTTGGCCACGCACGGGCCGAAAAAGACCACCCCGACGTGCTGCCCGTATTCCCGGCGCAGCATGCGGCAATGGGAAAGCAGGGGCGAGAGCAGGGGGGTGAGGTAGGGCACCAGTTCCGGCATGTAGCCCCGGATGAAATCCACGGCGGCCGGACAGGCCGTGGACAGGGACAGGCGCGCGCCGCCCCGCTCCAGGCGCTGGGCCACGGCGGCGGACACTTCCTGGGCGCCCAGGGCCGTCTCGGACACCCCGGAAAACCCGAGCCGTCGCAGGGCCGCGATCATGGACGCGGGCGGCAGGTCGGGAAACTCGCTGACCCAGGACGGGGCCAGGGAAACATAGACCGGCCGCTGGGAGCGCAGGAGCTTGTAGACGGAAAACAGGTCGCTGCGCACCTGCTTGGCGTGGGCCGGGCAGGCGGCCACGCACTGGCCGCAGGCAATGCACAGCTCCGGCACCACCATGGCCCGGCCCGCCTCGACCTGGATGGCCTTGACCGGGCAATGGCGCAGGCAGCGGTAGCAGTCCTGGCATTCGGTCTCAATGGTGTAAATGGGATAATGGCCGAGCATTCCGCCTCCGTCACTCGGACAAGTGGCGGCTTAAGAGTTCAAGCAGCCGCTCGCCGTTTATTTCACCGTAGAGCTGACCGTCGATACGGATGTTGGGGCCGGTGCAGCACTGATCCTCGCAACGGCTGCCGGCGAGGACAACGGTGTCGACGAGGCCGTGATCGGCCAGATATTGTTCGATCATGAGCAGGTGTTTCTTGTTGCCTCGAGCGAAACACGAACTGCCCATGCAAATGGTGATTTCATGCTTCATGCGGGCGGGGGCCCCTTCTTGTAACTTTTTTCACAAGGTACCGCCAAAATACGCGGGCGGCAAGGGCCGGCAAGAGCGATTTTCCGGACAAACAGCCGTCAGATGACGGCCACGGCCTCGATTTCCACCACAAAGGCGGCGTCCACCAGCCGGGAAACCTCCACAATGGTGGTGGCCGGCCGGATTTCGCCGAAAACTTCGCCATGGGCCTTGGCCACGGCGTCAAAGTCGGCCATGTCGGCCAGAAAAAGCCGGGTGCGCACCACGTGGGTCAGGTCCGCCCCGGCCTGGGCCAAGGCCGCGCCGATGATTTCCAGGGCGCGCCTGGTCTGGGCAAAAGCGCCTTCGGGTACGGAACCGTCGGCGGCCACGCCCACCGTGCCCGACACGTAAATGGTGTTCCCGACCGCCACGGCCCGGGAATAGCCGAGCAGGGGTTCCCATTTGGAGCCAGAGGAAATGTTGCGGCGCTGGGTCATGCCGTTCTCCTTGGACCTGCGGGGTGTAAGGCCCCGTCGCCCAAGGCAGTAGCCGGTTGCGCCGCGCAAGGCAACAGGCGGCCGGACAAAGCCTTCGGCCAGGCAGGTCTGTCCTGGCCGAAGGCAGCCTTGATTATGGCGTCCGCGACATGCGTTCGGAAAACATATGCACGTTTTTCGGGAAGGCAAGGCTAATGGGCCGTGCCCCCAAGCTCGGTCAGGGACCGGGCCAGGCTGGACAGGCCCGAGGACCGGGCCAGAATCAGCGGCTTGAGGCAGCCCTTGCAGGCCTGTTTGACCATGGAGCAGGCTTCGTGGCTGACGCAATCCACCGGGCAGACCACGGCGTCGGCCGCGCCGAGGAGCTCCCACAGGCGGTGCGCGGATTGTTCGCGGCCGCCGTCGTGGTGCATCAGCTCGCAGCCGAATTTCTCGGCCAGAACCTTGTAATGGGACACCAGGGAGCAGCGGCCACCCACGTAGAGCACCCGCTTGCCGCGAAGGCCGACCTGGTCCGAGCGGCATTTGCAGGCATCGCCGCAGGCTCCCGAGCACTCCCCGGTTTCCTGGCAGGAGCAGGCATGGGCGTGCTCCAGGGCCTCCAGGGGCGCGAGGTGGTCGTGGCGGTGGTGTTCGGCATGGGCGGCGTGGGCCGCGGCAGCCTCGCCCAGGGCCGCGAACAGGGAGGCTTCCAGGGCCTCCACTTCCCGATCGCGGTCGGCCAGGTCCTGGCGGGCCTGGGTCAGTTCCTGGTGCATCCGCTCCAGGAGCAGGGCCTGCCGGCCGGCCTCGACCTCGGTGGCTTCCAGCCGGGCGGCCGTGTCCAGGGCCTGCTGGCGCAGGATGTCGCGGTCGCGGCTGACGGCGGCCACGGCCGAGCTTTCGATGGCCTGGCGCAGGGACACGCGCTCGCGTTCGGCGGTCTGGCGGCGGGAGCGCTCGGCGGCCAGTTCGCCCAAGGCCGTGCGGCAGCGGCCTTTCCACACGGCCACGGCCCGGCGCAGCACCACCTTGCGTTCCTCCAGGGCGGTGGTCATTTCGGCCAGGCGTTCCTCCAGGGCGGCCTGGCGGGCCAGGTCGGCCCGATGCGCCGCGCCCACGCGGTGGGAGAGCATGTGCACCTCGCCGTAGACCTCGCGCAAAAGATTCTCCGGGGCCTCGGGGTGGGACATGAGGGCCCAGAACGCGCCGGGCACGTTGCCGGCCTCGGCGTGTTCCCGCCACAGGCGGCGCAGGTCGGCTTCCTCGCTGGTCTTGAAAAAGGTCCGCAGGTCCTTGCGGTATTTCTTGTCCAGGTATTTCTGCAAAAGCTTGGCCGGCGCGCCGTTTGTCTTGGCCTGGCTGACCAGGAAGACGTGGGCTTCGTAGTCCGAGGCTCCTTCCGGCACCGCATCCCCGAATTTGCGGCATAGCCGGCGCAGCTCGGACACGGTCAGGCAGGTGCCGACAATGGGACAGGCGAATTCCGCGTTATCCTGCAAGGTCTTGCGTTTCATGGCGTCTCCTTTGTGGGCGTGACATGGAGACCAATTTAAACGAAATTGAAAATCATTGTCAATTATGATCCGATGAAAAATCTGTCTCCACTTTCGTTCCGGGGCGGGAGGCGCTTCGTGCCGTCAGGCCGGGGTGACGGATCGTCGCGCTCTTTTTCGCCCGCAGGGCGACGGGTTCGTGGGGCCGGAATGGGGCTGGCGTGCTCGCCGGCTTTGCGGCGTGCGTCGCCAGCCCCATTCCGGACCCACCGACGGTTGCGCGCCCACCCCCGCCGTTCCGCCCGGCTCAGCCGGTCGGGGGGTCCGGGGGGAGTGACTCCCCCCGGCGGGTCCAGGGCAGAGCCCTGGCAGGGTCTGGGGCAGCGCCCCAGCAGGGTCCGGGACGGAGTCCCGGCAGGGTCCGGGGCAGCGCCCCGGCCGCCGGAGGCATTCACCGCGCACCGCAAAGCAGGCCAGGCTGGAGGAGAACAGGCCCACGGCCGAGAAGCGGATTCCGGCCGTGGGCGTCGCAGGGCGGCACGGCCGGGGAATCAGGGTTTGCCGGAGCGTCGGTCGTAGATGATCATATAGATCTGGTCGATCTGGACGTAGATGTCGGGCAGGGCCCAGATGGTCTGGATCATGGTGGTCTGGGTGGGAGGGCCGAGCAGGTCGGTGGCCTTGCGCACGAGCTTGGGCACGGCCAGGAGGTCGTGGGACAGGACAACCAGGGAGAAGCGGCCGGTCTGCTTGTCGCAGCCGTAGAACACCCGTCCCAGGGGCACGCCCTCGAAGGCCGGGGTTTCGTCCTTGTCGTAGTGCAGGGTGAAGCGGCTTTTGGATTCCCCGGCCGGGTCGTATTCCAGGCTGAACATTTGGACCTGGGGATCCCAGACGGGCCGGGCCCGTTCCACGGCCCAGGACGGCCCGGCGGTAAAGGACTGGCAGGCCTGGCCCCATTTGTACTTGCCGAAGCCCTGGTGCAGGTCCATGGCCAGGGCCGGCGCGGCCGCAAGGACGGCCAGCAGGCAGGCGAGAAGAACGCGCTTCATGCATCTCCCTCCGAAGGGCGGCCCGGAGTCGGTGTTTCCCAGGCCTTTAGGCCGAAGGGGGCCGGTTGTAAAGGCCGGCCGACTGGACGGCCCGGCAGGCCGGCAGGACCTGGGCCAGGGGCTGGCCGAGGTAGAAATCGAGGCTCGACGGGTCTGCGCCGGCGCGTTCCACCAAGAGGTCGCGAAAGGCGGCGTCGAAGCGCAGTTGCCGCAGGACTTCGGCCCGGGCCGCCTGGTGGCCGACGGCGGCCTGCCGGCACAGGGCGGCCAGCCGGACCAGGTCGGTTTCGGCTTCGTGGTGGGCGCACAGTTCGGCCAGGGGCGAGCCGGCCGGGATGATGTCGGCCCGGGTCAGGCGCTGCCGGCGGTAGAGGTCCGCCAGGGCCGCCGGCGCCTGGCAGGACAGGGCTTGGCACTCGGCCGGCCGGGAGGCGTAGACGGCGCAGGCGGCCGGGTGGCGCAAAAAGAGGCAGGCCCGGCCGCCCGGGACGGGGCGCAGCTTGACGAGCTCTTCGGCGGAGGGGGCCACGCCGCCGGCCACGTTGTCGGTGACGGGCTGGCCCCGGCGCAGGGTGAGGAGGTGGCCGGGCGCGAGTGTGCCATTGCGCACAAGGGGCAGGTCGGCTTGGTGCAGGGCCGGTCCGCCCAGGCGGCAGCACTGGCCGCAGCGGCGGCAGGGGGTATGGGGGTGGCGGTTGGTCATGGGGGAGGCATGGGGGAAAGGCCGGGGTTTGGCAAGAGCGGCGCAAAAAGGGCGGGGGAGGCTGGCGTAGCGGAAATAGGCTTTGCAACAACGGTGATGAAATGGTAAGCAAGCGGTTGCAGGAATGACCCGGCCGAGGCGCGTTTTCCCGTTGACACGGGGAGACGGGCATTTTAGAACAAGGCGATTGTGCAAAAGTTCACTTTCCTTCCAGACCCATTGTGACTGACACCCCGCCCGCCGGCGAGCAGGGCCGGCCGCGGGAAGCGCCATTGTGGGCCTGCCGCCCGGGCGCGTGTTAATTGGTTAAGGCGGTAACTCTTCAAAACCTACTGGAGGAAGCAAATGGCGAAACACCAAACCCCCATGTTGGACCAGCTCGAGAGCGGGCCCTGGCCCAGCTTCGTGTCCGACATCAAACAGGAAGCCGCTCATCGAGCTGCCAATCCCGATGGCCTGGACTATCAGGTCCCCGTGGACTGCCCCGACGATCTGCTGGGCGTGCTGGAGCTCTCCTACAAGGACAAGGAGACCCACTGGAAACACGGCGGCATCGTGGGCGTGTTCGGATACGGCGGCGGCGTCATCGGCCGCTACTGCGACCAGCCCGAGATGTTCCCCGGCGTGGCCCACTTCCACACCGTGCGCCTGGCCCAGCCCTCCGGCAAGTACTACACCTCGGAATACCTGCGCGGCATCATGGACATCTGGGACCTGCGCGGCTCCGGCCTGACCAACATGCACGGCTCCACGGGCGACATCGTGCTTTTGGGCACCACCACCCCGCAGCTGGAAGAAATCTTCTTCGACATGACCCACAAGATGAACACGGACCTGGGCGGCTCGGGCGGCAACCTGCGCACCCCGGCCGACTGCCTGGGCCAGTCCCGCTGTGAATTCGCCTGCTACGACACCCAGGATCTGTGCCACACCCTGACCAATGACTATCAGGACGAGCTGCACCGCCCGGCCTTCCCCTACAAGTTCAAGTTCAAGTTCGACGGTTGCCCCAACGGCTGCGTGGCCTCCATCGCCCGCTCCGACTTCTCGGTCATCGGCACCTGGAAGGACGACATCCGCATCGACCAGGACCGCGTCAAGGCCTACGTGGCCGGCGAGTTCAAGCCCGGCGGCGGCTCCCATGCCGGCCGCGACTGGGGCAAGTTCGACCTGGTCAAGGAAGTCGTGGACCGCTGCCCGACCCAGTGCATGAGCTACGACGGAGCCAAGCTGTCCATCGACAACAGCAACTGCACCCGGTGCATGCACTGCATCAACACCATGCCGGCGGCGCTGAAGATCGGCTCCGAGACCGGCGCTTCCATCCTGGTCGGCGCCAAGGCCCCCATCCTGGACGGCGCCCAGATGTCCTCCCTGCTCGTGCCCTTCGTCCCGGTCGAGAAGCCCTACGACGAGGTCAAGGAAGTCATCGAGAACATTTGGGACTGGTGGATGGAAGAAGGCAAGAACCGCGAGCGCGTGGGCGAGACCATGAAGCGCCTCTCCTTCCAGAAGCTGCTCGAGGTCACCAACACCAAGGCCATGCCGCAGCACGTCAAGGAGCCGCGCTCCAACCCGTACATCTTCTTCAAGGAAGAAGAGGTGCCCGGCGGCTTTGCCCACGACGAAAAGGCCTATCGCCAGAGACACAAGAGCTAATCGGGGGGACACAGACATGGCATTCATTTCTTCCGGATACAATCCCGACAAACCCATGGAGAACCGGATCACGGATATCGGCCCTCGTTTCTACGAGGAGTTCTATCCGCCGGTCGTCAAGAAGAACAAGGGCGCCTGGGACTACCACGAGATCCTCAAGCCCGGCGTGCTCAAGCACGTGGCCCTGTCCGGCGACGTGTGCTACACCGTGCGCTGCGGCGCGGCCCGCCTCATGACCGTTTCGCACATCCGCGAGATCTGCGACATCGCCGACAAGCACTGCGGCGGCCACCTGCGCTTCACCACGCGCAACAACGTGGAGTTCATGGTCGACAACGAGGCCGCCCTGAACGGCTTGATCGCCGACCTGGAGAACCGCAAGTTCGCCAGCGGCAGCTACAAGTTCCCCATCGGCGGCACCGGCGCCGGCGTCTCCAACATCGTCCACACCCAGGGTTGGGTCCACTGCCATACCCCGGCCACCGACGCCTCCGGCCCGGTCAAGGCGGTCATGGACGAGATGTTCGAGTACTTCCAGTCCATGACCCTGCCGGCCATGGTGCGCATCTCCCTGGCCTGCTGCCTGAACATGTGCGGCGCGGTGCACTGCTCCGACATCGGCATCGTCGGCATCCACCGCAAGCCCCCCATTGTCGAGCACGAACGCCTGGACAACATCTGCGAAGTGCCCCTGGCCGTGGCCGCCTGCCCCACCGGCGCCATCAAGCCCACCAAGCAGGAAGTCGAAGGCAAGAAGGTCAACTCGGTCGTGGTCAATCCGGACCGCTGCATGTACTGCGGCAACTGCTACACCATGTGCCCGGCCATGCCCCTGGCTTCCGGCGAAGGCGACGGTATCGTGCTCATGGTCGGCGGCAAGGTGTCCAACCGCATCTCCATGCCCAAGTTCTCCAAGGTCGTTGTGGCCTACATCCCCAACGAGCCGCCCCGCTGGCCGACCCTGACCAAGATGATCAAGCACATCGTCGAGGTCTACGCGGCCAACGCCAACAAGTACGAACGCCTGGGCGAATGGGCCGAGCGCATCGGCTGGGAGAAGTTCTTCGAGCTGTGCGACCTGGAATTCACCCACCACTGCATCGACGACTTCCGTGACCCGGCGTACTACACCTGGCGCCAGAGCACCCAGTTCAAGTTCACCAAGCACGTCGAGGCCTAAGGCCTGCAACATTCCGGGCGGGGGATCCTCCCCGCCCGGATCAAACAAAGAGGGGACGGTATGTCTTCCGAAAAAGAGCAAGTTTTGGAGTTCCTGCAGGGGAAGACGGGCAAGTCCAAGTTCTATTTCAGCGATTTCTGCAAGATCTTCCCGGACAAGAAGCAGCGTGAGGTCAAAAAGGTCCTCACCGAGCTGGTCAACGAAGGCAAGCTCATGTTCTGGTCCAGCGGCTCGACCACCATGTACGGCCTGGCCGGCGTGGGCAAGCAGCAGGCCGAGGAAGAGTAATCGTTCCCGAAGGTCCGCGCCGACCGGCGCGGGGCGTGTCGCGACCAGGCTCGTGGAAGTGGAAACGATCGGGCGCTTGCCCGGACATGCTTTGTCTCCAGGCACCATGAACGCCGTCACGTCGCGAAGCGAAACCTCGCCGGCCGGCCGCCTTCGGCGGCTGCCCCCGCGTTTTTCGTGAAAAGCCGGCCCCGTCTGGTCCTGGCCGGGCTCTCCGGCGGCTCCGGCAAGACCATCCTTTCCCTGGGCCTGTGCCGGGCGTTTCGCGCCGCCGGTCTGGCCGTGCAGCCCTTCAAGAAAGGCCCGGACTACATCGATGCCGCCTGGCTCGGTCTGGCCGCCGGGCGCAACACCGCCAACCTGGACCCCTTTCTTCTGCCCCAAGACCGCCTGCTGTCGCTTTTCCTGGAAAAATCCCGATCCGCCGACATCAGCGTGATCGAAGGCAACCGCGGCATCTTCGACGGCATGGACACCCGGGGTTCCTGCTCCACCGCAGCCCTGGCCCGCACCTTGGACGCGCCTGTGGTGCTCATTCTCGACGCCACCAAGATGACCCGCACCGCCGCCGCCATCGTGGCCGGGGTGGCTGCCTTCGAGCCCGGCCTCAACCTGGCCGGGGTCATCGTCAACCGCACGGCCGGGGAGCGCCACCGCCGCATCGTGCGTGAGTGCATCGAAAGCCTGGCCCGCGTGCCCGTGCTCGGCATGCTGCCCAAGCTGCCGGAAAACCCCATTCCCGAGCGCCACATGGGCCTGGTGTCCGACCGCGAGCACGGCGGGACAGAGGCCATCCTGGACAATCTGGCCGCGTTCGTGCGCCAGGGCGTGGATCTGGACCGCCTCCTGGACATCGCCCGGTCGGCCCCGCCCCTGCCTGACGAAAATTTGACGGATTCCACGTCCTTGCCCGAACCCGTGGGCGGCCGCCCGGTCATCGGCGTGGTGCGCGACGCCGCCCTGTGGTTCTACTATCCGGAAAACCTCGAAGCCCTGGAACGGGCCGGAGCCGAGATCGCCTTTGTCAGCCTCTTGGACAGCGCGCCCTGGCCAAAGCTCCACGGCCTGTACCTGGGCGGCGGCTTTCCCGAAACCCAGGCCGCAGCCCTGGCCGCCAACACCGCCACCCGGGAGCGCGTGCGCGCTCTGGCCGCAGCCGGGCTTCCCATCTACGCCGAATGCGGCGGGTTCATGTACCTGTGCCAGGGCCTGGACCTCGGCGGCACCGTCCATGCCATGGCCGGCGTCTTCCCCCTGACCACCACGCTTTGCGCCCGACCCCAGGGCCTGGGCTACAGCCGGGCCAGGGTGGTGCGGGAAAATCCCTTCCATCCCCTGGGCGCGATCCTGTGCGGCCACGAATTCCACTATTCCCGCTGCCAGGCCGCCATCGGCCCCTGCGCCGGCCCCGAAGCAGGCGTTCCGGACCCGGACAGCTTCGCCCTGGCCATGGAACGCGGCGCAGGCATGCTCGGCGGCCGCGACGGCCTGGTTTTTCGCAACACCTTTGCCGCCTACACCCACATCCACGCCGCAGGCGTGCTGCATTGGGCCCCCAATTTCGTGGCGGCGGCGTTGCGGTACAGGGATAGGGATAGGGATAGGGATGGGGATAAGGATGGGGATAAGGAAGGGAAGAACGCCTCCGGCGGCCAGGAGGGGCGCGGCCCCTCCTGGACCACCCGAAACGGGGAATGAATTGCTCCAACCTTGATCGGGCGAGACTTTTGCAACCATCAAACGCAATGTGAAACCAAAGGGCAAAGCCCTTTGGTCGCCGAAGGCTTCAAAAACGACTCTTTTTGCAAAAGCCCCGCGTGAATGTTCAAACGGGCGCGGCTGCCGCTTCTGGCCGCGCAGGAAGGCTCTCCCATGAACATGGTCCGTTTGATCGCCTCCCCGGCCGGCGATATCGCCTGTGACGCCGACCTGGCCGCCATGCCCCTGGACGGCTGCCCGTCCGGCCTGACCTATGCCGCCTATTTCCAGGGCATCGAGGCATTTTTGGGCCAAGACGACTTCGCGGCCCTGCGCCAGGCCTTGGGCGGGAGCCTGGAGGCCGCGCGCATCGAGGTGCGGGCCCAGAAGCACGGCGCGCTCTATCATCCGGCCAGCGTCACGGTGGTGGCGGCCGCGGGGTCGCAAACCGTTTGCGTCAATGTGGCGGCCACGCCCCTGGCCGCACAGTGCCTGGCCGGCGAGGCCGAGCTCCTCTCCGGCCTGCGCAGCCGGTTCACCCCGGATTTCCTGCCGCAGCCCCATGCCTTCGGCCAATCCGACCCCTGGGCCTTTTTGCTGGAGCAGTGGTTTACCGGCTTCCACGAGTTCCATCTGGACGGCGCGGGCCGGGTGCGGCTGTGGGATTTCGAGACCGGCGAGCGCACCCTGTCCCCGGCCGAGGCCATGGCCCTGTACCGGGAAACGGCCCGCATCCTGACCCGCTACTATGACGCCGACACGGGCGCGGCCATTTTCCCCTGGCACCATGCGGCCGGGGATTTCGTGGCCCGGGTGGCCGACGGGACGGTTGCGGCCCGGCTGGTGACCGTCCGGGGCTACGGCGCGCACCGGGATTTTTCCCAGGCCGGGGACATGGCCGGCAAGCTGGCGGCCCTGTCCTTTTTCACCAACCTGACCATGCGGGTGCGCCTGGACCGGGTGGACGGCGTGGGCGAGCTGGTTTTGGCCGGGGAGAACGCGGCCCGGGCGGCGGTGGAGGGATTTGCGGTGGGCCTTCGGGAACGCAGCGACCTGGAGGATCGGGCCGAGGGGATTTTGAGCTTTCTGGCCTCGTTTGCCCCCGAGGAGCTGGCCGGGGCCGCCGCACAGCTGGCCGATCCCTGCCCGCCCGAGGAGACCGAGCTTTTGGCCGGGGCCTGGCCCGGACACGCCGTGGCCGTGGGCCAGGCCTTGCAAGCCTGCCTCGAGGGCCAGGCCCGCCTTGGCAAAACGATCTAGTCCGGTTGGGCGTCCCTGGGCATCTGCTTGATGCAGGCCACGCTGCGGTTGCGGCCGGAAAATTTGGCCGTGTACAAGGCGCGGTCCGCCTCCTGAATGAGGTCGCTGGAGGCGTCGCCCGGCCGGGGCACGGTGGCGGCCAGGCCGATGCTGACCGTGACCGTGGCGCACACGGGCGACTGGCCATGCTCCAGGCCGAGGCTGCGGATATTGTCCATGATGCGCTCGGCCACCACCTGGGCGCCGGCCAGTTCGACGCCGGGCAACACGGCCACGAACTCCTCGCCGCCGTACCGGGCCAGGAGGTCGGCCGGCCGGGCCAGGGCGGCCTTGATGGCCCCGGCCACCAGGCGCAGGCATTCATCCCCTTGCAGATGGCCGTAGGTGTCGTTGTAGTCCTTGAAGTGGTCGATATCGATCATCATGAGGGACAGGGGGCGCTTTTCCCGCTGGCAGATTCGCCACTCCCGGTCGAGGTGCTGCTGCAGGCAGAGCCGGTTGGCCAGGCCGGTGAGGGTGTCGGTGCTCGAAAGCCAGGCCAGCTCCTCGGCGCTGGAGCTGAGCGCATGGTGGTAGGTGTCCGAAATCCGGACCAGCCGCTGCATCTGCTTGAGCAGCTTGCGGTAGCCCTTGATGAGCTCCGCATAATGCGGGCGCAGGGGGTTGTCCCGGAACCGCTCCGAACCCGCCAGGGCCAGGGCTTCCTTGAGCAGGGCCTCTTCCTGGAAAAAAAGGCTGTCTTTTTCCGGGACCATCACTCGATCTCGATGAGGTTAAACGTCACCCGGTCGGCGTCTTCCTGGAATTCCTCGCCGCAGGTCTGGGCCGTGTCGTTGTCGGCGCTGTAGCGCCAGTTGATGGTGACGCGCAAGCCCTCGGAGGCGGCTTTTTCCAGGCGGTCGAACAGGTTGAAGAAGATTTTCGAGCTGGAGCTGTTGAGGTAGATCATTTCCAGATCCACCTGGAGGCTGCCCGTGTCCGAAGAGGCGAGATACGCTTCCAGGGCCGCGAACAGGGGCGCATAGAACTTGGCCGCGTTTTCCGGATAGGATTCGCCGCGCAGGACAAGCCGGCCTTCGGCCGGCTCGAACCGGATGGCCGGCGTGGATTTGGCCGCATCGACAATCAGTGGCGTCAGTGGTTCCATAGGGCCTCCTAGATGACGACCTTGATGGAAAAAAACGAGGAATGGGCGTCCACCGACCGGAAGTCGTATTCAATGGGCCGGCTGGCCTTGCGGGCCATGTCGATAAACCCCAGGCCCGCGCCCTTGCTCCCGTCCTCGGGCTCCTGACGGCGGCGTTCCTTGTACAGGGTCTTGAGCTGGTCCTGGTCCATGTCCCGGAGGCGGGACAGCTTGTCCGACAGGGCCAAAACGTCCTCGGTGCGGATCATGTTGCCGCACTTGACGGAGATGGCCTCGTCGTCGTTGCCCACCACCAGGATGCCGATGCGCAGGTCCCCTTCGTCCATGGCAATGGTGGCCACACGCTCGCTCGAGTAGTTGACCACGTTTTGCATCTGTTCGATGAACACGGAAAAAACCTTTTGGATGGTGCTCTGGTTCTTCTCTTCCAGGGTCATTTTCTGCCGGATGGTCTGGCCGATGCCCTCGATGATGCCTTGGGAGACCGGGCCGCAAAAACAGAAAATAATGCCCTTGTCCTTGGTGCTGATGAAAAAGTCGTACAGATTGAAATCCATGGTGCCATCCTTGGTGCTGCGTTCTCGGTCAGGGGTGCGTCATGGCTCTGGCGGCTGGTGCGGGCAGGCGACTCGAAAAAAACGGTTTACGCCAGGCGCAAACCGAGCAGGGTCACGTCGTCGCGCTGGTCCTGCCCTCCCTTGTAGGCCTCGAAAAATGCCATGATCCGGGCCTTCTGCTCGGCCATGGGCAGATCCTGGACGCCCGCCAGCGCGGCCTTGAGCCGGGTCATGCCCAGGGGCAGGTTCCGGTCCCCGCCGATCTGGTCGGACAGGCCGTCGGTCAGCATGTACAGGCTCATGTCCGGCTCGATGTCCAAGGTCTTGTTGCGGAACTGGTAGTCGTCCCGGCTGGTCTTGTAGCCGATGGACGACCGGTCGCCCTTGATCTCCCGGGCCGCGTCCCGGGAAAAGGCCAGCAGGGAGATGCGCGCCCCGGCAAAGGTGACGCGCCGGATATCCGGCTCCACCAGGCACACGCCGATGTCCAGGCCGTCGTCGGAAACCGTGTCTTCGGCGTGCAGGGACAGGATCTGGCGGATGTAGGTATTGAGCCGGCCCAGGATCAGGGCCGGATCGTTTGGCCCGACCTCGCTGACCACACGGCTGAGGGTGGTGCTGGCCAGCATGGTCATGAGCGCCCCGGGCACGCCGTGGCCGGTGCAGTCCAGGACCGCCAGCAGATAGCTGTCGCGCGTGCCCTCGAACCAGAACAGGTCGCCGCCGATCACGTCCTTGGGATTCCAGATGACGAAATAGTCCGGCAGGCGGGAGGCCAGGCTGCTCTTGTGGGGGAGCAGGGCCTGCTGGATGGTGCGGGCGTAGTGGGTGGACTCCATGATCCGCTCGTTGGCCGATTCCAGTTGCGCCACCTTGTCCTTGAGCTCCAGGGTGCGGCTGGCCACCAGGGCTTCCAGCTCCTCCTTGCCGGCCCGCACCCGGGCAGTCATGCGGTTGAAGGCCTGGGCCAGGATGCGCTGCTCCGGGCCGCCCGAAACGGCCAGGCTCACGGTGTAGTCGCCGCCGGCAATGGCCGTGGCCGCCTGGGTGGTCTGTTCCAGGGGCTTGGTGATGCTCCCGGCGATGCGCCGGGACAGGGGAACCACCACAAGCCCCAGCAGGGCCAGGGCGGTTGCCAGGCTGTAGCCGGCCAGCCTCCAGGACACGGCCCGCATCTTCCCGGCCAGGACCTGCTTTTCCTGCTCGATGTTGTCGATGTACAGGCCCGTGGCCAGCCAGTAGTTGGTGCCGGGAATGGGCTTGGACAAGGCCAGCTTGGGCACGGGACCCTGGTTGGGCTTTTCGAAGGTGTACTGGACGAACTCGCCGCCCTGTTTGGCGCCTTCCAACAGTTCCCGGATGTAGGGCTTGCCGTTGGGGTCCGTGACCTGGAGGCGGTTGGTGCCCTCGAAATCACGGCGCAGGGGATGGACGATGTTCACGCCGGAAAAATCGTACACGAAAAAATAGCCGGACCGGTCGGACTCGAAGCGGACCGAGGACAGGGCGCTTCGGATGATGGCCGTGCGCTGGTCCTCGCCTTCCCCGGCCCGGATGGAGTCTCCCAGGGACGTGGCCATGGTCTCCACCAGCAGGGAGAGCTTGTGGCGCTGCTCACCCAGGAGCATGGCCTGGGCCTCTTGCACGGCCGTGTCGATGATCCGGGTGATGCCCGCGGCGCCGACCAGGATCACGGCGAGCAGGGCTGCGGCCATCAGGGTAACGAGCAGGGAAATCTTCCGGGAGATGGACAAGTCGTGCAGCATGGTGGGTGCGTATGGCGTTGGACGGTGGATGTCGGTGACGGTCGGTCGGGATCAGGAGGTCGGGGTCTGCTCCAGGCGCGTTTCGGCCGCGGCCAGCACCCGGCGCGCCTCGTCCAGGCGCGGGTCGGCCTCCAGGGCGCGCCTGGCGGCGGCCATGGCTTCGCTCCAGTTGCCGAGCCGGGCTTCGACCACAGCCAGGCACTGGGACAGAAGCGGCTGGGGCCCCAGCCGGTGCTGGGCATCGAGCAGGATGCGCTCGGCCTGGCCCCATTCCGCGGCCTTGTCCGCCGCGGTCAGCAGGAAATCATAGGCCCGGGCGTTGTCCGGCGATTCTTCCACGGCCCGCTTGATGTATTCCAGGGACGGCTTGAAATGGCCGGCGTCGATGAGCCGGGAGGCGATGAGCGGAAAAAGCCCTTTTTCGTCCACATATTCTTCCACCGCGGCCCGGAAATTGCGCTGGGCCTCCAGCAGGTTTCCCTCGGCCAGAAGCCTGGTGCCCTTGATGACGGCATGGTCGATGCGCAGCTTGCGCTCGCGCATGGCGTCCAGGCTTTCGCGGTTGATGTCTTCCTCGATCTTCCGGGCCAGGGCAATGAGGGAGGAGCCCAGCTTCTGCTCCTGGCCCTTGGCGTAGGGGATGCCGCCCGGAGCGTACTTTTTGACCCGGGGAAGCTTGCCCAGGTTGGCGCAGCATTCGCGCAAGAGCCCTTCCACGGTGGTGCGCTCGGGGCCGGCCAGCTTGACGTGGAGAAAGCCGCGCAAGGCCGCGACGACCAGTTGCACGGTGCGCAGGTCGTCGTTTTTGGCAAAGGCGGCCTTGGCCCGGGCCAGGTCTTCGCGGATGGTTTTTCCAGTGGGCGGCATGCCGTTTCTCTCGAAGGCGGATTCCACGCGATACGGGTTACAAAAATGATACGGGACTTTCGCGGCAAAGCAAAGCCCCAAGCCCCAGGCGTCCCGGCTCAGTGGGCCTCGCTCCAGGTGCGGCCCGCCCCCCAATCGACTTCCAGAGGCACGGACAGCGTGATGACCCTGGTCATGATGTCGGCCAGCCTGGCCCCGGCCTGGCGCGCGGTTGCCTCGGGCGCTTCGAGCAAAAGCTCGTCATGGATCTGGAGCACCAGGCGCGCTTCCAGGGAGGCCAGCTGCGGGTCGGCGTCGGCGGCCAGCATGGCCATCTTGATGATGTCCGCCGCGCCGCCCTGGACCACGGTGTTGATGGCCTGGCGGCGGGCCTGGGCGGCCAGTTGGGTGTTGCCGGAATGGATGTCCGGCAACAGCCGCCGCCGGCCGGCCAGGGTGGTGACAAAGCCCCGGCTCTTGGCCTCCTCCACCACGGCGTCGTAAAAGGCCGACAGGCCGGGAAGCCGCTCGAAGTATTTGCCGATGAAGGCCTTGGCCGCGTCCAGCTTGATGCCCAGCTCCCGGGACAGCTTTTGCGGCCCCATGCCGTAAAGCAGGCCGAAATTGATGGTCTTGGCCTGGCGGCGTTCTTCCCGGGTCACCTCGGCCTCGGCCTTGTCGAAAAGCAGGGCGGCGGTGCGGGCGTGGATGTCGGCCCCCTGGGCAAAGGCATCGCGCAGCGACGGCTCCCCGGAAACATGGGCCAGCACCCGCAGGTCGATCTGGGAATAGTCGGCCGCGGCCAGGGCGTTGCCCGGCGCGGCGGCAAAGCACTGGCGCATGCGCGAGCCCAGGGGGCCGCGAATGGGGATGTTTTGCAGGTTGGGGTTGGAGCTCGACAGCCGGCCCGTGGCCGTGGCCAGGTTGTTCAGCGTCGTGTGGATGCGGCCGGCCGCGTCCACGAGCCTGGGCAGGGGTTCGAGATAGGTGGAGCGCAGCTTTTCGAGCTTCCGGTACTCCAGGATCGCATCCACCAGGGGATGGCTGCCGGCCAGGCGGTCCAGGGTTTCCTGGGACGTGGAGGCCGCCCCGCCCGGGGTCTTGCCCAGGGGCTTGAGCCCCAGTTCGCGGTAGAGGATGTCCCCGAGCTGCTGGCTGGAGCGGGGGTTGAAGGGCCGGCCGGCCAGGCGCTGGATTTCGGCGCTTATGCGGTCGAGGTCCCGGCCCACCTCGTCGCCGAAGGCCCGCAAGGCGGGCACATCCACGCCGAAGCCGGCCTGTTCCATGCGCCACAAAACCGGAACCAGCGGCATTTCCAGATTGCGCACCAGGTCCGCCAGCCCGGCCGCCTCGATGCGGGGCGTCAGGACCCGGTCCAGCAGGAGCGCGGCCTTGGCCTGGTCGCACGGGGCCAGGATGGAGGCGTCCACGGACGGATCGGAAAACAGGCTGTCGCGCAGGCGCGGCCAGGTGTAGTTGCGCTGCTCGGGATTGAGCAGATAGGCGGCCAGGCCCAGATCCGACCACACGGCCAGGGGCACGGCCGCGAAGGCCGCGTCGCGCGTGAGCAGTTCCTTGACCGAGGGCGTGGCCACGCGGGCGGCCTTGGCCAGAAGCGGGGCCAGCACGGCCGGACCGTCGGGCGTGAAAAATTCCAGGCCGTCCGCGGCCAGGCAAGAGCCGTTGTCCAAGGGCACCAGCCCCACTTCGCGGCCCGAGAAATCGGGCAGGGCCGCGGCCGGCGTGGGCGGCAGGCCCGAAGGCTCGGTTTCGGCCGCGCCCGGGGCCAGCAGGGAAAACTGTTCGCCGACGGCCGGTTTTTTTGTAACCGAAACCGGAATGTCGGCGACTTCCCGCACCAGGGAGCGGAATTCGTAGGTTTCCAGAAAAGCGCGCAGGGCGGCCAGGTCGGGCCGGGCCACGGCAATGTCGACCAGGCGGATGTCGGGCAGCAGGTTTGTGCGCAGCCGCGTCAGCTCCCGGTAGCGGAAGGCGTCGTCCAGGTGCGGCTCGATCTTTTTGCGGACCGCGGGCTTGAGGTCGTCCAAATGCT
This sequence comes from uncultured Desulfovibrionaceae bacterium, assembly GCA_964490985.1. GTDB lineage: Bacteria > Desulfobacterota > Desulfovibrionia > Desulfovibrionales > Desulfovibrionaceae > Solidesulfovibrio. The sequence goes on along the minus strand of CAZBER010000043.1, from coordinate 5,133 downwards.
CCCGGATCGATTCCAGGGAAGGGTGCCGGCGCAGGATATCCAGGGCGGTCTTGGGGCCGATGCCGGCCAGGCCCGGGATGTTGTCGCTGGAATCGCCGACCAGGGCCTGGAGGTCGGGCCAGCAGTCCGGGGCAATGCCGTACTGGGCCACGAAATCGGCCTTGGTGGTCAGCTTCTCGGCCTTGCCCGAGGGATCGTACAGGACCACGCCTTCGGCCAGGCACTGTTTGAGGTCCTTGTCCGAACCGGCAATGACCACGGGCAGCGTGGTGCGGAACCGGGCGGCCAGGCTGGCGATGCCGTCGTCGGCCTCGACCCCCTCGGGCACGATGGCCGGAATGCCGAGCAGCCGCACGCCCTCCAAAAGCGGCCCCACCTGGGCGGCCAGGGGCTCGGGCATGGATTCCCGGTGGGCCTTGTACTCGGCATAAACCTTGCTACGGAAGGTGGGTCCCGGCCCGTCCATGAAAAAAACCAGGTGCGCCGGGGCCTGCTCTTTCAAAATCTTGAACAACAGGCGCAAAACCATGAACAGGGCATTGGTGGGAAAGCCGTCGGAACGGGAGATGTCCGCGTAGGCATAATAGCCCCGGTACAGGAAGGAACTGCCGTCCACCAGGAAGACGGGTTCTTTTGTGAACCCGAGTTTTTGGGCCAGGGCCATGTCGCTCCTTTGGGAGCCGCCACCGGCGCTCCCGCTGGCCGGGTTGTACGGCACGGGGCGGGCGGATGCAACCAAAGGCCGCGCCCCACTCGACAGAGGAGGCGATTTTGATTAATATGTTATCTTTTGGGCGAGGCTGAGCCAAACTTGTGAATCCTCGTTCACTACGCTATACATTTTGGATCAATCGTATTATTGGGGATCGCCCGACCCAGGGTAAACGCCCCAGCAGGGAGATGGACGGCATGACCGTAGACATGAAAAAAAGGCCCTATGTGGCCTTGATCACGGTACTTTTGTGCGCAAGTCTCTTCGCCGGCCAGGCCCTGGCCCAAACCCAGGCCCCAACCGAGGCCCAAGACGCCAAGACCGCCGGGGCCAAATCCCGTGTGGAAAAGCGCTACGCCGCCCCGGCCAAGGCCGCCGACCCGGCCGCGACGCCGGCGGCCGGCGGCGCGAACGGCGGGGTGGACGCCAACATCCAGAAGATTCCCCTGCCGGACTTCGTCAAGGAAGGCCAGACCCCCACGGCCGCCGGCCAGGGCCAGACCGGCGCGACCCTGACGCCGCCCCAGGACGATACGGCCTTTGACATGGGCAAAAGCGCGCAGCGCGGCCTGGACGCCAACCCGCAGATGCAGTCGGCCCGCGCCCTCTATACCGGCTCGGAACAGTCCCGGCGCCAGGCCCTGGCCAACTTCGGCCCGGTGGGCACGGTCAGCTACGGCTACCAGCGCACCGACGCCCAGGTTTATTCCCCGACCTCGGTCACCGATCCCGCCACCGCGGCCATCAACGCCGCCACCGGCTCCAGCCTGTCCACGTCCCGCGTGTCCGCGCCCAAGATCGGGTACTGGCAAAACCTCTATCAGCTCCAGCTGGTGGTCACCCAGCCGCTTTTCACCGGCTTCAGGCTGCTTTCCAGCTACCAGAAGGCGGAACTGACCAAGGAACAGGCCGAGGCCAACATCAAGTACAGCGAGCTGACCCTGGTCAAGTCCGTGCAAAAGGCCTTCCTGGCCCTGCTCCAGGCCCGGGCCAACGTGCAGAGCAACAAGGACTCGGTGGCCCGCCTGGAGTCCCAGTACAAGGTGGCCCAGGCCTATTACGACGTGGGCCTCAAGCCGCGCCTGGACGTGTTGCAGGCCGAATCCGACCTGGCCGCGGCCGAGCAGAGCCTGCTTTCGGCCCAAAACAGCGTCCTGGTCCAGACGGCCCAGCTCAATTCCCTGCTCAACCTGCCGCTCAATCAAAACACCAATTACGTGGGCGAGCTGACCTACCTGCCGTTTAACATGAGCATCGAGGACTGCCTGGATGCGGCCTACAAGCAGCGGCCGGACCTGTACATGGGTGTGAAGTCCGTGCAGATCGCCGAACGCGACGCCAAGATTGCGCTCAGCACCATCTATCCCCAGGTCCAGGCCCAGGCCACCTACACCAAGCAGGGCGACAAGCCGGACCTGACCCTGGAGGACCATTCCGGCGACACCACGCCCGACGCGTCCACCTTCTCGGTCACGGCCTCCTGGCAGGCCTGGGACTGGGGCTCCACCTACTTCGGCTACCGGGCGGCCCGGGAAAACGTGAAGAAGCTGCAGGCCGACCTGGCCCAGCAGCGGCTGACCGTGGGCTACGAGGTCAAGACCGACTACCTCAACATCCAGGACGCGGCCAAGCGCATCTCCGTGGCCCGCACCGCCCTGGAGGCGTCCAAGGAAGGCTACCGCATGGCCGTGGCCCGCTACCAGGCCCAGGTGGGCACCAGCACGGACGTGCTCGACGCCCAGTCCCGGGTGAGCACGGCGGAATTCAACCTGACCCAGGCCCTGACCGACTACCAGAGCGCCCTGGCCGACATCTACGCGGCCATGGGCATAAAGAACCTGAGCCTGTTGCCCTAAAAGGAAGAACCAAGGGAGCATTCCCTTGGGACAGAGGCGTTGCCTCAAGACCTGAGGCGCTTTCTTTTCGTCACCCCGGCGAAAGCCGGGGTCCGGGATTGCAGATGGATTCCGGCTTGCGCCAAAATGACGGATCGCAAGTCAACCAGCGTATTGCGACACGTATGCCCGTCAGGCAGACGGACGCGGATTTCAGGCGGGAAGCAGGGGGAGCCCCTACTTCCTGCCTTTTCTTTTGTCGATGGCCCGCCGGGTCAGCACGGCGAAAAACCCGCCGATAAGCCCCAGGATCAGGCCCCGGCTCATGTCCATGAAAAAAAGCCCGCCCAGGACCCCGACCGCGCCGCCGATGAGCAGGCCGCGCTTGAGGTCCTCCTTGAAGTCGTTTTTTGGGTCGCCGTTCATGCGCTCTTGTGCTCCGGTTCCAGGATTTCCCGGCCCCCCATGTAGGGAACCAGCGCCTTGGGCACCACCACGGAACCGTCCCTCTGGACGCAGTTTTCCAGGATGGCGGCCATGGTGCGGCCAATGGCCAGGCCCGAGCCGTTTAGGGTGTGCACCAGGGCCGTCTTCTTGCCGCCGGCCGGCTTGAAGCGGATGTCCGCCCGCCGGGCCTGGAAGTCCTCGAAATTGGAGCACGAGGAGATTTCCCGGTACTTGTCCTGGCCCGGCAGCCAGACTTCCAGGTCATAGGTCTTGGCCGAGGAAAACCCCAGGTCCCCGGCGCAAAGGGCCACCACCCGGTAGGGCAGTTCCAGCTTCTCCAGGATGGCCGCCGCATGCCCGGTCAGGCGCTCCAGCTCGTCATAGGACGCATCGGGATGGACAAAGCGCACCAGCTCCACCTTGTCGAACTGGTGCAGCCGAATCAGCCCCTTGGTGTCCTTGCCGTAGGACCCGGCCTCGGATCGGAAGCACGGGGTATACGCCGTGTAGCCCAGGGGCAGGTCCTCCTCGCGCAGGACCTCGCCCCGGTGCAGGTTGGTCACCGGCACCTCGGCCGTGGGAATCAGATACGAGGCCGTTCCTTCAAGCTTGAAGAGGTCGGCCGCGAATTTCGGCAGCTGGCCGGTTCCGGTCAGGCTCTCGGCATTGACGATATAGGGCGTGGACACTTCCAGGTAGCCGTGCTCCCGGATGTGGGTGTCGAGCATGAAGGTGGCCAAGGCCCGCTCCATGCGGGCCAGCTCTCCGCGCAGCACCACGAAGCGCGCGCCCGACAGTTTGGTCGCCCGCTCGAAATCCAGGCCGGCCAGGCCAAGGCCCACGTCCTGGTGCTCCCGGACGGGAAAATCGAAGGCCCGGGGCGCGCCCCATTGGCGCACGGGCACGTTGTCGTTCTCGTCGGCCCCGTCCGGGGTGGTGGCATGGGGAATGTTGGGCACGCCCAAGAGCCATTCCTGGACCGCGGCGTCCACCTGGCGGGTCTCCTCGTCCAGAACCTTGATGGATTCGGAAAGCTCCCCGAGCCCGGCCAGCACCGCGGCAGGGTCGCCGCCCTGGCGCTTGATCCTGGCCACCTCGGCCGAAGCGGCGTTGCGCTGGCCCTTTTTGGCCTCGACTTGGGTGATCAACTGGCGGCGGCGCTCCTCCAGGGCCAAAAAGGCGTCGAGGTCCAGGGGAAAGCGCCGCCGGGCCATGCCCTGGGCCACGTTTTCGGGATTTTGGCGCACGAATTTGAGGTCGAGCATGACAGGGCTCCTTGTCGTAGGGTCGGGGCTGGATGTACGCGGGCCGCCAAGGCCGCGTCAAGGCCGGTTGCTGACAGGCCGGGGCAAATTGGGTAGCTGGAGAGGAGCATCAAAGGAGGAGCGATCGTGGAGGACGCCTTGCGAGAACTGGCGGCCCGTCTGGGCGGGCTGCTCCTGGAAAACGGATTGGTCCTGGCCTGCGCCGAATCGTGCACCGGCGGGCTCCTGTCAAGCCTCCTCACCGACATCCCGGGCAGTTCGGCCTGGTTCGCCGGTTCGGTGGTGGCCTATGCCAACGCGGCCAAACGGGACATCCTGGGCGTGTCCCAGGCCATCCTCGACGCCAAGGGCGCGGTGAGCCGGGAGGCGGTCCTGGCCATGGCCCGGGGCGCCCGGGGCATCCTGCGGGCCGACATGGCCGTGGCCGTAAGCGGCATTGCCGGCCCCACCGGCGGATCGCCCCAAAAACCCGTGGGCACGGTCTGGCTGGCCTGGGAAGGACCGTTCGGCGTGGACGTGAAACGCGTCCAGCTCTCCGGCTCCCGGCTGGACATCAAACGCCAGTCCGCCCACGCCGCCCTGGAGGGCCTGCTGTCCCTGGTAAAAGACGCCTCCGGCGGCCGGGGCGCTGCCCCGGACCCCGTCGGGAGGGGGTAACCCCCTCCCGAACCCTCCCTGTCCGGGCGGGCGGTTTTGGCCCGGCCGTCAAAGCCCGGCCGGGCCAAAACCGCCCGCCCAAACAGGAAGCATCCGGAAGCGGCTTGCACCCTTCCGCCAGACCTGACTCTTTTTCTCGTGTGCGCCGCAGGCGCTGGCGCTCGTGGGGCCGGAAATGGGCCGGCGTGCTCGCCGGCTTTGCGGCGTGCGTCGCCGG
>CAZBER010000042.1:0-37248 GCA_964490985.1 uncultured Desulfovibrionaceae bacterium | reverse complement strand
CCGCCGGAGGCATCTTCCTCCCTCCTCAGCCTATGCCTACGCCACCCCGCCCCGGTACCGGAACAGCAACGCCAGCACTTTCCGGACCGCCGGCGAAAAGAGCTTTGCCTCCAGCAACTTGCCGGCGGCGCGTTTGCTCGTCTCGGACAGGGTCGGGTAAGGGTGCACGGCGGCGGCCAGGGTGGAGAGTTTCACCCGGCCGGCCAGGGCGGCCACCCATTCGGACAAAAGTTCGCCCGCGCCGGCCCCGCAGAGGTGCGCGCCCAGGGGTTTGCCCCGCCCATCCAGCACCAGTTTGACCATGCCGTGGGCCTCGCCTTCGGCCAAGGCCCGGTCGTTGCCGGAAAAGGGTTCGGCGACAACGGAATAGCGCAGACCGGCCTGCTTGGCGGCCTGTTCGGTCAGGCCCACGCCGGCCAGTTCCGGGTCGCAGTAGGTGCAGTGCGGCAGCCAGGTGTAGTCGGCCTTTCGGGGCAGGCGAAAGACGGCATTGGCCACCACCACCCCGCCCTCGTAGCCGGCGGCGTGGGTGAAGAGGTGCTGGCCGGTCGCGTCGCCGGCGGCGAAGATGTGTTTGGCCGTAGTGCGAAGCCTGGCGTCCACGGTCACGCCTTTGGAGCCGTGGGCCACGCCGGCGGCGTCGAGGTTCAAGTCTTCCAGATTGGGCGTGCGGCCCAGGGCCACCAGGATGTCCTCGGCTTGGATGCGTTCCTCCCGGCCGTCCCGTTCGCAGACAACCGTCTTGTATCCCTGTCCGGCCGAAACGCGCAAAACCTTGGCCGAAAGGCGCAGGTCCAGGCCCTCGGCCGTCAGCCGCCCGGCCACCATGCCGGCCATGTCCGGGTCTTCGCGGGAGAGGATATGGGGGCTTCGCTGGATCATGGTCACCGTGGTCCCCAGGCGGGCAAAGGCCTGGCCCATTTCCACGGCAATGGGGCCGGCGCCGAGGATGGCCAGGGACCGGGGCAAGCGCGGCAGGAAAAAAATCTCCCGGTTAGTCAGGCAGCCGGCCTCGGCCAGGCCCGGCACGGGCGGCACGGCGGCCCGGGAGCCCGTGGCCAGAACGAAACGGTCGGCGCTTAAGCGCTTGCCGTCAAGCTCGATGACGTGGTCGTCCACGAACCGGGCCGTGCCGAAACGCACGTCCGCGCCCAGGGAACGGAAGCGCTCGGGCGAGTCGTGTTTCTGGATGGCGGCAATGACCGCGGCGATGCGCGCGGCCACAGCGGAGAACTCCACGGGCGGCAGGTCCGTGGGCGGCAGGCCGAAATCCCTGGCCCGGGCCATGGCCTGCCGAGCCTTGGCCGTGGCGATCAAGGTCTTGCTCGGCACGCAGCCGAAGTGCAGGCAGTCGCCGCCAAGCCTCCCTTCCCGCTCGACCAGGAGCACGCGGACCCCGAGCCGAGCCGCGCCGGCGGCCACGGTGAGCCCCGCCGCTCCTCCGCCGATCACTGCCAGGTCGAAATCATGGCGCGCCCCCATGTGGCCTCCGTTTTTTTTGGAAAAATCCCGGCACACCCCTTTGGCCGCTGCGGGATTCATGGTAGCCTAAACCATCCAAAAGCCAAGGGGCCGGAAGCATATTCCCCGGCATGACGGAGGAACGATGGCTGCGAACTACGATCTGGTGGTGATTGGAGCAGGGCCGGCCTGTGGCCCGGCGGCCCGACGTTGTTGCGAGGCCGGCTGGCGGGTGGCTGTGGTGGAGGCCGGCCGGTTCGGCGGCGTGTGCCCCAACACGGGATGCAATCCCAAAAAGGTGCTGCTGTCCTCGCCCGAGGTCCTGGCCATGGCCCGCCACCTGCAGGGCAAGGGCCTTTCGGGCGTGCCCACGGTGGACTGGACGGCGCTCATGGCCTTCAAGCGCGGTTTTGTGGCCCCGATCTCCGACCTGGTGGAGGACAGCTACCGCAAGGCCGGCATCGACATCTACAAAGGCCGGGGCGTTTTGACCGGCCCGCAAACCGTGCGGGTAGGCGAAACCGAACTGACTGCCGGGAAAATCCTGCTCGCGGTCGGGGCCAAGCCCCAGGCCTTCGACTTTCCCGGAGCCGAACACCTTTCCACCAGCGACGATTTCCTCGACCTCGACGCCCTGCCCGGCCGCATCGTGTTTGTCGGCGGCGGATTCATCGCCTTCGAGCTGGGCTACATCGCCGCCTCGTGCGGAGCCGAGGTGACCATCCTGACCCATGGCGACAAGGCCCTGCGCCGTTTCGACCAGGACGTGGTGGAGCGCCTGCTCACGGCCACCCAACATATGGGCATAACCGTGCGGCTCAATGCGCCGTTGACGGAAATTACCAGGGACGGCCACGGTCTGCGCCTTCGCGGCAAGGATTTCGAGCTGGCGGCCGACATGGCGGTCAACGCCTCGGGCCGCCCGGCCGCCCTGGACGGCCTGGGACTGGACGCGGCCGGGGTGATTCGGGGCAAGGGGGGCGTGACGGTCAACGCCTACATGCAAAGCCTGTCCAACCCCCATGTATATGCCGCCGGAGACTGCGTGGACGGCCCCTTCGCCCTGACGCCCATGGCCGACATGGAAAGCCGGCTGGCGGCCGAAAACATGCTCACGGGCAACACCATGCCCGTGGACCGCTCGGGTACGCCGGGCGTGCTTTTCACCATACCGCCCCTGGCCATGGCGGGCCTGACCGAGGATGCCTGCCGCGACCTGGGCATCGGCTACGACAAGACGGAATCCTATCTGTCCGAGTCCTTTCCCTGGCAACGCCTGGGCGAGACCGCGGGATTCGCCAAGGTGCTCGTGTCCAAGGAGGACGGGACCATTCTCGGCGCGCACATCTTCGGGCACAACGCCGAGGAAATGATCAACATCCTGGCCCTGGCCATACGCCAGCGCATTCCGGCCCAGGCCTTGCGCGAGGGCGTGTGGGCCTATCCCACCTGCGGCTATTACGTGCGGTACGTGGTGTAAAAAGGACGGGGGAGTCCGCTCACCGGGCGGCTTCCCCCGCAGCTCCGCCGGGCATGACCGGGGAGGCGGGGGCGGGGTGGCCCGCGTCTTGGCAAGGCGGGGTACCGGGCGCGGCGCGAGACATATCGTGGCGAAACGTGGCCAGGCGGTCGGAAATAACGGCCAGGCCGTTGAAGGGAAAGCGTTGCATGGCCGCCTGGTAGGGGGCGGGATCGTCAAGCAGCCGCGTCAGCCTGGCCCGCACGGCCTGGGGGGAAAGCTCGTCCCAGGGCAGAAATTCGATCAGGCCCTGGCGGCTTAAGACTTCGGCCCGGATACGCTGCTCCAGGCGCGGCACCTCCCGGGGGACCACCAGGGACGGCTTGGACTGGGACAGGAGTTCGCAGGTGGTGTTGTAGCCGCCCATGGTCACCACGGCGTCGGCCAGGCCGATCAGGGTCTCCATGCGGCGGTAGAAGTGGTAGAAGCGCACCTTGAGGCGCGCCGCCCGGCGGGCCACCTCCTCGCGTTCGAGCCGGGGCATGAACGGGCCGGACACCAGGATGGAGCGGTGCGCCGGCTCGCCGCCCTCCTCCAGCATGCGCAAATAGGCATCCATGAGGGGATAGCCGTCCCCGCCGCCGCCCGTGGTCACCACCACCAGCTTTTCGCCCGGAGCCAGGCGTTCCTCGCGCCGGGTGTGGTTCATGGCCTGGGGCCCGGGCACGTGGCGGGGAATGTAGCCGGTAAAGACCATCTTACGGCTGATGCTGTCCGGAATATTGTACTCCGTTACCGGATCGTAGAGGTCGCGGTTTCCGTAGACCCAGATTTCCGAATAATACTGGTCCAGGACCTCGTAGACGCCTTTTTCGCGCCATTCCCGGCTGGTGGCTTCGGCGTCGTCCATGATGTCGCGAAGCCCGAGGATGGTGCGGGTGGCCGGCTGGCGGCGCTTCAGCCACTTCAGCGTGGGAATGACCTCGCGGCGCAGGCCCATGGGAGCCTTGTCCACGATAAAAAGATGCGGCTGAAAGGCCTTGGCCGTGGCCACGATGATGTTGCGCCGGATGTTCAAGGCATGGCGGGCGTTGATCTTGATGGAAAGGGGCAGGTATTCCTCGTTGGTGCGCTTGATCATGCCCGGGATGCGCACGAAATCCACGCCTTCGGGGGTCTCGTAGCGCCCGGCCAGGGGCGAACCCGTGAGGATGAGGATATTGACCCCGCGACAGCGCAGATGGTCGGCAATGGCCATGGTGCGCCGCAGATGTCCCAGACCGTAGGTGTCGTGGGAATACATCAGGATGTTGTAGGTCGAAGGCAGGGCCATGGGGGATCAGGGGACCTCGATCCCGAGCTTGCGGTATTCGTTCAATTTGTTGCGCAGGGTGCGCACCGAGATGCCGAGCAGTTGGGCGGCCTGGGTGCGGTTGCCCTCGGTGCGGTCCAGGCTCTTGATGATCATGTGCCGTTCCATGATATCGAGGGGCACCACATCGCCCTGGTCGGGCATGGGTTCCAGACCGGCCGGACGCTCGGCCGGGAGCGCTTCTTCGGCTGCGTCCTCCAGGCCCGCCTCCTCTTCCCCGGCCGCGTCTTCGCCGGGAACCGGAGGCCAGGCATCGGGGTCGAGCAGGAAATGGACCTTTTGGATGGGGCCGTTTCCGGCCAACAGCACGGCCCGCTCCATGAGGTTTTGCAGCTCGCGCACGTTGCCCGGCCAGTCGTAGGTCACCAGCCACTGCTTGGCCTCGGCGGAAAAGGCCAGCGGCGCCAAGCCGTAGGCCTTGCGGAACTTTTCCACGAAATACAGGGCCAGCCGGGGAATGTCGTCGCCGCGATCGCGCAGGGGCGGCAGCTTGAGCGGAATGACATTGAGGCGGTAATACAGGTCCTGGCGGAACTTGCTCTGAGCCACGGCGTCTTCCAGGGTGCGGTTGGTGGTGGCCAGGACCCGCACGTCCACGCGCACGGTTTCGGTGCCGCCCACGCGGTCGAATTCGCCTTCCTGGAGCACGCGCAGGAGCTTGGCCTGGAGCCCCAGGTCCATTTCGGAAATTTCGTCCAGCAGGATGGTGCCGCCGTCGGCCAGTTCGAACTTGCCGAGCTTGCGGGCAATGGCTCCGGTAAAGGCCCCTTTTTCATGGCCAAAAAGCTCGGACTCCAGGAGGTGTTCGGGCAGGGCCGCGCAGTTGATGGCCACAAAGGGGCCGTCGGCCCGGTCGGACGAGGCGTGCAGGTAGCGGGCGAACATCTCCTTGCCTGTGCCGGATTCGCCGGAAATGAGCACCGTGGCCTTGGACTTGGCCACCTGCCGGGCCAGAGCCAGGACACGGCGAATGAGCGGGTGTTCGCCCACAATGGCAAACGACTTGCCGACCGCGTCCGAAGCGGCGGCCGGCCGGGGGCCGGGCTGGGGCGGGGCGGGCTTGGGCTCGGCCGGGATGACGGCCTGGATTTTTTCCCAGGTGAGCGGTTCGAGCCAATAGTCCTTGGCCCCGAGTTCCAGGCAGCGGGCGGCCTCATTGGCCGAGCCCCGGTCGGTGAAGATGATGACCGGCGGAAAGCCGGGGTCTTTCTGGGCCTCGGCCAGAAGGGATTCGGCGGTGTAGATGCCGATCTTGGCCTGGGAAAAGATCAGGCTCGGCCTGGCCTTGCGGATGGAGGCCAGGGCGGCGGCCAGGGAGTCGGCGATGCCGGCGGCAATCCCGGCCTCCTTGAAGCAAGGGAAGAATTGGGTCACCGCCTGGGCCGGGGCGACAAAAAGGAGCGTCTTTTCCGCCATCGGCGACCTTTTAGCGCCAAGTCAAACGGTTATCAATCGGTCCCCAGCGTATTTCCCGAATTGGCAAGAGAATTCCCCGGCCAGGATGCGGCGAGAAAACGGTTTTCATTTTGGCGGGCAACGCCGCTTGAGAGAAGCACTTCGGCCGATCTGCAATGCACGCGAGCCGCTTGACCGTTCCCCCGCCTCTGGGCCGATTGTCACGCCAAACCCAATTTTTTCTAACCGCGTTCCAGTCGAGCCAGGAACCCAGCCGCATCCAGGATCAATATGCCTTGGAACTCCTTCACGGTAAGCAAATGCCGGTCTCCGGAGACGATGCAATCCGCGCCTCCGGCAACCGCGCATTCGAGATAGCGGTTGTCGCTGTCATCCAACTTCACTTCGCAAAGCGTTTCCGTCGGAAAAACGAACACCGCGCAATCCCAAATATCCTGCAAATAACGATCGATTTGTTCCGGTGAAAGGCCATGCCGCCGGAAGATTTTAGGATAGTTGAAGACCCGTCGCACTTCCTCGGCAATGGCGGGAGAGACAAGAAGCTGGATGATGCCCCGGCGGGCCGCATCGAGAGCCTTCCATGAATTCGAGCCGGCTATCAACGCCGCACTGACATATTGGTTGGCGTCGAGGACGACCTTATGCATGGTTGCGATCGACGGAATTTTCTTTTCCGGCGGCCTCGACGGCCTCCTCGATCTCGGCCAAAAGCGTTTGCGGATCCACATCCTTGTTGCGCTCGTGGATCGCTTCCGTGGCTTTGAAAATGCGGTCCCAGGCGGCCTCACGTTCGGCTCGCAGCTTTTGGAGTTTCTCGATGGATATCATCGCCACCAGCGGCTTGCCGTCGCGTTCCACCACGACCTCGTCACCGCGAAGGGCCACTTCATTCATAATTTGGCCAAGGCTCTTGCGCAGGGCCATGGCCGAGACGCGTCTTTGCATGGTCACGGCTCCCTTGATTATGACGATCGTCAGGATCACCATAATACGGTCGGGGCGGAGGTCAAGTCGATGCGTGGTCCTGTTGCGGGCTCAGGTCAGCCCGCATTCCCGCAGCAGTCCGGTCAGCACCTTGTCGCTGTCGAAATGGTCCTCGGCAATGGCCCGGGCCGCGTTTCCGGCCCGGAGCGGATCGGCCTCCACCGCCCGGATGGCGGCAATGGCGCCCGCGGCGTCGGTAAAGGGAAAAAGCCCCTGCCCCACGGGCAGGTATTGGCCAAAGCCCGTGTCCTCCACAATGGCCGGCCGCCCGGCGGCCAGATACGTGGCCGTGCGGTCGGAAAACCAGCCGCTTTTGAGCACCACGTTCTGGTCCTTGGCAATGGTGAACTCGGCCCGCGATCCCCGGATGTAATCCCGATAGACCATGGGGTCCCGGGACACGGCCAGGGCGTCCTTGACGATCCAGCCGGCCCGGGAAAAACGCCCGGCCGCCTCCTTCATGCCGCTCATGGTCAGCTCCAGCGGCACCCCGGGCACCTGGGACGGCAGGTCGATCAGGGCCTCGTACTTCACGTTCTTGCGCCAGGAGAGCTTTTTGCCGGCCACTTCCACGTCCCGGTCCTTGGCTTCCCAGGTGCCGATGGTGGTGTAGCCAACGCCCGGGCCTTCGCCGCGCGGCCACATGTCCAGGACCACGGGCGGCAACAGCGGCTTCCAGCCGATGTCGGACAGGGGCACGCCGGTCCTGCCGGCCGGCAGGTTGTAGCCGTAGGTGAACCGGACGTCGTGGGCCAGGTAATAGTCGCGGGTCCAGGCGTCATTTGCCGCCTTGACCTGGGTAAAGACCGGGTCCGTGTCGATGACGGCCCGGACCGGAGCCTGGCGGTATTCGTCTTTAAGCGGCAGCACGCCGGAAACGTTGAGGAACAGATCGGCATTGGCGAGATGGCGGTCCAGGTCGGCCCGGTCCATGCCGAAGACGGCGTTTTCGATCTCGCTGACATAGGCCCAGCGGCCGGCCAGGCCATGGCGACGGAACAGGGCGTCCACGATCTCCCGGCCCCGGCTGGAATCGCTCACCGGATGGCCCAGGACCGGATCAAAGGGATAGGCCCAATCGGAAGTGTCTTCCAGGAAAACGACCTCGTGGCCGAGCCTGGCCAGGCCCGCCACGTAATGGAGCATCATCCACAACTGCCCGCCCAGGGGAAATCCCACGGCAAAGCCGGCGACCACGATCCGCAATCCACGCTTCATGCGTTTCCTCTGAGGCTTTTGCAAAAAGAGTCGTTTTTGAGGCCTTCGGCGACCAAAGGGCTTTGTCTGTGACAACCCGTAACGGATCGAGGGCGTTACGACGTCGCGCTCATTGCCGTTTCACGGTATGTTTCGTGATTTGGAACGGAATCAAAGGCCGAGCTTCCCCTTGCCGTCGACCCACAGCTTGACCCCCTTGTCGACGGTCACCACGGGCACGGCCTTTTGCTTCAAAAAGGCCGCCAACTGGGCCAGCTTTTCCGCGGACCACGGCTCCCAGCCCAAATCCGAGCCAACGCCGTGCAGGCAAAAGATCACCCAGCCGTTTTCCCGGATGGCGTGTTCCTTGACCAGGCCGATGATGGCCTCGGCCGTGTCGTTGGTATGGACCACGAAACGCTTGAGCCAATACCGGTCTGTTGCACCCTTGCGGTTGAAGTCGTCGCCGCCGTCAGCTACCTGGCTGTAGATGCGCCGCGACAGGGTGCTCATCTCCGGGGTCCAATAGTTGTGCGGGGTGATGTAGGTTGAAACCTTGAACCCCATGGATTCCAGGATCTTTTTCGACTCGTCCAGTTCCCGCTCGTAGGAGATGACCCGGATCTGCTGCTTTTCAGCGCTTTCGGGCTCAAAGGGGTGGACAATGACTTCGCCGATAAGCTCGTCAAAGTAATAGCTGCCCCGCTCCTGGCGCACGGATTTGCCGCTGGCCCGCTCCTTGAGCAGCCGGCCGTTTTCGGTCAGGCCGGCCAGTTCCTCGTAACGGTACTTGGCTTCGTACATGGCCCGCTGCCCGGCCACGGGCCGCAGGTTGAGGCATTTTTCCTCGGCATAGAACTTGGGGATGTCGATGGGACGCTTGTGGGTCAGGCTGTGGGAGGCTACTTCCCAGCCGGCGTCCTCCAGGGTGTGGATGTCCTTTTCGGTCATGAAATCCGGGTCTCCGGAATCCACGCGGTTGGCAATGATGCCCACCGTGGCCGGCAGCCCGTAATGGGCCAGCACCGGAAAGGCGTACTGGTAGACGCTTTGGAGGCCGTCGTCGAAAACCAGGCTGACCATGCCGGCCCGGCCGGACCGGGGAAAAAGGGAAAAAGCCAGGAAAATCGCAGACAATACGATCCGGGAAAGACATCTTTTTTTCATTGCGCATCCGTCGGACAACAACGCGGTGGAAAAGCGTGAGGCCATCCGAACCAGTATAGCAAAGGGGTCAAAAGTCAATGACCGGCCCCGGACAGGGCAAACGAAAAGGCCGCCTTGCGGCGGCCTCGGGTGGAACAGGACGACAACACAACCACAGGAGGGTCAAGACGCGGCCGATCATGCGGATGCCGCATCCGGTAGGTCTCCTTCTTTTCAAATAATCATTTTCCGCAGCCGGGCAACCACCTCGCCCGCGCTTTGACGGCGGGACAAAACCTGATATGTGGCGCTTGCCGTCGGGGCGGTCCTTGCCCCGACGCGTTCAAGGAATGGAGTCTTCATGCGCAAAAACCACGCCGTCCACTGCGCCGTTTGCCTGGCCGTGCTCCTGGCCGCTGCTTCCCCGGCTCTGGCCGCCTCCAAGCACTTCCGCACCTCGTTCGAGCACTTCAACGACTACGCCGCCAAGGCCGCCGACCTCTACTTCAAGGCCGAACACCCGAGCGAAAAAAACATCCTCTCCCACCTGACCGCCATTTCGGCCATCTATGCGGAAAAGGCCTATGCCGTCATGAGCCTGGCTGACGTCCTCGAACACATGGTGGCCAAGCGGGACAAGGCCTATGTCCGGGACCGCATCAGCGACATCAAGCGCCTGACCCTGGCCAGCCTGCCCCAGGACATCAAGCTTCTGAGCGACCTGGTGGAAAATCAGGACAATGCCGAAGTGCGCGCCATGGGCAACCTGGTCATCAACGAGATGCGGGTCTTCGAGCGCAACACCGAAAACATCTGATCACGGCCCGATGGCGAAAGCCACGCCCAGGCGGCGCGGGTCCGGCAGGCCCGAGGCCGCCTGGGGCAAAAGCACCCGGTCCGGGGCCACCAAAACCAGGTGCGGCCCGCCCTGGGGCAAATCCGGCAGCACGTAGCGCCGGGTCACGGCCCGGCCGCCGAGTTCCAGACGGTCCAGGGGCTGGCCGTCGGCCACCAGGGTCAGGCCGGTGGGCGCAGCCGCCGCCATGGTCAGGGTCAGCGCCCCATCCGGGACCAGCAGGGCCGCATTTCCGGCGCTCCAGCGCATGGTGCGCCCGGCGATGTCCTCGGGTCCGTAAAATCCCTCGAACACGACTTCCCGGCCGGCCGGCCGCCATGCGGAAAGCCCCAGACGGGCCTTGGTCCGGCCGAGGTTTGCGTCGGCCAGATAGGACAGGGCCCCGGCAACCACCACAAGCCCCAAAACCGCCCGAACCAGCCGGGACGGCCCCTGTCCGTTTTCCCCTTCCAGGGCCATGGCCCGGGACAGGGCGCAAAACAGCAAAAACAGCACGGGCGGGACGTAAAACATCTCCTGGAAAAAGGCATAGACGTGGAAGGCGGCCAGGGACAGCAGCACGCAGGCCGCAGGCAGGCTGGCGAAATCCCGGACCCGCCGCCACAGCACCCAGCCGGCCCGGCCGGCCATGGCCAGCCACAGGGCAAGCCCTGCCAGGCCCAGGCCCGAGATCAACTGCACATACATGTTGTGGGAGGTCTCGAACACCTCGGCCCGGGGATCGCCGAAGCGGTTGAGCCAAGCCCCGGGCGTGGCCAGCAGCACGGGATAGTGCCGGGCATAGGTCTCGTAGCCCATGCCGAAAAGCGGCCGCTCGGCCGCGATGCAAAGGCCCGACCGGAAAAGCGTGGGACGCGGGGATTCGGTGAAATTGCCGACCCGTTCCTTGAGCAAGGCGTTTATGGGCCGGCTTATGGCCGAAAGCTCCTTGCCCGAGGCCCAAAAGGCCAGGCCCACGACGAGCGCGCCGGCCACGGCCAGGGTGGGCAAGTGCCCCAGGGGCCGGGGAAACCGGGCCAGAGGGCCGGAGCGGAAATAGAGCCAGGCCGCGGCGGCAACGCTCAACCCGCCGGCGATCCAGCCGGCCCGGGCCAGGGACAGGACCAACGCGGCCCCGACCAGGGCCAGACCCAGGGCGCAAAAGCCCCGTCGCCAGGGAGACCGGCTTGTAAGCGGCCACAGCAGGTACGGGGCGGCCACGGCCGCGTATTCGGCAAACCAGCCCGGGTTGGCGAAAAGCGAGGTGAAGCGGTAGTGCAGCAGGTAACGGTCGCCCTGGAAATGCTCGGCCAGGCCAAAGCACAGCGCCGTGACCAGCCCGCCGGCCACGCCCTGGGCCACGAGCGCAAACCGGTTACCCAGGTCCAGCCGGGCCAGTTCCCGGGCAAAGACCGCGAAAATGGCCAGGCGCAGGGCCGAGGCCAGGGCGTAGGCCGGGGCGTCGGCCGGGGAAAAGGCCATGGCTCCGAAAAACCCGGACAGGCCGAAAAATTGGATTTCCTGCACGAACCGGCCCCAGGGCAAAAGGGCTGTGGAGGCCAGGGCCAGGCCGGCCATGGCCCCCAGGAGCGCGCCGGTGAGTCCTGCGCCGGATCGGTTGTTCGGTTGGCCGGCGTTTCGCCACATCAGGGCCAGCGCAGCCGCGTCCACCAGAAAGCCGAAGGCCACGGCCGGATAGACATAGGATTGGTAGCCGAACAAAAACAGGCCAAAGCCCAGAAAGACCAGGCCGGTTTCCAGCCCGCGCCGGGTGACGGCCATGGCCGCCGCGCCCAGGGCGATGACCGCCGTCATTGCCAGGGCCGGCCGGCCCGCCCCGGCCAGGACCATGGCCGAAAGCAGGCCATGGCCGGCCACCAGCACGAGGCTGGCGGCCTGGAGAAGCCGGCCCGCAAGCCGGGAACGGGAATGAACTGTCGCGGCCATGCCCGGTCGCCTCAGTTGGGACAAAATACGTTGTCCACGGATTGGGTCAGGTCGTCGCCGTCGCCGGCCTGGCCGTTCGGCCCGGCCGAGGCGATTTCGTCCTTGACGCAGGCACCCCGCTGTTCCTTCTCGTTTTCATTGAGCAGGTAGGGCGAGCCCCAGGGGTCCCGGGCCAGGCGACCCTGGATTTCGGGCGGTGCGCCGGCGGCCCGGACCAGGCCGGCCAGGGAGGCTTCCCACTGGCGCACGCACACGTCCCCGTCCGGGGCGTGGCGCAGGTCGCGGTCCTCGCAGCCGCACCGGCTGCAATTGCGGCCGGTGATGACGGGCAGCGGCAGCCTGGCGGCCTGCTTGGCCCTCCGGGCCAGATCGGCCAGTTCGGCCAGATCGGCCGCGGTCTGCCGGCGCTGGCGCTCCAGGGCCAGGCCGGCGGCGAATTCCCGGCGTTTTTTGGCCACAGCGTCGCTCAGCAAAATGCCCCCGGCCAAAAGCGCCACCACGACGCACAAAAGCGCCCTGGCCCGCCACAAGGCCCGGCGTTGGTAGCGGTCGTTGGGGATGGCCCAGTCCGCAGCCTTGCGTTCGGCCAATCGCCTGGCGGCCGCGTCGTGCCGGGCCTCGGCCTGCCTGGCAAACGCGACAAGCGCTTTGGCCTCGGGCAAAAGGCCGAGCGCCTCGCGCTGCGGGCCAGCCGTTTCGGGCAGGCCCAGTTCCCGGGCGGCCGCGTCCAGATCCTCGGCCAGAAGCGTGGCCAGTAGTCCGGCGTCGCGGACATCGCCGGTTTCCAGCAACGCCCAAAGCCCGTCCAGGCGGGACTGGGCCCGGGCCAGGGCCTCCTCGGTCCGATTTCGGGCAGCACACACCTTGGCCTGGCTCGGCAGGGGCTCAGGTCGGCGCTCCCCGGGCATCAAACGGGCCAACCAGTCCACAGCCGCTCCTCCTGGGATGTCCGCAACATCCGTTCGTACAGATGTCGCGGATAACGATGAAAAATTATTACATTTTTCTTGAAAAGCATATGCATCTGAGGTTTTTGTGAAAATCAAACGCGGCTTCCGGCCACATCGGACTTCTATTGCACTCCCGCGAACCCGTTACGGGTTTCCAAAGGGCCAAGCCCTTTGGTCGCCGAAGGCTTCCAAAACGACCCTTTTATTTCACAGACCAACGTTATTCGGTCCCAGCAGCCGGAGCGGCAATTTGCCGGCGCGACACGGGTTTATCGGGAAAGATCACCGTCACAGCGTCCACGGCGTCGGCCCGGGCCTTGGCCTGACCTAAAGCCGCGTCCAGCACGTGGCCGCCGTGGACGCGGTCGGCGCTCAGGAAATGGAAATGCCAGCCCGGCGGGGCCAGCTGGGGCACGCCCGGGGGTGCGTAAAAGCCCACCATAGTGCCCTGGACGTTTTGCAGGGGAAAGACGGTCTGCCCCTTGATGGCCTCGGCTAGGTCAGGCCAGGGCTCCTTCTGGGCCGGGACGCTGCGCAGGGTGAGGCTCGGGAAGCTGCCGTCCACGCGCACGGCATAGAACCGGCTGGGGTCGGGCAATCGGGCTTCCAGGGCGGCCTTGCAGTCGGAAAAGGCCAGGTTGTCCACCTGTCCCAGGTCCAAAGCGCCTTTAAAAAAGACGACTGCGGCAAAGGGCGTTTTTTCCGAGGCCGCGACCGTGCGCACCGTGCCGTCGCTTTTGACCTGGTAGAACACGCCGCCCAAGGCCACCATCTCGCCGTCCAGGGAGGCAAAGGTGCCCAGGCCAAAGTCGCCGTGCCGGGCCAGGTCCGCGAAACTGGCCTGGCCGCCATAGAGCCCTGCCGAAAGGGCCTCGATGGTGGAGACCTGGTAGAGATCGGCGGCCAGGGCCGAAGCGGCCAAATAAACGACCAGGAGCACGGCCAGAACACCGGGCCGCGCGGCGCGCTTGAAACCGAACATGGGAGCTCCTTGAGGTCAGTCGTCCCGGCCGGCCAAGGCGTCCGGGTCCTCGTCCGCCATGGCCTCCGGGGACTCGGGCTCGCCGGCCAGAAACCGCCGCACCACGGGATCGTCCGAGGCCGCAATGGCCTGGGGGTCGCCCTCGAACACGATGCGGCCCTTATCCAGCATGGCCACATGGGTCGAGATGCCAAACACGTCCGGGATGTCGTGGCTGACCAGCACGGCCGTGAAGCCGAACTGGCGGCGGGAATGGTCGATCAGGGCCAGCACCGAGGCCTTGCGGACAGGGTCCAGGCCGGTGGTGGGCTCGTCGAAAAGCACCAGTCCCGGCTCGGTGATAAGGGCCCGGGCCAGGGCCACGCGCTTTTGCATGCCCCCGGAAATCTGGGACGGAAATTTGCGCAGCACATTCCCGAGCTCCAGCCGCCCGGCCATGACGCGCACCTTCTCGGCCACCACCGCCTCGGCCAGGCGCTCGGTCTCGCGAAGCGGCAAGGCGATGTTGTCGAACACGGACATGGAATCGAACAGGGCCATGTTCTGGAACATGTAGCTGCACCGGCGGCGCAGCGAGCGGCGCTCGGCCCGGGACATGGCCGACAGCGGCGCGCCTTGGAACAGGATTTCCCCGGCGTCCTGGGACAGAAGGCCGATGATGTGCTTGAGCAGCACGGACTTGCCCTCGCCGGACTTGCCGATGACGGCGGTCACGGCCCCCTCGGGCACGATCATGTCGACCCCGCGAAGGACCTCTTGTCCCTGAAAGGCCTTACGCAGGCCGCGAATGGCGATCATGGGCTGGATCATGGCGTGTGGCCGGCAACGCGGCCGGGCCACATTGACCGCATTTGCGCCCAAAGGCAAGGACCGGCGGGCGATCAGCCGGGCGTCGAAGCCGCCCCTTCCCGCAAGTCCGTGGCGGCCGCCGCCCCGGGCAGGCCCAGGGGGGCGCGGCGGTCGCGCACAAAGGAATTGCCGGGCCGGGATTTGGCGAATTTTTTCACCGCCGCCGCCCGCTGGCCCAGCTCGTCCATGGTCACGGGCACGGCAAAGACGCAGTCGATGACGCCCATGGACACGGTGAGCAGGCCGAAGCGGCCCTGGCGGCCGTCGCGGCCCTGGCCCTCGATGTAGCCGCGCTCCCGGTCCGCCGCGCCGTACAGGGCCGGCGAGGCCGCGGCAAAGGCGTCGATCGCGGCCTGGCAGACCGGCTCCACGGACTCGGCCTGGCACAGGATGACGAAGTCGTCGCCGCCCACGTGCCCCAGGAAATCGTCCTGGCCGCCGTGGGCGGCCAGGGCTTCGCCCAGGATGCGGGCCGTCATCAGGATGGCCTTGTCCCCGTCCTGGAAACCGTAGACGTCGTTGAAGACCTTGAAGTTGTCCAGGTCCACGTAGATGAAGCTGGTGGGGGTGCGCCCGGCGGCCCGGCGGCCGATCTCCCGCTCGATGGCCACGTTGCCGGGCAGCCCGGTCAGGGGATTGGCCCCCTTGGCCATTTCCACCTGGACGCAGGCCAGGGCGTCGAGGATTTTTCGCACCGACACCATGCCGGTCAAAAGTCCCCGGTAGGTCACCAGGATGGGGTCGTAGAGCTTGTCGCGGTCCCGGGCCATGGCCGCCTGGGCCGCCACTTCCACGGGCGTGTCCCATTCCACGGCCAGGGGCGAGGGGTCCATGAGGCGGGTGACCTCCCGGCGCAAAAACAGGGCCAGGCCGTACTGGGAGCTCAAGAGCCGGTCCAGGTGGTGGCTCATGATCAGCCCCTCGGGCCGGCCGTCGCGCACCACCGCCACGGCATGGGCCCGCTCGTTGGCGTCGAAGAACTGCTTGACCTCGCCCACCGTGGCCTGGACCGGCACCTGGTCCGGCCGCTCGGCCAGGTCGCTTATGGGCGAGGCGCACTTGAGGCCGTCCACGCCGTGGCTGAAGCCCGAAGCCACGGCCGCCCGCACGGCATCCTGCAACTGGGCCGGCGGAAACTCGGGCCGACCCAGGAAATAGCCCTGGCCGAAATGCACGCCCATGCGGATCAGGCACGTCAGTTCGGTTTCCGTCTCGATGCCCTCGGCCACCAGCCGGCAGCCCACCTTGTCGGCAAAGGTGAGCAGCGTCTCGATGAGCGCCCGCTTGACCGGGTTGGCGTCAATGCCCCGGATCAGCGACATGTCGATCTTGATGAAATCCGGCCGGATTTCGGCAATGGAGACCAACCCGGAATAGCCCGTGCCCACGTCGTCCACGGCCACGCAGTAGCCGGCGTCCCGGTAGTGGGCCAGGGTGCGGTGGAAGAGCTTGAAATCCTTGACGCTGTGGCGCTCGGTGATTTCCAGCACCACGTCCCGGGGCTCCAGGCCGTACTTGTCCAGAAGCCGCCGGGTCTCGCCCGGGGTAAAGGCCGGATCGAGCATGGTGCGGGGATGGACGTTGCAAAAAAGCTTGGCCCCCTGTCCCTGTGCGGCAAATCCCCGGATGGCCGTTTCCCGGCAGACCTTTTCCAGGGCGAAAATGGCCTCGGCCTCTTCGGCGAAATCAAAGAGCATGGCCGGCGATTCCAGGGCGCTGCCTTCGGGGCCCCGGGCCAGGGCCTCCCAGGCGAACACCCCGCCTCCGCGCAGGTTGACGATGGGCTGGTACACGGTGCGCACCCGGCCC
This sequence comes from uncultured Desulfovibrionaceae bacterium, assembly GCA_964490985.1. Taxonomy (GTDB): domain Bacteria; phylum Desulfobacterota; class Desulfovibrionia; order Desulfovibrionales; family Desulfovibrionaceae; genus Solidesulfovibrio. Next base: position 20,841 of record CAZBER010000042.1, on the reverse strand, counting down.
AGTTCCAGGATTTCCCGAAACTCCCGCAGCATGGGCGAGGACGGCTTGCCGCCGCCCCGGGCCAGCCGCTGGGCCTCGGCCAGGGCGGCGGCCAGGGCCTGGTCCAGGCCCTCGACTCCCCGGCCCAGGACCAGGGCCGCGCCGGAACGTATCTCGGGCTCCTGGCCCGTGAGCCGGACCGCCTCGGGCCGCAGCCGGCCGCGCACTTCCAGGCGAAGCGCCGCGCCGGCCCGATCCAGCTCCTCCAGGGCCGCGCTGTTGCCGCCCAAAAGAACCAGCATCTTGCCCGCTTCCAGGCGCTCGACAAAGCACACCGGCAGCCCGGCCAGGCGCTGTTCCACCACCCGGCGGACCTCCCGCTCCATGGCCTCGGCCACGGCTTCGGCCACCTCGGGCCGGAAAAGCCGGCGCAGCAGGTAGAAATCGTGGATTTCCAGGAGCATGACGCCAAGGGGTTCCCCCTGGCCGACATGCCCGGCCACGAGCCCCCGGCGCTGCCCGCGCAGGAACTCGGGAATCTGGCGCCGTTCGGCCCTGCCGCCTTCCGGGATGAAACGTTGCTCGAAATGCGGCGAAAAAAGCATAACCGTCCTTAGCATGCATTGTCCCGGGTTGGAGCTGCGGCCCCTGGCCAAAGCGCCTTGTTTCTAATGCCCTTGCCCTGCCCCCGGGCCGCGCGGTTTCGACAATTGCATGACGGTTGTGCGACGCCGCCCTTTGGACCACTTTCCTTGGGCCGCGGCTTGGAGTATTCCGAATTCATGCACGCCAGCACCGTCATCGTGGGGGCCGGCATTCTCGGCCTGACCCTGGCCCGGGAGCTCCTGGCCCGGGGCGCCTCCGGCATCCTGGTCCTGGACAAGGAATCCGGCCCGGGCCGCCATGCCTCGGGCCGCAACAGCGGGGTGCTCCACGCCGGCATCTACTATGCTCCGGACACGCTGCGGGCCAAGACCTGCCTGGCCGGCAACCGCCTCATGAAGGCCTATTGCCGGGAGCACGATTTGCCCCTGCTGGAATGCGGCAAGGTCATCGTGGCCCGGAAGGCGGCCGAACTGTCCGGCCTGGCCGCCCTGCGCGACCGGGCCCTGGCCAATGGCGCGCCGGTGCGCCTGATCGACGAAACCGAGCTGGCCGACATCGAACCCCATGCCCGCACCACGCAGCAGGCCCTTTTTTCCCCGGAAACGGCCGTGGTGGACCCCAAGGCCATCCTGGCCGCCCTGGCCGCGGACATTGCGGGCTCGGGCCGGGCGCGCATCCTCTGGAACACCCGGGCCCTTGGCCCCAAGCGGCCGGGCGTTTTGGCCACCGAGATCGGGGAAGTGGGCTACGACGCCCTGGCCAACGTGGCCGGAGCCTATGCCGACAAGCTGGCCAAGACCTACGGTTGCAGCCAAAACCACGTGCTGGTGCCGTTTAAAGGCCTGTACCGGGAGCTTCGGCCCAAGGCCCGGCACATGGTGCGGGGCAACATCTATCCCGTGCCGGACCCGCGAAACCCGTTTCTGGGCGTGCATTTCACCCGGGGCGTGCATGGCGGGGTGTTCATCGGCCCCACCTCCACCCCGGCCCTGGGCCGGGAAAACTACGGCCTGCTGGCCGGCCTGGACGCCGAAGCCCCCTTGATCCTGTGGCGCGACGCCAAGCTTTTTTTCCGCAATGCCGGCTTTCGCGACGTGGCCCTGTCCGAGCCGCGCAAGTACCGCTTCAAGCATTTCTTCGCCGACGCCGCCCGACTGCTCAAGGGGCTTGCCCCCTCGGACGTGGTGCCCTCGTCCAAGGTCGGCATCCGGCCCCAGCTCGTGGACATCCGCTCCAACACCCTGGTTTCGGACTTCGTGCTGGAGACCGGGCCGCGCGAGCTGCACGTGCTCGGGGCCATTTCCCCGGCCTTTACCTCCTCTATGGCCTTTGCCCCCATGCTGGCCGACCGGCTGGCCGCCCTGGCCTGATTCCATTCCTCGATCATAACGCCACAGGCTCTTGCAAAAACCAAACGTAACGCGCAACAGAAAGAGGCGTTACATTGTAAGAACCTGAATTTTTTACGGATTTATAAAGGGCAACGCCCTTTGGTCGCCGAAGGCTTCAAAAACGGCTCTTTTGCGAAAGCCGCGTCAGCAATGGCCGGCCCCCGCGCCGGAGGCCGGCGGAATTTTCAGCTTCCCGCTGTTGCAAAAAAATCCGTTGCGGGTAGTATGCCGTGCCATAAACCCTGTCAGATCAGGGCAAAACCTGTTGCAACGCGTCCAAGACAGCCGGAGCTTTCATGCCGACGCCGCCCTATGCGCCCCTGACCGCCCCCTTTTCCCCCTGGGAACCCAGCGCCCTGGCCCTCATTGTGTACGGCGGCATCGTGCTCGTCATCCTGGCCGTCATTCTCTTCCTGTCCGGCTTTCTGGTGGTGCGCCGGCCCACCCCGGAAAAGCAGCGGCCCTACGAATGCGGCATCATTCCCACGGGCGACGCCCGGTTCCGCTATCCGGTGCCGTTTTTCCTCCTGGCTGTTTTTTTCCTCATCTTTGACGTGGAAACCGCCTATCTCGTGACCTGGGCCGTGGGCTGGGAGGCCTTGGGCCTGGCCGGCTACCTGCGCATGGCCGTCTTCATCCTGATCCTGGGCGCAGGCCTGGCCTATGCCTGGCGCAAGGGCGGCCTGGACTGGACCGAGGAGGAAGCATTGTGAGCGGCCTGGCCGACGCCGCCCTGAACCGCCTGGACCTGGTCATCGACTGGGCCCGCAAAAACAGCCTCTGGCCCTTTTTCTTCGGCCTGTCCTGCTGCTTCGTGGAGGAAGCCACGGCCTGGGGACCGCGCTACGACATCGCGCGCTACGGCTCGGAAGTCTTCCGGGGCTCGCCGCGCCAGTCCGACGTGCTCATCGTTTCCGGCACCATGTTCAAGAAGGTGGCGCCCGTGGCCCTTCGCCTCTACGAGCAGATAGCCGACCCCAAGTGGGTCATTTCCATGGGCTCGTGCAGCAATTCCGGGGGCATGTACGACGTGTACTCCGTGGTCCAGGGTTCGGATCAGATCCTGCCCGTGGACGTCTACATCCCGGGCTGCCCGCCCCGGCCCGAGGCCCTGTTCGACGGCCTGCTCCTGCTCCGGAAAATGATCGCCGCCGGCGAACGGCCGGCCCGGCCCGTGCTGCACCTGCCGGGCGGGCGCGAAGGCGGCCGGCGCGACCATCTGGTGGACGGCCTGACCAAATCCCGGGACACCCGGGGACCGGGCATGGCCGGCATCCCCATCCGGGGCACGGATGCCCGGCCGCCGCTGTTCCGGGGCTCCCGGTCCGAGCTCATGTGGACCCCGCCCGTGCCCCGATTGAACCTCGGCCCGTCCCAAAAGGCCCTGGCCGCGGACCTGGCCGAGCGGTTCGGGCCGGCCGTGACCCTTTCCACCCAGGCCACGGACATGCCCACCTACGCGGTGGACCCGGCCTGGATCCTGGAAGTGCTCTCCCACCTCAAAAAGGACGCTCCCACCCGGTTCGAGCGGCTGGAGGACCTGACCGCCGTGGACGAGACGGCCCGCCGCCGCAGGCCCCCCCATGACGCCACCGTGGTCTACACCCTGACCTCGCTGACCGACGCCGGCATGGTGCGCCTCAAATGCCCCCTGCCCAGCCGGGACGCCTCCATTGCCAGCGCCACGGCCGTGTGGCCGGCAGCGGCCTGGTACGAACGCGAGGCGGCCGAGATGTTCGGCCTCACCTTTACCGGCCATCCCGACCCCAGGCGGCTTTTGACCCACCGGGACTGGGAAGGCCATCCCCTGCGCAAGGACTACGAGGGCCGGGCCACCCGCATGGCCCCGTTCACCAGGGACGACTGCCGCCGCCTCGAACCCGTGGACGCCCGGGAAATCCTGGGACCCAGGGCCGACGCCGGCGACTATCTGCTCAATTTCGGCCCGCACCACTACGCCACCCACGGCATTTTCCGCTATGTCCTGGCCCTTCGCGGCGAGCGCATCGAAGCGCTCGGCATGGACATCGGCTACCACCACCGGGGCGTGGAAAAGATCGGCGAGCGCCAGACCTGGCACCAGTTCATCCCCTACACCGACCGGGTGGACTACCTGGCCGGCGTGGCCAACAACCTGTCCTACCTCCTGGCCGTGGAGGCCCTGGCCGGCGTGGAGGTCCCCCCCCGGGCCATGTACGCCCGGATTCTTTTGTGCGAGCTTTTCCGCCTCTCCAACCACCTGATGTATTTCGGCACCTTCCTGCAGGACCTGGGCATGATGAGCCCGATCTTCTATGCCTTGCGGGAACGCGAGATGGTTCTCGACATCGTGGAGCGCATCACCGGCGGCCGCCTGCACCCGGCCTGGTTTCGCATCGGCGGCCTGGCCGCGGACCTGCCCGAGGGCTGGAAGGAGCCGGTGGACGCCTTTGTCAAAATTTTCCCGGCCCGGCTCAAGGAATACCACGCCGCGGTGACCAAAAATCCCATTCTCAAGGCCCGCACCCGGGGCGTGGGCGTCATTGCCGCCGCCGACGCCCTGGACTGGGGCATGACCGGCCCCAACCTGCGGGCTGCCGGCGTGGCGTGGGACCGACGCAAGAACATGCCCTACGGCGGCTACGAGCAGTTTGCCTTCGACGTGCCCACGGACACGGCCGGCGACTGCTATGCCCGCTATCTGGTGCGCATGGAGGAGATGCGCCAGAGCCTGCGCATCATCGAGCAGGCGGCAAAGGGCATGCCCGGCGGCCGTTCCATCACCCCTGACGCCCGCTACACCCTGCCCGAGAAAAAAGCGGCCCTGCACGACATCGAAAGCCTGATCCACCATTTCGTCCACACCACCCGGGGGCCGACCCTGCCCCCTGGCGAGGCCTACGCGGCCACGGAATCCCCGCGCGGCGAACAGGGCTATTACGTCATCTCCGACGGCGGCAGCCACGCCTACCGGCTTCGCGCCCGCACCCCGGGCTTTGCCAACCTGCAGACCATGCCCCTGGTGGCCGAGGGCGGCCGGCTGGCCGACTTCGTGGCCGTCCTGGCCTCCTTTGACTACATCCTGCCCGACATCGACCGCTAGGAGCCGCCATGCTGCCCCAAGCCCTGCAACAGGAACTGGAACACTTGATCGGCCGGGTCGCGGAGCCCCGGGAAGCGGTGGTGGATGTCCTGTACGCCCTGCAGCACCACTACGGGTATCTGTGCGACGAGGCCATGCACCATGCCTCCAGGCTGGTCGGCATGACGCCCCTGGAGCTGGAATCCCTGGCCACCTTCTACGACTACCTCTACCGCCGGCCCGTGGGCCGCTACGTCATCCACGTGTGCGATTCCCTGGTGTGCTGGATGTTCCACCAGGATTCCATCTTCGATTACCTGTGCCGGACCCTGGGCGTGCCGCCCGGCGGCACCACCGCGGACGGCATGTTCACGGTGATGCCTTCGGCCTGCGTGGGCAACTGCCACAACGCCCCCAGCATGCTCATAAACGGCCGCTTTTACGACAGGCTGACCCCGGAGCGCATTGACGCCGTGTTAAACGAGCTGCGCCGGGTCACCCCGGAGCCGGTGAAATGCAAATGACGCCGCCCCCCCAGATACTGCTTAAAAACCGCCACCTGGGCCGGCCGGCCACCATCGACGAATACCGGGCCGGCGGCGGCTATCAGGCCCTGGCCGACACCCTGGGCAAGCGCACGCCCCAGGACGTGCTGCGCCTGGTCCTGGAAGCGGACCTGCGCGGCCGGGGCGGGGCCGGCTTTCCGGCCGGCCGTAAATGGCAGGGCATTCCCGCCGGCTACACCGGCCCCCGCTACGTCATCCCCAACACCGACGAGATGGAGCCCGGCACCTTCAAGGACCGCATCCTGGTCAACGCGGACCCGCACCTGGTCATCGAGGGCATCATCCTGTGCGCCTATGCCGTGGAGGCGGACCATGGCATCTTTTTCATCCGTCCTTCCTACGAGGCCGACGCCAAACTCATCGAACGGGAACTGGCCGTGGCCCGGGAAGCCGGATTTTTGGGCAAAAACATCCTGGGCACGGACTTCTCCTTCAACATTGTCGTGCACCGCAGCGCCGGCCGCTACATCTGCGGCGAAGCCTCGGCCCAGATCAACGCCATCTCGGGCAAGCGGCCCAATCCCAAAAAGGGCGGGCCGCGCATGAGCGTGCGGGGCCTGTGGGACTGCCCCACCATTGTCAACAACGTGGAAACCCTGTCCTGCCTGCCCGGCATCCTCCAAAACGGCCCGGCCTGGTTCAAGTCCCTGGCCCATTCGGCCACAGGCTCGGGCACCAAGCTCTATTGCGTGTCCGGCCGCATTGTCCGGCCCGACTGCTACGAGCTGCCCATGGGCACGCCCCTGCGGGAAATCCTCTTTGAGCACGCCGGCGGCATGCCGCCCGGTCGGACGCTCAAGGCCGTCATCCCGGGCGGGGCCTCGACCTCGTTCATGCCGCCCTCGCTCCTGGATACGGAGATGGATTTCGAACCCCTCAAACGGGTGGGCCAACGCCTGGGCACGGCTTCCATCATGGTTTTCGACGAAACCACCTGCCTGGTGGGGGCCACCCTCAACCTCATGGAATTTTTCGCCCGGGAGTCCTGCGGCTGGTGCACGCCCTGCCGCGAGGGCCTGCCCGTGATACGGGAACTGTTGCGCCGCATCGAGGCCGGCGAGGGCAAGGACGAATACGTGGACATGCTGCGGGACATGGCCAAGGCCATGGACTATTCCTACTGCGCCTTTGCCCCGGGCGCGGTGTCCTCGCTTTTGGGCCTGCTCGAATATTTCGAGGACGAGCTGCGCGAGCACATCAACCAGAAAAAATGCCCCCTGGGCAACCCGCCGCCGGCCATCCGCGGCAAGGCCTGCGGCACCAGGCCCATTGACTTCGGCCCCACCCCCTGTCCGGAGGACGCATGCCCGATCTGACCATCGACGGCCGGCCCGTGTCCGTTCCGGAGGGGACCTCGGTGCTGGAGGCGGCCGAAAAGCTCGGGATCATGATCCCCCGGTTCTGCTGGCACAAGGCCCTGGGCGCGGTGGGGGCCTGCCGCATGTGCGCGGTCATGTTCCTGGGAGACAAGTCGCCCGGCCTGGCCATGAGCTGCATGACCCCGGCCGCCGACGGCATGGTGGTGGAGACCTTCCATCCCGAGGCCGTGGCCTTTCGCCGCCATGTCATCGAATGGCTCATGGCCAACCATCCCCATGACTGCCCGGTGTGCGACGAGGGCGGGCATTGCCTGCTCCAGGACGAGACCATCTCCGGCAACCACGCCATCCGCCGCTATCCCGGCCGCAAGCGCACCTATCAGGACCAGGACCTGGGGCCTTTCATCCAGCACGAGATGAACCGCTGCATCCACTGCTACCGCTGCTCCCGGTTCTATCAGGAATACGCCGGCTACCTGGATTACGGCCCCATGCAGATCGCCAACCGGGTCTATTTCGGCCGATTCGCCCCCGGCCGCCTGGAAAGCCCTTTTTCCGGCAACATCGCCGACATCTGCCCCACCGGCACCCTGACCGACAAGACGGCCCGCTACAAGGGCCGGCGCTGGAACATGGAGCGGGCCCCGTCCGTGTGCCCGCATTGTTCGCTGGGTTGCAACACCGTGGCCGCCGCCCGCCACCGGGAGATGGTCCGCGTCGAGGCCCGGGAAAACCCGGCGGTCAACGGCTTTTTCCTGTGCGACCGGGGCCGGTTCTCCCACGGCTTTGATGGCAGTCCCGACCGGCCGCGCACGGCCCGGCTGGACGACCATCCGGCCGCCCTGGACGCGGCCCTGGAGGCGGCCGCCGAACGGCTTTTGCAAATCGCCCTGCGCCACGGGCCTGCCGCCATTGCCGCCGTGTCCTCGACCCGGGCCACGCTGGAGACCCAGGCCAGCCTGGCCCATTTGTGTCGGGCCATGGGCTGGCTGGGGCCGGTCCATTTCCCCACCGCGGCCGCCTCCCGGGATGCCCGGGCCGCCCTGGCCGCCCTGGCGCCGAACCGGGCGCGCTCCCTGGCCGCAATCGAATCCGCCGATATGGCCGTGTGCCTGGGTGTGGCCCCCCTGTACGATGCGCCCATGCTGGCCCTGGCCCTGCGCCAGGCCGCGCGCAAGGGAGCCGGTGTGGTCCTGGCCGATCCTCGGCCCGGCACGCTTCCCCTGCCCTTTACCCGGCTGCCGGCATCTCCCCGAAACCTGCCGGCCATTCTGGAAATCCTGACTGCCGCCCCGGATGCGGCCCCTGGCCTGGCCCAAAAGCGCCTGCCCCTGGCCCCGCAGCTGTGGCCCGGCCTGGAAGCGGCCAACAAGGCCCTGGCCGCGGCCAAACGGCCGGTGCTGGCCTTTGCCCCGTCCCTGGCCGAAGTCCTGCCCCGGGATGAACGGATTGGGCTCTTTCCGGTGCTTGACGGCCCCAATGCCGCCGGCGCGGCCCTGCTGGAGACAGGCGACCCTCAAAGCCTGGAGGACGTCCGGGACGGCGTGGCAGCGGGCCGCATCAAGGCCCTGGTGGCGGCCGAGGCCGACCTGTACCTCCTGGCCCCGGCCCTGGCCGAAATCCTGGCCCAGGTCGAACTGCTGGTGGTGCTGGATCATCTGCCCACGCCCACGGTGGCGGCGGCCACGATTTTCGCGCCCAGCCAAACCCTGTTCGAGGCCGGCGGCGCTTTGGTGAACAACGAATGCCGGCTGCAATTGGCCGCCCCGGCCCATGTCTGCGGCGAGCCCGTGTCCCGGGACGGCCGGGGCAGCCATCCGCCCCGGGCCTACGACCGGCCCCTGCCCGGCACGGACCCGCGCCCGGCCTGGGAAATCCTGGCCCGGCTGGCCGCAAACCTGGACCACCCCTTTCCCGACGCGCCCCTGGCCCTGGCCAGGGAACTTTCCCCTTCCCTGGCCGGACTGGACGCGGCGGCCGTGCCGGCTCAGGGCCTGCGCCTGCCCCCGCCGCCGCCCGTGGCGATCCAGGACAAGCCGTTTGCGGCCCAAAGTGGTCTGGCCGTGGTCTTTACGGATGCGCTTTTCGGCACCGAGGAGCTGGGCCGCTATGCGCCCCTGGCCCAAAGCCTGGCCGAGCCGGCCGCTGTGTGGCTGCATCCCGACGAGGCCCGGGCCATGAACCTGGGCGAGGGCCACACGGCTGTCATCGAATCCGGCAACCGGCTGGTTCCGGTCGCCGTGCGCCTGGACGCATCCATGGCCCGGGGCGTGGCGGCCGTGCCGCGCCTGCCCGAGTTCGCCGGCGTGGCTCCCAGCCTTGGCCCTTGTGGCCTGCGGAGGAAATAGGGCCATGGACATCCTGCTCGGCGCGCTCGTCATGCTGGTCAAGATGGCCGTGGTGCTGGCCGTGGTCTTTGGCCTGGCCGCCTACCTGATCCTCATCGAACGCAAGCTCCTGGGTCGTTTCCAGGTGCGCTACGGCCCCAACCGGGTGGGCCTTTTCGGGCTGCTCCAGCCCATCGCCGACGGCCTCAAGATGCTGCTCAAGGAAGACGTCATCCCGGACGGCGTGGACCGCCGGGTGTTTCTCGTCGCCCCGGCCGTGGTGGCCGGCACGGCCCTGCTCGCCTTTGCCGCCGTGCCCTTTGGGGACGGGCTGACGGTTTTCGGCCGGCGCATCCCCCAGGTCATTGTGGACACCAACGTGGGCCTGCTCTTCGTCCTGGGCCTGTCGTCCCTGGCCGTGTACGGCGTGGCCCTGGGCGGCTGGACCTCGGATAACAAGTTCAGCCTGCTGGGCGGGGTGCGCGGCGCGGCCCAGATGATCAGCTACGAGCTGTCCCTGGGCCTGTCCCTGGTGCCTGTGGTCATGCTGGCCGGGTCGCTCAATCTCTCGGACATCGTGGCCGCCCAGGCCGGCCTGCCCTTTGCCCTGACCCAGCCTCTGGCTTTCGTCCTTTTTGTGGTCAGCGCCGTGGCCGAAACCAAGCGCATTCCCTTTGACCTGCCCGAGGCCGAAAACGAGCTCCAGGCCGGCTACCACACCGAATATTCGGGCATGCGCTTCGCCCTGTTTTACGTGGGCGAATACGTGAACATGATTTTACTCGGCGCACTCACGGCCGTTTTTTTCCTGGGCGGCTGGCACGGGCCGATCCTGCCGCCCATTGTCTGGCTGGCCGTCAAAGTCCTGGCCGTGCCCGTCTTTCTCATCTGGACCCGGGCCTCGCTGCCGCGCCTGCGCTACGACCAGCTCATGGCCCTGGGCTGGAAGGCGCTGGTGCCGCTGGCCCTTCTCAATATTCTGGTCACCGGCGCGGTGCTGGTCATGGGGCGTTGATACGGTGACAGGTCCCCGTTGGGGTGGTCCAGGAGGGGCGCGCCCCTCCTGGCCGCCGGAGGCATCATGAACGACAAGAATAAAAACAACAGCAGCATCCTTCAGGAAATCCTCGACGGCGCGGCCGGCATTGCCGGCTCCTATGCCGGCACGCTCAAGCATCTCTTTCGCCGGCCCGTGACCGAGCAGTATCCGGAATACAAGCGGCCCCTGCCGCCGCGCAGCCGGGGCCGCATCATCCTGACCCGCTCCCCGGACGGCCGGGAGCGGTGTGTGGCCTGCTACCTGTGTTCCGGCGTCTGTCCGGTCAACTGCATCTCCATGCAGTCCGCGGAAAGCCCGGACGGCCGACGCTACGCCGCCTGGTTTCGCATCAATTTCGCCCGCTGCATCTATTGCGGCCTGTGCGAGGAGGCCTGTCCCACCCTGGCCATCCAGCTCACGCCGGAATTCGCCTTTTCCAAAAGCGCCATCGAGGCTTTTGTCTATGAAAAGGAAGACCTGCTCGTGGACCACGGCGGCAAGGACCCGGACTATGATTTCTACCAGCACGCCGGCATAGCCGCCATCCTCGGCAAGGGCGAGCATGAAAACGAGGACGAGCCCGTGGACGTCAAAAGCATCTTACCCTAGGGAGCGACCATGACCGCCCTCGGCTTTCTGTTTTATCTTTTAGCCGGGCTGATCCTGGCCTCGGCCGCCCTGGCCGCCACCCGGCGCAATCCCATGCACGCCGTGGGATACGCCGTGGTGACGTTTCTGGCCACGGCCGGCCTGTTCGTGGTCCTGGGCGCGCCCCTGCCCGGGGTGCTGGAAGTGGTGATCTACGCCGGGGCCATCATGGTCCTGTTCCTGTTTATCATCATGCTCCTGGGCCTCAAAACCCAGGCCGGCGCCGTGGACCCCAACCGCCTGGTGTTGCCCGGAACCCTGGCCGTGGCCGTGCTGGTCACCTGTATCGCCGTGCTGGGCCGCGACCCGGCCGTGCGAATCCCACTCCCCGCGGCCATGGCCAGCCCGGCGGTCCTGGGCCAGGCGCTTTTCGGGACCTGGTGGCTGGCCGTGGAGACAGTCTCCATCCTGCTCTTCGCCGCCCTGGCCGCGGTGCTGCTCCTGGGCCGGGCCGGACGCAGGCAACCGACGTCCCGGGGAGGGCCGGCCGCATGAACGTGCCCCTGTCCCATGTCCTGGCCCTGGCCGTGGGCCTGTTCGCCATTGGCGCGGCCTGCGCCGCGTCCCGGCGCACGGTGCTCATGATCCTTATCGGCGTGGAATTCATGCTCACGGCCGGGGCCATCGCCTTTGTGGGCGCGGCCCTGGCCTGGGGCAACCTGGACGGCCAGGTGGCGGTCATCATCCTCATGGGCGTGGCCGCCGCCGAAGTGGGGCTCGGCCTGGCTCTGCTCGTCCACGGCCGGCGCAGCGGCGGCACGGCCGATGCCGACGCCTACAACCGGCTTTCGGGGTGACCATGCCAAACCTGCTGTGGGCCATGCTCCTTTTTCCCCTGGCCGGGGCCGTTCTCCAGGCCGCTTTCGGCCAGCGCCTGGGCCGGCGCGCCTCGGGCCTGTGCGCCAGCCTGGCCATTGCCGGCTCCCTGGCCGCGGCCCTGGTCGCCGTCTCGGGCCTTGGCGTCGCCCCGGTGACGGCTTCCCTGGGCCAATGGTTCGGCACGGCCGGGCTCGGCGTGTCCTTTTCCCTGCTCTACGACCGCCTGGCCGGGGCCATGGCCGTCACGGTCGCCTTCGTGGCCCTTTTGATCCACATCTATTCCGCCACGTTCATGCGCGGGGACAAGGCCTTTGCCCGCTATTTCTGCTACTTGAACCTGTTCGTCTTTTTCATGCTGGTCATTGCCCTGGCCGACGACCTGGTGTTCCTGTTTCTGGGCTGGGAAGGCGTGGGCTTTTGCTCCTATGCCCTGATCGGCTTCTGGCACGAGGAGCTGCCCAACGCCGATGCCGGGCGCAAGGCCTTTCTCATGACCCGGATCGGGGACCTGGGCTATGTAGCCGCCCTGGCCATTCTCGTCACCCTTTACGGCCAGGCCTCCCTGACCGGGCTGGCGGCCCATGTCGATACCCTGGCCACCGGGACGGCCACGCTCATCGGCTTCCTGTTCCTGTTCGCGGCTGTGGGCAAATCCGCCCAGTTGCCGCTGTCGGCCTGGCTTCCGGACGCCATGGCCGGCCCCACCCCGGTGTCGGCGCTCATTCACGCCGCCACCATGGTCACGGCCGGGGTCTACCTGCTCCTGCGCCTGGACCCGCTGTTGTCCATCGCCCCGGACGTGGGCGCGGCCGCGGCCGTGATCGGGGCCATCACGGCCCTCTACGGCGCGGCCTGCGCCCTGGCCCAGCGCGACATCAAGCGCATCCTGGCCTATTCCACCATCAGTCAGGTGGGGTACATGTTTCTGGGCGCAGGCTGCGGCGACGTGGCCGGGGCCCTGTTCCACCTCCAGTCCCATGCCTTTTTCAAGTCCCTGCTGTTCATGGCCGCCGGGGTCATGATCCAGGCCGCAGGCGAGGAGCACGACATCTTCCGCCTGGGGAAAACCCTGCGCCGGCAGATGCCCGGGCTTTTCATCCTGTTTCTGTGCGGGGCCGTGTCCCTGGCCGCCCTGCCGCCCACGGCCGGGTATTTCAGCAAGGGAAGAATCCTGGCCGTGGCCCTGATCCATCCGGGCGGGGCGTTTCTGCTGTCCTTTTTCCTGGCCGCCACAGCGGCCCTGGTCACGGCCGTGTATGTGTTCCGCCTGGTCTTTGTGGCCTTTTTCGCCGACCCGGCCGACCCCGCGCCCCTGACCCCCTCGCCGGCCCTTAGGCGCATGGAGTGGCCCCTTTGGCCCCTGGCCTTTCTGGCCCTTGCCTTCGGCCTGGCCAATCCGCCGGAATTCATGGGCCTTCGCGCCTGGCTTGACGCCTGGCTGGCCGGCACGGCTGCGCCCAATCCGCCCGAGATCGAGCAGGCCGAACGGTTCGTGGCCCTGCTCGACGCGTTTGTGGCCTTTGCCGGCCTGCTCATCGCCTGGCTGCGCTACGGCCCGCCCCGAATGCCGGTCCCGGCCAGGCCCGGCGTGCTGCTGGCGGGCCTGGGCCTGGATGCCCTGTACCGCCGGTTCGTGGCCGCGCCCTATGCCCGCCTGGCGGCCTTTGCCTGGCGCGGCCTGGACGAGGCCGTGCTCGACGGCGCGGCCGGGGCCGCGGCCGGAGGGTTTCTCCATTTGTCCGAAACCATGCGGCAGTTGGGCACGGGCCGGGTCTCGGTCTCCCTGGCCATGCTGCTGGCCGCCTGCGCCGCCGTATTGGCCTGGCTGGCGCTGTGGTGGCCCTGAGGCCAAAGCTTCCCTGGAGCGATCATGCGGCACTTGCCCTGGCTGACCCTGCTCGTCTTCTGGCCCTTGCTCGGGGCGCTCTTCCTGCCGGCCGTGCGGCGAAGCCCGGCCGCCTGCCGGACCGTGGCCCTGGCCGTGGCCCTGGTGGAGGCGCTTTTGGCCGGGGCTGCGGCCTGGGTGTGTTGCACCGGAAATGGCCAGGGCTGGGCCTTGCACGAGGATGCGCCCTGGATTCCGAGCCTGGGCATCCGCTATACCCTGGCTCTGGACGGCCTAAGCCTTCTGTTCGTGGCCCTGACCGCCTTGGTGGGCGTGCTGTGCGTGCTGGTGTCATGGAAAAGCATCCGGGAGCGAACCGCGCTTTTTTACGCCCTGGTCCTGGCCTCCCTGGCTACGATCCAGGGCGTGTTCCTGGCCACGGACCTGTTCCTCTTTGCGCTCTTCTGGGAAGCCCAGCTCATCCCGGTCTTTTTCCTCATCGGCATATTCGGCCACGGCAGCCACGGCGACCGCATCCGCATTGCCGTAAAATTCTTCCTGTTCTCCTCGGTGGGCGGGCTTTTGATGTTCCTGGCCGTCATCGGCCTGGGGCTTTACGCGGCCCGCTCCGGCACGCCCACCTTCGCCCTGGAGGCGCTGCTGCGCGCCCGACCGCCCCAGGAGACGGCCACATGGCTCTACGCCGCCTTCCTGCTGTCTTTTGCCATCAAGATTCCGCTGGTGCCGGTGCACATGTGGCTGCCCGACGCCCACACCGAGGCCCCCACGGCCGGCAGCCTCATCCTGGCCGCGCTTCTGCTCAAGACCGGCGGCTATGCCCTGATCCGTTTCGCCGTGCCCCTGTTTCCCCAGGCGGCCGCCGCTTCCACGCCGCTGCTCCTGGCCCTGGGCCTGATCGGGCTCTTTTTCGCCTCGGCCGTGGCCCTGGTCCAGGAGGATGTCAAACGGCTGGTGGCCTATTCCAGCATCGGCCACATGGGCCTGGCCGTGGCCGGGGTGGCCGCGGGCAACACTTTGGCCCTGTCCGGGGCGGTGATCATGATGGTCAGCCACGGCCTGACCACGGGCGGGCTTTTTTCCCTGGCCGGCATGATCGGCGACCGGCTGGGGTCGCGGCGCATCGAAATCCTGGGCGGGCTTTGGAACAAGGCCCCGCGCTTCGGCGCGGCCCTGCTCTATTTCATTCTGGCCTCGGCCGCCCTGCCCGGGCTGTCCGGGTTCGTGGGCGAAGCCATGATCGTGTTCGGGCTCTTCAGAAACCATGCCCTGGCCGGCGTCCTGGCCGTGGCCGGCATGGCTGTGACCCTGGCCTATCTGCTGCGCCTGGCCCGGGACACGCTCTACGGCCCGGCCCGGTCGCAGGCTCCGTTTGCGGACTTGAGTCCCCGGGAAACCCTGGTCCTGGCCTGCCTGGCCTTGGCCGTGCTCCTGTTGGGGCTTTTCCCCGGCCCGGCCCTGGCCATCCTGGACGGCCCTCTGCGCCAGGCGGCCCAAGCCGCCGGCTGGCCCGGCATGTGACCATTTAAGGAGCTTTCCCATGCCTGCCACCTGGTTCGACCTCTTTCCCCACCTGGCCCTGGCCGCCGGCGGCCTGGTCGTCCTCGGCGCGGCCATGGTCCGGCGCGAGCCGCCGGCCGGCCTCCTGGCCGGCCTGACCGCCCTGTTCGCCCTGCTGCCCGGCATCTGGGCCTTCCTGCCCCGCAATGGCGCGGCCGGGCCGGATGACGGCCTGATCCGCTTTTTCGCCGGCCTGCTGTGCGTCGTGACCTTGGCCACGGTGGGGCTCCTGGCCCGCTACGCCGCCCGGCGCAAATTCTCGGGCGACGCCCTGTACGGGCTGCTCTTGTGGTCGGCCCTGGGCATGCTCCTTCTGGCCGGGGCCGCCAACTGGCTGTTGCTCCTTTTGGGCCTGGAGCTGGCTTCGCTTTGCCTGTACGCGGCCATTGCCGCCCGCACGGACGATCCCCTGGGGGCCGAGGCGGCGCTCAAGTACTTCCTGCCCGGGGCCGTGGCCCTGGCGGTTCTGACTTTTGGCATAAGCCTCGTCTATGCCGGCAGCGGCAGCCTGGACATTGCCGCGTCCCTGGCCGCCGGCGGCCCCACCGTGGCGGCCGGCCTGGCCCTGGCCCTGGTGGGCATGGGTTTCAAGCTGTCCCTGGCCCCGGTGCACCTGTGGACCCCGGACGTGTACCAGGGCGCGCCGGCCCCCATCGCCGCCTTCCTGTCCACCGGGTCCAAGGCGGCCGTGGCCGCCGCCCTGGTGCGCCTGGCCGTGGCCGCCTCCCCGGACGCCCGGGCCGTGCTGTGGCCGGCGCTTCTGATCGCCTCGGGCCTGACCATGGCCGTCGGCAACATCGGGGCCCTTCGCCAGCGCAGCCTCAAGCGACTTCTGGCCTTTTCCTCCATCGCCCAGATGGGCTACGTGGCCATGGCCGCCCTGGCCGCCGGGGCGGGCGGGGGCCAGGCCGCGCTGTTCTATCTGGCCGCCTATGCCCTCATGGACCTGGGCGCGTTCGGCGCGGTGGGCGCGCTCTCCGGAACCCTGGCCGACCGCGACGACATCGAGACCTACCGGGGCCTGGGCTATGTCCATCCCTGGCGGGCCGGGGTCCTGGCCGTGTGCCTGCTGTCCCTGGCCGGGCTGCCGCCCACGGCGGGCTTTATCGGGAAATTCGTGGTCTTTGGCGCGGCCCTGCGGGCCGGGTTCACCGGCCTGGCCGTTTTCGGCATCCTCATGGCCGTGGTGGGAATCTATTATTCCCTCAAGGTCGTGTCCGCGCTTTATATGCGCGAGACCTTCGAGGCCGTGCCCGTAGCCGTGCCCGCCACCGGGCCGGCGGCCGGGCTGGCCCTGGCCGCTGCCGCCGCCCTGACCCTGGGCCTGGGCCTTTTCCCCGCGCCGCTCCTGGCCGCCATCGCCCGCCTGCTGCCGGCCTGAAGTCCCAAGAATGCAAAAGCGGGCAGCCGGGGCTTGCAGGCCGGATGATTTCTGCTATGCTGGACTCATGTCTCGTTTCTCGTTCCATGATCGCGGCAGTTCGGCGGTCCGGCCATGAACATTTCCCTGGTCTTCCCACCCTACGCCCTGGAGTCCCTTTACAGCCTGCCGCCGCTGGGCCTGGTCAACCTGGCCACGGCCGCGCGCCAGGCCGGACATGCGCCGCGCATCCACGACTGCGTGCTTGATCTGCGCGAGGGCGCGCTGCCCATGGGGCCGGGGCTCTACGCCGCCTGCGCCGAGCGCATCCTCGACGCCGCGCCCGACATGGTGGCCTTTTCCGCCCAGTGCGCCACCTATCCGGCCATGATCAACATCGCCCGGGAGCTGAGGCGCCGCCGGCCCGAACTGCCGCTCGTGGCCGGTGGGCACAATGCC
Source organism: uncultured Desulfovibrionaceae bacterium (assembly GCA_964490985.1). Lineage (GTDB taxonomy): Bacteria > Desulfobacterota > Desulfovibrionia > Desulfovibrionales > Desulfovibrionaceae > Solidesulfovibrio. The sequence goes on along the minus strand of CAZBER010000042.1, from coordinate 3,864 downwards.
TCGTTCGTGGATTGCGAGACCCTGGATAAATTTCCCGAGTTCGACGCCGTGGTGCGCGGAGAAGGGGAACGCACCTTTCCCGAACTGGCCGATGCCCTGGCCTCGGGCCGGCCGGCCTGGACAGTGTCCGGGGTCACCGGCCGCCGGGACGGCCGGGCCTGGCGCGCCCCGGACCGCAGTCTGGTGGCCGATCTGGACAGCCTGCCCCGGCCGGACCATAGCCTGGCCCCGGAGCTTTGGCGCTACCAGCGGGCCTACGACCTGCCCAGGGCCATCGCCATCCTGGAAGTGGGCCGGGGCTGCCCCCATGCCTGCGTCTACTGCTCGGAATCGGCCCTGTGGCAGCGCCGCAGCCGCACCTTTTCCCCGGACCGGCTGGCAGCCGAGATGCTGCGCCTGCGGGACGAGCAGGGCGCGCAGTCGTTTCTGCTCTCCTACGACCAGTTCACGGCCAACCGGGACTTTGTCCGGCGCTTCTGCCAGGCGGTCCTGGACGCCGGGCTGGCCGACTGCGACTGGTACTGCATCTCCCGACTGGACACCGTGGACGCCGAGCTGTTTGCGCTCATGCACCAGGCCGGATGCCGGTCCATGTGCTATGGCATCGATTCCGGATCGCCCCGCACCCTGGCCTTCATCAACAAGCGCATCGACCAATCCGTGCTCCTGGACCGGGTGCGCCTGACCACCGAGCACGGCATGACCCCGACCCTGTCGTTCATCATCGGCTTCCCCGAGGAAGACCTGGCCGACATCGACGCCACCCTGACCCTGGCCCTGCGCTGCTCCATCCTCGGCAACGTGAGCCCTCTCGTGCAACTGCCCACGGTCCTGCCCGGCACGCGCCTGCACGCCGGGTACGCCAAGGACCTGGTCCGGGAGGCGGACACCTATTTCGCCCTGGGCCTGGAATTCGACCACGGCCGACGCCTGGCCGCGGACGAGGCCCTGATCAACGGCGATCCGCCGCTGTTTTCCAGCTTCTACAACCTGCCCTGCCAGGGCCTGGCCGTGCGCGACCTGGGTGCGGTGGCCTCCTTTTTCCCGCTGATTCTCGACGCCTTTCCCAAGACCTTTTTCCTGCTGGCCACGGCCCTGGCCGCCTCGCCCACCCGGCTCTTCCTGGATTTCCTGGCCCATGCGGCCAAGGCCCGGGACGGCGACCAGGGACTCACCGCCAGCCTGTGCCGTTGCCATTTCCCGGCCTTTGCCCAGAGCCGCCTGGCCGGCGACATCGGCCGCGACTGGCCCCTGGCGGCCCAGATGCTGCGCTACGAGATCGCGGCCGGGAACGCCGCCGGGGAAGCCGGCAGGACCGCCCTGGCCCCGGACCGGCCGGCCCTGGCCCAGGGCGTGGCCCTGGCCGAGTTCGACACGGACATGGCCGAGGCCGTGGCCGATTTGCGCCGGGGCGTGGTGCGCCAAAGCGCGCCGCCAGCCCCCTGCGCCCTGATTTTCAGCCAACGCGGCAACCGCCTGGGCGTGCGCCGCGTCAATCTTTTCGGCAAGGACGTTCTGGCCCGCTGCGACGGGACCCGCACCCTCCCGGACATCGCCGGGGAGCTGCGGCCCATCCACGGCGCAGCCATGCCCATGGACGCCTTTGCCGACCACTGCCATGCCGCCGTTGCCGCGTTCTCCCGTTTGGGGCTCGTGACGGCCATGGCTTGAACCCCTAACGGGAGGGTATGAACATGCTCGAAATGTCGCTCGTCGAGGACAAGGTGACCCTGACTGCCAATTGCCATGCCCCGGCCTGTCATGCACCGGCCTGCCACGCGCCGGCGTGCCATGCTCCGGCCTGTCACGCCCCGGCCTGCCACGCCCCTGTGCTGGAGGCCGTCTGCCATGGCCCGGCCTGTCATGGTCCGGCTTGCCACGGTCCCCTCATGTAGCAACCCCGGCGCGGGGGGCTAGACGCCCCCCGCTTTTTTTCCATGCATTGCCGCCTGCTCGATCTCCTGACCTGCCCGGCCTGCCTGCCCCGGGAAGAGCCCCTTGTGGTGCGCAGCGCCCGGCAGCGCGGGGACGACATCCTGGACGGGGAGCTGGCCTGTCCGGCCTGCAATGCCTGCTATGCCATAGCAGGCGGCCTGGCCGATCTGGTCCCGGCTCAAGTCTCCGTGCCCGAGGCCCAGGTCCGCTACGACCTGGACCGGCTGGCCGCATCCTATCTGTGGAGCCATTTTGCGGACTTGTGGGACGATCCCGAGGCCACGAGCGCCTATGCGACCTGGGCGCGGGCCGTGGGCGACCCGGCCCCGGGCCCGGGCCTGGATGCGGGCTGCGCCGTGGGCCGGTTCACCCTGGAGCTGGCCAGCCGCACCGGGTTTGCCGTGGGCGTGGACCTGTCCCGGCCCTTCGTGGCCCTGGCCCGCAAGATCGCGGCCGAAGGCGGGCTGACCTTTGCCGCTCCGTTGGAAGGGCTTTTGACCACCACCTTTTCCTTTGTCCTGCCGCCGCGCCTGCGCCACGTGGCCGTGGAATTTGTGCGGGCCGACGCCCTGGCCCTGCCGTTTCGGCGGGAGTGTTTTTCCGTGGTGGGGTCGCTCAACGTCGTGGACAAGCTGCCGCAGCCGCTTGCCCATCTGCGGCAGTGCCAGCGGGTGTGCGCCGCGCCCGGGCGGCTGGTGGTCAGCGATCCGTTTTCCTGGTCCGAGGAGGTGGCCCGGCCCGAAGATTGGCTTGGCGGCACCGAAGCCGCCGGCCCGGGGCTTGGCCATATTATTGGCCTGCTCGGCCAGACGCCCGGCTGGCGGGCCGGGCCGGCCGGCGCGACGTGGTGGGCCATCCGCGACCACGCCAACCGCTTCGAGCGCATCCGCAGCCACATCATCGTGGCGGACAAGGAGGCCTGATGCCCGATTTTCCCGTGGCCGACGCCCATGTGGACCTCATCACCTGGCTCCTGGACCGCAAGCCGGCCCTGCCCCTGAGCGAGACCGCCTCGGGTCATCTGACCGCCAGGGGACTTACGGCCGGCCGGGCCAGGCTGCTCGTGTGCGCCCTGTACGTGGCCGACTGCTACAACGGACCGAAGCAGTCCGCCGAGCGGCTGCGCCTGCTTTTTTCGGCCACGGCCGTCATGACCGCTCCGCTGGTTCTGGCCTTCACGGCCCGGGACATGGCCCGGACCATGGACACGGCGGACGGGCCGCCGGGCTATTGCCATCTGGTGGAAAACGCCGACGCCCTGCTGGAAACGGACCTGGGCTGGCTGACCGAGCGCGGGACGCGGCTGGTGGGGCTGACCCATGCCGGCAGCAACCGGCTGGCCGACGGCAATGCCGTGGTCAATCCCAGAGGGCTGACGGCCGAGGGACGGGCGCTTGCGGCCGATCTGGGCGCGGCCGGCCTGGCCCTGGACGTGGCCCATCTGGCCGAGCCCGGGTTCTGGCAGATCATGGACGATTACGAGGGGCCGGTCCTGTGTTCCCACACCGGGCTGCGGGCCTTTTGCGACACCCCGCGCAACCTGTCCGAGGCCCAGGCCGATGCCCTCATCGCCCGGGGCGGGGTCATCGGTCTGGCCTTTGCGCCGGAACTGCTGTCCCCGGACCGCCGGGCCTCCCTGGATACGGTGGCAGCCCACATCGACCATCTGGCATCGCGCCACGGCCCGGACCAGATCGTGCTGGGCTCGGATTTCGGCGGTTTCCACGATCCCTGCGCCGGCCTGGAAGACTGCTCATGCTACCAGGCCGTAGGCCAAGCCCTCTTATCCAAAGGCTACGCTCCCTCCGCCATATCGAACATCATGGGCGGCAACCTCCTGCGCTTCCTCACCGCCCTCTACCCCTCTTAATTCGCCCGCAGGGCGACGGGCTCGTGGGGCCGGAATCGGGCCGGAGTGCTCGCCGGCCC
>CAZBER010000041.1:0-37582 GCA_964490985.1 uncultured Desulfovibrionaceae bacterium | reverse complement strand
ACATGGGCAAGCTCATCGAGGTGGACGCCACGGAAACCATCTTCACCCGGCCGTCCAAGAAGCAGACCGAGGACTATATCACGGGCCGCTTCGGCTGATCCGGCCCGTCAAAAGCGGGCCGCCGCGCGCAGTCCCTCGAATGCGGCGCACCCGGACGCCGCAGCGTTCCTGCGGCGCCATTGCCGCAACCCATGCCGCACCCGCAGTCGCCTCTTTGATTCCCTGCAAAAAATCGTTATGAACCGGGCCAGAATGCTCGGGAGCTTTGCTTCGGCCTTCCCTGCCCCGCCCCCCTGCCGCATCCCTCAACCCAAAGGACGCATGGCATGAGGTTTCCACTTTATTCCATAAAGATCGGCCTGGCCGTGTTCCTGCCTGTTCTGGCCGCCCTGGTTCTGGGGCTTTTTGCCGTCTTTCGCCTGGATGTCCTGGCCAGCCGGGCCCGCTCCCTGGAGACCGGCCGCCTGCCCCGGGCCGACCTGGCCGCCTCGGTGGAGCGCCGGCTGCTTCTGGCCGCCCACGCCATCCGGGGCTATGCCCTGTCCGGCGACCGCGAGGCCCTGGACCAGGCCAAGCAGGAATTGGCAGGCGCGGCCGACGCCCTGCACGCCGCCCGGGAGGCGGCCTCCCGGCCGGGCCTGGCCGGGCTGGCCGCCGAGGCCGACAGGATCGCCGGCTTCCTGGATGCCTACAAAAAGGCCGCCGAAGGGGCCGTGGCGTCCAATGACCGCGTCGCCGAGGCACGGGCGGCCCTGACCCGGGCGGCCGAGGCGTATGCCGCCGCCGGCGCGGCCTTTGCCGACTGGAAGACCGCCCAGTGGGACAAGGAGCTGGCCGCCAAATACCCCAACCCGGACAATCTGCGCCAGTATGCCAAGAAACTGAAAAGCGCGGCCGCGGCCCTGGCCGCCGGCCGGGATGTGCGCGAGGCGGCCGAGACGGCCCGGGCCAGCCGGGAGCCGGCCATTCTGGCCAAGGCCGTATCCCGTTTCGACGACGCCGAGGCCGCCCTGCGCGAGGCCAGGGGCACGGACGAGGACGCCAAGCGGCTGGCCCCGGTCTTTGCCGCCCTGACCGAGTATCGGCAGGCCGTCTCGACCCTGCTTAGCCAATGGGAAGAGCTTCGGGCCACGGGCCGCCGGATTCTGGAAGCCGAGCGCGCCGCCCTGGGAGCCGCCACCAGCCTTGGCGGCACGTCCCTCAAGGAGGCCGCCGGCGACGCCAATGCCGTGGCCGCGTCCTTGGACAGCTCCCGGTTCTGGATTACGGTCCTGACCTGGGGTATCCTGATCCTTGGCCTGGCCTTTGCCGTTGTGGCGGCCGTGGCCCTGGGCGAGCCGGTGCGGCGCTGCGCCGCCTTTGCCCGGGATATGGTCGTTGGCCGCTGGACCGAGACCCTGACGGTTTCCGGCCACGACGAAGTGGGCAAGCTGGCCGAAAACCTGCGGGAAATGGCCCGGCGCATGGGCAAGCGCCTGGCCCGCTAGTGTGGCGTCCCTTGAAAAATACGAGGCTCTTGCCAAAAAGAGTCGTTTTTGAAGCCTTCGGCGACCAAAGGGCTGTGCCCTTTGGAAACCCGTAATGAAGTTGGAGTGTTATGTTGTAACGCCCATTGCTGTTGCACGGCGCGTTTGATTTTTGCAAAAGCCGCATACGATACTATCTTTTAAGAAAAAATAAATTATTTTGGCCTGTTGTCCTCATAATTTGTACCCTCGGACTTCGAGGGCACGACACTGGAAAGGAGGTATGGTGACGGCGAGATTCTGGCCCGGCCTGGTTGTCCTCCTGGCCCTCATGCTGGCGCCGCGCCCCTCCCCGGCGGCGGAGGCTCCGGAATTTCGCGGCCTGGCCTTTGGTTCGCGCCTGGAAGCCTTGCCGGCCATGGAGCCCGTGGCCGCCTTCGGCGAGGTGGCCTATTTCCGCCGGTCCGACGAAAAGCCGCTTCTGGGCGAGGACTGCCCCACGGACATCCGCTACGGCTTTTCCCGGGGCGCACTTTTTTCCGTGCGCCTGACCCTGGCCGGCTGCTCGGGCCTGGCCGACCTCATCCGGGCCTATGAAGCCAAATACGGCAAGCCGGCCCGGGAAAGCGCCCCAGGCACCCTGCGCCTGCTCTGGCGCGGCCCCGCCCTGACCGTGAGCCTGTCCCATTTCGCCCGGGAGGGCCGCATCGAGGTGGATTACGTCTATTTGCCCGAGCTGTCCCACGACGAGCGCGAAATCTACCAGACGCCCGAAGCCATCCGGGCCGAGGGTCCCGTGGGCTTTCGGGGCCTGCGCTTCGGCCGCGACATCAGCACCACTCCGAACATGGTTCCGGCCTACCGCGAGGGCGCGGTGGCGTACTTTCGCCGCCGCGACGAACGCATGGACCTGGGCGCGACCAAGCTTTCCGACGTGCTCTACGGTTTTTACCGCAACCGGTTTTTCGCCGTGCTCATGCGGGCCGCCTCGGCCGAGGATTTCGAGCCCCTGCGCCGGGCCTACATGGCCAAGTACGGCCAGCCCCGGGCCATTGCCGCCACCCTGGAGGAAGACCTGGTCTGGAGCTGGCCCAAGGCTCAGATCACCCTGTCCCGGGACGCGGCCGACGGGGACCTGGCCATCCGCTACGCCGACGCCGGTCTTCTGGCCGAGGTCGCGGCCGCCGAAACCGCCGCCGGCGCGCCGCCGGTCCTGTCCGGCGGCTCGCGCCTGTTTTCCCGGGGCGAACCGCCCCGGTCCTTTCGCGGCGCGGCCTTCGGTTCGCCCGAACGGGCCCTGCCCAGCGGCGAGTACCTCTATGTCCACCGGGGCCGGCGCTACTACCGCCGCACCGACGAACGCCTGAACCTGGGCGACATTCCCCTGCAATCCGTGCTCTACGCCTACGACGACGGCCGCCTGGCCAGCGTCACCCTGACCGTGGCCCCCCACGAGGCCGATCCCGAAAAGGACTTCGAGCGGGTGCTTTCCGCCTACAACGCCAAATACGGCCCCCCATCCAAGCGGCCGGACAACGAGGGCGGCGACCTCTACCTCTGGGCCTGGCCCGGCCTTTCCATCGCCCTGGTCCGGCCTCGGGCCGGCCCCCTGGAAGTCCATTACGTGGACGCCTCGCTGTTGCGCCGCCGCGAATCGCAGCTTGCGACCAAGGCCCTGGACGCCCTGGACCAGAAGATTTTCGAGACCCCCAAAGCCGATGCCCCGCGCATCGAGCGCCCAACCGGACAGGAGTAAGCCGCTTATGGACCGCGCCCTGTGCATTCACGGCCATTTCTACCAGCCCCCCCGCGAGGACCCCTGGCTCGGCCGCATCCTGCCCGAGGGCAGCGCCGCTCCCAGCCGCCACTGGAACGAGCGCATCTGCCGCGAATCCTATGCCCCTTTGGCCCGGGCCAGGCGGCTCGACGGGGCCGGGCGCATCGTCGAGCTGCTCAACTGCTACGAATGGATGAGCTTCAACGTCGGCCCCACCCTGCTCTCCTGGATGGCCCGCTCGGACCCGCAGACCTATGCCCGCATCCTGGAGGCCGACCGCAAGAGCCTGGCCCGCCTGGGCCACGGCAACGCCCTGGCCCAGGTCTACCACCACGTCATCATGCCCCTGGCCTCGGACCGGGACAAGGAACTGGAGTTCGCCTGGGCCATCGACGATTTCATGGCCCGCTTCGGCCGCGCTCCCGAAGGCATGTGGCTGGCCGAGACCGCCGTGGACACCCCCACCCTGGAGGTCCTGGCCGCCGCCGGCATCCGCTTCACCATCCTGGCCCCGTCCCAGGCCGCCTCCGTCAGCGATGACGGCAAGACCTGGCATGACGTGGACGCCGGCTCCCTGGACATCCGCGAGCCTTATGACGTGCCCCTGCCCTCGGGCCGGCCCATGGCCGTGTTTTTCTACCACGGCCCCCTGTCCCAGGCCGTGGCCTTCGAGGGGCTTTTGGCCGACGGCGAACGGTTTTTCCGCCGGCTTTCGGACGCGGCCGGCCCGGGCCTTCTGGCCCTGGCCACGGACGGCGAAACCTACGGCCACCATTTCACCTTCGGCGAGATGGCCCTGGCCTATACCCTGGACCAGGCCCGCTTGGGCCGCGACGGTCTGACGCTGACCAACTTCGCCGCCGCCCTGGCCGCCAGGCCGCCCAAGCGCCTGGTGCGCATCCGCGAGGCCTCGGCCTGGAGCTGCGCCCACGGCGTGGAGCGCTGGCGCTCGGACTGCGGCTGCACCACGGGCGGGCATCCGGGCTGGAACCAGCGCTGGCGCGCGCCCTTGCGCCAGGCCCTGGACCTGCTCAAGTCGCGTATCGACGCCCACTTTTTCGCAGCGGGCAAAACCCTCTTTGCCGACCCCGGCCAGGCACTTTTGGCTTATGGCCGGGTTCTGGCCGGAAGCCAGGACCAGGACTCTTTCGAGGCCAGCCACCTGGCCAAGGGCCTTTCCCCGGACGACCAGGGCAAGGCCTGGAAGCTTCTGGCCATGCAGCAGTGGGGGCTCGCCTCCTTTGCCAGCTGTGCCTGGTTTTTCGACGAAATTTCGCGCCTGGAGCCGGTCAATAGCCTGACCTTCGCCCTGCGGGCCATGGAGCTGGCCGTCACGACCGGCATGGCCGACCCCGAGCCGGAGCTGGCCGGCATCCTGGGCCGGGCCGTGTCCAACATTCCGGAAATGGGCTCGGGCCGCGACATCTGGGAGAACATGGTGCGCCCCAGGCGCGAAACGCCCCGAGCCCTGGTCACCCAGGCCCTTTTGACCCTGACCGCCGAGGAGCGCCTGCCGACCGGCAAGAACGCGGCCGTGGCCTCCTGGCCCGGCGTGGGCGTGACCGTGCGCCTGGACGATCCCGTGGACGGCGCGGCTTCGGGCACGGCCGCCATCTGCTACCACTTGGAAACCGCCGCCGAAACCTATGCCATCACCTTCCGGCCCGCCAAGACCGCGGACCCCTTTGACGGCTGCGTGACCATGCAAGCCGCCTCCGGCGGCCCGGAACAGGGCTTTTGCTTCAAAAACGTCGGGCTTCCCATAAACAAGCGCCAGTCCCTGGCCGATGCCTGGGCCGCGCACGCCGAGGCCAAGGCCTGGGAAGCCATGCTGGCCCAAGCCAGGGAAGGCCGACGCCTGGTGACCGAGTTGCAGGAGGCCCAGCATACCCTCAACCTGGCCCCCCTATGGCTGCACCTGTGGCCCGGCCTGGTCTGGAGCGACGTGTTCGACCTGCCCCTGCCCGAAAAACGCGCGGCCCTGCTGCGGCTTTTCCTGCTCGAAGCCGGCCGCGACAATCCGGTCAAGGCGGCTCTGGAGGCGCGGCTTTCCGCCGAGGCGGCCCGGCGCATCGACCGGCCGGACCCGGATTTCACCACGCTGGTCCGGCTCATCGACCGGGCCGAGGAACTGGGTCTGCGCCCCGACTGGTGGCCGGCCCAGAACGCCCTGTGGGAACGCCGGCCCTTCACGGGCAAGGCGTCCGAACTGGCCCGGGCCTTGGGGTTCGCAGGATAGCGCCCGCCGGGAGTACGATCGCGTCATGAAGTATCAGCCGGCGTCCTTGACCCTGTGCAATTCCTACCGACTGGCCGCCGAGGCCCTGGCCTGCGCCTTTCCCCGAACCCTGGCCGAACTGGAGGCGGCGTTCCGGGGAAGTCCCGCCGCGCCGCGCATCCTGGGGCACGGCAACAACATCATCCTGTCCCGGACGCGCTACCAGGCCGACCAGCCCCTGGTGTGCCTGCGGCATTTCGAAACCGCCGTCCGGGTGGAGGGCGACCGCCTCTACGCCGGGGCCGGAGCCCGGCTGCGGGACGTATGCCGGACAGCGGCCCGGGCCGGGCTTTCGGGCCTGGAAAACCTGTGGGACATCCCGGGCAGCATCGGCGGGGCCGTGTACATGAACGCCGGGGCCTATGGCTCGTGTTTTTTCGACGTGGTGGAGGAAATCGAGGCCTTCTCGCCCGGGCAGCGGACCGTGCGCCGCTTTGCCCGGTCCGAGTGCGGCCACGGCTACCGCGCCAGCTTCTTCCAGGGCACGGACTGGGTGATCCTGGCCGCGCGCCTGCGCCTGACGCCCGGCGACCCCCGGGAAATCCTGGCAGCCATGGGCCGCATCGGCAAGCTGCGCCGCTCGCGCTTTCCCTACAACCTGCCCAGCGCCGGCAGCGTGTTCAAACGCCCGGCCAATGCCCCGCCCGTAGGAGCCATGATGGAACGGCTCGGCCTCAAGGGCCTGCGCATCGGCGACGCCCAAATCTCCACACAGCACGGCGGTTTCATCGTCAACGTCGGCCAAGCCACGGCCGCCGACATCCTGGCCGTGGCCGACACCATGCGCCAGGCCGCGCGCGAGCATTTCGGCGTGGAGCTGGAGATGGAGCAGGTGGTGATCTGAGGGACGCCGCGCCACGGCTTAAGGGAACCGTGCTATTCTCAAGGAATTATCCAAAGAGAATAATTCTTGAAGAATAGCGGCACTGCTATCTCCTGCAAGGTAGTATCGTCGATAAAATCTACAATACCTCTGATAGGTTAGCCCTCCACTCTTCGAATGCCCTCCGCCCCCGTTCCGGATAGGCCAGCTTCCGGTTGGCCTTTTTCATGCGCTCTTCCAGGGGCGGGGTCAGGCCGAAATTGACGTTGGAGGGCTGGAAGTGCTTGGCCTCGCTGCGCAAATGTCCCAGCAGCGCGCCCAGGGCCGATTCCCGGGGCGGCAGGGGCAGTTCCCGGCCGGTCGCCAGTCGCGCCCCAAGCTCGATGCCCAGCCACAGGCCGCAGGCCGCCGACTCCACATAGCCTTCCACGCCCGTGATCTGGCCAGCCAGGTACACCCCGGGCCGGGCCCGAAGCTCCAGGCGCTCGGAGAGCACCTTGGGCGCATTGACGAACGTGTTGCGGTGGATGCTGCCCAGGCGCGTAAATTCGGCCCGATGCAGGGCCGGAATCATTCGAAATATCCGCTCCTGCTCGCCGTAGGCCAGCTTGGTCTGGAACCCGACCAGATTGAGCGTGGTTTTCTCGGCGTTTTCCGGCCGCAACTGCACCACGGCATAGGGCCGGCGGCCCGTGCGCGGGTCAGTCAGGCCCACGGGCTTCATGGGGCCAAAGGCGAGCGTTTTCTCCCCGCGCTCGGCCATGGCCTCGATGGGCAGGCAGCCCTCGAAATGGAGCTCCTTCTCGAACTCCCGACACGGCACGCGCCGGGCGGCCAAAAGCGCTTGCACAAAGGCCTGGTACTCGTCTTTTTCCAGGGGACAGTTCAGATAATCCCCCTCGCCCTCCTGCCAGCGCGAGGCCCAAAACGCCCGCGCCATGTCCACGGACTCGGCAGTCACAATGGGCGCAATGGCGTCGTAAAAATACAGGCTCTCCTGGCCGATGGCCGCGCACAGGCTCTCGGCCAGGCTATCCGTTGCCAGCGGCCCGGCCGCCACCACCACAACGTCAAAGTTGGCCAAGGCCGGATCATCCAACGCAGCGATCTCCCGGCGCACCAGCCGCACCAGCCCCTCGGCCTCGATGCGTTCGGTCATGGCGGCCGAAAAAAGCTCCCGGTCCACGGCCAAGGCCTTGCCCGCCGGCACCCGGGTGGCCCGGGCAACTGCGATAACCACGCTGCCCAGCGCCTCCATCTCCGCCTTGAGCAGGCCCACGGCCGTGACCGGCTCGTCCGAGCGCAGCGAATTGGAACACACCAGCTCGGCCAGGCCAGGGCGCACATGGGCCGGCGAATACTTCTCCGGCTTCATCTCGAAAAGCGTGGACCCGATACCGTAGCGCGCCAAGGCCAAGGCGCACTCGCACCCGGCCAACCCGCCGCCGATGATGGCAATGGACATGAGGAGACTCCTGGAATGCGGGGAGGGAACCCCCCTTTGAAAAGGGGGGTTCCCTCCCCGCGCCCCTCCTTCCCCCGAAACTTTTCAAAGGGGGGGAGGGTCAGGTTAATCGTTTTGTCGTCGGTTCGTTGAAAACATGCCGATTCTGGCTGTTCCAGAGGTCCCGGTATGCGGCGCAACGTTTGACGAGTTCCGCGTGCGGGCCGAAATCCGCCACCCGGCCCGCGTCCAGGACCAATATGGCGTCCGCGCCGGCCAGCATGGACAGGCGATGGCTGATGACAATGGTGGTGCGGTCCCGGGCGATGCGGGCCATGTTGTCCTGGACAATGGCCTCGGATTCGGCGTCGAGCGCACTGGTGGCCTCATCCAGAATGAGGATGCGGGGATTGGTCAGCAGCGCCCGGGCAATGGCCAGCCGCTGGCGCTGGCCGCCGGACAGGTTGGAGCCGTTTTCCTCCAGCACCGTGTCATAGCCCTTGGGCAGCCGGCGGATGAATTCCTCGGCTCCGGAAATCCGGGCCGCCCACACCACCTCGTCCATGGCCGCCGCAGGCTTGGCCATGCTGATGTTTTCCCGCACCGTGCCGGTAAATAAAAAGCTGTCCTGGAGCACCACCCCGATCTGGCGGCGCACGTGGGCCAGGTCCAGCTCGCGCATGTCGTGGCCGTCCAGGCGAAGGCTGCCCTCGGTCACCGGATACAGGCCCTGGATGAGCCGAGCCAGGGTGGATTTGCCCGAGCCGCTGCGCCCGGCCACGCCGATCATACGGCCCGGCGCGAAATGGGCCGACACCCCGGCCAGGGCCGGCGGCCCGCCCTCTCCCACAGCCCCGTAGCGGAAGGTCACGCCATCCAGCACCACGTCGCCGGCCAGGCGCGGCCGCACGCCCTCGCCCGACCCGGCCCGCTCGGACGGCTCGTTCATGATGGCGGAGAGCATGCGCACGGCCAGCCCCTTTTCCTGGTATTCCTGGATCAGGGACACGATCTGCACCAAGGGCTGGGTCACCCGGCCGGCCAGCATCTGAAAGGCGATAAGCGCCCCCACGGTGAGGCTGCCGTCAAAGACCAGGTACACCCCGATCCAGGGAATGCACAGGATCATGACCTTTTCCAGGAACCCCACTCCGGCCGTGGCCGCGTTGGAAAGCCTGCCCACGCCAAAGCGCATGGCCACGGCCCGGGCCGCCGCGTCCTCCCAGCCCCGGCGCCGGGTCGGCTCCAGGGACAGGGCCTTGACCGTCTCCATGCCCCGGATGGTCTCCACCAGAAACGACTGGCGTTCGCCCTCGGCCCGGTACAGGGCCAGGAGCCGGCGGCGGAAAACCGGGATGACCACGGCCAGAAACACGGCCAGAAGCAGGCTTAGGCCCAGCACCAGCCCGGTCAGGGCGGCGCTGTAGAAAAAGAGCACCGGAATGAAGACCAGCAGGGCCGCGCCGTCGAGCAGCGTGAAAAAGAGCTTGCCGCTCAAAAATTCCCGAATCTTGTCGGCCTGCTGCATGTGCTGGATGAGCACGCCCACCCGGCTTTGGCCGAAAAAGCGCAGGGGCAGGGCCGTAAGCTTGGCAAAGGTGCGGCCGGCCACGCGCACGTCGATGCGCGCCGCCGCATGCAAGAGCAATATGCCGCGCAGATAGGTGAACCCGGCCTCGAAGGCCAGGGCGACCAGCATGCCGCAACTCAACACTTGCAGGGTGGACAGGCCCTTGTGGGTCAGCACCTTGTCGATGACGATCTGGAAATACATGGGCATGGCCAGAGCCAGCACATAGAGCATGACCGCGGCCACGGCCGCGTCGGTGAACTCCCGGCGATGGCGCAGGATTTCCGGCACGAACCAGCGCAGGCCAAAGGGCTGGTTCTCGTCGGTCAGGCGATGCACGCGCTTTACGAGGATGGCCTCGCCCCGCCACCGCGCGGCCAGGTCTTCCCGGTCCCAGGCCTCGCGCACGGGCGGCAGGCGCAGGGGATCCACCACGTCCACCGTAAGCCCGTCCTGGGACTGCCGGCAGCCGGCCAGGATGACCACGTTGCCGTCGGCCAGCACGGCCAGAAACGGAAAGGCCGGACCCGCTTCCAGCAGGTCTTCGGGAGTCAGGGTCCGGCGTTCGGCCCGCAGGCCTTCGCGTTTGGCAATGGCTGCCAACTGGTCCGGGTCGGGCTCGGCATCGGCCAGGCCGTAGGCATGGGCCAGGGCGTCGTGGGACAGGGGCAGGCCGTGGTGGCGTCCGACCAGGGCCAAAGCCCGAAGCCCGCTGTGGGACAGGCGCGGCTCGGCCAGCACCACTTCCCCGGCAAAACGCTTCTCGAAATGTTCCCGGTCCACTTCAAAGGAGCCCGGCGCGGTGGCCAGGGGATCGGCCACCCGCACCTTGGCCCCGTCCGCGTCCAGGCGAAGGCCGAGCAGCACCACGCTGTTGCCGTTGGTCAGCCGGGCCACCAGCGGAAACCGGGCCAGGCCGGCCAGTTGCTCGAAATCCAGGGTCAGGGCCCGAGCCGTGAGGCCCACGGCCTCGGCCAGGCGCAAGAGCGTGTCCGTGTCGGGTTCGGCATCATGCAGGCCGAAACGCTCGGCCGTCGCGGCCGGATCAAAGGGCAGGCCGTAGGCGTCGGCCACGGCCTTGAGGCAGGTGAGCGCGGTTTGCATGGATGTGGGACCTGTTTTTTCGCGGCGCCTCTTCTCCCTAGGGCAATTCCCCCGGCCGGGCAAGGGCGGCCGGCTCCTGTTGCCCTTTCAGGACAAGGCGCGTAGACAATGGAGCATCTTCAAACCGTTAGCACGGGAGCAACACGCGATGAACGTCCTGATCGTCTATTATTCCCTGTACGGCCACGTGGCGGCCATGGCCCAGGCCGCGGCCGAAGGCGTGGACCAGGTTCCGGGCATGGTCGGCGCTTTGCGCCGCGTGCCGGAAACCCTGACCCCGGAGATCATCGAGAAAATGGGCGCCACCGAGGCCCAGAAGAGCCTGTCCCTGGTGCCGGTGTGCACGCTCAAGGAACTGGAGGAGGCCGACGCCATCCTGTTCGGCACGCCCACCCGCTTCGGCAACATGTGCGGCCAGATGCGCCAGTTCCTGGACGCCACGGGCCAATTGTGGGTGCGCGGAGCCCTGGTGGGCAAGCCGGCCGGGGTGTTCTGCTCCACAGCCACCCAGCACGGCGGCCAGGAAACCACCCTGGTCTCGTTCATGTGCACCCTGCTGCACCAGGGCATGGTCATCGTGGGCCTGCCGTACACCTACCAGGGCTTAACCCGCATGGATGAAGTCACGGGCGGCACGCCGTACGGGGCCTCGACCCTGGCCGGCCCGGACGGCTCGCGCAAGCCCACGGAAAACGAGCTGGCCGGAGCCCGGTTCCAGGGACGGCACCTCGCGGAGATCACCAAGAAGCTGCGCGGATAAGCCTCTTTTTTTGCTGACCGGCAACACATCTCGCAAGGGCATGGGCCGCAGGACGGTCCGTGCCCTTTTTCGTCACCAGTCCCCTCTCGCTGAGGCCGGATTCCCGCCTTCGCGGAAAGCGACGAATTGCGATGGATGTGACGTTGTAACGCCCCAAATCCATTACGGGTTTCCAAAGGGCGCAACCCTTTGGTCGCCGAAGGCTTCAAAAACGACGCCTCAAAAATTCGGGCTCGGACTGCCGCCGCCTCCCGGAGTCGCCTCTCCATCCCCGGCCTCGGCTGCGGACTTGGCCGGGGCCTGGCGCACCACGCCGGCGGCCTTGAGCTTTTCCATGACCCCGGACAGCATGGCAAAGGATTCCACGAACACCTCGGTGGTCATGACCACCCGGCGGCTGCGTTCCTTGACCGGCTGGCCCTTGGCGTCCACGGCGTCGGCCGACAGGGTGAAAAAATCGATGCGCACCGCGCCCTTGCCAAAACCCACGCCCAGGATGCCGTCGACAAAGGTTTCCTCGCTCATGCTTTGCTCCGCAATGCCTCAGGGTTCACGCAGGCTCTCGTCAAAGGACCGGATCAGGGGATAGAGCAGGTAGGTGATGATCCGGCGCGAGCCTATCTTGATTTCAGCGGTCAGGGCCATGCCCGGGAAAAGGCGGAAGTCCGGGGGCACGTCCGTGAGCCTGGCCTCGGCGACGGCCGCCCGCACCCGGTAAAACAGGCGCTGGCCCTCGGGGGTGTTTTTTTCCAGGGCGTCGGGGCTTACGCTTTGCACCACGCCCTGGGCCGTGCCGTGGCGCTGGAAGGGGAAGGCCTCGAACTTGATGCGGGCCGGGTCGCCCACGCGCACGCGGCCGATGTCCTGGGCGGCCACCTCGGCCTCCACCACCATTTCGTCGTCCCGGGGCACGATGGTGAGCAGGGTTTCGCCCTGGGGAGCCACGGCTCCGGCCGCGCGGGCCGGGGCGTCGAGCACGGTGCCGTCCTCGGGGGAGCGCAGCACCACCAGTTCCCGCAATCGCGAGGACTTGCGCAGGCGTTCCTCGGCCCCGGCCAGGGACCGGCTGGCCTCGGCCAGCTCCTTGGCCGCCTCGGCCCGCCAGTTGTTCTCGAAATCGCGCTTTTCCGCCTCGGCCCGGGCCAGGGACTCGCGCAGCTCCCGGGATTCGTTGCGCAGCTTTTCCAGCTGGCCCTCGGATTCGATGCGCCCGCTTTCGGCCTTCATGTATTCCAGCTTGGAGCTGGCGCCCTTGGCGTAGATGTCGCCGTACATCTGCTCCACTTCCCGGGACAGCTTGATCTGCTTTTTGACCTTGGCCGCCTCGGCGGCATTGGTTTCGAGCTTGGCCGCCAGTTCCCGGACCTTTTGTCCCAGGGCCTCGGCCTTGGCCGCGTATTCCTTGCCCCGGGCCAGGAGGATGTCGCGCTCCAGGGCCACGTCCCGGGCCGAGAGTCCGGCCGGCGGCGGGCGGTCGCCCGAGGTTTCGCAGGTCAGCCGCCAGACCTTGGCGGCCAGCCCGGCCCGCTCCTTGTCCTGCTCTTCCAGGCCGGCCTCGGCAAAAGTGGGGTCCAGGGAAACCAGGGGCTGGCCCTTGGCCACGGCCTGGCCGGCCGTGACCAGCACTTCCCGGACCACAGACGTCTCCAAGGGCTGGATGGTGATGTTGCGCTTGGCCGAAACCAGCTTGCCGGGCGCGCTCACGATGCGGTCCACCTTGGCCAGGCAGGAAAAGGCCAGGGCGACTCCAACAAACCCCAACAAGAGATACAGGGTCAAATGGTAGCGCACGGGCGTGGGCGTGGCCAGGATTTCCAGGGCGTCGGGCATAAACGCCGCGAACCGGGGGGACGGCGGCTTGGGGGACGGGTTGGCCGCCGGCGGCGCAACGTGGGGCGTAGGCACGGACACAGCGTTTCTCCGGACGCCGGGCAAACGCGCGCGTCCGCGTCTACCCGGCATCCGATGCCTGTCCCCTATCCGGGGACCGGCGTCAATGCCGAGGCGGCACCCTTAAAAACATGACAGTTTTTTAATAAAAAACAACAGCTTACATGCATTATCGCAAAGTTCCTCTTAACGGACTTCGAGGGCGCGGCGCTAGAACTTCACCCAACGGGCCGCATCCAGGGTGCGGGCGAAATCGTCGTCCGTGTGGGCAAACGAGGTAAAGGCGCATTCATAGGCCGAGGGGGCCAGGGCCACGCCGGCCTGGCGCATCTGGGTGTAAAAGGCGGCGTAGCGGGCCGCGTCCCCGGTCTTGGCCTGGTCGAAATCGGTCACCGGACCCTCGCAGAAAAAGAGCGTGAACATGGAGGCCGCCTGGGTCAGCGTCACGGGCGCGCCCTTGTCCCGAAGGATGGCGGCCAGCTCCTCGGCCAGGACCTTGGTGCGCTCGGCCAGGCCGGCGTAGTCGGCGTTTTTGAGCTGGTTCAGCGTAGCCAGGCCGGCGGCCATGGCCAAGGGGTTACCGGACAGGGTGCCGGCCTGGTAGACGTCGCCGCACGGGGAAATCCGCTCCATGATGTGGCGCTTGCCGCCGTAAGCCCCCACGGGCAGGCCGCCGCCGATGATCTTGCCCAGGCAGGTCAGGTCCGGGTCGATGCCATAGACGCTCTGGGCGCCGCCGTAAGCCAGGCGGAAGCCGGTGATGACCTCGTCGAAAATGAGCAGCGCCCCATGCCTGGCCGTCAGTTCCCGCAGGCCTTCCAGAAAGCCGGGTTTGGGCGGCACCAGCCCCATGTTGCCGGCCACGGGCTCCACAATGACCGCGGCCACGTCCGGCCGGGCCTCGAAAATGGTCCGCACGGCCTCCAGGTCGTTGTACGGGGCGAGCAGGGTGTGGCGCACGGTTTCCGGGGGCACGCCCGGGGTGCCGGGAATGCAGAACGTGGCCAGGCCCGAGCCGGCCGCGGCCAGGAAGGCGTCGGCATGGCCGTGGTAGCAGCCCTCGAACTTCACGATCATGGACTTGCCGGTAAAGCCCCGGGCCAGGCGCACCGCGCTCATGGTGGCCTCGGTGCCGGAGTTGACCATGCGCACCATGTCGATGCCGGGCACGGCGTCCACCACGGCCGCGGCCAGGTCCACCTCGGCCGGGCAGGGCGCGCCGAAGCTCGTGCCCGCGTCCACGGCGGCATGGATGGCCCGGGTCACTTCGGGATGGGAATGCCCCAGGAGCATGGGGCCCCAGGACATGACGTAGTCGATGAGCTCCTGCCCTTCCACCGTGGTCATCTTCGACCCGGCGGCCTTGGCGATGAAAAGCGGTTCGCAGCCCACGCTCTTGCAGGCCCGCACCGGACTGTTGACCCCGCCGGGAATGAGCTTCTGGGCCTTTTCGAACAACTGCGCGGACGAAGTCATAAAGCGGTCTCCGATTTTGGCGTTGGCGCGTCGGCGCGGGTGGCAAAGGTCAGGACATAGCCGTTTATGTCCTCGATGCTGCATTCGCGCGTGCCGTAAAAGGTGGTGTGCATGGCCTTCAGGAAGGGCACGCTTTCGCTTAAGCGGGCGTACAGGGCGTCCAGGTCGTCGCACTCCATGGAAAGCACGATGGAGCCGCCGATCTTGGCGTTGGCCAGGCAGGGCTGGTCGCCGGCCAGGCTGGCCCGGGTCTGGAACATGAGGCCGGCGTTGCCGCTTTTGACCAGGGCAAAGGCCAGGGGACCGGGCGCGGGCCAGGCGGTTACCGTCTCCCGGGTTCCCTCGGGCACGCCCAAAACGAATTCGAATCCCAGTTCTTCCCGGTAAAAGGCCACGGCGCGGTTGACGTCCTCGACCATGAGGTTGGGGGTAAGGCTGGTTATGGGCATGGCATCCTCCTTGGCGGCGAGGCGAGGCAGCCCGGCCGGACACGCCGTTTAGTAGCCGGGACCCGGCCCCGGCGCAACCCCGGCCGGCCGGGAAAGCGCCGCCTGAAAGCGTATCTGCCGATATCCCGGAGCGGAAGTCCGGGGCGGCGAAGATTTTTTATCGTTTTTTTTCGAAAAAGGGTGGTTTTTACCGCCAATCTGGTGCAAGGATATAGAATCCGCCACCGTGCAAAAAGTTTGGTGACCTGCCGAAAACGGGGCATTTCGGCTTGACAAGGCCCTGCGGCTCCACTAAGGAGCGCACCCTCGGGCCGGCGGAAAAAAATTGACGCTTCGCCGGACCGAAACACTTTAACTCCGGGGGTACCGTTCGCATCATAACGACAGCATCGATCCACATCCACAACCTCTTGGGTCGATCCTCCGGCACACCTGGCCGCCACTCCCTCCTGGCGGCACCACTCCATCAACGTTGCAAGGAGGTGTATGCAACATGAGATTCCTTACCATTGTCACTGTGCTGCTTCTTTCCGTCACTGCGTCCCACGCCGGTTCGCACAAAAAAGTTTCCCCGCGAGAACGTCCTTCCCGGGAAACCATCTCCGCCACCATCACCGCCTATACGCCGAACCCCAGGGAGAACGGGCGTTACGGCGGAAAATCCGGCACGGCCCTGGGCACCCCGGTCCGGCCCGGCATTGTGGCCGTGTCCCGGGACCTGCTGCGGGCCGGCTGGGATTTCGGCGACAAGGTGCGCATCGAAGGCCTGGGGGTGTTTATTATCGAAGACACCATGCACCAGCGCTACCGCCGCACCATTGACGTGGCCGTGCCCAATATGGCCGCAGCCGAAAAGATCGGCCGCATGACCGGCATCGAGGTGACCCTGCTCGAACGCGGGCAGGAGCCGGAAAGCTAACGCTTCTTGACCACCACCAGGGTCACGTCGTCCTCCTGGCGGCGGCCGGCCCGAAAGGCCGCCAGATCCTCCAGGATCGCCGCCACAATGGAGGCAGCCGAGCCGGACGCGGCCCGGCGCACCACGGCCATGAACCGCTCCTTGCCGTACCACGCTCCGGAAGGATCGCGGGCTTCCCAGATGCCGTCGGTGCCCAGGAGCAGCACCTGTCCCGGCCGGTCAAAGGCCATGACCGTCTCCTCGTAGGGATGGTCCGGAATCACGCCCAGGGGTATGCCCCGCCCTGGGCATTCGATGAAGGCCTCCGTCTCGGGATCATAGAGCATGGCCGGATCGTGTCCGGCCCGCACCGAACGGATCTGGCCGCTGGCCGGCCGGATTTCCATGGCCAGAAGCGTCATGAACCGGCCCGAATCCGCCACGTCCCGGCACAGGAGCCGGTTGGCCCGGCGCACGCGCTCGGCCGGGGTCTCGCTGTCCTCGGTGGCCACGAGCAGGGCCCGGGCCGTGGCCATGAGCAGGGCCGAGGGCACGCCGTGGCCGGTGACGTCGCCCACGGCCGTGTCCAGGCAGACCTCGCCGTCCCGGGTCACGGCCCGGTAATCGAAATAGTCGCCCCCGGTCTCGTCGCAGGGCAGGCTCACGCCGGCCACGTCCAGGCCCGGAACTTCCGGCGGGGACGCGGGCAAGAGGTTGCGCTGCACCTCCTGGGCCAGCTCCAGGGACTTTTGCAGCCGCAGGTGGTCGGCCAGCACCGGCACGGTCTCGTTGAAGGCGTCCACCAGGGACTGGCGCTCGTCACCCACCCGGAGATCGAGGTGCACGGAAAAATCGCCCCTGGCCAGGCGCCGCCAGCCTTCGACCATGGCCGTCAGCGGCCGGGTGAAGGCCCGGGTGCTGGCAAAGGCGGCCACGGTGACGGCCGCCAGCACCACCAGCACGGCAATGCCGGAAAACCGGGTGATCTCCTGGGTGGCGGACAGGATTTCCCGGCTGGCCTGGCCGCTTAACGAGGCCAGCATGGACTTGGGCACAATGATCAGAAACGAGGCATTGCCCATGAGCCGGGAAAAGGCCCAGAAACAATCCTGATCTTCATAGGGCAGCTCGAACACGCCCGAGGATTCCCGCTCCATGGCGCCGAGCAGTCCGGCCAGGCCGAGCTGGTCCGTGGACGTCAGCCGGCCGCCGCCCAGGGGGCTTCTCCAGTCCGGGGCATGGTTTTCCATGGACCGCTGCGCCCACACGGCCAGTCCGGGCTGGCCGGTCTGCGGGTCCTTGGCCAGGGTGACCAGAAACGAACGCATGGCCTGGGACCATTGAGAGGCGATCTCCTGCTCCTGGAGCACCCGGGTCAGGAGCACGTCCAGGCTGGCCACGCCGGCGAAGCGGCCGCCCGGGCCGGCCAGGGCCTTGGACAGGGTCAGGGTGACCTGGCCCGTGGCCGCGTCCACGGCCGGACTGTTCCAGACCACGCCCCCGCCCCCGGGCTGGCCCGAGGCCAGGCCCGCTTCGGCCGCCCGGTACCAGGGCCGGGTCCGGGGATCGTAGTCCGGCGGGTAGCCGCCATGGCCGGGCCAGGAAACATGGGTTCCGTCCGGCAGGGTGACGGAAACGAAAAGCAGCAGATCCCCCAGTTCCTGGCGCAACAGCTGAAAGGCCGGGAGCAGTCCGGCCAGCCTGGCCTCCTGCCCGGCCGGCGGGGCCGTGCCGGCAGGGAAATACAGGACCGGGTGTTCCCGGGTGATGGGCAGGGGAAGCGCGCCGCCCTCCTTGAGGCGTATCTGGTAGCCTTCCTCGGGGCCCAGGTCCGGCGGAGCCTTGGTCGGGTCGTCCAGGTCTCCGGCCCGGTACACCACGGCCTCGGGCGCAGGGCCGGCCAGGGCGCGCTCGGCCTCGGCCGCCAGGACCGACAGGCCGAAATCCATGGCGCTTTTGGTGCGGCGGATGACCAGGGCGTAATCCTCGGCCGTCTGCCGGAGCTCGTTTTTGACGATGTTGGCCAAAAGCATCCGGCCTTCCCCGGCAATGGCCCGGCCGAGCCTGGCCGTCTGCCGCCGGTTCACGGCCGTGAGCAGCAGCAGGGGGATCAGGCTGAAACAGAGCAGGACGAGGAAAAATTTCCACCGCAAGCGCATACGTTCCTCCACCTGCCACCCTACGAAAGCCCGGCACCCCGCGCAAGTCTCGCCCCTTTTTCCCACCCGGCTTGACTTGGCCTGGCGATTGAGGTCAAATCCCCATCATGGCGCGCCGTTGCCGCCTATCGCCTTCACCGGAGTACCGGCATGCACCTCGTAGCCGACCTCATGACCACCCAGATCCGCTGCCTCAAGGAGACGGACAGCCTGGCCGCCGCCGTGGAGGCCATGCAGGAGCTTTTCATCCGCCACATCCCGGTGGTGGACGACGAGGGCCGTCTGGCCGGGCTCATCACCCAGCGCGACCTGCTGTCCCTGGAGCATAAAAAGGACATGAGCACGCCGCTGCGGGATGTCATGCGCACGAGCGTGGCTACCGTATCCCCGGACACGCCCCTGCGGACCGCGGCCGAAACCATGATCTACAACAAGTACGGCTGCCTGCCCGTGGAGGAACACGGCCGGCTCGTCGGCATCATCACCGAGACCGACTTCCTCAAACTGGCCATTTTCCCCATAGCCCCCAAACGCGGGGCGTAAATGCCGTATCCTGCAAAACCATGATGGGGACCATGCCATGACCCTGCCGCGATTTGCCGCCCTGCTCCCGGCCCTGGCCCTGTTCCTGGCCGTATCGGTCCCGGGCCTGGCCTTGGCCTCGGACCTCACGCGCTTTAGAGACCTCAAAAACGAGTACATCAAGGTCACGGACGTCAAGGAGCGGGAGAAATCCGAGGAAAAATACGTGGACACCGGCGGCCGGGTGGAACTCAAAAAGATTCCCTACAAGGAAATCCTGGTCACCGCGGAATTGATCCGCAAGCCTCCCTCCACCATGGAGAACATGTTCGGCGACACCGCCACGGAACCCTATTTCAAGGTCTGCCTGGTTCCCTTTGACGCCGCGGACAAGGCCCTGGAAGAGGACTGCCAGTCCCTGCGCTTCCAGAGCCTGGTGGCGGGCAACGTGGGCACCGCCGCCTTCCGCCTTTCCGACGACATGGCCCGGTACGAACTGCGCCTCACCCAAAAAGTGCCGGACAAGGGCTCGACCATAAAGCTCTGGTATCCCTCGAACTGAGAACCCCGGGTTTTCTTCGAGGCCCAGTCCGACGTGCTGCGCGATTTTTGCTGCGAAGCCGGCCAGGGCTTTCTCGTCTCCCGCCCCATGGCCCGGGAGGACGTGGAGACGCTGTTGCGGCAGGGGAAGCAAGGAGCTACCGGCTGGCCTTGCGCTCTCGACGCGCCGCCTGGATTTCAGCTTCGATTTCCGTCTCGCCAGGGCACGGCAACTCCGTCTCCAGAACACGTCGGCGTATGCCGGCCACGGCCGCCTGGGCACGAACCCGTGAAGTAAGGAGCAACGCGTCTTCGACACGCTCGGGGTCCACAGCCACTACCAAGGCATACGGTTTACCCCGGCTGGTCAGAAGGACGTCCCCGTCTT
Source organism: uncultured Desulfovibrionaceae bacterium (assembly GCA_964490985.1). Classification (GTDB taxonomy): domain Bacteria; phylum Desulfobacterota; class Desulfovibrionia; order Desulfovibrionales; family Desulfovibrionaceae; genus Solidesulfovibrio. The sequence goes on along the minus strand of CAZBER010000041.1, from coordinate 18,038 downwards.
TGAGGAGTTCTTGAAGCTTGTCCGGCTGGTTGTGCAGGTCTTGGTCGCTGATGCACTTCACGATTTGCCTCTCTCTTGGCTTTGCCAATGGAACCGCTTCGGAGCTAAAAGTCAAATTCCTGGGGAACGGAAGTAATGGTGAAAGACGACAAGCAAGCGGCCAAAAAAAGAGTGCAAGGAGCACTTCTAGCCCGACCGTTGACCGGAGCCAATGCCCTCCATGCCGAACGCGACAAGGCTGGGGAAGGCCGCGAGGAGGCGGAAACGCCATTTGCGGCATTTTTTCGGGCGTGGAGACAATTCAGCCCGGATTTCCTGGAGGAGCGGGAGCAGCCGGGTTTAGAGAAGCAAGAGCGACTCAATCGTTGTAGTAAGCAACGTTCCCAAGCAAAATGAGAAGGGCGGCCCCTCGCGGAACCGCCCTTTTTCATTTCCAATTTCGCGCCGCCCTACTCGGCCATCAGCTTCTTGATGCGCTCCTTGAGCTCCCGCAGCCTGGCCAGGCGTTCGGCCAGGGCTTCCTGCTTCTCGCGCTCCTTGGCCACGACTTCGGCCGGAGCCCGGGACACGAAGTCCTCGTTGCCGAGCTTTTTTTCCACCACGGTCAGGTCCTTGACCGTTTTCACCTCTTCCTTGGACAGGCGCAGGTATTCGACGTCGAAATCCACGGCTCCGGACAGGGGCACGAACAGGGCGCAGGCGCCGGCGGCCGCCGAGGCCGAGGCCTTGGGCGCACTGATGTCCGTGCCGGCCTCGAAACGCTCCAGCTTGGCCAGGAAGGCAATCATGGCCGCATTATCCGTTAGCCCCTCGGCCTGGTCCGCATTTTCCGTATGCACCAGGGCCGTGAGCTTCACGCCCGGGTTGATGTTGAGCTCGGCCCGGATGTTGCGCACCCCGATGACCACGGCTTTTAAAAGTTCCATGTCCGCCTCGGCCGCCTCGGATATAAGCTCCGGACGCAGTGGCGGATAGGGCATGCGAGCCAGGTTGGGGTCGGAAGCGCCCGGCAGCTTGCTCCAGATCTCCTGGGTGACAAACGGCATGATGGGGTGCATGAGCGTCAGGACTTCCGACAGCACGGTCAAAAGCACGCGCCGGGCCGCGCCCTTTTTGGCCGGGTCCTCGCCGCCCAAATCCACTTTGGCCATCTCCAGGTACCAGTCGCAGAATTCCCGCCAGAAAAAGGCGTACAGCTCCTGGGCCGCCTCGTTGAACTGGTAGCCCTCGATGGCCGTGGCCACGGTTTCCTTGAGCCGCTCCAGGCGCGAGAGAATAACGGCATGGCACAGCCCGGCCCGGACCGCCTCGGCCAGCGGCATGTCCGGCGCGCCCTCGGCCAGATGCATGAGGGCAAACCGGGCCGCGTTCCACAGCTTGTTGACAAAGTGGCGGTAGCCCTCGATGCGCTCCTCGGACAGCTTGATGTCCCGGCCCATGGCGGCAAAGGCGGTCAGGGTGAAGCGCAGGGCGTCGGTGCCGTAGCGCTCCATCATGACCAGGGGGTCGATGACGTTGCCCAGCGACTTGCTCATCTTCTTGCCCTCGGCGTCGCGCACCAGGGCATGGATGTAGACCTGCTTAAACGGCGCCTGCCCCCGGAAATGCAGGCCCATCATCATCATGCGGGCCACCCAGAAAAAGAGGATGTCAAAGGCCGTGACCAGAACCGAGGTGGGATAAAATATCTGCAACTCCCGGGTGTCGTCGGGCCAGCCCAGGGTGGAAAAGGGCCACAGAGCCGAGGAGAACCAGGTGTCGAGCACGTCCGGGTCCTGGGTCAGGCCGCCGCCGCAGTCCGGGCAGGTCGTGGGCGTTTCCCGGGCCACCACCAGCTTGCCGCAGGCGTCGCAGGTCCAGGCCGGGATGCGATGGCCCCACCAGATCTGGCGGGAGACGCACCAGTCGCGGATGTTGTCCAGCCAGTCGTAATAGGTCTTGGTCCACTGGTCGGGCAAAATCACGGTGTCGCCGCGCGCCACGGCCTCCCGGGCCACCTTGGCCAGGGGGCCGGTTTTAACGAACCACTGCTTGGACACATAGGGCTCGATGACCGTGCGGCAGCGGTAGCACTCGCCCACGTTGTGCTCGTAGTCCCGGATGTCGTCGAGCAGGCCCAGGGCCTTGAGGTCCTCGACCACGGCCTTGCGCGCGGCCACCCGGTCCAGGCCCCGGTATTTCTCGGGCGCGTTTTCGTTGATGCGGCCGGCCTCGTCCTGGACGGCAATGATGTCCAGGCCGTGTTTGCGGCCAAGCTCGAAGTCGTTCATGTCGTGGGCCGGGGTGACCTTGAGGCAGCCGGTGCCGAATTCCCGTTCCACGTAGGTGTCGGCGATAATGGGAATGCGCCGGCCGACCAGGGGCAGGATGACGTACTTGCCCACCAAGTGCTTGTAGCGTTCGTCCTCGGGGTGCACGGCCACGGCCGTGTCGCCGAGCATGGTCTCGGGCCGGGTGGTGGCCACGGTGACGAAGGTTTCCGGCCCGGCCACGGGTCCTTCCACGGGATAGCGGATGTGGTAGAGCTTGCCGATGTGCGGGGCGTATTCCACTTCCAGGTCGGCCAGGGCGGTGTGGCAGCGCGGGCACCAGTTGATGATGTAGTCGCCCCGGTAAATGAGGCCTTCTTCATAGAGGCGCACGAACACTTCGCGCACGGCCCGGGAAAGCCCCTCGTCCATGGTGAAGCGTTCCCGGGTCCAGTCCACGGACGCGCCCAGGCGGCGGATCTGATTGAGGATCTTGCCGCCGTATTCCTCGCGCCATTTCCAGACGCGCTCGATGAAGGCCTCGCGGCCGAGCTCCTCCCGGGAACTGCCGGCGGCGGCCAGGGAGCGCTCCACCACGTTCTGGGTGGCGATGCCGGCATGGTCCGTGCCGGGCACCCACAGGACCTTGCGGCCCTTCTGGCGATGGTACCGGCACAGGATGTCCTGGATGGTGACGTTTAGGGCGTGGCCCATGTGCAGGGCGCCGGTGACGTTGGGCGGCGGAATGACGATGGAATACGGTTCCCCGGGTCCGTCGGGATCAGGGGTGAACGTCTTTTCCGCCAGCCAGTAGTCGATCCACTTGGCTTCGACGCCGGCCGGCTCATACCCTTTGGGCAGGGCCTCGCTGGTCATGGTGCGCTCCTTGGAAAAATGCGGCGCAACGCGCCGTCCGAGCGGCCCTGGATACAGGAGATCGCCCCCAATGTCACGGGGCGGGCGGGGAAACGGGCGGGTTGCCGGCCAGGTAGGCCTGAAGGGCGCGCACGACCTCGTCGAGTTCCAGGCGCAGGAGATGGGCCAGGGGCGGCACCTTTTCCATGGTTCCGGCGTGCACGGCGGATTCGATCTGGCTGGCATAGTCCCGGGCCGCGCCGGCCCGCATGGCCCCGGCCGATCCGGACAGGGAGTGGGCCGCCTCGGCCACGGCCCGGTTGTCGCCGGCGGCCAGGGCCGCCTCGAGTTGGGACAAGCGCTTGGGGCAGTCGGACAAAAAGAGCGTAGCCATGCGGCTGAAGACCGGCGGGGCCACGCCCAGCTCGGCCGGGCCGCGCGACGGGTCATAGGCCCGGGCCGCGGACTGGGCCGAAAGCCGGGAACCCAGGCGGGGCAGCACCACGCGCCGGATGATCCGGAAAAAATCCTCGAAACGGATGGGCTTGGTGAGATAATCGTCCATGCCCGCTTCCATGAACCGCTCCCGGTCGCCCTTCATGGCATAGGCCGAAAGCCCCACCACCGGGATGTCGGGGTCGAAAAGCCCGGCCGCGTGCTCCCGTATGGCCTTGGTGGCGGCCATGCCGTCCATGACCGGCATCTGCACGTCCATGAGCACCAGGTCGAACCGCTCCCGGGAGAGGAGCTCCAGGGCCTCGGCTCCGTTGCCCGCCACTTTCACGTCATGGCCGTGGGAGGCCAGCAGGTCCACGGTAAAAAGCTGATTGATGCGGTTGTCCTCGGCCAACAGGATGGAGAGCGGCGGCATGGGCTTTTCGGCCTCCACGGCCATGTGGCGGCCCGGCGGGGGAAGGATTTCCCCCAGGCCCTGGCGAAACACGGCCGTGAACCGGAAGGTGGCCCCCCGCCCCAGTTCGGATTCCACCTCGATGTCGCCGCCCATGAGCCGGGTGAGCTTGCGGCAGATGGCCAGGCCCAGGCCCGAGCCGGCGTATTTTTTGGTCAGGCCCGAGTCGGCCTGGACAAAGCTGCCGAAAATGCGCTCCTTGGCCTCGGGAGACAGGCCGATGCCGGTATCGTTGACCGAGAAAAGCAGGGCCAACCGGTCCGGCTCCCTCTCTTTGCCCGCTTCGGACGGGGCCAGGCAAACCTTGACCAGGACCCTGCCCACGTCCGTGAATTTCAGGGCGTTGCCGATGAGGTTGATCAGCACCTGCCGCAGGCGCTGGGAATCGCCGGTCAACCGGAAGGGCACGGCCGGGTCCACCACGAGAGTCAGGGCCAGGCCCTTGTGCTCGGCGACAATGCGCTGTTCGGCCAGCACCGACTCCAGGAGGCGGCGGACCTCGAAGGGGCGTTCCTCCAACTCCAGCTTGCCGGCCTCGATCTTGGAATAATCCAGGATGTCGCCCACGATGCGCAGCAGGCTCTCGGACGATTCCAGCACCATGGACAGGCGCTGGGCCTGCTTTTCCGAAAGCTCCTCATCGGACAGGACCATCCGGGTCAGGCCCAGGATGGCGTTGATAGGGTTTCGGATTTCGTGGCTCATGTTGGCCAGGAATTCGCTTTTGGCCCGATTGGCGACAACGGCCTCCCGCTTGGCCAGGACCAGTTCCCGGCGCAGGCGCTTGCGGGCGGTGATGTCCCGGGCAATGCAGGAAAAGCCGACAATGTCCCCGGCAGCGTCGCGGATGGGCGAGACATTGAGCGATACGTTCACCTCGCTGCCATCCTTGCGCAGGCGCACGGTCTCGAAATGGGAGACGGACCGGCCGTCCCGGAGCGCATCCATGAGGCGGCCGATCTCCTCCCGCCGGCCGGCCGGAGCCAGCTCGGCCACGGGCCGGCCCAGGATTTCGCCCTCCGTATAGCCGTAGAGGCCCTCGGCCCCGGCATTCCAGCTGACAATGCGGCCGGCGAGGTCCACGCCGACAACGGCATCGCGGGAGGATTCCACGATGGAAGCCAGATAGCGGTCGCGCTCCCCGGCCTTGAGGCGCTCGGTGATGTCCACGATGACGGTCAGGCAGCGCCGGGAGGCGGCGTCGGCATCATTGGGGGCCAGGGAAAACAGTTCCACCTGCCGCGCGCCCCCTTCCCGGGGCAACAGCCGCAACCGGCACCGCTGGGGCTGGTCGGTATCGAAAACCCGCATGCGGTGGAGCAGGAACGCGGGCTGGGATGCGCCGTCCACAAAGGCGACAAACGGCTTTTTGATCAGAAGGACCTGGGGAACGCCGAGGAGCCCGGCGCCTTCCAGGTTGGCGTCGACCACCAGGCCGTTTCTATCGAAAATGAAATAGCCCAGGGGCGCATGCTCGAACAGGGCGCGGCAAGCATCCCGGGAGGCTTCGAGCAGATGCCTGGAACGCAGCAGTTCCTCGTTTTGCAGCTCGAGCTCGACCTGGTAGGTGCTCAAATCATGCAGCAATGCCTGGATATCCCGGGCAGCCTGGTCATCCGCCTTCCACGCCCCGTCCCGCAGCAGCGCCTCGGTCCTCTCGCGCAACGACCAAAACCGGCCGTGTCTTTTCTTTTCATCCGACATCGTAACAATCCATAGAGCAACGCTCTGCTATCATTCGAGCGACTGGTCCCGCAATGGCCGAGGCTCCGGGGGCGCAGGCGCGCCAGGACCTGTCCGCACCCCGACTCCTTTCGGGGAACAAGCGGCTGAGCGGAGCCTGGTCGCCTATCCTTGTCGCAGCCATGCCGAACCGAAACTGAATCTGATATTACGTTCCCTATAGCCTTGCCGCTGGAAACACAAGCGCATCTTGCCTGTCGCCCGGCCTGGCTGTTAGCCTATGGCCATGGCCGCGCCATTTCTGATCTTGTGGGACCATTCCCATTTGTGGGGATTGCTGCTGTGCCGGGGGCTTTCGGCCCTGGGCGCGCCTTTTGCGCCGGTATCCTGCGCCGACGTGGCCGGGGGCGCGCTGTCCCGGACGTCCGCGGCGGCCCTGCTCGTGCCCGGCGGATTTGCCCGGCGACGGTTCGCCGCCCTGGGGCCGGCCGGGGTGGCCGCCATCCGGGACTACGTGGCTTCGGGCGGGAACTATGCCGGCATCTGCGGCGGGGCCGGCCTGGCCCTTTCCCATGCCGACGGCCTGGGCCTTTGCCCCTGGACTCGCCGGGCCTTTGCCGACCGGCTGGACCATCTGGTCAGCGGGCATGTGCGGCTTTGCGCGGACGTCTCCTCGCCCCTTTTCCCGTCTTTTCTTCCGGCCGAGCTGGACGCGCCGGTCTGGTGGCCGGCCGGCTTCGTTCCGCCCGAGGCAGGCGCAGGCGACCCGGAAGTGCGCGTCCTGGCCGCCTATGCCGGGGTGGCGGCCGACCTCATGCTGGCCGACATTCCCCTCGGGGCCATGCCCGAGGCCATCCTGGCGGCCTGCCAGGAGCGTTTCGGCCTGCGGCTTACGCCGAAGTTCCTGTCCGGCGGAGCCTGCGTCATTGCCGGCCGGTTCGGCCGGGGCCGCTACGTGCTGTCCCACGCCCATCTGGAAACCCCGGCCTCGCCGGCGGCCAATGCCTGGCTGTCCCATCTGCTCGGCCGGTTCGCCGGCGCAACCTTTGGCCGGACCGTGCCCCCCTGGGACCCGGGCCAGGAGCCGGTGCGCTTTGCCGACCCCTGGCTGGCCTCGGCCAGGCAGGACATGGCCGCCGTGGTGGCTTCGGGCCTCAGCCACCGCCTGCTTTTTCGCCGCAATGCCTGGCTTCTGGGCTGGCGGCCCGGCATGCCCGGGTTTTCCCTGTCCAATCTGGCCACCATGCTGGCCGGAGCCGCGGCCCTGCCGCCGACCGAGGCGGCCCTGGCCTATTGGCGGGAGGCGGGCGAGGCGTTCGCCGGCCGCTTTGCGGCATTCAGCCAACGGCTTTTGACCTTTTTCCCGGCCCAGCGCCTGGAAATCACCCTATCCCTGGTGGACAAGCCGGCCGGGGTCGATCCGAACCTGGCCGCCGAGCGCCTGGAGCTTTTCGGCCCGCCGCCGGGCAGCGGCGGCCTGTGCGGCCAACTGGCCGCCACCCTGGACCAACTGCTTTTCCATCTCCTAGCCTAGGCGACCGTACCGGCGTCCCCGGAAAGGGTGGTCCAGGAGGGGCAAGCCCCTCCTGGCCGCCGGAGGCGTTTCCCCCCTACTCCCCTCGCGCCAAGGCCAAGGCCGCATGGCGGTCGATGTTGGCCACGAAGTAGGCCGTGACGGCCAGGGACCGGCCGTCTCGGGCCAGGATGACCAGGCCCATGTCCCGGCTCCAGGCCGCGCCGCCTTGGGGCAGGGGGCGTGGCGGCCCGAAGCGGCTTGTCAAATGTCTGGCCACGGCCGCGCCGTAGCCTTCGGCCTGGTCGGAAAAGCGCAGGTTGAGGGTCAAAAGCCCGGCTCCCATCCGGGAAAAGACCGCCGTGCCGGAAATGGGGCCGGTCAGGGCCGGGCCTTGGCCCCGTTTCTGGCCAAAGGCAAAGGTGGCCAGTTGGTCGGGCACGGTTTCGAACACCGCGCAGCACTGCCGGCCGCGCTCCCGGATAAAGGCGGCCACCGGCCCCGGGGCATGGCCGGGATCGGCCAGGGGAAAGGCGAAATTGCACTGCTCGCCCCGGATGCGGCCCACGCGGAACTGTTTGCGGCCAAGCTTGGCGGCCAGGCTTTCCGGGGTGTCCCGGTCGGTGATGTCGTAAAAGGCAAACCCGGCCGGTGGTTCAGCCTCGCCAGAAAAGCGCACGTCGCGGCTGACCGGGGCGCGCATGGCATGATTCGGGGCGGCCGGGACGGGCGAAGCGGGTACGGCGGCCACGGGCAGCGGCGGGACCAGGGGCCTGGGTTTTGGCCGGCCCAGGCCCTCGGCCAGATAGGCTCCCACGGTCAGGGCCACGGCCGAGGCGGCCAGAAGCAGCCCCAGGCCGTACTTGAGCAGGCCCAGCCGCTCCAGGGCCATGGAGAGCGATGGCCGCTTCCGAGCCGCCATGGGACCTCCTGCGGGCGAGAAACCGCCGTGAACCTATCGGACGCCGCAGCCAAAGCTTGAGCCTTCCGGTTGCGCCCCGGCCATGGGGCCGCTATGGCCAAACAAACACCCCGGAGGCCCCATGCGCACCTGGTACGACGCCTGCCTGTCCCAGATCGAGGATCTCTTGAAGCATATCGACGAACCCGAGGCCGTCCAGGACATCCTGGCCACTCTGGAAGCCCCGCCCATTCCCCTGGAAGGCCTGGCCCACATGCGACTCTACGCCGAAACCCTGCCCAAGGCCCAGGACTATCCACTCACGCCCGGCCAGCGCCACCTGCACTTCCTCTGGGAGGCCTTTGACAAGCTGCCGCTTTGCCTGGTCGTCAACTTTGCCATTCCCTTCCGACGGCTTCTGGCCCACCGCCTGTTCGGCGCCTGCGGCAAGGCCTTTATGGCCGAGGAAAACCTGCGGTTCAACTTCGGCCCCCTGCTTCGCGTGGGCGACAGGGTGTTCATCAACCGCAACGTCTTTTTGGACACCAAGGGCGGCATCGAGCTTGGCCATGGCGCGACCCTGGCCGAGGACGTGCGGATTTTCACCCACACCCACGGCGAAGCCTCGCACATCGAACGGACCTACCAGGGCGTGACCATCGGCGACTATGCCAAGGTCTATTCCGGGGCGGTCATCCTGCCCGGGGTGACTGTCGGCCGCCAGGCCATCGTGGCGGCCGGGGCGCTGGTCACCCACGACGTGCCGGAAAACATGGTGGCGGCGGGACGACCGGCCACGGTGCTGCGGGAACGGCGCACCGAGGGCCGGGAAGGCCCGGCCCTGGACCATATCTGGCTGTATTGAGGCGGCCGCGTCCCCGGAGCGCGTCAGTTGCGGCCCCGGTCCTGGAAATAGCGGCCCGTGAGGCAGGCGGCCGTGGCGGCGGCCGTGCATTCGCCCAGTTCCGGCAGGCTGGTGCGGTCGTTGAACGCCCCCAGGTGCGGGCCGGTGGCCAGGGCCACGTCAACGGCCCCGCGCCGCAGGCCCTGGGCCGCATCCAGGGCCATGCCCCGGGAGACGAGAAATTCCACGAAAGCCTGGTCGGTCATGGCCTCCTGGTCGGCCACGCGCACCAGCTCCTCCATGTGCCGGTCCACGCCCATCTCCTCGACCATGCGCCGGGCCAGGGACCGGGCGCAAAACGGCGGACCGGCCGGAGCCTTGCCCACAAAGCCTTCGTGGTACTTCACGAAAACGTTGTCCACGACCCGGACCAGCAGGTCCTCGTCAAAGAGGCGCCGGGCGTCCACAGGATCATTGGAAGCCGTGCGGCCGACCAGGGCCGGGTCGCGCATGCGGAAGTAGCTGCCGGCCACCAGGAAAAGGCTCATGAAATGGTTGCCCATTTCCCGGTAGAGAACAGAGGTCCGGTCGGCCACGGCGCGGCAATGCTCGAAATCGCGCAGCCCGGACAGGCCGAAATTGGGATGCCTGGCCGACTCCAGCCAGCGGTCCAGGCGGCCGGGCAAACGCCAGTCATAGACCCCGCCGTCCTCGCGGCGCGTCAGCTGCACCCGGTTGTGGAAAAGCGGGATGGCCGCCTCGTGCAGGATGCCCTGGCCGGCCAGCCAGCCCAAAAGCAAGGCGGCCCGGCCCATGACCGCGACAAAGGCGTCCGCGTCCAGGTTATGCGGCGGCGGATCGTTGGGATAGACGAAATAGTGGCTGTGGGCCAGAGAGGCCAGGCACAGGCCGTCCGGGTCCAGGTCCTGGCCGGACGCTCCCGGAGGTCGGGGCGCGTCGGGCACGGCGACCAGGGGCGAGCCGTCCGGCTTCAGGGGCCGGGGCACATGGCAGGGGACCGGGAACGGCAGGCCGGCGCAAAATTCCATCCAGGCCGCTTCCCGGCAAAGCCCGGCCGGGTCCTCGCCCCGGCGCAGCCGCTTGACCACGAGCAAGATGTTCGGATCATGCGTGGGCGCAAGCAGGCTTCGGCCGGCAAAGCGCACGGCCCGGCCATCCGCGCCGGCGCGGCGGACCAGATCGGCAAAAGAAAGGTACGGGACCGGACCCAGGGGAGGCAGGTCCGGATGCGGCCCCCGGATGCAAAGCGGCAGGCCGCCCACGGCCTCGGCCGCGGCCAGGCGCGGCTTGCCCGGGGTGGTCAGGGCCCGGTCCAGAGCCAGGCGGGAGGCCGTGGCCAGGACAGGGGGACCGTCGGCCAGAAGCGTAACCAATACGCCGGCAGCATCGCGGTACAGGATGCGGGCCTGGGTCTGGCGGGCGTGGTCGTTGCGGGCGAGCAGCCCTTCCAGGGCGGCGACGGTATGGGGGGCCACGGCCCCGGGGTCCTGTCCGGCCAGGTCGGCCACGCGGCGCACGGCCAGATAGGCGGCGGTGAAGTCGCCGTCCAGCCCGAATTCCTGGCCCGTCATCCCCGGCAATCCTGCCCGCGTTTGTCGAGAAGGCCCATGAGGCGGCCCAAGTCCACCTCGTCCAAAGGCTTGGCGATAAAGGCCATGGGGCGGGTCTCGGCGGCCCGGCGTCGGGTCTGGTCGTCGGCATAGGCCGAGACAAAGACCACGGGCACGTCCGCGTCGCGGCGCAGGAGCCTGGCCGTTTCGATGCCGTCCAGGTCGCCGTCCAGGCGGATGTCCATGAGCACGAGGTCCGGCTGCTGCTGCTGGCAGACGGCCAAGGCCGCCTCGCCCGACGAGACCGAGGCCATGACCACGTGTCCCAGCCGCTTGAGCATGGCCCCGGTGGCCATGGCCGTGATCGCCTCGTCTTCCACGATCATCACCCGAGCCGGCATCATGTCCGCCACTCCCTCTTGCGCGGTTCCCTCCAGGCACTTGGCATCGCTTCTGTTTGCTTGCCTCCGGCCAAGCGCTTTGTCAATCCGTGACCAAATGCCGCGCCCCTTTCCCAAAAGCCACAGGAGCCCGTTCCTTGCGTCGCCTCAAAAAAGCTTCCATCCCTTCACGTTACGGCCTTGCGGATGTAGGCGACGAAATCTTCCTGCACCTGGCGAATCACCTGCTCCCGCAGCTCGGCCACCTTTTCCGGCGGTTCGCCGGCCAGGATCGCCCGGTGGTAGCAGGCCATGGCGTCGTAGGAATCGAGGAGTTCCTCGTGGAGCGTCGATTTGTCCGGTACGACCTCCCGGAGCGAAACCACCCGGCAATGCATGCGTGAAGCCAGAAACCGCAAGGGCGCAACGGAATCGCAGGCCCGCATCAGCGGCAGCAGCATCTCTACGCCGAACTTTGCGCCCCTGTCCCGCTGGCTCAACTCCCGCATAAACGTGGAGTAGGGCTTGCCGAGCTCCCTGGCCAGCTCCTTGGCCGGCTTGCCCGATGTCCGCACCATCTCGCGCAGGACCTCCGCAATGCCGTTTGCCATGAGAAAATTACCTCCAAAATATCATCGTTTTCACAAAATTGCTGGTCTAGAAGGAAACATGATCCGACCGGCGCGCCAATGGGCCGGAGGCGAACCGCCGTACCTGCAAGAACGAATTTCGCCCAATTTCCGATTTCGGACAACCTTCCCGGCCCGTTTTGCATCAGCCGGACCGTTCAGGGCTTTTCACCGACCGCGCCGCACCATCGGCCATCGGGCCATTGCAGGCCAAGCGTGGGACGATGCCTGTTTTTGCGGCCCCTGGCCCCTCACAAGGAGTTCGCCCATGACGACCTTGCCCGGACTGGGGCGGCTTTTGGCCGATCCGCCCGTGTCCGACGTTTTGGAAGGAAAGCGGGATGGGGTGCTGGCCCTGGACTACGACGGGACCCTGGCTCCGTTTCAACCGCGGCGGGACTTGGCCCTGCCCTACCCCGGAGTGGCGGAACTCCTGGCGCGGTTGCCCGCCCACGGGCCGGGCCGTTTTGCCGTGGTCAGCGGCCGCGAGGCCGGAGAAATCGCGAATTTCCTTTCTCCGGCGGCTCCCATGGAAATATGGGGTTGCCACGGAGCCCAGCGCCTTTTGCCCGGCGGCCTGCCGCAGACCCGGACGTTGCCTCCGCAATGGGAGCAATCCCTTCACCGCGCTTTGGAACTCGCGGCCAGGCTCGCCCCACCGCAGTCCCTGGAAAAAAAGTCCGTCAGCCTGGCCTGGCACTGGCGCGGTCTGGACGCAGCCGACCGCCCAAGCCTGGCGCGGCGCATCCGGCGCGCCTGGGCGTCCCTGGCCCGGGAATCCGGGCTCGAACTGCGCCCTTTCGACGGAGGGCTGGAGCTGCGCCCGTCGGGATGGGACAAGGGCCGGGCCATACGCGCGTTGCGCCGCGAGAATCCCGGCGCGATTGTGGTCTACCTCGGCGACGATCGCACGGATGAGGATGCGTTCCGCGCCCTTGGCCCATCCGACGCGGGCGTGCTGGTCCGGGCGAATCCGCGGCCGACCGCGGCGCACTACCGGATCACGCCGCCCGGAGAGCTGTTGCGGTTTCTGTCCCATTGGGCGGCCGCCACGGGAAATCGAAGCACCGCGGCCAAGGAGGCTCCATGAACTACCGTGAAGCGAACAGGCGTTTCATCGTTGTTTCCAACCGGTTGCCCATCAGCATCAAACGCGGCGAGGACGGCGGGCTGACCGCGAGCCAGGGAGCCGGAGGCCTGGTGACGGCGCTGGCTCCGGTGCTCAAGAACCGGGGCGGCATGTGGCTTGGCTGGCCCGGGACCTCGGAAAAGGGCGTCTTGGCCATGTGCCGGTCCTACTCCCGCGAGGCGGGATACGATTTGCGGCCGGTGGCCCTTACGGAGGCCGAGGTCGAAGGGTTTTACCGGGGATTTTCCAATGAGATCCTCTGGCCCCTGTTCCACGAGTTCCAGATGCCATGCAAGTTTTTACCCGCCTATTGGGAGGCCTACCGCACCGCCAACCGGAAATTCACGCAGGCGGCCGCCGCAGCCGCCTCGAAGGAGGATTTCATCTGGGTTCACGACTACCATCTCATGCTCATGGCAAAAATGTTCAAGGAAACCGGGAGGAATTCGCGCCTGGGTTTTTTCCTGCACATCCCCTTTCCCCCGGCGGACATCTTCCTCAAAATCCCCTGGCGCCGACAACTGCTTGACGCGCTGCTGGATTACGACCTGATCGGCTTCCAGACCCTTCGCGACCGGCGCAACTTTTTCGAGTCGGTCAAACGGGTTTTTCCCGCGGCAACGCAAAAAGGCCGGGGCCAGGTGACGACGCTTTCGGCGGACGGGCGCGCACCCCGCCTCGGCACGTTCCCCATCGGCATCGATTTCCGTTCCTTTGCCCAGGAAGCCGCGCGGCCGCAAATCCAGGAAGCGGCCCAGGCCATCCGGTCCTCCTTTGGCCAGCGCTTTCTGCTCTTCGGCGCGGATCGCCTGGATTACACCAAGGGCGTTCCCCAGCGCCTGGAAGCGCTGCGCGCGACCTTCGAGCGCTATCCGGAATTGCGCGGGCAGATCTGCCTCATCCAAATCCTGGTCCCCAGCCGGGAGGAGGTGCCCCAGTACCGGTCCATGAAAGAGGAAATCGAGCGGATGGTCGGGGAAATCAACGGCCGCTATTCCATACCCGGCTGGGCTCCCGTGCATTTCGCCTACCGCAACCTGGGCCGCGAAGACCTGATCGCCTTCTACCTCGCCACGGACATGGCGCTTGTCACGCCGCTTCGCGACGGCATGAACCTCGTGGCCAAGGAGTACGCCGCCTGCAACGTGCGCGAGACCGGCATCCTGTGCCTGAGCGAATTCGCCGGAGCCGCCATGGAGCTGCACCGCCACGCCACCATGGTCAATCCCTTCGACAGGGACGGCGTTGCCGAAGCCATCCGGGAGGGGGTGCTCATGGACAGAGGCCAGCGCCGTCGCCGCATGCGCGCTATTCGCGCGATTTTAAAGCGTTACGACATCTTCTGGTGGGTGGACGCCTTTTTGCAAACCGCATTTTCCACGCACCTGGAGGATTTCCCGCCCCGCGAGGCCGAATACTGGGCCGGCCTGGAGACGACCCAGGGGCCGCCCTGGGATGTGTCGACGGAACAATGAAACCTGTTCAAAAGAACCGGCCCCCCTTGCCGTCCCTTGGCCAGTTCTCGAATTTTTCCATAGCCAAATAAAAAAGCCCGCCGCGCATGCGACGGGCGGCAAGACAGCGCTTCTCAACCGTCAGGACGACATGTCGATCAGCGAATTCCAGTCCGTCGAGAACTTCTCCATGCCCGCGTCGGTCAGAGGATGGGTGATGTCGTATTCCCGCCAGGGCTTGTTCAGGTCCAGCTCCTTATAAGGAATGGGCTTGAGCGACCCGGGGTTGTAGGCGTAGTCCGGTCCGGCCATGGGCATGCCCCGCTCCCCCCACTCCATGAGGAGCTTATAGGGCGCGGTGATGATGTCGCTGCCATAGGCCAGGGCGCACAGGAAATGCTCCATGGAGCGCACGCTGGCCGTGAGCACCTGCACGTGGCCGTCGCCAGCCTTATACATCTTCATGATGTTGGCGATAAGGTCCATGCCGTTTTCGCCCCGGTCGTCCAAGCGGCCGATAAACGGCGACACGAACACCTCCCCGCGCATGCTCCCCCTGGTGGCGGCGTACGTGGCCGCGGCCTGGGCCTGGCTGAAGCACAGGGTCATGTTCACCCGCACGCCCTCGCCCGCGAGAATCTCGGCCGCTTCCAGGCCGGCCGCGGAGCTTGGCAGCTTGATCCAGGCATTGGGTATCCAGGAGGCGAATTCCCGCCCCTGCCGGCACATGGCCCCGGCGTCGGTATGGGCGTCGGCATAGACCTCGATGGAGATGGAGCCGTCCGGGAGCATGCCGGTCAAGGTGCGGCACAAGTCCTTGTAGAATTCGTAAATGGCGGCCCGACTGAACTTGTGCCCCGGCGTCTTGTGCTGCTGGGCGGCGGGGTTTTTGGCCAAAAGGCTCGGGTTGGTGGTCTGGCCGTCCAGGAAGCCCAGCTTGGCAATGACCTGCCGGGTTTCCTCGGGGTCGGCTCCGTCCAGGAAGATACGCGTATTCTCCAGATATTCCGGTCGCATGGTCGCCTCACAGCAGGGTTTTGACGGTTTTGACGATGGCCTCCCGGGAAATTTCCTCATAGGCCAGAAGTTCCTGAGGCTTGCCGCTCTTGGGCATCTTGCGCACGGCCAGGCGGACCACGGGCGTTCCCGCGCCCGACAGCGCGGCGGCCACGGCCTCGCCCAGGCCGCCCTCGGGATAGTGATCCTCGACCACCACCACGGCCTTGACGGCCTTGGCCGTTTCCAAAAGCGTCTTTTCATCCAGGGGCTTGACACTGTAGGCGTCGATAACCCGCACGGCAATGCCTTCGGCGGCCAGGGCCGCATGGGCGGCCAGGGCCTCGTGCAGGGTGATGCCGGCGGCCAGGACGGCCACAACGTCGGCGTCCGAGCGCCGCAACGTCTTGGAGCCGCCCACAACAAAGGTTTCCTCGGGGCCGTAGAGAATGGGCGTGGCCCCCCGGGTGGTGCGGATGTAGGTCAGGCCCGTGCGGGCAACGGCCGCCTCCACCAGGCGCTCGGTGGACATGGCGTCGCCGGGATAGAGCACCGCGCTGCCGGAGACGGCCCGAAACATGGCCAGATCCTCCAGGCCCATCTGGGACGGGCCGTCCTCGCCGATGGACACCCCGGCGTGGGAGCCGCACAGCACCATGTTTCCGGCCGAATACTGGCACATGCGAATCTGGTCGAAGGCCCGGGTGAAAAAGGCGGCAAAGGTGGAAACCAGCGGCTTTTTCCTCCGCCGGGACAGGCCCAGGGCCGTGCCCACCATGTTCTGCTCGGCCACGTACATTTCGAAAAAGCGTTCCGGCGCCACCTTTTTCATATCTTCGGCATAGGTGGAGTTGCTGACCTCGCCGTCCAGAACCACGATTTCCGGATGCCCGGGAGCCAGGCGGGCCAGGGCGTTGCCGTAGGCCTTGCGCGTGGCCACGGGCTTGGCCGGGTCGTAGGCGGGAGGCGGCACGGCCACGGCGGTGGCGGCGGCCGGCCGGCCGCCGGGCGGAGCGGCAATGGTCCCGGTCAGGTCCAGGTCCACGGAACCGAGCTCCGCCAGGGCCTTTTGCAGGTCGTCCTTGGGCAGGGGCTTGCCGTGCCAGCCGTTTTTGTCCTCCACGAAACTGACGCCCTTGCCCTTGACCGTGCGGGCAATAATGGCCGTGGGCCGGCCGGTGCATTCGGCCGCGTGCTGATACGCCGCCAGCACCTGGGGAAAATCGTGGCCGTCCACCAATATGGTGTTCCAGCCAAAGGCGGACAGCTTGCGGTCATAGACGCCGAGGTCATGGCCGTACATGGTTTCACCCCGCTGGCCCAGGCGGTTTACGTCCAGCACGGCCACCAGGTTGTCCACCTCGTAATGGACGGCCAGCTCCAGCGCTTCCCAGACCGATCCTTCGGCCATTTCCGAATCGCCCAAAAGCACGTAGGTGCGGTACGGCAGCTTGTCGCAATACTTGCCGTTTATGGCCATGCCCAGGCCGATGGAAAGGCCCTGGCCCAGGGACCCGGTGGCGGCCTCGGCAAAGGGGGTGCCGGCCACGGGATGGCCTTCCAGGGGACTGCCGAACGTGCGCATGGTCATGAGCTCGGCCCGGGAAATCTTCCCGGCCGCGGCCCACAAGGCGTAAAAAAGCGGCGAGGCATGCCCCTTGGAAAAAATCAGGCGATCGTTGTCCGGCCGGCCGGGCTGGTCGGCGTCAAACCGGAACACGCCGCCGAAAAGCAGCCCGGCCATGAGCTCCACGCCGGAAAGCGACGAAGTGGGATGGCCCGATCCGGCCTCGGTGGTGGAAACCAGGATGTCGTGGCGCATGCGTTTGGCCAGCGCCCGCAAAAGCTCCAGGTCCATACTCCCTCCTTGCTGGGAGCCGGGCGGCGGTCCCCGGCTTCGGGTTTATCGCCTGAAGCTAAACACTTTTCGCGCACGAAATGCAAACGAATTCGGACCTGGCTCGTATCGGCCGCCGCCGGCAAAAAACGCGGCCCGGCCAGTGTTCCTGGCCCGCAATTTCGGATAGGGTCGGCCCAAACCCCGCCCGGGCGGGGAAAGGAGCCGGCATGGCAGAGCCCAAAACGTTTTCTCCCGACGAACTGGCCAACTTCAAGCGGGCCGCGGCCGCCCACGTGGCCATTCTGGCCAGCCCGGGCATGGCCATCGGCCTGGGACATGGTTCCACCGTGGCGGCCGTGGTGCCGTTTCTGGCCGATCGCTACCGGTTGGGCGAACTGGCGGGAACGGTTTTCGTGCCGGCGGCGTATTACCTGGCCGAAACCCTGCGCCGCCATGACCTGCCCGTGGCCAGCCTAGACGACTGGCCCATGCTGGACGTGGCCATTGACGGGGCCGACGAGGTGGACGGGGCCCTGGATTGCATCAAGGGCGGAGGCGGGGCACTGCTCTATGAAAAAATCCTGGCTCAGGCCGCCGCGCGCCTGGTCCTGGTGGTGGACGCAGGCAAGATCAGCCCGCGCCTGGGCACGCACCATGCCGTGCCTGTGGAAATCACGCCCTTTGCCCTGGCCTCGGAGATGCGCTTTCTGACCGCCATCGGCGGCAATCCGGCGCTGCGGCGACGCCCGGACGGCGATCCCGTGCGCACCGAGCGGGGCAACGTCCTGTGCGACTGCGCTTTCGGCCCCCTGGCCGATGCCCCGGCCCTGGCCGAAATCCTGAACCGCCGGGCCGGGGTGGCCGGACACGGGCTTTTCGTGGGCCTGGCCTCGGAAGTGGTGGTCGGCGGGCCGGAAGGGGTGCGGGTCCTGAACCGGCCCGGCGCGCCCGCCAGCGGCCCGACCGGTCCCCGGACCGAGGATTAGTGAGGATTAGTAAGGACTAGGAAGAATGAGATTCTTGCAGAATGAGTCGTTTTTGAAGCCTTCGGCGACCAAAGGGCTTGGCCCTTTGGAAACCCATA
>CAZBER010000040.1:0-37630 GCA_964490985.1 uncultured Desulfovibrionaceae bacterium | reverse complement strand
TTTCATGGCTCATGTTGGCCAGAAATTCGCTTTTGGCCCGGCTGGCCGCCTCGGCGCCCTCCTTGGCTTGGCTCAGGTCGCGAAAGAGCAGCTCGTAGGGGCGCATGAACCCGGTCACCACCACGGCCCGGTACAGGCAGGAAAAGGCCAGGATCTTGAGGCAATGGCCTATGAAGTTGGTTGTGTCATCAACGTCGGTATACAAGGTAAAGGCCAATTCCGAGGCCACGGTCAGGCCCAGGGAGCCCAGCACCAGGGCCAGCACCCAGGGGTCGAATCCGGCCCGGCCGCGATAAAAGAGCACCCCGCTCAGAATAAGGGCGACGCAGATCGCGTATTCGGCGGCCACCTTAAACGGTGTCGGCCCCTGCCCTGGGATGAAGCAGATCGGAAAGACCTTCCACAGGAAAATGGAGGCCCAAAGCCCGGCCGTGGCCAGGGCGAAAACACCGAACGTGGTCCAGGAATGAACCCGCCGCCGGATGCAAAGCGGGGCCAGGACCAGGGTGGCCGCCTGAAGCAGGCGGCCGGCAAGCCACAACTGGGTGGCCATGTTGCCGGGCACGGCCTCGTCGAAAATACCCAAGCCCTGATAGGCCAGGGCATGCAGGGTATCCGCGACCCCGACCCACAAAAAGCCCACCCCGAGCACCAGCCAGGTCCCGTTGGTCAGGAGGCGCCGGGAATTCCAGGACATGACGAAGATCACCCCGGCAATGACCACGCTGATCAGTTCGGCCAGGGTGTGGAAGAGCAGGTAGTTCTGGCGGCTTATGGCCCAAAGAGCGGCAAGCAGGCCCGCATGGACCGCCAGGGGCGCCGGATAGGCGGCTTTGGAGGTCTTGTCGGCAAACATGAGGCCTCGAGAGAGACTTAAGGATTGAACGCGAGAAGGGCCCAGCCAACGGCGCAACGGTGCGGCCGCGTTGCCAGCCGGAGAAGGGCTTGCTATTCAGGCAGATATCGAGGCTCTTGCAACAACCAAACGCAACGTGAAACAGCATATGGATGTTGCATTGTAGCACCTTGAATCCATTAAGGGTTTCCAAAGGGCAGAGCCCTTTGGTCGCCGAAGGCTTCAAAAACAACGTTTTTTGCAAGAGCCTCCATCGAAAAGGATCCCCTGATGCTTGAAAAACCCGTTCTGGTGGCCGGGGCCACGGGCTATGTGGGCGGCCGGCTGGTGCCCAAGCTCCTGGAAGCCGGGCTTCGGGTGCGGGCCGTGGGCCGCTCCCTGGAAAAGCTCTCCTGCCGCCCGTTCGCCTTTCATCCCGGCGTGGACCTGGTCCAGGCCGACCTGCTCGACCTGCCGGCCATGCGCCGGGCCGGCGCGGGCTGCGGCGCGGCCTATTACCTGGTGCATTCCATGCGGCCGGACACGCCGGATTTCGCCGCCGCCGACCGCGAGGCGGCCATGGTCATGGCCCGGGCCGCCGAGGACGCCGGCCTGTCCCGGATCATCTACCTGGGCGGGCTGGGCGAGGACCGCGACGACTTAAGCCACCACCTGCGGTCCCGCCACGAGGTAGCCAAAATCCTGTCCTACGGCCGGGTGCCCGTGACCCATTTGCGGGCGGCCATGATCCTGGGCTCGGGCAGCGCCTCGTTCGAGATCATGCGCTACCTGGTGGACCGGCTGCCGGTCATGGTGGCCCCGCGCTGGGTGCGCACCCGCTGCCAGCCCATCGCCATCACCGATGTCCTGGGCTATCTCACGGGCGCTCTGTACGAGCCCCGCACCATAGGCGACACCTTTGACATCGGCGGCCCGGAAATCCTGACCTATGCCGCCATGTTCCAGATTTACGCGGCGGTGGCCGGGCTTCGCCGCCGCATCATCATCCCCCTGCCCCTGCTGACGCCCCGGCTTTCGACGTACTGGGCGCAGCTCATCACCCCGCTGCCCCGTTCGCTCATCGTCCCCCTGGTCGCGGGCCTGCGAAACGAGGTCGTCTGCCGCGACGACCGCATCCGCAGCCTTCTGCCCCGCAAGCTGCGCACCTGCCGGGAGACCATTGTCCGGGCCCTGGAAAAGATCAGCCAGAACATGGTGGAGACCACCTGCGCCGACGCCGGCTACGCCGCGCCGCCGGAATGGGCGGGCCAAGGCGACGCCCCCTATTCCGGGGGCGCGGTCTACGAATGCGGCTACCGGGCCGAGATCGCGGCCCCGCCCGAGGCGGTCTGGCAGGCCTTGTCCAAAATCGGCGGCGAGACAGGCTGGTATTACGGCGACGCCCTGTGGCGGCTGCGGGGCTTTCTGGACCAGATGGCGGGCGGGGTGGGGTTGCGGCGCGTGACGATTCGGCCCGAGACCCTGCGGGCGGGCGATCCCCTGGATTTCTGGCGCATCCTGGCCCTGGAGAAGCACCGCCGGCTGGTGCTTCTGGCCGAGATGCGCACCCCGGGCGAGGCGCTTTTGGAATTTCGCGTCACGCCCGCGGCCAAGGGCGTCTCGACAATTGCCGTACATTCCCGGTTCCTGCCCCGGGGCTTGGCCGGCCTGGCCTACTGGTTCGCCACCCTGCCCTTTCACCGCCGCATCTTTTCCGGGTTGCTGGAAGGCCTGGCCCATGCCGTGGGCAAGCCCCTGACGTCGCCGCCCGAGCGCTTCACCCCCACCCTGCCGCTCCGATGCAAGACTGCATGAGCCTTCCCCCGAATTTCGATTTGCGCCCAGCCAGGCCGGCCGACGCCCCGGCCATGGCCGAGGCCTTTACCGCCGCCATCGAGGCCAAGGCCCGGGCCAGCTACGGCCCGGGCGAACGGGCCGCCTGGACGGCCCAAGGCACGGCCGAGCGGTTCGCGGCCATGCTGGCCGATCCGGCCAAAAGGCTTTTCGTGGCCGAGGCCAAGGGCGTTGTGGTGGGGTTGGCCGGACTGGAGGGGGCCGAGGTCATTTTGCTTTACGCCGCGCCCGCGGCCCCACCGGGCACGGGCGCGGCCCTTTTGGACGCGGTCGAGGCCGCAGCCCGGCAAAACGGCCAGGAAGCGCTGACGCTGACGTCCTCGCGAAACGCCCTGCCCTTTTATCTGCGCCACGGCTTTGCCGTCATCTCCCTGGCCAGCCGTCCCCTGCCCGGCGGCGTATCCCTGCCCGTATGCCTCATGCTCAAGTCCCTGGACGCGGCCAGCCCACGGTTGGTGGAATAGTCCACGGGCCAGACTCCCCCTTGTCCACAAATCCTGGGGCAACCGGCCCGGCCAAAGCCAGGCCGATCGGTGAACCGGCATTATTCGTAAGCAATTGCGGGGAATTGCCGCAGCGCTTGGCAAAACGGCCCAAGGCGGCAGGCGCGGCACGGGAGTTGCTGTTGTTTTAGGTGCCTGGCCTTGGAGCCGGGCGCCCAACCGGATCGCCAATCGGCGAAGGGGGACATGAAGGAGCATCGCGGGCCGAGTCGCGGGGCCAAGGCCCCGCGACAGGCCTCGCGGCAACCCCGACACCTTTCCCGCCGAACCAAAGCAAGGGCCGCTTTCCTACCCCGGGGAAAGCGGTCCTTGCGATGTTTGCAGTGCGGGATGGTGATCAGGCGATCCGAAAATCCGCCGTGCGCTCCACCGGCGCCAGGCCCGCGGCCTCGATGTGCCGGCGCAGGGCGGACATGGTCAGGCCCTTGGGCGTGTCCGCGCCGGCGGCATGGCCGATGCGCTCCTCCACAATGGTGCCGTCGAAATCGTCGGCCCCGGCCCACAGGGCCATCTGGGCCGCCTTGATGCCGAGCATGGCCCAGTAGGCCTTCAAATGCGGCACGTTGTCCAGAAAGAGCCGGGACAGGGCCATGACCCGCAGCACGGTCAGCCCGTCCGGCCCCTTGGCCCCGAGCTTGTTGTTGCCCGGCTGGTAGGCCAGGGGAATGAAGCACACAAAGCCGCCGGTCAGGTCCTGGAGGTCGCGCAGGGCCGACAGGTGGGCCACCCGGTCGGCCCAGCTCTCGATGTGGCCGAAAAGCATGGTGGCGTTGGTGCGGATGCCCAGGCCATGGGCCGTGGCATGGACCTGAAGCCACCGCTCGCCGGAAATCTTCTCCGGGCAAAGCCGCTCCCGCAGGGACGGGGAAAAGACCTCGGCCCCGCCGCCGGGCAGCATGAGCAGCCCGGCCTCCTTGAGCGCGGCCAGGATCTCGAACTCGGACACCCCGCGCGTATCGGCCAGGTGGGCCACTTCCACGGCGGTAAAGGCCTTGATGCCGGCCTCGGGGCGCTCCCGACGGATGGCCCGCAGCATGTCCAGGTAGTATTCCAGGGGCAGCTCGGGATTGAGCCCGCCCACCACGTGGATTTCCCGAATGGGCTCGTCACGGCGGCGATCCAGTTCGGCGACAATATCGTCCACGCTGAGCGTGCGCGCCCCGGGCGCGCCCTTGGTCTTGCTGAAGGCGCAAAACCGGCAGGCATTGACGCACACATTGGTGAAATTGATGTGCATGTTGTAGACGAAATAGGCATTCTTGCCGTGCCGGGCGATTCTCGCCCGCATGGCCGCGTCGCACAGGTCATGCACCGGGGCGGCGAGGGCCAGAATCAGGGCCTCGTCCGGGGTCAGGCGTGCGCCCGACCGGGCTTTTTCCAGGATGACGGCGGTTTCGCCGTCAGCGGAGGGCACTGTTGTGTTTATTGCATTCATGGCAGTGGCGGGGTAAAAATTGGAGGTCGCCAAGCCCTGTACCCCTTTTCGCCGCCGTCCGCCAGGGCGGCGCGCCACTGGAGGCCGGACGTGCTCCGATTTTCACGACTTGCCCGGGCCACGGCCCTGCTCCTCGCGCTTGCGGCCATGGCCCTGCCGGCCTGGGCCGACGCGCCGGGACCCGACTCGCCCCAATCCCTGATCCGCTTCTTCCAGAGCCAACCCCGCAACTTGCCGGCCTCCAACATCGATTTCCAGGTGACGGCCGGATTCGCCGTGATCGCCACCGGCACGCCCGAAAGCAGCGGCCGCTACGCCATGACCGCCATCAACGTCACCAAGGTGGCCAACGACATCTACCGCCTGGACCTGAGCCTGGAAAAGCCCATGCCCCGGGACGTGCCCACCACGGACCAGCCCTACTTTTTCGTGCAAAAGCGCACCTACTACTTCTGGTACCAAAACGGCGACCAGATCGTCTTCAAGGTGGGCGGCAAAAAGGTCAGCCTGGCCACCGGCCGCAAGGACGTGCTGCGGGTGGACATCCATTCGCCGGACACCTACAGCATCGACCGCGAAACCATGCTCAAGAACCTGACCTTCGACGACGGCCCGGCCAAGATCGTGTTGCAGATCAAGTTCAATTAAAATGTCGTCTTGAATGCCTTCGGCGACCAAAGGGCGCTGCCCTTTGGAAACCCGAACCCGAAATGCGAGCGGTCAGGGCGGAAAATGAGCCGGCATTGCGCCGGGGCCGATCCTGGCGTAGGGTGTCTTGTCCAGACATCCTGCCGGAGGACCGTATGAAACTTGCCCTGGCCGCAACCATCGCCCTGTGCCTGACGCTCACCGGCGCGCTGTTCGCCTTTGCCCGCCTCGCCCCGGGCGACTCGTTGGCCGCCTATGCCGACGCCACCCGAAACGCCACGTCCTGCGAGCTGTCCTCCTGCGGCTGCCTCGGGCTGCGCTGCTCCTGCTTCGAGTGCGGCAAGCGGTAACGCCGGGGTTCCGCCACCAGCGCCCATGGGCGGCTTTCTTGCCTTTCTCCTAGCCCGGGCCACGGGCCTAAGCGCCTTTGCCATTGTCCAGGCCGGCTACCTGGTGCTGGGCCTGATCGGCCTGGCCGTGGTCCTGGGGTTTACCGCCAAGGAACTGGCCCCCCTCCCCCAGCGCCGCCGCTACCTGGCCGTGTTCCTGCTGAGCCTCCCCCTGGGCCTGGCCGGCGCCCGGGTCATCCCCATCCTTCAGGATTCCGTTGCCGCCGGCCGTCTGACCGTGGGCATCGTCAGTACCGGCGGCCTGGTCTTTTACGGCGGCGGCCTGGCCATACTGGGAGCCATGCGCCTTATCTGCCGCGCCCTGAATCTGCCGCCCTGGCCGCTTCTGGACGCGACCTGCCGCCATGCCCCCCTGGGCCATGCCTTTGGCCGGCTGGGCTGCTTTTTCGGCGGCTGCTGCTTCGGGGCCGTGACCGACGGTCCCCTGGGCATCCGGTTCCCGGCCGGGTCTCCGGCCTTTGCCCAGCACATGGCCGACGGGCTTTTGCCCCTTGACGCCACGGCCTCGCTGCCCGTGCACCCCTCCCAGCTCTACGAGGCCCTGGCCAACCTGGCCCTCTTCGCCCTGCTCCTGGCCGTCTCCCGCCGAAAGCCCGGACTGCCCCCGGGCCGGATCACCACCGTGTATCTTTTGGGCTATGCCGGGCTGCGCTTTGCCCTGGAATTTTGGCGCGGCGACGCCATTCGCGGCCTGTACGCCGGCCTGTCCACCTCCCAGTATGTGGCCCTGGCCGTGGCCTGCGGCTGCCTCCTCGTCCTGGCCCGGCCGGCCCGCTCCAAAGTCCTGGCCCGGCCATTGCGCCCCTAGTGTTGTGTCCTCGAAATTCGTGCAGGCAAATTTTGCGGACAATGGCAGGGATTTTGTTTTTTCCTGAAAAACATGTTCCTGTTTTTCAAGGGCGTAACCCTAGGCAAGGCCGGGCAAAAGCTGTACTTCCTTCCCATGCCTGCCCGCGCTCCATGGTTGCCCCGTGCCCTTGCCGGCATGGCGGCGATGCTGGCCGTGCTTGTCGTGGCCGTCGCCGCCCTGGCCGAGCCCCTCAAAAAGGCCGCGCTCATTCCCCAATGGGAGCCCCAGGCCCAGTTCGCCGGCTATTACGTGGCCCTGGCCAAGGGGTTTTACGCCGCCCAGGGCGTGGACATGGCCATCCTGCGCGGCGGCCCCACCCAGCCGCCGTCCCGGCTCCTGCGGGAAGGCCGGGCCCAGTTCGGCACGTTTTTTTTGGCCACGGCCATCCGCGAGCGGGCCCTGGGCCTGCCCCTGGTCAACCTGGCCCAGCTCGTGCCCGGCACCAACCAGCTGCTTGTCGCCCGCAAGGACCGGGACATCGCCCGGCCCGAGGACTTAAACGGCAAGCGCATAAGCCTCTGGGGGCCGGAATTCCGGCTCCAGCCCGAAGCCTTTTTCAAGCGCTACAACCTGGCCGTGACCGAGGTGCCCCAGGGCTACACCGTGAATCTCTTTTTGCGCGGCGGCGTGGATGCCTGCTCGGCCATGGGCTACAACGAATACCACACGCTTTTAAACGCCGGCCTGGACCCGGACGACCTGACCGTGTTCGCCATGGCCGATTCCGGATTGAACCTGCCCGAGGACGGCCTCTATTGCCTGGAAGAGCTCTGGACCAAGGACCCCGACCTGTGCCGGGCCGTGGCCCGGGCCTCCCTGGCCGGCTGGCGCTATGTCTTCGACCATCCGGACGAGGCCCTGGACATTGTCATGAGCCACGTGTCCGCCGCCAACCTGCCCACCAACCGCATGCACCAGAAATGGATGCTTGAGCATCTGCGCCAGTCCATGTCCGCCCCGAACGCGGCCATGGGAACGCTCACTCCGGACCAGTACGCCACGGCCGCCTCGGCCCTGATTGAGGCCGGGCTCATGGACGCGGCCCCGGCCTTTGACGCCTTCCACGCCGATTGTTGCCGGTAGGTCCGGCCCTTCCAGCCAAGGAACGCACCCCATGCCCAGCCACACCGATTCCGGCGCAACCTCCGCCACCCGGCCGCGCCAGGCCGTGGGCACCCGCCCCGGCCACGGCCTGGCCTTCAAGCTGGCGCTTTGCATCCTGGTCAGCACCACCCTCGTTTTCACCGCGGCCTTTGCCTACTACTACCATGCTTCCAAGGACCTGCTGCTCAAAAACGTCCGGGAAAACGCCCGCAACCTGACCCGGTCCACGGTGGGCCGCATCGAGACCACCCTGGCCCGGGCCGAACAGATTCCCCTGTACCTGGCCGACGCCCTGGGCGGCTCGGCCCTGCCCCGGGAAACCCTGCTGCAAAGCCTGCAAAACTTCCTGGCCGCCAATGCCGACGTCTACGGCACGGCCGTGGCCTATGCCCCCAAGACGCCGGGTGCTCCGACATTCGCCCCCTATTACTACCGCAAGGACGGGGCCATCGAGTACGCCCCCCTGGACGGGGACTACGATTACAGCCTCATGGACTGGTATCTCGTGCCCAGCCAGGTGCAGCGCTCCGTGTGGAGCGAGCCCTACTTCGACGAGGGCGGCGGCAACATCGTCATGACTACGTTCAGCGCCCCGTTTTTCCGGGGCCGCGACCCCCAGGCGCCGTTTCTCGGCGTGGTCACCGCCGACCTGTCCCTGGAGTGGCTGCGCAAGCAGATTTCGAAAATCGCCCTGTACCAGTCCGGCTACGCCTTTTTGGTCAGCGGCAACGGCGTGTTCGTGTCCCATCCGGACAACCGGCTGGTCATGCGCGAGAGCATCTTCAGCCTGGCCGAGGCGGCCGGCAGCCGGCAGTTGCGGGAAATCGGCCAGGCCATGACCCGGGGCGAGGAAGGGTTTGTCCGCCTGCCGGATTTCATGCTGGGCAAGGCCGCCTGGCTGTCCTTCGCCCCGGTCCCGGCCACGGGCTGGTCCCTGGGCGTCATTGTGCCCGAAGGCGAGCTGTTCGCCGACCTGACCAAGCTTGGCCGCGAGGTGCTGGCCATCGGCGCGGCCGGGTTCCTGGTCCTTTTGGCCGTCATTGCCGGCATTGCCGCCTCCATCACCCGGCCCCTGTCGAAACTGGCCGCCACGGCCTCGGTCATCGCCCGGGGCGACCTGGACACGCCCGTGCCCATGGCCACGGGCCGCGACGAGGTGGGCGTGCTGTCCCGGTCCTTCGAGCAGATGCGCCTGGCGCTCAAGGATTACATCGCCGACCTCACGGCCACCACCAAAGCCAAGGAGCGCCTGGAATCCGAGCTCAAAATCGCCCGCACCATCCAGATGAGCTTTTTGCCCAAGCGGTTCCCGCCCTTCCCGGACATCACCTCCTTCGAGCTGCACGCCGCCCTGGAGCCGGCCTGGGAAGTGGGCGGCGATCTGTACGACTTCTTTCTGGCCGGCGAGGACAAGATCCTGTTTCTGGTCGGCGACGTGTCGGGCAAGGGCGTGCCCGCGGCGCTTTTTATGGCCGTGGCCAAGACGCTGATCAAGGGCATTGCCGAGCAGGAATCCGACCCGGCCGCCATCCTGTCCAAGGTCAACCGGGAACTGTGCGTGGACAACGAATCCATGCTTTTCGTGACCATGTTCCTGGCCATCCTGGACCTGGCCAGCGGGGAGATGACCTTTTCCAACGCCGGCCACAACCCGCCGGCCCGCATCGCCCCGGACGGGTCCGTGTCCTGGCTGTCCCTGCCGCGCGGGGTATTCCTGGGCATCATGGAAGACGCGGTCTACCAGACGGCCAGCCTGACCCTCGCGCCGGGAGAAACCTTGACCGCCTTTACCGACGGCGTCATCGAGGCCATGGACGTGGACCGGCGGCTGTACGGCACGGACCGGCTCCTGGCCACCCTGGCCGCCAAGGCCGGGCGAACGCCCGAAGACCTGGACGACGCGGTCATGGCCTCGGTGCGCGCCTTTGCCGGGGAAGCACCCCAGGCCGACGACATCACCATCCTGTCCATTTGCTATCGCGGCCCCCGTACGGCATAGGCCTTGGCAACGATGGTGCGCCGCGGCATTGCGCCATTGCAGTCTTCTGATGATATTGTTAAGATGCACCAGCGCGTTTTCAAATTCTGTTGCAATTGTGCTCCAGGCATTTTATACGGAATGAAAGTCGTCACGAGGAGATGGAAATGGAAGATTATTTGAAGGCCGCCTTGGAAATCGTGAAGGCCCAGGCCTCGGTCCGGACCATGACCGACGAAGAGATCACGTCGATGCTCAAAAACGTGGCCGCCGGCATCCAGGCTGCCGCCGAAGCGGAGACCATTCCGGCCGAAACCGCTGCCCCGACCATGGATCCGACCAAGGCGGTCAAGGAAAATAGCGTCACGTGCCTGGAATGCGGCAAGGCATTCAAGGTCCTCACCAAGAAGCATCTTGCCGCCCACGGCCTGACGCCCGAGGAATACCGGGCCAAATACGGCTACAAGAAGGGCGCTCCCCTGGCGGCCAAGGCCCTGCAACGGGAACGCCGCAAAAAGATGAAGGACATGCGTCTTTGGGAGCGTCGCCGCAAGACCGCCTAGCCTCGGACATCCCGCCGACAAGACGGCCGGCCGCCGCCGCGCGGGGCCGGCCGTACGATACCCTGGCCCGGCGCGCGGTCCCTGTGGCGCGCCTCCGGCCTGGTCCGGGAAAACCCTTGCTCCAGGCCGCATCCGGCCTGCCGCAGGAGAACCATTGTGCCGTGCCTGGAAGAGGCCATCGCCACCCTCCGCGCCGCCCTGACCTGGGCCACGGAGGTGCTGGAAACCGACGCCGACGCCCCCGAAGCCTGGTCCAATGCCGAGACCAGGACCCACACCATCCTGGCTCCCCGCCATCCAACCAGCCGCCTAGCCTATCTCCGGGAACTGGTCCACGCCGCCCTGTGCGAGGAAATGCCCCGCCTCTACTGTAGCGGCACGGTCTGGGGCGTGTCCCTGGCCGGACAATTCGTTGTCCGCAAATTCTATCTGCGCGCCGCGCGGCAATGGTTTGCCGCCGCCCGGCTGCGCGGCCTGTGCCCCGAGGCCTTTGACGCGGCCCTGGCCGAGGATTTCGGGGCCGCCCACCCGCGCCTGGCCGCGGCCCGGCCCCTGCACTTCGAGCGCCTGAGCCTTGGCGCGGACGAACGCCAGCGCCTGGAGGACGGCCTGCTTCTGGCCTGCGCCCGGCGCTGGCTCTCGCCGGACGCGCCGGCCATCGATCCCAAGGTCTTGGCCGTGGCCGGGGTCTACGCCACGGTGGACCCCGAGCGGCCCGACATGCCCGGATTCCTGGCCCTGGCCAATGGCCTGTGCGCGGTGTTCGACCGCCGGCCGTTCACCCCCCAGCCGCGCAAGGGCTACTGGCTGGTGCAGGGGACTGTGGAATAGTGGAATAGTGAGATAGTGGGATAGTCGTTTGTGACGCCTTCGGCGACCAAAGGGCTTTGCCCTTTGGAATCCCATCACGGGAGCCGGCGGGACAATGCCGCATGGCGGCAATCCGGTTCGATTTTCCGTGAACACGATGACCTTGAGGGGTTCGGTGACCGCGTCGCAGCGACCAGCTTGGGAAAAAACCCCGCCCTTCGCGCCGGTTGCCGGGACTGGCCGGGCCATGTATCCGAAAGGTGCCGGACGTCATCCGGCGGCCGGCTCCAGGAGGATTTCCGTGGCATCCGAGGCGCAAACCCGTTTCGACGTCATCGTGGTCGGCGGCGGCCCGGCCGGGCTTTTCGCCGCCCATTATCTGTCCGGGCACTCGGGGCTTGCCGTGCTGCTCCTGGAAAAGGGCAAGCCCGCGGCCAAGCGCCGCTGCCCCATGCAGGGCCGGGAGGAATGCCGCAAATGCCGACCCTGCAACATCCTCTCGGGCATCGGCGGGGCCGGGCTTTTTTCCGACGGCAAGCTCAATTTCATTCCCAAGCTGGGCAAGACCGACCTGACCCAGTTTCTGCCCCTGCCAAAGGCCCTGGCCCTGATCGACGAAACCGAGGCCATTTTCACGTCGCTGGGCATGGACGGGCCGGTCTACCCCACGGACATGGCCCGGGCCAAGGAACTGCGCAAGGAAGCCCGCAAGCTCGGCATCGAGCTGCTCCTTATCCGGCAAAAGCACCTGGGCAGCGACCATTTGCCGCGCCACATCACGACCTTGAGCGAAACGCTTCGCCAGCGCGGGGTGGTCATCCGCACCGGCGAGGAGGTGCGCGACGTCCTGGTGGAGGCCGGCCGGGCGGCCGGGGTGGTCACCACGCGCGGCCGCTACGAGGCCCCGGCCGTGATCCTGGCCCCGGGCCGGGTGGGCGCGGAATGGATGGGAGAACTCGCCCGCCGCCACGGCCTGCCCTACAGCCAGCGCGGCATCGAGGTGGGGGTGCGGGTGGAGGTGCACAACGAAATCCTGGCCGACATCACGGACGTCATCTACGACCCCACCTTTTTCGTGCGCACCCGCAAATACGACGACCAGACCCGCACCTTTTGCACCAACCAGGGCGGCTACGTATCCCTGGAAAACTACCAGGACTTCGTGTGCGTCAACGGCCACGCCTACATGGACGCCAAGTCCGACAGCTCCAATTTCGCCTTCCTGTCCAAGGTGGTGCTGACCGATCCGGTCTCGGACAACCAGGCCTATGGCGAGGCCATCGGCCGGTTGGCCACCATGATCGGCGGCGGCCACCCCATCCTGCAGCGCTTCGGCGACCTCAAGCGCGGCCGGCGCAGCACCTGGAGCCGCATCCGCAAGGGGTCGGTGGAGCCGACGCTGACCTCGGTGACCTGCGGCGACATTGCCATGGCCCTGCCCGAGCGCATCGTGGCCAACCTGGTGGAGGGCCTGGAGAAGCTCAATCTCGTGGTGCCCGGCGTGGCCAACGATGAAACGCTGCTCTACGCCCCGGAGATCAAGTTCTTCGCCACCCAGATCGACACCACCAGCGACCTGGAAACCGCCGTGGCCGGCATGTACGTGGCCGGAGACGGACCGGGCGTGGCCGGCAACATCGTGTCCGCGGCGGCCACAGGGCTGATTCCGGCCAAGGCCATCGTAGCCAAGGCGGCCGGCCGGGCCGAAACAACGGACCGGGAAGCTTCCTCCTGACAGGCGCTTCGGCCAAATGAAGACGGCCCCATAAAAAGAGAACAATATTAAGAGGCTCTTGCAAAAATCAAACGGAACGTGAGACAGCACTGCACGTTGCGTTGTAACGCTCTGAATCAATTATTGATTTCCAAAGGGCAAAGCCCTTTGGTGGCCGAAGGCTTCAAAAACAGCTCTTTTTGCAAGAGCCTCTTCCTATTGGAATTCCCGAAATTCGCAGCCGCGAATTTCGCCAGCGTGAAATTACCGGTAGCGCACGGTCCCGTCCCGGCCATCCTCGGACAAAAGCATCCACACGGCCGTGGCCCAGCCCCACAGGGCATTGGCCAACAGCACGTACAAGGGGGTGAACTGGCCCAGATCCAGGCCCCACATGCCTTTGTTCAGCTTGGTCGGAAAAATGATCAGCAGCTGGACCAGGGTGGGGGCCAGGCTGTAGATGAGCCCGCGCCAGAACAGCGAACTGGTCATGATGGCCGGGACAAAGAGCAGTCCCCAGATGCCGCCCCACACCAGGCGTGGATAGAGCCAGGCCGGGGTCCAGTCCGGCGCGATGGCCACGCCCATGGCCGCGGCCCAGCCGTACTGGCCGGCCAGCCATATGGCGATGCTGTTGACCAGTCCCCCGAATGCCCCGCCAGCGAAGCAGGCGCTGACGCGCCGCAGGAACGCTTGCATGGTTTCCACTCCTTGTTCCCGGCCGTGTTCCGGTCCTGGCGTTCTCCATGGCCCGAATTTATAGCAAAATACGTTCCTTTTCAAAACAAAATCAAGTGTTTTGTTCTCGGCGCAAACCGCATCGCCCGAAACCGGCAGCCGCATTCCCTGTTCCGGCGTCACCCCGGCTTTTGTCGGGGTGCCAACCGGTATGGGTTTCCAAAGGGCAAAGCCCTTTGGTCGCCGAAGGCTTCAAAAACGACTCTTTTCGCAAAAGCCCCGATCGGTTTCCTCAAGCCCGGGTCAGGGCCGGGTCAGGATGGTCATGGCCCGCACGCGGTTGAGCAGAATGTGCTCCGGCCCCACGGCCGGCACTTCCTCCCCGGCCCGCAGCGTGGTGACCACGGCCCGCCCCAGCACCAGCCGGCCGTCCCGGCCGTTCTCGCCAAAGGTGCGCAGGCCCCAGATGTCGTGGTAGACCACGGGCCGGCCCTTCCACTGGCCCACATACACCAGGATGTGCCCCTGCATCCAGATCAGGCTGCCAAAGGGCACGCCCTGGGACAGGATGGTGGATTCCTTCTGGTCGTTCGGCATGTCCCCCAGGGGCACGGCCCCGCCGTAGGCGGCCTGGCTCGAGGAGTTGCGCGGCAGGTAGATGCCGAACGGCACGAACAGGTCATGGGTCAGGGCCGAGCAGTCGCGCTTGCCGTCGATCCCGCCCCAGCCGTACGTCTGGCCCATGAACCGGTTGCCCACGGCGGCCACGTTTCGCGGGGTCATGGGCATGGGCACGGCCGCGGCAACGTCCGGGGCCAGGCGCACCCGGCGCAATTCGGCCGCGCCACCAGCCAGGCGCACCGGCGCGAAAACCGTCAGGCCGCCCATGTCCGTGGAGCCGGCCACGGGAAAGACCGCGCCCACGTCGGCCGTGATGCCGACCTCGGCCAGGGGCGTTTTTTCCTTGATGATGGCGGCCAGGCGGCCCGAAGAAAACTCCCGCACCACGTCGGCGTCGACATAGGCCACGTCCGTGGCCGGCAGCCAGCCGAAGGTCAGGCCGGCCTCGGCCAGCACCCAGGAGCCGTCGCGGCTGGCGTGGGTGACCAGAAGCGGCGTTGCGGGCGGCAGGGCGGTGTGCTGCAAGTAATCGAAGGGATAGCCCTCGCCGGGCAGGCTCGGGTCGGAAAAGCGCGGCTCGGTGGTGGGCATGCCGCGAAGGCTCGTGTTTTTGACGGTCACGGCCTTGCGCAGGGTATTGGGGAAGCCGCGCAAGTCGGCGGCGGCGAGCAGGCCCGCGGCCCACTCGGACCCGCGCCGCGCCCCCTGCCGGTCAAAGCCCGGGGACTTCTCGAAGCGCAGGAAGATTTCCTCGACCTGCCTGCGGCCGTATTCGGGCTTGGTCAGGCTCCAGGGTTTGAGCCACGCCTGGGTGAACGCCTCCATGCGAAGACCGGCCTGCTCCTTGGGGAGCAGCGGCCGATCGGCCGTATCCGGGCGCAGGTAGGCGGTCAGGTCCTGGGGCAGGACGCGCAGGTCCTCGACTTCGCCCTTGCCCATTGGCCTGGGCGGGGCCATGGGCGCGGGGGGCAGGGGCTTGGCGCAGCCGGCTGCCAAAAGAAACAGCAGCGCCAGGGCCGCCAGGCGCAGGCGCGAAGCGAAAACATACATGGGGCAACTCCTCAAAAGGGCCGGCTTGACGGGCAGCGCGGCGTCCGACTATCGGGCTGCGGGGAGGGTAGACGTTGGCGAGACCGAATACAAGCCTTGACCGCCGCCCTGGCGGCCGGAAAAATCCGGTTGAAAGGCTCGACCCGATCCGCGCGGCAAAGGCCCTGGCCGAAGTCATGCCAAGTCCGGTGCCGGTGTCGGTGCGCCTCAGCGCCCGGGCGCGCGGCGTGCTGCTGCGCTTTTTGCCGGACAAGGGCCTGGAGGTGGTGGCCCCGCCCGGGCTGCCGGCCCATGTCCTGGCCCAGGCCGTAGAGAGCCGGCGGGAATGGATCGAGGCCGTGGGCAGCCGGCTGGCCGCCGAAGGGAGCCTGGCCGGGGGCGCGCCGCGCCCCGAGCGCCTGGTGCTGACGGCCTTTGGCCGCCAGTGGCGGCTGACGTATCTCTTCCGCGACCGGGCCGGCTGCGCCGTGCAGATGCGGGGACCGGGCGAGGCCGTGGTGTCCGGAGCCGTGTCCGACAATGCGGCCGTGGCCAAAGGGCTGGCCGCGTTTTGCCGGGACCGGGCCGGGACGCTGCTGCGCGCCGCCCTGGCCGATATCAGCCAGGAAGCCGGGCTGCCGTACGCCGGGGTGAGCATCCGGGCCCAGCGCACCCGATGGGGAAGCTGCACGGCCAAGGGACGCGTAAGCCTCAATTTCACCCTGGCCTTTTTGCCCTGGGAGCTTTGCCGGCTGGTGCTTTTACACGAGCTTTGCCATACCGTGGAGCTCAATCATTCCGAACGGTTCTGGGCACTTTTGGCTCGGCACGAGCCCGCCTGCCGGGAGCTCGACGTCCGGCTCGGCGCGGCCCGGCACTACCTGCCCCTGTGGCTGCGCCAGGGCATTGCCCCCCTGCCCTGACCGCGCCCCGCCCCCGACAGAGGAAACATCAGGGCGCAAACGGACTTGTGTCGCGCCCCGGCCGAGGATAGACAGGCAGGAGAAGAGACGCGCGCGGCAAAGGAGAAACCATGACAGCCAGGCGAAGAAGAGGACGTTCGAAAAAAAAGGGACACGGCGCGGGCCTTGACGCCGCCGCCGTGCTGCGGGTCTTTCGCGAGGGCGGCAAGCCGCTTTCGGACAAGGAAGTGCTGCATGGCCTGGAGGCCTCCAACGACCGGCGGCAGGAGCTGCGCCACATCCTCGAAGACCTGGAGGAGGCCGGCAAGCTCATCCGGGTGCAAAAGGGGTGGGGCCTGGTGGAAAGCATGCGCCTGATCACGGGCGTGCTGGAGATCGCCCGGTCCGGGGTGGGCCATGTGCTGCCCGACGACAAGCGCCGCAAGGACATCTTCATCCATCCCAAGGACCTGGGCGATGCCTGGCACGGCGACCGGGTGGTGGCCGCCATTACCCGGGAGCGCAAGAACAAGAACCACGAAGGTCGGGTGGCCCGCATCATCGAACGCGGCGTCTCCTCCCTGTCGTGCCGGGTCGTCAAGCGCATGGGCACGGACCTGTACCTGTG
Organism: uncultured Desulfovibrionaceae bacterium; assembly: GCA_964490985.1. Lineage (GTDB taxonomy): Bacteria > Desulfobacterota > Desulfovibrionia > Desulfovibrionales > Desulfovibrionaceae > Solidesulfovibrio. The sequence continues at coordinate 21,068 of CAZBER010000040.1, read as the reverse complement.
CCGCCCCTCGGACACCCGCTACGGCATGAGCTTCATGGTGGATTACGCCCGGCCCGGACCAAACGCCCCGGAGCCCAGGACGGACGACATCATGAACGTGGCCATCGGCGAAAAGCTCGACTACAAGCTCTACTCCGGCCAGGGCCTGGACCTGCTCGGAGCCCAGGACGACGTGGCCGTGCAGGAAAAGCTGGTCAAGCTCAACCACGCCGTCCCCACGGTATTTCCGGCCAAGGTCCTGCGCCAGGCCGAGGAGCTGCCCGAGGCCCCGGGCGAGGCCGACTTCGCCGGACGCCGCGACCTGCGGGCCATGGATTTCGTGACCATCGACGGGGCCAAGGCCCGGGATTTCGACGACGCCATCTGCGTGGAAGGTCGCCGCCACGGCTACACCCTGTGGGTGGCCATCGCGGACGTGGCCCATTACGTGCCCGAGGGCAGTTCCCTGGACAAGGAGGCCCTGGAACGGGGCAACTCCTATTACTTTCCCCAGTCCGTGGAGCCCATGCTGCCCGAGCGCCTGTCCAACGGGCTTTGCAGCCTCAACCCCCACGTGCCGCGCCTGGCCATGGTGGCGGAGATCGATTTTTCCGAACAGGGCCTTCCCGGGCGCACGGATTTCTACCCCGCAGTCATCGAGAGCAAGGCCCGCCTCACCTATGCCCAGGTCAACCGGGGCCTGCTTTTGGGTGATGCGGCCGAACGGGAGGCCATGGCCCCGGTTCTGCCCATGCTTACCCGGGCCGAGACCCTGGCCCGGGCCATCAACGCGGTGCGCGCCTCAAGGGGGAGCCTGGATTTCGACCTGCCCGAGCCGGAGATTCTTTTCAACTTAAACGGCGAGACCGTGGACATAAGGCCCAAGGTGCGCCATTTCGGCCACCAGATCGTGGAGGAATTCATGATCGCGGCCAACGAGGCCGTGGCCCGGCACCTGACCGCCCTGGGCGCGCCCATGCTCTACCGCATCCACCCCGAGCCGGACCAGGCCAAGCTGGAGGCGCTTTTCACGCTCCTTGGCCGCACGGATTTTGCCTTGAAACTCCCGCCCCATCCCGGGGCCGCCGAGCTGCCCGGCATCCTGCGCGAGGCCTCGGGCTCGGACCTGGATTTCCTCATCAGCCGGCTGGCCCTGCGCACCATGATGCAGGCCTCGTACTCGCCCAAAAACGACGGCCACTTCGGCCTGGCCTCCACCTGCTACTGCCACTTCACCTCGCCCATTCGCCGCTACGCCGACCTGGTGGTGCACCGCGCCCTGAAACGGGCCGTTGCCGGCCAGGACGCCCCGGCCAAGCTCACCGCCCGGCTGGCCAAGGTGGCCGAGCACATCAGCCGCCGGGAGCGGGTGGCCATGGAGGCGGAGCGGGAAATCCTCAAGCGGGTGACGGCGCTTTTCCTGTCCGACAAGGTGGGCCGGCAGTTCACGGGCATCATCGGCTCCCTGGCCGATTTCGGCTTCTGGGTGGAGCTGACCGAGGTCATGGCCGAGGGCATGGTGCGGCTGTCGTCGCTGTCCGACGACTATTACACCTTTTTCGCCGAGCGCCACGAGCTCATCGGCGAGCGCACGGGCCGGCGGTTCCGGCTGGGCCAGTCGGTTTCGGTGGAGCTGACCGGGGTGGACATGGACCGGCTGGCCGTGGATTTGGTGCTCATCGACGGCGGCGAGTCGCCCCTGGCCGTGCCCCCGGCCCGGCGCAAGGGCTCCAAGCGACGGCGGCGATGACCATGCGCCTTGGCCGTCGCGGCCGGCTGTTCGCGGCCCTGGGCCTGGCCTACCTGTTGGCGGCCGGCGGGGCGGTCTATGGCGACTGGCCCACGCCCGAGCGCCTGGCCGAGGACCGGCTGCGCTTCGCCCTGCTTCTGGCCAACGCCCTGGACAAGGACCTGCGGCCCTACGACGCGCCCCTTGGCCCGGACATGGCGGCCCAGTACGACGCATTGGTGACGACCTACAAAGCCCGCTTTGGCGATCGCTACGACGTCTCGCTCCTGGAGTCGCGCTACGCGGCGGACATGGCCCACCTGACCCGGGACCGGGCGAGCGTCGCGGCCTTTGCCGTGCTGTCCACGGCCCTGATCTGGTGGCTTCTATGGACAGTCTGGAAGCTTTTGGGGCGAGAATAGGCGGTCCAACGACCAGTCGCCAACACGGGCGGTCGTCGCGCCAGTGTGCCAAAAAGGCTTCATGTTTTTTGGCGGTCTTGACTTGATACTAAAATAGAGTATCTATGAGTTGGACTGTAAGCGTTAACCCAAAGCTCTCGAAGCGCATTCAGGCATTTCCCTTGCGCGTGCGCCAATCATTTTCCGCCCTGGTTCGGGAAATCGAGGCTGAAGGACCGATACGCGGGAACTGGCCAAATTACAGCAAGCTATCCGGGCAGCGCCACCATTGCCATCTCAAGAAAGGCCATCCTACCTATGTGGCGGTATGGTTGGTCCGAGATCGGCAAATCTGCCTGGTGGAGATTGAATATGTTGGCACCCACGAAAAAGCCCCTTACTGAAGGCGTGGCGGAAATCCGGTTTGTCGGACCGCGCGAGACGCTAGAACGCTTGGCTGTGCTGGCCCGTGAACTGGGCGTGCGCCAAGTTGAGGCGGCCGTGCCCTGGCGGGAACTTTTCCCCGAGTGGGACGATGCACGGTTGCCCGGCATGAGCCTGGCCGGGGCGCGGCACAAGGAAGGGTTGACCCAGCGGGAGCTTTCAGCCCGCACGGACATTCCTCAGCGGCACATCTCGGAGATGGAAAACGGCAAGCGGCCCATCGGCAAGGAAATGGCCAAGCGGTTGGCCGAATCGCTGCATGTGAGTTACAAAATATTTCTTTAGTATACTTTCTAAATCCACAATGATTTTGCTATGAGGTATCGAAAATAAAGGTTGGTCAAATTTATTTAGTTATTAAATATTAAGGATGATCTGGAGAAAGATTAGGATCAGTATACTGCAATTCAAAACGAATAAATTTATTTTTTGGAAATAACCTTTCGAGTTCATCTGCTAATTTTGGTATAATAATTTTTAATTTTCTAAAACAATCATCCAATAATTCATAAACTTCATTTGTTATCTTTTCTAAAGATATACATAATCTATCACCAACTATTTTTTTCATATTTAGATCAGTCAACCCAGTGATAGCAGACACACCCCATTTTTCAAGAGCCTCTTGAAATTCTATATGAATTTTTGCACGTGTTTTAATAGCGTTGATAGTTGTATGAAATAAGTCCTCTATTACCAACATTTCTCCTAAGGTATTTCTAAATTCTGTGACAAGTAAATAAGACATAGACGTTACATCAAGTTTGAAATCAACATAATCATTATCAATTGTAGACAGTATAATATAATGTCTAACTCGATCATTTTTAACCTTGTCAAATATCTGCTTTTTAATTCCAGCAATGACATTTAGCTGACGAATTAATGTAAACAATGCAACTTGTCCCGCTTGAATTTTTTCTTTTTCAGCTTTTTTCTCTTCTCTCCGGATAGCAAGCTTATAAGTAATATATGACCCAGCAAAGGCACCTGAAAGAGGACCAATGCAATATTTTAACAAACTTATATAATTACTCGAATTTGAAATAACCTCTTTAATATCCATAAAAAATAGACAGAAATTTTAGTCAAATAGACGATAAAGCCCATGCGCCTCTGAAGAGAGTCTCACGCAAGATCATTCAAAACAAAAACTATTGCCCTTGAACTACTTTCTTAGGCCATGTAAATAAAATGGCTCACCTGAACATCAGCGGCGAGCCATCCTTTATCCCATAGCCACTGGCGCTATTTCTGCTGGCCCGTGCTGATGAACAGCTCCTTGGCCGTGCCTGGCTCGAACTGGTAGCGGGCGGCTTTTTCCCAGAAGTATTTGCCGTCGTCGTGCTTGAGCACCCAGAAATCGAAATCCCAGTCCTCGCGGCGGTCGCCCTGGTCGTTTAGGGCCAACCAGCCCGTCACCCCGTACATGCGCTCGCACACCTGGGGCAGGGTCTGCTTGAACCGGGCGAAATCCGTGGCCCCGCCCACGGCCTGGGCCGTGAAAAAGGCCGCCCACAAGGCGTCGTAGGCCGCCGCGCTCTGGGTGTCCGGGAACATGTCCGTCTTGTCCTGGATGCGCTTTTCCGTCAGCGCATAGACATTGGCCCCGCCCTCGCCGTAGCGCGGGCTGGCCAGCCGGGTCTTCATGGCAAAGGCGGCGGACTCCGGGTCCTTGGCAATGGGGTCGTACATGGCCGTGGCGTCGCAGCCGTACCAGGGCAGGCCGGCCAGGTCCGGACGCCGGGACGCCGCCTTGAGCAGCGGCACGATCTCCTCGCCGCCGGCGAAATAAACGGCCACCTTGGGATTCTTGCGGCCGCCGCGCAACGCCTGGGCGACCTGCTTGGACAGGTCCTCGAGGATGGGCTCGAAATCCTTGCGGTCCGGAGCATAGCGCGTGCCCGGCAAGGCTTCGCCGCCAAGCTGCTTGAACCGGGCCTTGACGTGCACGGTCAACTCGTCGCCGTAACGGTCGCCCCGCCACAAGGGCGCCAGCACGGTCACGCCTTCCTGGCGCATGAGGCTGGTGACGGCCTCGGCCTGGTAGGTGTCCGAGGGCGAGAACCGAAAGAGGTTGTCCCCCTTCTTGGACAGCATGGGCCCGGAACTGCCTTGGCTCAACAGCAGAATGTTGTTCTTGTCGGCATACTCCAGACAGGCCTCGGCCTCGTCGTCGGAATAGGGGCCGATGACCACCCGGATGCCGCGCCCGGCCAGGGCCTTGAGCTTTTCCAGGGCCTGGGCCGGCTTGCCGCCCGTGTCCTCCACGGCCAACGAGGCCTGGGTCGAGGAGCCGCCGGCCGCGAGATAGGCGTTGATGTCGGCCATGGCCAGGTCCAGGGCGGCCTTGGACGTCTTGCCCCGGTCGGACAGGGGGCCGGTGATGGGCACAAGCGCCCCAAAGGCATAGGCGCCGCCTTTCTGGGCCAGGGCCGCCCCGGACAGGGCCAGCCACAACCCGGCCAGGAGGACCGGAACAAACACGGCCAGCCGCCGGTTCAAAACGCCAAAACGCCCAGCCGGGCCCAACCGTTGCGACTTCATGCGCGCTCCTTGCCGCCGGCCGTCGCGGCCGGCGGGACATGCAATGGACAGCCCCGTCCATACCCGCAAAGCAGCCAAAAGGAAACCGGCCGCGGCATCCGGCCGTCTCTTTTCAAGGCCCTGCCCTTGATGTATGAAAAACGCATTGTGCGGCCAATACCCGTTGCCGCGCCTGCCTATTCCGGTTTTTTGGATGGGGCATGAAAAAGACTTCCCACCCCGGCAACGCCAGTCTCGGCCCAGACCACGAAGCAGCCTTCCTTTCGGCCGAAACGCCGCCCCTGTCCGCCGCGGCCATGGCCCACCGCATCGAGGAACTGCAAGCCAGGCAGGCGGAACTGGAACGGCAAAACGAGGAGTTGCGCCGGGCCTCCAGCCTCGTCCAATCGAACCTGGAGGCAGTCCTGGACAGCGCCCCCATCCCCATCGTCACAGTCGAGGTCAGACCCGACGGCCAGCGCCTTTTGGCCTACCAGAATCCGGCCGCCGCCCGCCTGTTCGGGGCCGAGGCCGTGGGCCGGACGTGCAAGCCTACGCTTTGCAACAAGGAAGTCTGCCCGGTCCTGGCCTCGGAAACCGGGGTGGTGCGCGACCGCGAATGCGCCGTCAAAACCAAGAGCGGCAAGCGGATCATGTACAAGACCGCCCGCAAGATGCCGGACGCCCCCTACATCATCGAGGCCATGGTGGACGTCACCGAGCTCATGCGCGCCCGCAAACGCCTGACCCGGGCCGTGGAGGCGGCCGAGGCGGCCAACCGGGCCAAATCGGAATTCCTGGCCACCATGAGCCACGAAATCCGCACGCCCCTAAACGGCATCCTGGGCATGATCGAGCTGGCCCTGCACACCGAGATGACCCCCCAGCAGCGCGAATACCTGGAACTGGGCCGCCAGTCGGCCAGTTCCCTGCTGGGCATTGTCAACGACATCCTGGACTTCTCCCACATCCAGGCCGGCCGGCTGGAACTGGCCCGGGTTTCCTTCGACCCGAGGGAGCGCCTGGAGTCCTGCCTGGGGCTTTTTGCCGACCTGGCCGCCCGCCAGGGCGACCGCCTGGAACTGACCGTGTCGCCGGACGTGCCCGAATTCCTGGTGGGCGACCCGGCCCGGCTGGGTCAGATCCTGGCCAACCTGGTGTCCAATGGCCTCAAGTTCACCCGCAACGGCTCGGTACGCGTCAACGTCCAGACCTGTCCGGCCCAGATGTGCCCGCTGGATGGGCAGTACGCGGAGGGGGCCGTCAGCCTGCTTTTTTCCGTGGCCGACACAGGCATCGGCATTCCCAAGCACAAGCACAACGCCGTGTTCGATGCCTTCAGCCAGGGGGACGGCACGCTGACGCGCCGCTTCGGCGGTACGGGCCTGGGGCTTTCCATTGCCAGGCACCTGACGGAAATGATGCATGGCCGCTTGTGGCTGGAATCGGAACCAGGCCAGGGCAGCACCTTTTTTTTCACAGCCGTTTTCGACCGGTCCGAACCGGCCGGCGTCCTTCGCCCCTGGACTCCCACCCCCACGGACCGCCCGGCCATCCCGACGAGCCTTCGCATCCTGCTGGTGGAGGAAAACGCCATCCGTCAACTGGCGACCAAGCGAATGCTGGAGCGGCACGGCCACAGCGTCACCATCGTGGATTCGGGCCAGGCGGCCCTGGAGCTGCTTTTGGCCGAGCCCTTCCATTGCCTGCTCCTGGACGCGGACATGGCCGAACGCGACGGCGGGGAAACCTTGCGCCGGCTGCGCCACGCCCGGGCTTTGGGCGGAGCCGCGGCCCCGCCCGTGGTGGCGTTGACGGCCCAGGCCGTCACGGAGTACCGGGAACGCATACTGGCACTCGGCTTTGACGGCACTGTCTCCTCGCCCCTGGACATGCGGGAGCTGGATGCCGTCCTGGAACAGGCCGCCATCCGAAACAACCGTGCGGCCGCAGACGGCCGCGAAAGGGCTTTCAAGGGCTAGACCCGCATGCGCATCCTTATTGTGGAAGACGACCAGGAAGCTGCCGCCTACATGGTCAAGGGGCTCAAGGAGTCCGGCTACGTGGTGGACCACGTGGCCGACGGCCGGGAAGCCCTGTACCGGGTGGCGGCCGAACCCTACGACGCCGCCGTGGTGGACCGGATGCTGCCGGGCGTGGACGGCCTGACCATCATCAAGACCATGCGCTCGGCCGGCAACGCCACGCCGGTCCTGATTCTAAGCGCCCTGGGCGACGTGGACGACCGGGTCAAGGGCCTCAAGGCCGGCGGCGACGACTACCTGGTCAAACCCTACGCCTTTGCCGAACTTCTGGCCCGCCTGGAGGCGCTGCTGCGCCGGGGACGGGCCGACGCCCCGGACACCGTGCTCAAGGTGGCGGACCTGGAAATGGACCTGGTGTCCCGCACCGTGAAGCGGGCCGGCAAGCCCATCGAGCTCAAGCCCAAGGAATTCGCCCTGCTCGAATACCTCATGCGCCACGCCGGCCACGTGGTCACCCGGACCATGCTCCTGGAAAACGTCTGGGACTACTCCTTTGATCCCCAGACCAACGTCATTGACGTGCATATCAGCCGGCTGCGCCAGAAAATCGACAAGGGACACGACAAGCCCCTGCTCTCCACCATCCGCGGCGCTGGATACAGCCTTCGTGATCCCCACTAAGCTCCTGCGTTCCTCCACCCTGCGCCTGTCCCTCATCTACATGGCGGCCTTCGCCCTGTCGGTGCTGGTGCTTTTGTGGTTCATCTATTCCTCCACGGCCGGCTTCATGGAACGCCAGACCGACGAGACCATCAACGCCGAAATCCAGGGTCTGGCCGAACAGTACAGCCAACTGGGGCTGACGGGCCTGATCCGGGTCATCAAGACCCGGGTGGCCCGGGACAAGGCCGGATCGAGCGTGTACCTGCTCACGGACTGGAAATTCAACCCCCTGGCCGGCAACCTGGGCGAATGGCCGAAATTCAAGGACACGGGCTCGGGCTGGTTCGACGCCAACCTGGAGGACACGGAAAACTACGAGCCCAGGCGCGTGCGCATGCGCTATTTCCTCTTGCCCGGCAATTTCCATCTGGTGGTGGGCCGGGACGTGTCGGAGCGGATCAAGGTCGAGCGGCTGATCATGGACGCCCTGATCTGGGGCCTGGTCATCACCGTGGCCATGGGCGGGGCCGGCGGCGTGCTCATGAGCCGGTGGATGCTCAAGCGCATCGACGTCATCAACCGGGCCAGCCGGGAAATCATGAACGGCGAGCTCACCCGCCGCATCCCCACCCGGGGGGCCGGGGACGAGTTCGACCGCCTGGCCGAGAACCTCAACGCCATGCTCGATCAGATCGCCCGGCTCATGGAAGGGGTCAAGCAGGTCTCGGACAACATCGCCCACGACCTGCGCGGGCCGCTCAACCGCATCCGCTCGGGCCTGGAGATGTCGCTTCTGCGCGCCACCCGGCCCGAGGAATACCGGGTCGTGCTGGAACAGACCATTGTCGAGATCGACAACCTCCTGCAGACCTTCAACGCCCTGCTGACCATTGCCCAGGCCGAATCCGGGGCCAGGCGGCAGGATTTCCGGGACCTGGACCTGACTGCCCTGGCCGAAGACGTGGCCGAGCTCTACGAACCCCTGGCCGAGGAAAAAGGGCTGTCCTTTGCCGTGGACCTGGAGCCGGGCGTGACCGTTCCGGGCAACCGCCACCTCCTGTCCCAGGCCCTGGCCAACCTCCTGGACAATGCCGTCAAGTACACGCCCCAAGGCGGGGCCGTATCCCTGCGCCTGCGGCCGACGCCCACGGGCCCGGAATTGACCGTGGCCGACACCGGTCCGGGCATCCCTCCGGAGCACCGGGACGTGGTGCTCGAACGGTTCGCCCGCCTGGAATCGAGCCGCAACACCCCGGGCAGCGGCCTGGGCCTGTCCCTGGTGGCAGCCGTGGCCCGCCTGCACCAGGCCCATCTGCACCTGGAAGACAACGCCCCGGGCCTTCGCGTCACCCTGGCCTTTCCCGCCGAAACCGCTTGAATCCGCCATTCCTTCAATCATGAATTTTCGTTCATGTTGCAGCCATATCCATTTCATGGAACGGGCCTATGCGTCTATCTGTCGGTTAAAGCGTAACAGCCCGGCCGACAGGATTCTTTGAAAACGAACCCTCTGCCTTGTTTCGTTACCAGACGGCCCCTCCCGTCCGAAACGGCCCAAGGTCACTCTCCTCCCTCCTTGATTGAAGCCCCCGCTCCCCGGCGGGGGCTTCCGTTTGCGAAACACGGCTCCACACCCGATTGCGGCGCTTTTTCCTAACCAAAGTTCATGCTGTGGCCATACTTTCTTCATGGAGGCTGATTACTTCTCTGGTGGCGACGAGACGGCTATCCCCTCCTCGGCCGGCTCGTCCCCCTTGCCTTTACAAGTGGCGGTCCCCCTCCCGCCGAACGGACAAGGTCTCTCTCCCCTCCTTCGAAGCCCCCGCTCCCCCGCGGGGGCTTCAATTTTCAGGACGCACCAACGCGTTGGGCCGCGTTTATCCCGGCGGCACAAGGCGCAAAGCCGCCTTGACGCCGGGACAAACGCGGCCCATCATCGCCGCTGCACCATCCCGCACGGCCAAGCCGGTGGGGGTGCAGGGGGGTCACCCCCCTGCCGGGTCCAGGGCAGCGCCCTGGCCGCCGGAGGCATTCGCCAAGGGCAAATCCATGGTAAAAGTGCTGCCCCGACCGAGTTCGGACTCGGCCCAGATGCGGCCGCCGTAGTGGGTGACGATCTGGCGGCAGATGGCCAGGCCCAGGCCCGTGCCCTTGCGGCGGCGTCCTTCCTCCACCGTGTCCCCGGCCTCGGCCTGGTGGAACTTGTCGAAGATTTTCTCCAGCGCTTCCCGGGGCACGCCCTGGCCGGTATCCGACACTTCCACCCGCAGGGAGTCCCCGGCGGTCATGGCCCGCAGCTTCACCTTGCCGGCATCCGTGAACTTGGCGGCATTGCCCAGGAGATTGACCAGCACCTGGCTTAGGCGGTCGGGGTCCATGAAAAGGCGCGGCAGGTCGGGCGCGATGTCCATGGAAAAGGCCACCTCGGGCTTGGCTTCGAAATCGCCCCGGACCGCGTCGGCGGCGCGCAGCAGTATGGCCTGGACGTCCACCGGGGCGTCGCGCCACTGGGCTCGGCCGGATTCGATCTTGGACAGGTCCAGGAAGTCGTTTATCAGGCGTGTGAGGCGCTCGCCCTCGCTCTCGATGATGGCCAGGTTTTCCGTGATGCGGTCCGCCTGGCGGCCAAGACGGTCGTGGCCGGCGGCAAACGGGGCGAAATACCGGTTGAAATCCCGGTTGATGAGCTTGGCAAAGCCCATGATGGAGGTCAGCGGCGTGCGCAGGTCGTGGGAGACGGTGGACAAAAAGCCCGACTTGAGCCGGTCCAGCTCCTTGAGCCGGGCATTGGCCGCCTCCAGTTCCGCCGCCTTCTCGGCCAGACGCCGGGTGCGCTCCTTGACGGCTTCGCGCAGGTGGCGGTTGAGGATTTCCAGGCGGCGCTCGGCCCGCATCCGGGCGGTCACATCGGTGTTGGTGCCTTCGATATACAGGGGGTTGCCGGAAGCATCGCGCACCAGGCGGACATTGACCAGCACCCAGATGGTCTGCCGGTCCCGGCGCGTAAACCGGGTCCTGAATCCCGCCACCGAGCCCTCGGCCAGAAGCCGCTCGATCATGCGACAACGGTCCTCGGGGTCGTAGTAGAGCTGCCGGCCCACGTCCGTCACCGCTTCCATGAGCGCCCCGGGCGAATCATATCCGGCCATGCGGGCCAGGGCGACATTGGCCGAGAGGAACCGGCCGTCCAGGGTGGTCTGGAAGATGCCCTCGGTAGCGTTCTCGAAAATCCCCCGGTAATTGCGTTCGGCGGCAGACAGGCGTTGGACCATGTCCTTCATGGCCCGGGCCAGGCTGCGCATTTCGCCGCGCCACTTGTCGCCCGCCTCGCCCGCTTCGGGCCTCTCGCCCGCCTGGCCGGAGCTGACCCGGGCGACATAGCGTTCCAGCCGGGCCAGGGGCACGATCACCTGCCGCCGCAGGACGACCATCAGGGCCAGGGCCAGGGCCGCGTTGAGCCCCAGGATGCGCAGCACGATCCGGCCCAGGGAGGCGTGCAGTTCCTGGGTGGAAAAGCGTCGGGTGACAAAGACTTCCACGGCTCCCACCGGCGTGCCGTTGTAGGCGATCTCCCGCCGCTCGCCGATGACGTCGTCCATGGCCGGCAGGGTGTTGACCGGCGAAACCCGCCAGGTCCGGTCCCGGGCCCGGCCCAGGTACAGGCCGCCGGCATCCCGGTCCGTCACCAGCACGGCGGCCACGCGATCGTTTTGCATGACCCCTTCCACCAGTTTGACCACATGGTCCCTTTCCAGAAACCACAGAGGTCCATCCAGATTGGTGGCCAGCTGGTCGGCAATGACCGAGAGGTCGTAATGCAGGTCTTTGTCGAGCCGGACCTTTTTGCCGTGGTAATCGAGGACCGCGAACAGGGTCAAAAGCAGGGTGTTGACGGCTACCAGCGTCAGAAGCACCGCGCCGCCAACCGAGCGCGCAAAAGGGAAGCGACCGGGAGTCATGCCGTTGGAATCCCAGGGTGGCGGTGACGTGTCCTTTCCAGAAACTGGAGCTTCATGGGCTCTATCACCGCCGGAATGAAAAGAAAACCCCTGGCCGCGCCGGGCAGGGCTGTCCGGCCGCTTCCCTGGTCCCTGACCAACGCCTGGCGACACCTTGCCCTGCGGCGGCCCAGGCTGTATCGGTTCGGGAAACGCCATGAGCCTGTCCACCATTTCCACCGCCGCCCTGCTCGGCATCGAGGCCTACCCGGTCACCCTGGAGGTGGACCTGGCCCGCCAGGGCATGCCGTCCTTCACCATGGTCGGGCTGGCCGAGGGCGCGGTGCGCGAGAGCAAGGAACGCGTGTTCGCGGCGCTGCGCAACTGCGGCCTCAAGCTCCCGCCGGCCCGCATCACCGTGAACCTGGCCCCGGCCGACATGCGCAAGGAAGGTTCGGCCTACGACCTGCCCCTGGCCCTGGCCCTTCTGGCTGCTGTCGAGGCCTTTCCGGCCGAGGCGGCCAAGGGATTTTTCATGGCCGGGGAACTGTCGCTGACCGGCGAGCTCAAGGCCGTGCCCGGGGTGCTGCCCCTGGCCGCCCGGGCCCGGCGCGAAGGGGCCAAGGGGTTGCTCGTGCCCGCCGCCAACGCCGCCGAGGCGGCCGTGGTGGAAGGCCTGGCCGTGTACGCCGTGGACAGCCTGGCCCAGGCCCTGGGCTTTTTTTCCGGGGAAACCAGCCTGGCCCCGGCGACCGCCCCGTCCTTCGCCGCCCAGGGGGCCGGCGAGGCCTTTGCCGAGGACTTCGCCGAGGTCAAGGGCCAGGCGCACGCCAAGCGGGCCGTGGAGATCGCCGCGGCCGGCGGGCACAACCTGCTTTTCATCGGCCCGCCCGGTTCGGGCAAGACCATGCTGGCCAAGCGCATCCCCACGGTGCTGCCGCCGCTTCGCTTCGACGAGGCCCTGGAGGTCACCACCGTCTATTCCGTGGCCGGCCGCCTCGACGGCCGGGGACTGCTCACGGCCCGCCCCTTCCGCTCCCCGCACCACACCATTTCCGATGCCGGGCTGATTGGCGGCGGCTCCTATCCCCGGCCTGGCGAGGTGTCCATGGCCCACCATGGGGTGCTTTTCCTGGACGAGCTGCCGGAATTCAAGAAATCCGTGCTGGAAGTGCTGCGCCAGCCCCTGGAAGACGGCAAGGTGACCATTGCCCGGGCCGCCATGTCCCTGTCCTACCCGGCCGACGTGATGCTGGTCTGCGCCATGAACCCCTGTCCTTGCGGCTACTTGGGCGACGAACGCCACACCTGCACCTGCGCCGCGCCCCAGGTGCAGCGCTACCGGTCGCGGCTGTCGGGGCCGCTTCTGGACCGCATCGATTTGCAGGTGGAAGTGCCGGCCGTGCCATACAAGGATTTGAAGGCCGATGCCTCGCCCGTGACCTCGGCGGTCATGCGGCAGCGCGTGCTGGCGGCCCGGGAGCGCCAGGCGGGGCGCTACGCCGGGCTGCCGTTTGCGGTCAACAGCCGCCTGTCGGGCCGCTGGCTGTCCAAATTCTGCGCCATCACGGCCGAAGGGCATGCGTTCCTGGAAAGCGCCGTGCGCCGGCTGGGCCTTTCGGCCCGGGCGCACACCCGGATTTTGCGCATCGCCCGCACCATCGCGGACCTGGACGGCGACGACGATTTGCGCGTGGAACACCTGGCCGAGGCGGTCAATCTCAGGAATCTGGATCGGCAGCGGCTGGCTTGACCGCCGCGCCCCACAGCCAACCGAACAGAGCGAGCACGAGATGACGGTTCAATCGCAAAGCGACCTGAAAAAGCTGCATGCCATCGGAAAAATCGTGCGCCTGAGCCTGGACGCCATGTCCCGGGCGGCCTGCCCCGACATGACCACGGCCGAACTGGATGCCGTCTGCGCCGCGGTGCTGGCCGAGCACGGCGCGGAGTCGTCTCCGCCCAAGGCCTACGGATTCCCCGGCACGGCCTGCATCAGCGTCAACGACGAGGCGGTCCACGGCGTTCCGGGAGACCGGAAGCTCGCTTCGGGCGACCTGGTGAAGTTCGATGTCACGGCGGAAAAGGACGGATTCGTGGCCGATGTCGCCGTAACCGTGCGCATCGGCCAGGTCGCGGCCACGGCGGACGCTCTGGCCCGGTGCGCCGAGAGCGCCTTTCGGCAGGGGCTCAAGGCGGCGCGGGTCGGCAACCGCATCCATGACATCGGCCGCGCGGTGGAGCGGGAAGTGCGGCGTTGCGGGTTCAGCGTGATCAAGGAATTGTGCGGCCATGGCGTCGGCCGCAGCATCCACGAAGAGCCCTGCGTGCCCAATTACTTCGATCCCCGCTTCCGCACCAGGCTGACAAACGGCCTGGTCATCACCATCGAGCCGATCATTGCCGCCGGAAGCGGCCAGGTGCGGCTCCAATCGGACAAGTGGACCGTGCGCACGCGCGACAAGAGCCTGGCCGCGCACCACGAGCACAGCATCGTGGTCACCAAGGGCGGGCCGATCCTGCTCACTGCGGCGTAGTATCGGCATAGGCCAGGGACAGGACTTTCCCTGCGCGTCGCCCGCACCATCGCGGACCTGGACGGCCACAACGATTTGCGCGTGGAGCATTTGGCCGAGGCGGTCAATCTCAGGAATCTGGATCGGCAGCGGTTGGCTTGAGGTTGGGGTTTGCGGATTGTGAGGCTTGGGATAAGGTAGCGGCATGCCAATCGAACTCGATGCGCCTTCGAAGATAGCTCCCTTGACGGCGATTTCCGTGGCCGGTTTCAAGTCCATCAGCCGCGAACAGACGCTGCACCTTGCGCCGCTGACAATTTTGGCCGGGGCCAACAGCTCGGGCAAGTCGAGCATGATGCAGCCGTTGCTGCTCATGAAGCAGACGTTGGAAGCGCCGTATGATCCAGGGGTTTTTTTATTGGATGGGCCGAATGTAAGATTTACGAGTTCGAGACAAATCCTCAGCAATAATACATTAAGCAGCACTCCTGGACGATTTTCTATTTCTTTTCATTTTGGACAACGGACAATCCTTTTTTCTTATAAAGAAAATGATGACTTTGGTTTTGATATTGAATTTGAACAATACTATACCGACAATAAATTAGAAATAACAATATCAGAATCGATGTCAAAGCATGATTTCTTAAAATATTTACAACAGAAAAATAAGACAATTGACACTGAAAATATCAAATTAATTTCGTTTGAACTTGAAAAAACAAGGTTTTTACTAGATTTAGAAGTATCTTACAAATACAAAAATAAAGATGTCATCTGGATAGATGGAACCTATTTCATGGAAAAATTTTTTTCAAGTATACTCCATCTTTCAGGTTTGCGAGGAAATCCAGAACGAACTTACAAAACATCAAAAATTGGAAAAAATTTTCCCGGGACATTTGAAAATTATGTAGCGAGCATCATCAGGCATTGGCAGTTAAACAATGAAGAGAAACTTCAGCGCCTCTGTCACGATCTTGGGTTTATAGGATTGACATCCTTTGTCAGCGCCACCGCTCTTGATGCAACACAAGCTGAAATAAAAGTCGGTCGTTTGCCCAAATCAAAAGACGATACCACTTCCGACCTCGTCAACATCGCCGACGTCGGCGTGGGCGTGTCCCAAACGCTCCCCGTGCTCGTGGCTCTGCTGGCGGCCGAGCCCGGGCAGATCGTTTACATCGAGCAGCCGGAAATCCACCTCCACCCCAAGGCGCAATACAAACTGGCCACCGTCATTGCCGAGGCCTCCAAGCGTGGCGTTCTGGCCGTCATCGAAACCCATTCCGACATCCTGATCCGGGGCGTGCAGACCCTGGTCGCCCAGGGCAGCCTCGATCCGTCCCTGATCAAGCTGCACTGGTTTTCCCGCAGCCCAGAGGACGGCTCCACCACCGTCACCTGCGCCGAACTCGACGAAAACGGGTCGTTCGGCGACTGGCCCGAGGATTTCGACGAAACCGCCCTGCATGCGGAAAAGGCCTATCTGGACGCCGTGGAGACAAGGCTTTTTCGCCATGAAAAATAAGGTCTCCAAGGCCATCGTCATTGACGCGTCCATTGCCCGTTCGGCCGGAGAGACCCAGCACCCGACATCGCGGATGTGCCGGGAGTTTCTGGAAGCCGTGCTGCTGATCTGCCACAGGATGGCGGCAAACCCGGAAATCCTCGCCGAATGGGACAGGCACCAGTCCCGGTTCAGTCGCCGCTGGCGCCTTGCCATGGTGCGCAAGGGAAAATTCGTGGCCCTGCCCAGGGGAACGGACAAGGAGCTGTGGGCCGCGTTCGGCGACAGCGAGCTTTCAGCAACGAATTACAGCAACCTGCACAAGGACCTGCACTTGATCGAAGCCGCATTGCGAGCGGACAGGCGCGTCGCTTCCCTGGACGACGCCGTGCGGGATATTTTCCGGCAATGCACGGGCACGGTTGCAAAAATCGGCGACATCGCCTGAGTCAACCCGGCCAATGCCGCGGAAACGGCCGTCGAATGGCTTAAGCAAGGCGCACCGCGGGAAACGTTGCGGCTGTTGTGTTCCACGGCAAACGGCCAAAACGCGGTGGCCACGGAGCGAAAAAGCTAACTCCCGGCCTTCCCCTGGACCACCTTGGCCACGGTACGCAGCAGCTCGCTTATGTCGCAGGGCTTGGTCACGAACTCGTCCATGCCGGCATCGAGGAACCGCTTGCGGTCCCCTTCCAGGGCATAGGCCGTCAGCGCCACCACCGGCAGTCGGCGGTCCGTGCCCGGCACCTCGCCGTTTCGGATGTGCGTCACGGCCGTGAGGCCATCCATGACCGGCATCTGGATATCCATGACCACCACATCCACCCGTTCCATGGCCAGATGCCGCAAGGCCTCCTCGCCATTGCCGGCTTCGACCACAGTATGGCCGAGCTTGCGCAGGCTGCGGGCCAGGGCCAGGCGGTTTACGGCCTCGTCCTCCACCACCAGAAACCGCAAGGCGGGCAGTTCCAGGGGCCCGGCCGCCTCGGCCCGGTCCGCGTCCGGCGCGGTTGCCGGCCAGAAGGGAACGGCCAGGTAAAACGTGCTGCCAAAGTCGGGCCGGCTCTCCACCCAGATGCTGCCGCCCAAAAGCTCGGCCAGCCGCCGGGCAATGGCCAGCCCCATGCCCGTGCCGCCAAACCGCTTGGTCAGATAATCCTCGGCCAGGGTGAAGCTCTCGAAAATGGCTGTCTGCTTGTCCCGGGGAATGCCGATGCCCGTGTCGGCCACGGAAAAAAGCAGGCTGATCCCGGTAAAATCCCCGGCCACGAAGATGCGTCGCGGCCCGCTTTGGGGCGCAAAGGGCTGCACCCGCACCATGACCGCGCCGGACGGAGTGAAGCGGATGGCGTTGTCGATGAGGTTGGCCAGTATCTGGCGCAGCCGAAACGGATCGCCCAGAAGCTTCTCCGGCAGGGTGCCGGAGGTCTCCACGGACAGGGTCAGGCCGGCCAGGGAAGCCCGCACGGCAAAGGCTCCGCGCAGCGACTCCAGCAGCCGGCGCGGGGAAAACTCCCGCAGCATCGGCGAGAGGGCCCCGGATTCCACATCGGCCAACTCCAGCAGGTTGTCCACGATCTTCACCAGCCGGTCGGCGCTGTCGCGCACGGTGCGCCAGTATTCGTCCTCAACCCCGGGCGCGCCCTCCAGGACCGCCAGCTGGGCCATGCCCAGAATGCCGTTTATGGGCGTGCGCAGTTCGTGGCTGACATTGGCCAGAAACTGGGTCCTGGCCTCGCTGGCGGCTTCGGCCCGCCGCCGGGCCAGCACCAGCTCCTCCTCGGCCCGACGCCGGGAAATGCCCATGTCCAGCAGCACGGCCAGGCGGGATATGGCCCGGGCGTCCCGTTCGCCGTAAGGCCGCGCGCTGTCGGCCAAAAGCATGAGGCCAAGGACGCGACGGTTTCCGCGCCCCAGGGGAACGGCCAAAAACCGCGCCGCCGGCTGCCCGGGCGGACACGGCCCGAAGTCGTCCAGAAGCACGGGACTGTTCTGGCACACCGCCACCCCGGCATTGACGACCTCGCCCCAGGGACCGGCATAGCGGCCCTGGTCATCGGGGTACACTTCCCGAACGGCGGCAGGGTCCCAGGCCGGCCCCTGATCCGGACCGGCAAGGGCCACCCAGTCGATGCGCCCGGTGCGCTCGGCCACCAGGCCCACCCCGCCCCAGGCGCTCCCGGTGAGCCGCAGGGACTGGCGCAACACCAGCGCGGCCATTTCCGCCACGCCGGAGTCCCCGACCACCAGGGCCTGGGCCGTGTGGGCCATGGCGGCGGTCAGGCGCAGGGCTTGGCGCAAAAACCGCCTGGCCCGCTCCCGTTCCTCGGCCAGCCGCAAAAACCGAAGGCCATAGGAAACATCCCCGGCCATCTGAGACAAAAGCGACAGTTCTTCCTGGCCGAAATCCCGAGGCCGGGTTTCGTAGATGGTCAAGGCCCCGATGACCCGGTCCTGGTTGCGAAGGGGCAGGGAAACGCCGGACAGGTAACGATCCAGGGCCTGGGGCCTGTCCGGCCAATTCCGGAAAAAGGCCTCGTCATGGAAGTTGGACACGACCGCCACACGGCCTTCCCGGATGGCCGTGCCCGTGGGGCCACGCCCCCGGGGGGAATCGTCGCAACGGATGTCCAGGACATCCAGGAACCGCGCGCCCTCGCCGGCCCGGGCCGCCACGCGCACGCGCCGCTCCGGGCCGGGTTCGACCAGGCCCGCCCAGGCCAGGCTGTAGCCGGCCTTTTCCACCATCACCTGGCAGATGCGCGAAAGAAGCGTTGTCTCGTCCACGGCCCGGACCAGCTCGTGGTTGACGGCGCTCAAGGCCGCAAGCGCCCGGTTGGTGCGGGCCAGGTCGGCATGAACCGAGGCGATTTCGCGGCGTTTGGCGGACACATCCCGGCGCAGCCGGGCCTGCCGGTCGACCAGCAGCGCCACCAGGCCGGCCGGCAGCACGACAAGCACGGCAGCGGCCGCATAAAAAAGCGGAACGCCCGCGGCGCTCCACATCAGGCAAAAGTGATCGCGGCACCAGCCGCTGGCCCAGGCCAGGACCCCGGTCAGGACGCCGGCCGTGGCCAAGCCCGCCAGGACGGAAGCCCTGACGTTCCCTGCCCGGCCCAACGCCGATTGACGCATACCCCCGGCCACGATGCTCCCCCGTGTCTTCTTCCTAGCCGCAGATGCGAAAAAACGAAAGCATCATGCGCAAAACGAAGCGCCATGCTCTGATTTTCACAATTCCGGATCCGGGACTTGACGCCAAAGGCGGTGCGGGATATGGAAATGACCGCGATTTTACGCTAAAAGACCCGAAGGAGAACAGGCTATGAGCGTCGTATCGGAACTCGTCACGAACATGGGCCATTCCACCGAACAAGGCTTCTTCGGGGTCACGGCCATCTATGTTTACATGGCCATCATCGTGGGCGTGGCCTTCTTCCGGATTCGCCAGTTCCTGAAGGAAGACCACCACTAGGCCATTCGCGCGCCAGTTGCCTGAATGTTCAAGCCGCCTTCGGGCGGCTTTTTTCATGCCCTCACGGCGTCGCCAAGCCGCGATGCCTAGATATCCCGGATCATCTCCATCAGATACTGGCCATAGGCGTTTTTGAGCATGTCCGCGGCCAGGGCTTCCACCTGCCCGGCCGTGATGTAGCCCATGCGGTAGGCGATTTCCTCGATACAGGCCACGAGCACGCCCTGGCGCTCCTGGATGGCCTGGACAAAGCTCGAGGCGTGCAGCAGGGATTCGTGGGTGCCGGTGTCGAGCCAGGCATAGCCCCGGCCGAGAAATTCCACCTTGAGCCTGCCCTGGCGCAGATAGACGTTGTTGAGGTCCGTGATCTCAAGCTCGCCCCGGGCCGACGGCGTCAGCCCCTCGGCCACGGCCGACACGTTGTTGTCGTAGAAATACAGTCCCGTCACGGCGTACTTGGACTTGGGGCGCTGGGGCTTTTCCTCGATGCTGATCACGTTCCTGGCCGCGTCGAATTCCACCACGCCGTAGCGCCTGGGGTCGCGCACCTTGTAGCCGAAGACCACGCCCCCGTCCGTGAGCTTGGCGCAGCGCTGCAACACATTGGCCAGGCCCTGGCCGTAAAAGATGTTGTCGCCGAGCACCAGGCACACGCTGTCCTTGCCGATGAACTCCTTGCCGAGGATGAATGCCTGGGCCAGGCCGTCGGGGCGGGGCTGCACCTTGTAGGAAAAGGACATGCCCAGGTTCGAGCCGTCGCCGAGCATTTCCCGGAAGCGGGGCAGGTCGTTTGGCGTGGAAATGATGAGAATGTCCCGGATGCCGGCCAGCATGAGCACGGACAAGGGATAATAAATCATCGGCTTGTCGTAGATAGGCAAAAGCTGTTTGCTCACCACGCGGGTAATGGGGTAAAGCCGCGTGCCGGAACCGCCGGCCAATATGATTCCCTTCATCCGTTTTCCTCGCTTCTCCTCGCTTGATCAGGCGCCCGCGTCGGACGTATCGTTGCGACGCTTTTGACCCAACCCCCTGAAAATCGCAAGGCCCGCCAAAGGAAGCCGCCATGACCCCATCCCTGACCCTGGCCGCAAAATCACCCCTCGGTCTGAACCCGGGCGACCGGGTGGCGCTCGTGGAAACCGAAGCCCCGGAATACGCCCTCCGCCTGACGGCCGCCTCGGACCGCCTGCCGTATCTTTCCGCCGGAACCGCGCTGACCCCGGCAGCGGGCGGACCGGCCTTGCAGATCATCGCCGTGTCGCGCCGTCCCGGCCAGGACCAGGCCCCGGCCAGCCAAGTGCTTATGGCCACGGCCCTGGCCGCCGGACGCCTGGCCGCCGGCGAAACCGCCTTCACCATGACCAAATCCGGCCTGGCCCTGGCCTGGATCACTTTGAGCGACAAGGGCAGCCAGGGGCTTCGGGCCGACGCCGCCGGCCCGGCCATTGCCGCAGCCTGCGCCGGAAGCCTCCCCCTGTGCCTGACCCAGGGCCACATCATCCCGGACGATCCGGCAACCCTCAAGGCCCTGCTCGTGGACCTGGCCCTGACCCAAGGCTTCGACCTCATCGTCACCACCGGCGGCACGGGCCTGGCCCCGCGCGACACCACGCCCGAAGCCACCCTGCCCGTCCTCGAAAAGCGCCTGCCCGGATTCGAAGCGGCCATGCTGGCGGCGTCCCTGGCCAAAACGCCCCACGCCATGCTCTCCCGGGCCGTGGCCGGCACCCTGGGACCGGCCGTCATCGTCAACCTGCCCGGCTCGCCCAAGGCCGTTCGGGAAAACCTGGCCGCCATCCTGCCAGCCATCCCCCACGCCCTGGACAAACTCCACGGCGACCCCACCGACTGCGCGTCGTAGGGGGAAAACGAAGAATGCGGGGAGGGAACCTTTTTTTG